>NZ_JAFNMO010000020.1:0-764 GCF_026537235.1 Bifidobacterium sp. B4111 | reverse complement strand
CATACAGGCATGGGATCTTTTCGCAGCTCAGCTGCTTGATGCAGCGAATACGGAAGCAGAGCCGATTGCCTTTTTCTCGCGTGCAATCACCGGTCTTACAGATATGGCCACAATCGAAGACGTTGGGACCATCGTCCAACGACTGCATCTGATACTGGAGAACGAAACCCTGCTTCACGCTCTCTACGCAAAAATACCCACATGGTCGAGCACTCTTCGGCATGCAGTATTTGAGCAGCCCGAATCTTTGAACGCGATCCTGTCATCCACAAGCATGGTGGAGCTTGCCATTGAACTTATGCTGGAATGGGCCAGGAGGACCGAATCTTCGAGCAAGCCGGATAAGGCGGTGTTCCTCCAGGTCTTAGATGAAGTCACTACGTGTTCCAGCCGCATACCCACAAGATTGCAAGGCCCCCTTTCAGTTGAGCAAGTTGCTCACCTTTTTAGCGATAAAGATGAGGGGAGTGAAACAAATAGGGGGGGGGGATCAGCCCAACAAACCAGCCACCAGTAAAATTGATTTGACTGAATTGGTGCGCCCGGAAGAAGATGCATCCCAAGCCACTGGTGCTGGCTATGGGGCATCTGCTGTACAAACTAATACGGAGGAAACGCGCGGTCCAACAAGGAAAGACTCAACGTGCCTGTCAATATCGAGGGATTAGGTAAACAATTCGAAGACCGGACTCTTTTTACCGATTCAATCGGGCACATTTCGGGCACATTGATACACTAACGTACCTGTTTCAGCTCGTACCAGT
>NZ_JAFNMO010000019.1:0-824 GCF_026537235.1 Bifidobacterium sp. B4111 | reverse complement strand
CAGGCGGAACGCCCCCAGCCGGACCCGAAGGCCGACGGCTGCCTGTTCGACGGCTGGTTCCAGGACAATGTGGCCTACGACTTCAGCCAGCCCGTCACCCACAGCATCACCCTGACCGCCCGGTGGACCAGGACGGACACGCAGCACTGGACCATCAGCCCCGCCCAAGGGCCCGAGGCCGGAGGCACCAAGGTCACCCTGACCCCGCCCGCACAGCGAGGCATCAGATTCAGCCAAATCAGCGCAGGAAGAGGAAACATCGCTGCTGTCGCCTCGGACGGCAACCTGTACGCGTGGGGAAGCAACGGCAACGGCCAGCTGGGCGACGGCACCAACACCAACAGGCATGAGCCGGTCCGGGTGTTGAAGCCCGAAGGCGCGCCAGCAGGGTTCACCTGGGTGCAGGCTTCGGCAGGATACATGTTCACACTGGGCCTGGGCTCCGACGGCAATATCTACAGCTGGGGCGACAACGAGAACGCCACGCTGGGACGCGACATCGGCGGCAAGACCATCAACGGCATCCCGGCCGACCCCCGGCCCGGCAAGGTCGACAAGCCCCAAGACGCGCCAGCAGGGTTCACCTGGAAGCATGTGGAGGCGGGAAGCCTGCACGCGCTGGCTTTGGGCTCCGACGGCCAGCTCTACGGCTGGGGCCTCAATGAGCATGGCTATGTAGGCAACGGGACCACCACCCGGCAATACACTCCCGTCCGGGTAAGCTTGCCGGAGCATGCGCCCTCAGGGTTCACCTGGAAGCGGATGAGCGGCTGGGGCTGGCATTCCCTGGCCCTGGGCTCGGACAACCAGCTCTACGGCTGGGG
>NZ_JAFNMO010000003.1:0-211324 GCF_026537235.1 Bifidobacterium sp. B4111 | reverse complement strand
ACTGTCCGACCAGATGCTCTATCGCGTCAGGCTTCGTCGCGAAATCCTTCGGATACGGCACGTGCTCGACGCTCTCCTCCTCGCCATGCTCCTTGAGCCACTGGGCGAACGCCACAGGATCCTTCACCCGCCAGCGTGGCTCGCTGCCCCGCTTCGCGGTCACTGTCCCCAGGTCGGTCGTCAGATGCTCCCTGGAATCCATCCGGTCGGTCAGAAACTCCTTGAGCACGTCGATCTGCGTCTTCAAACGCTTCTGCATCGACTGCGCCAAAGAAAGCTGCGTAGCCGCCTCGAACGTGGTCAGCTCACCATCAGCAAGCATGTCAGCAATATCCTTCGCCATCACTCGGCCCTCCCTGAAATGCACTTGAGCGGCATGCGTTCCGCCACCGAATCAGCCTCAATAAATTCGCAGCCCTTCACCGGGCCGAAGTCAGTCATGAAAAGGTCGCAGACATGCAACCACTCGCCTTCGCCGGTCTCAAAACGGATCAGCAGATCGCCGTCAGCAGCCTCATAGACTCCCACTTCGCTTGGAATCAACGCCATCACTCGGCCCTCCCGTCCACGAAATGCACAGGAGTCAAAGGCAGATACTTTCTGGCCACCTCGTCACCGACGTAAGCGCCGTCCTCCAAAAAATCCTTTGACACGCACATCCATATGTCTGCTTCCAGCAGTGATTTAAGCCGGATCAGCAGCGTCCCATCAGCACCCCGATAAATGCCCGGCTCGGTCGGCAGCTTGGCCTTGTGCCGTAAAGCACACGAGACGAAAGGAACCGGGACGGGGTCACGATCCCCCACCAGGAACGCATTGCGCATGACACGGGTGACCTGCAAAAGACGGCCATTGACCACTATCGCGTCGGCCTTTCTGTACTCAGCTGGTCCGAGCTCCTGCCAGTCGCGCTCATCCCACACCATGGACACCGACTCCACACCGACAGCTCGCGTCCATGTGCTGTCTTTGTTCCAGTCAAGAATTTGGACATGTTTCAGGCCAACGTCCGAATTCCAATACACAATTTGCCCAAGAAGGTTCAAACTGCCTTCCATCGTCCCGTCTGAAAACAAGACATGCACGTGCTTGCCCTCCAGCTCATAACGGGACAGATTTGTATACCATTCCTTGTCACTCATTTGTTTTCCTTCACTACGATTGGTTTTTCACCGATCCGTGCCGGCGACCAAGGCACCTGCGCCCGAAGCCGCTCACACTGCTTCCCAAGCGCTGATATCGTCAGCGCACACTCATCCAGATAGGCGTCCACCTCATCCGCGTCATACCTGTCACGCTTCGACCAGCCACGACGACAGTCGAAAGTCACACGCCGGATATCATCAGGAGTCAACAGGGGCATCACACCCACCCCCAAGACCCAGACGAGCACGAGTCCCAGGATCAAGGCGCTCCAACTCAAGCGCAGCCAACTGCTCGGCCGTCATGATGCCTGCTCCGATTTCGACCGCATCTTCCAATCCTCGACCTCACCCTGCAGATCAGTGGCAAGATAACCGCCAGGATTGCCGTCAGGGTCATACCGGTACAAGCCCCCGAATAACTTCTTGAACTTTTCTTTGCCGAACGGCGTACGCGCGCGAGCCTGCTCCTCATTCAGCAGCTCGAAAATCACCGGAGCGCCGGAAGCCACACGCCCGCTCACGCCGCCACCCCCATCCACTTCAGGAGAATCGGCTCCACGTCCTCTCCGACCCACACACGCCTACCATCAACAATCCGATGGGCGGGCTCCAACTCGAGGCGAAGACCACGCGGGCAGTGACCGCCGAAAATCTCATCAACACTGAACCAGATCACGCCGCCACCCCCACTTCAGCAAGACGGTAACGAGAGCACCTGTGACCGGTCCGGCTGCGGCCCTCACGGTCCACAAGCTCGACCAGGCCCTTCTTCACCAGCTCGGACAGGCGCGTGCGGATTGTGCTGTCACCAAGACGGCAGCCAAGCCGTTTCTCGACAAGCTCCTGAAGCCGCCACTCCTCGACGGGATACGACAACCCGGCAAGAGCCCTGATCGTCTCCTCCTGCATCCGGTTCACATCCACCTTCTCCGCCGCCTCAAACGAGGTCTCAGGATCACCCCGCCGCGTAGGGGCGGATGGTATATTTGAATCTGACATCAGATATCTACCTACTTTCTTTTGTCACTGCCGCAGCTGGTACCTGCGGCATTCTTCTTATGTGAGAAAATGCAGACATGATCAATTGGCTAACACACTTGGAATGGGGAACAGTCGTTGCTTGGCTCGCCCTCTTTGTCTCGCTTCTTTCAACCCTGTACACACGGTCATCAGCCAAAAGAACCAAACAAGCCGAGGCTGACAGAAAAGAAGCCAAATGGGTTGTCGAATCGCTCCTTCCCAACGACAATCTCCACGCTGAATTGAGATTCAGGAACAACAGCGAGCAATTACTTGAACACGTCTGGATAAGCCATGACCAATTCAGGGATCCCAACGGCATAGCGATCACCTCGCTACCCGACGGATACTACGTGTATCCAAACCAACACGTCGTTCTGGTGATCTACGATCGTCGAGAAATCCTAAAACTTCCCGACTGCCTCCAGATATCCTGGACACTTCCCCAGTCTCGCCGTCACAAAATAGCCCATCGACTTCTGCACCTGACCCACAGCCGTCTGATTGCCGACGAAGTCCACTATGACAATGTGATGCTGGCAGAGGCGAAGCGCGACATTCTCGACATGATGGAGCACCCGATAACCGAGAATATCCCCGTTGATGGCGGACTCCGCAATCACGCTTAACTGCGGATGACAACAACAAGACCGTAATCGCCAGGCAGACGATCGCCCCATCCTGGAGTAGATTCACCCAATCCATCTCACGCCGCCAGCCGCTGATTCTCTGACTTATCGGTAAGAAGAAGAATCGGATCGCAACTTATGACTTCTGCGATACGGAAAACCTCTTCCACTGTGAACGGCGTATAAGCCCGGAGTTTTGAATTGAGGGTGCTGCTTGGCATCCCGGTCTTTTCTGATAAGGCGACTTTCTTGATCCCTGACGCCTCGATTGCTGCATTGACCTTGCTCGCAATCCTTTGATTGATATCGCTATACCTCATATGACTAACAGTAATGGTTCATAATGAACATGTCAAACTCAATTGTGCTTGATTTGACTAACACTATTCCTCAAAACTGTTGTATAGTACTTCTATGACCAATATCATCCAGGACAGGGCAATGCTCTTCAGCAAATACATCGGTGCCGAGTTAAAAGGTGCCATCGCCTCACACGGATACAGCCAAGGCAAGGTAGCCGACGCACTAGGCCACGCAAGATCGGCAATGTCGAACTGGCTGAACGCCAAACCCCCGATCGACGTCGCAGTCGCAAACAAAATCTGCGATTACATCGGAATGGACTTTACAGTGGTCGTCAAAAGAGCCGAGCAGCGCGTGACCGATGATCTTGGACCCTACCCGCCACTTGAGGTCGATCCGTCGCAGCTTTCCGAGGATGAGAAGATCCAGTACGTGCTGGACAAGATCAAGGCCGGCGACCAGACCCTGGTCGCATCCACCGACCCCTACAAGGAGCAGGAGAAAGAAGGTGGCGATGGACGCTGACCCGCACTATCTGAAGGGGATCAAGTCAAGGACGACGTACGGGCAGATGCGCAGGCAGGCCGACAACCTCGACGTGACCATAGCCAGCGCGCACCTGCCGGGGAACATTGAAGGATGCTACGACCAGCATGCCAACATGATCCTCATCGACCGGAGCATGACCTACACGCAGAAACGGTGCACGCTTCTGCACGAGCTCATCCACTGGGCGCACAAGGACACATCAAAAAGAGGCGTCTACGGCACCCGCGTCGAACACCGCACCAGAAGGGAGACCGCGCTGAAGCTGATCGACCCTCTCGAATACCAGACCGCAGAAGCCATGTACGAAGGGAACGCCTACCAGATCGCCTGCGAACTCGACGTCACCCTCCAAGTGATACAGGACTACAGGACCATTCTGGTCCAACGTTCCCGTCAATCCTCTTTGCTTGATGGTTGAATACCCGGACCATTCGTGCCCACCCGGCCATCATCATCCAGTGTTTGCACGTATCGCTCATAGTCGATTTCCGGGTGCGCATAGGGGAATGAGACGCGTAACTGCAGTTTGCCTTTCCCTCCCGTTGCGCCGAAGTGCGCGTAGGAGACGCCTCCTTGTGGTGGCAGCTGCCTGCAGTGACGGGAGGTCTGCAGCACCGTCAGATATCCGGCGTATTCTCCATCCAGCCAGACATCGATGATGGGCTCGCCCGCATGCTTGCCCGAGGGCATGATCCCGTGGGTCAAAGCCACCCAGACCTCGGCATTGCGGGGGAAACGCATGAATACATCCTGATGTTTCCCCGCACCAGCGACTCCGACCGTCTGCCATGAATCAACATTCTCGACGATGCAATCCCCTTCAGGCCTCTTATTGCACGGCCGGTGCAGGTCATGGCCGCCGAAATGCCTCGACTGGTCCGCCGCCGACGCACCAAGCGACGATCCGACTTCATACGAGGCTGCGGCACCACCGCCTGATGCGATGGTCGAGAAACTTCCTCCGAGTCTTCTCATATAGTCGCGCATCCATTCGAAACACTGCTGCGTCTGTCCGGCATCCGAAAGGGCGCGATGCTCCTCGGACTGCGCAATGCCGAACCTGCGAATGAGATCCTCAAGCCGGTGATGCCGCTCCTCGGGAAACATGGCCCGACTCATCTGCAGAGTATCCATGCAGATGACACCCTCCGGGGCTTCCACCCCTATTCGGTCACCCTCTGCCTCCAGGAACCCCATGTCGAAACGCAGATTATGCCCCACCAGCGGATCATCCCCGACCCACGACCAGAAAGCTGGAAGCACCCGAACGATGCCAGGCTGCCCATTCAGCATCGAATCGGTAATCCCGGTGAGCTCGACTATCCGCGCATCCAAGGCACGACCCGGATCGACAAGCGTGGAAAAACGATCGACCACCTGCCGGCCGCGCACCTTCACAGCGCCTATCTCGATGATCCTGTCCCTATCGGCATGCAGACCCGTCGTCTCCGTATCCAAAGCCACATAATCAACCGGCAAGCCATCATCACCCAGATACCTCCCAGTGAATTCAGGAGACACGACAGAATCAAGACCACCCTCATAACGCTTTCCACTCTCATGACCACCAGCTTGACCCGCATGCCTGCCCCTACCGGGCCTGGAAGCAAGGAAAGCGACTAGCAGAATCAGCACCAGGCAGACGACACCCGCCACCGGATAGGCAGCAAACAAACATACAAGAATGAAAGCGACCACTATCTTCCAAACGTCACCGTCACCCTTCTTACCCATAACCGCAAAACTACAACAAGGGGCCGAAACACTGCCATCATTATCTACTCATGCAGCCTCCTCTAAGGTCGGCATGCCCTCCTGATAGGCTGGCGTACAGTCACTGAAGACATGCACGAGGGAGAGTACGGCAGATGCCCAGAACATCGCATGCAGTAAAGATAAGTCGGCAGCCTTTTTATAAGCGCATCTGGTTTTGGATCGTCATTTTTGTCGCTCTGGCTGCCATAGGGGGAATCAGCAGCCTTGTCTCGCCAAACAGTCAGAAGACAACCGTCGCATCCCCGCCGACTCCCACGAAGACCGCGTTCGACACGTCGGAGCTCACCGGGAAGACCTGGGACGCTGCTTTAACCACACTGTCCGATCATAAGTGGACCGAAGCCGACTACACTATCCAGACCGATGACGGCAAGAAGCCGTTCGACGCAGAGAAGTGGACGGTCATATCGGTCAGCAACGATAAGAAGCCCGTCATTACGCTCAGGCATGATATCGACCCGGCGATCAAGCAGAAGCACCTCCTGGAGAAGAAGCTGTCCACGACGGCGGCTCTGACGGCCTGCCAGCAGCGTGGAAAGCATGAGTACCCCTACGGGTTCAAAACTCACGACATTGGTGGCGTCATACAGGATTTCACCCCCAAGGATGACAACACCTGGTACTACAAAGCCACCGTCGACGTGACGAACGCTTACGGTGCCACAGCAGCTGGCAAGAACTACGAGTGCACGGTTACCGGCACTACTGATAATCCGCAGGTCGTTGGTTTCAACGTGTACTGATCGGTTTCCAGTCCAGGCCCCGCTTCGGTGGGGCTTTTTCATGAGTGCGCCGAAATGGGCGTTTTCGGGGGTCTAATCCTTGATTAGCGTTGGTATTGCAACGATTAGGCAATGGTGCCACACCTGTCGGGCTTCGAACGCCTCCGGATTGCATTTTACCGTACACATACCGTACACAGGAGGGGTTTTGAGTGGTTTCAGGAAGTATGAGAAAACCCCCGCAACCGTTGCGATTGCAGGGGTTTCGCCTTGGTGGGCTCGAAGGGATTCGAACCCTCGACCTTCTGTTCCGGAGACAGACGCTCTATCCGCTGAGCTACGAACCCGAGAGACCACCTTCCAGTGGACAACAGAGACCATACTAGAACACTTTGCGCATTTTCGCACCCATGCGCGTCCTCACGTGTCGGTCCAGCTCACGCTGTTCCCGGCGTGTTGCCCCAAGATTTCAGGCGTTTCGTAGGTATTGTGATGGCATGGCTTCGTGTCACCGCCCCGGTTGCGCCATTGCATCCTCATGCGGTGGCGCGAAGCCGCCAACATTCCCGGATGATCTTCTCTCGGGATGATTCACACTCTAGTTCCTTCACCCGGCCATCACAAGCGACCTTCACATACCTGGACAACTCGAATGGGCTGTGGACGGCAAATGGTAGCCGCACCCGGCCTACCGTACCATGGGACGCATGGCCATGAATGAGGACGAGAACGAGGACGATTTCGAGTTCGAGCGCAGATTCTTCTGCCGAAACCTTCCCCGGGAGCTGCTCGGGGAGAGTCGACCTACCCTGATCGTGCAGAGCTACTACGTGCATGAGGACAACTTCGCCCTGCGTGTGCGCCTGCAAGGCCAGGTGGACCCGGTGGTTCCCATGACGACCCGAACCGATGCCCTCCACACCCTGCTTGAGGAAGGCGACCACTTCGAGGCTGCCTCAATGACCGCCAAGGGACCTTCCGTCGGCGGCACACGCTACGAGGCCGAAAGGGCCATCGACCCGGGCATCGCCCTGGAGCTGATCCTGCGAGGTGGTATTCCCATCGTCAAGAACCGGTATGGAGTCTGGCTGGACGAGGACTGGTGGAATCTGGATGTCTTTGGGGACGGAAACGCACCCTTGGTGGTGGCCGAGGTGGAGCGGACCGGGCCAGTGACCGACCTGACCATTCCCGATTTTTGCGCCACAGAGATCACCGATGACCCGAGATTCTCCAACGATGGGCTGGCCGACCATCCCTTCGGCGACTGGGCGACCAACTTCGACCGGGAGCTGAAAGCCAGCGGACCACGCTTCCTGACCAACTTCGACCAGAACCGAGATTCCTGACCCAGGAGCGTTCAGTACATCAGCGTGGAAAGACGGCGGCGGGCCTTGGCCAGCCGAGGATCGGTCGGCTCAGGAATGACGAAGTACTCCAGCAGACGGCGGCGGATGGAATCGGTCTGATCCCGGTGCCCGGCCAGAAAGTCCAGCAGACGGTCGAAGGCATCCTGAATCTGGCCGCCGATCATATCCACATCGGCCACATTCAACTGGGCCTGCAGGTCGTCAGGGGCATCGGCAGCCGCCTGGCGGACCTTGCGGACATCGGCCGTGGCTGAACGAGCCATCAGCAGGCACTTGGCCTGTTCCCGCTTGGCCAGATCGTCGGTCGCGTCGGCCTGGACCAGCTTGCCATAAGCCTCGGCCGCAGCTGCATAGTCGCCCTCCTGGGCCAGCCGGTGAGCCTCTTGATGGGCAGGAGGGATGGCATCAGCCGCTGCCTGGCCGGCCTGCTCATCTTGGCCCTGGTCGTTGGTCTCCTGGTAGGGGGCACTGCCAGTGATGCCGGCCTTCTGCGCCATCTGAACCACCTGCGGGATGAGCTGATCGGTGATCTGGTTCATCTCTTCATCGGTGGGCAGCCCCTGCAGGATTGGCATGGGTCGGCCTGCCAGCAGGGCAAAGAGGGCCGGCGCGCCCTGCACCTGGAAGGTCTGGGCGATCTGCGGATTGGAGGCGATGTCGATGCGGGAGAGCTGAATGCGCCCCCCCTGGGCATTGACGGCCTGGGCCAAACGGGTGGCCAGGGGAAAGAGACGGTCGTCGGTGGGCACCCAGAGCAGGACCAAAATGGGGAAGGTGGCTGAGGTCTGGACCATAGCCTGGAAGCTGGCCTCCGTGGTATCGATCACGTAGCCGCCGGCAGCGGGTGCGCCTCCCTGCTGGCCTGGCTGAGCATCGACCTGATGCTTGAGCGCGCCCAGGTCGACCGCTCCTGCCAGCGAGACGCCCGGCTGCCCCTGCCCGTTCTTGTTCGCCATGTCAGTCCTCCTAAACCTGGCGGCCGCCGACTGCAGCTTCGGCCCGCCCTCGATTGCATACTCCTGGAAGCCAATCTAGTCCAGGGATCGGGCGTTCACCCAGCGCAATCCCACCCTTCAGACCGCTTCCACCTTGATGGGTTCACGCTCGGCGCCCACGGCCCTGATGGGCTCATGCGAGTCCGCTGAAGGTATGTAAAGGGCGATCACGTTGACATAGGTGACCTTCATGGTGCTGGTGGGCTTGCCCTGTCCGAAGAGGGCCTTCTCGGCATCCGAGGCCGGCGAGGACTCGCGGCCCTCACCCGCCTGCCTGGTCCAGACCGAATCGATCCGGGCCACGACCAGATCGCCTCCATCGGAGGAGTGCATGACCCGCAGCTGCCCCTGTGCCAGGGTGAAGGTCTGCGACTGGCTGCCCTTGTTGGCTTCGATCCCCTGCTGAACCACCTGAGTCAGCGTGCCCAAAGAGTTGCGGAAGTCATCCTGGGCGAACTCCTTGGCATACTTGCTGCCCTGGGGATTCTGCAGGAGGTCGGCATAACGGCGCACGGCCTCCACCGGCGTAGCCTTGAGCCCCTGATCGTCGCCCTGCCCCATCCTGGCGCCGATGGTGGCCACCGGAAACTTGGGCAACTGGGCTCCTTGGAAAAGCCGGGCCACGCCCCAAAGCTTGTAGTTCTCATGGGCGGACTCCTGATCCAGAACCAAGAGGCGTTTGGACTGCTGATCCTGCGTGGTAGTGGTAATGGAAAAGACCGAGCGTGGCCACCCCGGATCGCCAGGGATGACCGTCTGAGCGATGGTGGTAGGGATGGTCGTCTTGGGATCCAGCTGCCCGGTGGCCCGGGCTATGGTCAGCTCGCTGGTGCGGATCTCCAGCTGTGGGCCGCTGACTCGCTGGTCCAGCCCGGCAGGATCCTTGGCCTCATTGGCCTGGTCCAAAACAGCCCCGATGCTCTTGCGGATACGGGCTTCCTGTGCCGGGGTCAGGTTGGGCGCGGGAGCAGTGGTTGCAGTATTCTGTGGCTCTGTCCGGCGGGCTTGCGGAACCTGCCCTTCGCAGGCGGACAACCCAGGCAGAAGGGCCAAGGACAAGGTCAACGCCGCTGCAGCCGCCACCTTGTTCATCGGCTTGTTCGTACTCATCGGCGCTCTTCCTCCCCCTCGTGGGCAAGCCTGGCCAAGTAGGAGGCCATCTCCTGTCTGCTGATGACCCTGGTGGACGACACATCGTCGGCCCCCCGATCGCCGCTGACGGTGCGGCCGTCGCCATCCTCCTGTTGGTCAGCGACCAGGTTCCGATTGCGCGGATCAATCACCACAGGCGGCCTGGGTGGAGGTCCCGGATCCCCCTGCCGCGCCTGGCCACGAGCGTGGCGCCGACGCCGGCCTGAAGCCGGGCTATGCCGGTTCCCCAAACCAGGCAGAATGGCGTAGCCCAGGGCCTGGGCCACGCTGACCTCGGGAGGCTCCTCAGTCTCCTGTTCAGGTTCGGCCTGCTTACGGCGCTTGGCCGGATCCATGGCGAAGACCGTAGCCGAAAGAACAGCCAGCAGGGCCAGAAGCCCGCCGGCAAAGTAGAAGGGCATGGCGAAGTCGGGCAACTTGTCACGTTGCCAGAGCATCTCCAGCCCCAGGGAATGGGCGCCCTGGGGAACCGCCACCAGTAGGACGGCCTGCGGATCTTCGGTCTTCAGGGACATGGAGACGCTGCTGTCGGAGCAGGTGACCTGTTGCCACATATCCGAATCCTGAAAGGCCACGCCCTGATCACCTTTGACGGCCTTGCCTGGACTGGTGTCCCTGCCGACGGACAGGGTCTGCCAATCGTCCAGGCCGCGCACCCGGGCCACATCATGCCCGGCCGTCCAACCAGCTGCATCCTTGGCCGTGGTCAGGGCCATACAGACAGTAGGCTTCTGTGAATTCTGATCTGCTGACGCGGAAGTCCCAGTCGATGCCGCATCTACTCGCATGGTCACTTTGCTGTCCACCAGGGGAAGCACACCTGGATCGGTCACCACATAAGCTGCCTTGGTGCGCGCATGCGCATCCACATGAGCCGAAGGCTTCCAGACCGTGGCGTTGAGAATACCCAGCACAATGGCCGTTACAGCCAGCAGTCCGAAGATGGGGGTGACGATGCCGCGCATGATCATGCTGTGACGCGAGGGCTTGCCAGGCCGCGTCATCTCATCGGTTTCTTCGGGTACTTGCTCCATATTTTCGACATTCTACCGTCGGCACCCTATGATCTGGTTTCCACCACCGGGAAATCGCCCACAAGCCCTAAACTGATCTTTTATGACCATCATCGTAAGAAATTCACGCAGCAAGCGTCTGCTGGGCGCTATGACCGCTCTGGCCCTGTTTTTTGGACTGTCAGCCTGCGGCGGGAAATCTGACGGGGGCGGCCACCCGGGCGACACCATGCAGGGCGTATCGGCCAGTGGCAAACTTGGCAGCAAGCCCGACATCAGCTTCAAGACACCCTTCAAGGTCGAGAACCAGACCCATCAGGTCATCCAGAAGGGCGATGGCGAGGTCCTCCGCGACGGGGATCGCGTATGCACCAGGAGCCTGGCCCTGGATGCAAAAACCGGCAAGGTGATCAACTCCACCTGGGACAAGAGCAGCCCGGAGTGCTCCATCGTCATCAGCAAGAAATCCATCCCCGCATACTATGACACCTTCAAGGGCCTCAAGGTCAACTCGACCGTTGCCGTAGGCATCGATGAGTCAGGTTCCGGCAGCAGCAGTCAGGCGACCAGCTCCTATATCATGGCCCTGACCTTCGTTTCCAAGTCCAAGAACCTGACCCGCGCCCAGGGTCAGAAGGTGACCGACCTGCCCAGCGACCTGCCAAAAATCAGTTTGGATGACAAGGGCAAGCCCTCTCTGGACCTCAACGGCTACCAGCCCAAGGGAGGATTAGTCGTCCAGCCCCTGATTAAGGGCAAGGGGGCCAAGGTCGGCCAGCATCAGAGCGTCAGCGCCAACTACACCGGTTGGCTGGCCTCCGACGGCAAGCAGTTTGACTCCTCCTGGGACCGGGGTCAGGCCAGCGACTTCAGCCTGGACCAAGTGGTCAAGGGCTGGCAGCAGGGTCTGGCCGGCCAGACGGTGGGCTCTCAGGTTCTTCTGATAGTTCCGCCCGACCTGGGCTATGGCAGCCAGCAACAGCAGAAGATCCCGGCCAACTCGACCCTGATTTTCGTGGTTGACATCCTGGCCGCCTACTGACCTGTCAATCCACCAACTCAGGCAAATAGGGGCCCGTGCTCATCCAAATGCGACTGGATGGGCACGGGCCCCTGTGATAAGCGAGACGACCAGGTCAGTCCTTGCCGCCTTCGACTACGATCTCGTCGGGGTTGGCCGCACTGCCGTAGACCGGCTCCAGGGTCTTGCGGTAGTCCTCATGGAAGAACTGCTCCTGGCCCAGCTTGACCAGCTCCTTGTTGATGTAGTCCAGCAAGGGCTTGTTCCCCTTGCGCACAGCCGGGGCGATAACCGCCTCGTCCCCGAGCTTGGTGATACCCACCGAGAAGCCCTTGTTGGCCTTGGCCCAGGCCAGCACCTCGGTGTTGTCGGTGCTTATAGCGTCGCCACGGTGGTCCAGCAGGGCGTTGTAGGCATCCGCGTACTGGTCATACTTCTGCAACTTGACTTCAGGGTAGTGCTGCTCGAAGTAAGGCTCAGCCGTAGTGCCCTTGGCGATGATCAGGGTCTTGCCATTGAGCTCCTTGACATCTTTGATCGGCGCAGAATCCGGCGAGACCACGCCCAGGAAGACCTTCATATAGGGCTTGGCGAAGTCCACCTTGCGAGCGCGATCATCGGTGACGGTGAAGTTGGCCAGAACCACGTCCACCTTGTTGCTGGACAGCACATCCACACGGGCGGCTGGGTCCACCGAGGTGTATTCGGGCTTGACGCCCAGGTCCTTGGCCAGGCGCTCGGCCAGTACCACGTCGTAGCCCTGGTTCTTGCCGTCCTTGTCCACGTAGCCGAATGGGGCCTTGTCGGTGAAGACCGCCACCTTGAGCTTGCCGGACTTGGTGATCTGCTCCGGGGTGCGTGCAGACCCTGATGCTGCCGAGGAACCGGAGTTGTTTGCCGAGCCGCTTCCAGCGTCACTGGGGGTGGCCGCCGAAGGGCCGCAGGCCGCCATGGAAGCCATCATCGCGATCGTCGCCCCCGTGGCCAGCGCCGCCCGTATCAATCGGTTCATTACCCTTGCGGTCATGATCCCTCTTTTCCTGTTCTCTTTCCTATGGCCGCCCCTGGGGACGGTTCCGGCGAAGGCCGCCGGACGAATATGCGAAGTCCTCATCAGGACTTCTGATCCTGGTCCTGATCCCGCCTGCGCTCATAGGTGAAGGTGGACAGGAAGCGTTGGGCCCGGTCAGTTGTCGGGTGGGTGAAGAAGGCCTCTGGATCGTCGGACTGCTCGACCAGGACGCCTCCATCCAGGAGGACGATATGGTCGGCGATGCCCCTGGCGAAGGCCATCTCGTGGGTGACGATCATCATGGTCAGCCCCTGGTCGGCCAGTTCCAGCATGACCTGAAGGACCTCGCGGACCATCTCTGGATCCAGAGCCGCGGTCACCTCGTCGAAGAGCATGATCTCAGGATGGAGGATGAGCGCCCGGCAGATGGCCACCCTTTGCCGCTGGCCACCCGAGAGCTGGCTGGGCCAGGCATCCCGGCGGTCGGCCAGACCCACTCGATCCAGCAGCTCCAGAGCCTCCTGCCGTGCCTGGTCCCGCTTGCGCTTCTGCACCAGGATGGGCGCCAGGGTCACGTTGTCCAGCACGGTTCTGTTGGGGAAGAGGTCGTAGCTCTGGAAGACCATGCCGATCCTGGTGCGCAGGTCAGAGCTGCGGGTGCCTGACATCAGGCCGCCAGGACCTCCGCTGTGCTTGCCCAGGGGATGACCGGTCTCCACCTCCTGACCATCCAGAAGAATCCGGCCACCCTGTATGGGCTCCAATCCGGCTATGGTCCGCAGCAGGGTGGATTTGCCTGAGCCCGAGGGGCCCAGGACCACAAAGACCTTGCCCTTGGGCACCTGGAAGGAGATGTCATTGAGCACAGGGCTTTGCGCCTGCGGATATTGCTTGACCAAGTGCTCGACGGTCAGTACCGCCCCTTCCTCCTGGTCATCCTGTGGCTGATTCGCCGTCGTTTGCCCCTCAGTCATGGGCCCACCTCTTTTCCAGATGCCGGGCCACCAGGGACAGGGGCCAGCAGATGAAGAAATACATGAAGAAGATCACCCCATAGATCCACAGGGTCGCCTGGGGGTAGGCGAAGCGGTTGGCATCGATGATCTGCTGGCCGACCTTGATGACCTCGATGACGCCCAGCAGGGCGGCCAGAGAGGTGGTCTTGACGATCCTAGTGGCCAGGTTGACGCTGGCCGGCAGCAGTCGGCGCAGGGCCTGGGGAAGGATGATCCTGGAGAAGGTCTGCCAGGAGCTCAGTCCCAGCACGTAGGCCGACTCCACCTGGGTACGGGGAATGGACTCCAGGGCCCCGCGGACCAGGTCGCCCAGCTCGGCCCCACCCCAGAGCACGAAGACCAGCAGGCAGGCGCCGGTGGCATCCAGATTCAGGTTCCATGCCCTGGACAGCCCATAGAAGGCGATGAAGAGCAGGGCCAGCTGGGGCATGATGCGGATGAAGTCCAAATAGATCCTCATCAGGAAGCGGATCAGGCGGTTGCGCCGGGTCATCAGCCATCCGACTACCAACCCCAGGGGCAGGGAGAGCAGGACCGAGACGCCGGCTATCCAGACGGTCACCCAGAGCCCCTGGAAGAGCCTGGGCATGACCCCTGGCTGGAAGAGCACCTCAACGCCGTGCATAGTCGAACCTCCGCTCAAGAACGGTTCCGATGACGGAGATGGGCAGCAGGATGACCAGGTAGGTGACGATGAGCAGGGTCAGCGACTCGTAGGTGTCGTAGGAGGTGCCCATCAGGTCCTTGGTGACATACATGACATCGGCCAGAGCGATGGCCGAGACCACCGAGGACTCCTTGATCAGGAAGATGATGTTGGCTACCACGCCCGGTATGGCGCTGCTCAGGGCCTGAGGCAGCACGATCCTCGACAGCGTTTGCCCACGCGTGAATCCCAGGACACGGGCTGACTCGATCTGCACCTGGGGCACGGCCTCGAACCCACCGCGCATGGCCTCGGCCATGTAGGAACCGCCCAGGAAGGCCAGCCCAACGATGGCGCAAGTCTGGGCGCTCCAGTTGACCCCGAGCTTGGGCAACCCAAAATAGAGAAAGTAGAGCTGAACCAGGAGCGGGGTGTTTCTTGACAGCTCGATATATACCCTTGCCAACTGCGAGAGCAGGGGGATCCTGAAGACCTCCAACCCGGCGCAGACCAGCCCGATCAGCATGGAGAACACCACGCCAAAGAAGGAGATGAAGACCGTTACATAGGCCGCATTGACGAAGAAGTGCAGATTCTGCGCCATGAAAGTCCAATTCATGCCCTCACCTCCCTACTTGCCCTCGTCCTGTTCATCGTCTCCTCTTCACTGCTTCTCGCCCGCTTCCCGCCACTGCGACATACAGTCGACAATCCTAGAGAACGCGAGCCGTCTTTCTTTGCTTTTCGATATACGAATACCGGATACCGCGTTATCATCCGCTCTCACAACCACCCGGACGGCGATTCATCATGAGACTGAAACCATCCAGCAACTGGACAGTGCGGGCAGGGTGGCCCTAGCCGGCAAAGACTGGCCGACACCTGCAAATCTTGCCTACCTGGCATCTACCAACCAAGTAGGCGCACACTGTATTTTCGATCAACCCTACTGCTCACCAAGCTAACAAAAAAGCCCGGTCCACATATCCGTGAACCGGGCTCCGAGTGCCTTGATCAGGCAAAAACCTTGACGCTCTGTGCTGCCTTCCTGATCAGATCGGGGCGATACCCGCTCCACGTCTCCTGGTCAGTGACTACGATGGGGGTCTGCTTGAATCCCTGGGCGATGAACTGGTCGATCAAGGTCTGGTCCTCGGTCAAATCCACCTGCTCGAATTCCAGCCCCTGCTTGGTCAACTGACGCTTGGTGGCATCACACTGGGGACAGTGCGCCTTGGTGTAGACCGTGATGGACATGATCGCCTCTCCCTTACATGTAGCCGTGATGTTCCAAGCTCTATAGCCCTCTTCTTGGAACCCGATGATTGCACTCTACACACTCCCAGGCGCGAGCACAATACCACGGGTAGTGGCGTGTCAGGCCGTCAACCCCAATATCTAGTAGCCTTTCAAGTCTTGTGGATCTAAGAGAGCATATATGTGAGCTATCTTACATACATGTTATTTAAGACCGAAAACTGCCTCAGAAGAGGGTCAGTTCATCGCTGTCAGCGCCCTTCATAGCCTCGTAGTCCAGAATCAGACACTCGAATCCCCTGTCCTCCGCAAGGACCCTGGCCTGGGGGGTGATGGTCTGGGCCGCAAAGATTCCACGGACAGGGGCCAGCAGGGGGTCGCGGTTAAGCAGGCGGCAGTAGCGGGTCAGCTGTTCCACCCCGTCAATGCCGCCATGCCGCTTGATCTCGATGGCCACATGCCGCCCCTGGCTGTCCACGGCCATGATGTCCACTGGGCCGATGGGCGTGGGATACTCCCGGCGCACCAGGGTGGCTCCCGGGCCGATGCGGTCGATCTGTTCGGCCAGATAACGCTGCAGGTGCGCTTCCACACCGTCCTTGACCAATCCCGGGTCCGTCCCCAGATCATAGCTGTCGTCGGCATAGACCTGGTAGAGCCTGATGGTGAGCACATCACTGGATTTCACGGCCGAAACACGCAGAACTCTACGGACAGGCCGAGTCTGGTCCTGATCCTGCTCCTGGGCGATCAGCGCATCGGGCGCGGCAGCTTCGACTACCTCATCCGATCCAGTCCCGGCGACGGAATCAGCCTTGGTGCCCGCGCCCTCTTTGCCTGCCTCCTCGGGTTCGATCTCCCTGATGGTGCAGGGGGCGCACATCCAGTTCAGGGGCTTGTAGGAACCCAGCTCCGAAAAAATCAGACAGCTCATGTCAGCCTTGATCAGCAGAACGCGCCTGGCCGGCGGCAGGCTGGCATTGAGACGCCCGGAGTATTCGGCGGAGCAGTCGGCAACAATGATTCGCACAGGTGCCAATATATCAGTCGCTGTTCCGCGGCGGGAAAGAAAAACCCGGCCGATGCAAGTGCACCGGCCGGGTGGAAAAGGAGAGGAAGTCAGGACTGCTGTCCCTGATCAGCATCCTCCAGGTAGTGGTCCACGGCCACAGTCAGCTTGTTGCTGTCGAAGGAGGCGAATCCGCTGTCCACATGGAAGGACTGACGACCGCCGTCGGTGGCCTGAACCCGGATGTTGCCCTCCTGCAGCAGGGCTAGCACCGGTTCGTGGTCGGGCATGATGCCCATGGACCCCTTGGTGCCGGGCACGGTGACCGACCGCGCCTGACCCGACCAGATGGGCCTGTCCGCCGAGACGATGTTGACCTGCATGGAGGCCTTGCCTGTGTCCGCCATGACTACCGGTATTCCTTCTGCATATCGTGCCACTTGTGCTCCAGGTCGTCGATGCCGCCGATGCCGGAGAATGCCTGCTCAGGCACGTCGTCGTAGGCGCCGTCGCAGATGCGGGTGAAGGCCTCAATGGTCTCGTCCGCAGGCACGTAGGAACCCTTGCGGCCGGTGAACTTCTCGGCCACATAGAAGTTCTGGCCCAGGAACTGCTCAATCTTGCGCGCGCGGTTGACGGTGGTCTTGTCTTCCTCGCCCAGCTCGTCGATGCCAATCAGAGCGATGATGTCCTGGAGCTCCTTGTTCCTCTGCAGGATTGCCTTGACCCGGTTGGCGCAGTCGTAGTGGGCCTGCCCCACATAGCGCGGGTCCAGAATCCTGGAGGTGGATGCCAGCGGATCCACAGCCGGATAGATGCCCTGGGAGGCGATGTCACGGCTGAGCTCGGTGGTGGCGTCCAGGTGGGCGAAGGTGGTGGCCGGGGCCGGGTCGGTGTAATCATCGGCCGGCACATAGATGGCCTGCAAGGAGGTGATCGAATGGCCACGAGTTGAGGTGATTCTCTCCTGCAAAGCACCCATCTCGTCGGCTAGGTTGGGCTGGTAGCCCACGGCCGAGGGCATGCGGCCCAGCAGGGTGGAGACCTCGGAGCCGGCCTGAGTGAATCGGAAGATGTTGTCGATGAAGAGCAACACATCCTGGTTCTCCACGTCGCGGAAGTACTCCGACATGGTCAGGGCGGTCAGTGGCACACGCAGACGGGTCCCCGGGGGCTCGTCCATCTGGCCGAAGACCAGCGCGGTCTTCTCCAGCACGCCGGCCTCTTCCATCTCGCCGATCAGGTCGTTGCCCTCACGGGTGCGTTCACCCACGCCCGCAAAGACGGAGACGCCGCCGTGGTTCTGCGCCACGCGCTGGATCATCTCCTGGATGAGCACGGTCTTGCCCACACCTGCGCCGCCGAACAGGCCGATCTTGCCGCCCTCAACGTAGGGAGTCAGCAGATCGATGACCTTGATGCCGGTTTCGAACATCTGAGTCTTGGACTCCAGCTGATCGAAAGCAGGAGGGTTGCGATGGATGGGCCACCGTTCGGTGACCTTGATCTGCTCACCCTGCTTCTTGTTGAGGATGTTGCCGGCCACGTCGAAGACGTGCCCCTTGGTCACATCCCCTACGGGCACCTCGATGGGGCCTCCCGTATCGGTGACCGTGGCACCACGGACCAGACCATCCGTGGGCTTCAGGGCCACCGTACGCACGGTGGAATCACCCAGGTGCTGCTCCACCTCCAGCATGATGGTGGTCAGCGACTCGCCCTCGGTGTCCGAGGACTTGTTCAGATTCACAGTCAGGGCATTGTAGATGTCCGGCAGGTGACCTGCCGGGAACTCCACATCTATGACCGAACCCTGGACTCGGGTGACGCGCCCCTTGGAGGCCGAATCCGGCTTGTGGCTCGCTGTGGTCGGCTGTTCTTGCTGTGCAACCATTGGCGTTCCTACTCTTCCTCTTTGTTGAGCGCATCGGCGCTGCCGACGATCTCGGTAAGTTCCTGCGTGATGGCCGCCTGGCGGCTGGCATTGAGCCTGCGGGTCAGGTCGTCGATCAGCCCCTTGGCGTTATCAGTGGCGGTGTGCATGGCGTTCTGCCTGCTGGCGGTCTCCGAGGCGGCCGAGGTGAGCAGGCATTCATGGATACGCGACTGAATGTACTTGGGCAGAACGGCATCCAGCACCTCCTGCGGGCTTGGCTCAAAGTCGTAGAGGCCCACATAGCGGTCACCCTGGCTTCCATGCTCGTCGTTCGGCACGGGGGCATCAATAGCCTCCTCAGGCTGCTCCTGGTCCGGCCTGATCAGCTCCAGAGGCAGCATGCGCAGCACCCGAACCTTCTGCACCACCATGTTGATGAATTCAGTGAAGACGATGTAGAGCTCGGAGACGCCCCCCTTGGCCGCTGGAGTCATGTAGGTTTCCAGCAGTGCCTGGGAGATCTCCCTGGCCACATCCACGCCGGGCCGATCGCTATTGCCTTCCCAGGTTTTGACGATGCTGCGGTTACGGTAGCGGTAGTAAGAGACGCCACGACGACCATAGACGAAGAGCTGGGGCTGTCGGCCTTGCTGGTCCAGTCGGGTCAGCAGAGACTCCGTCTCGCGGATGACCGAGGAGGTATAGGCCCCGGCCATGCCACGGTCGGCCGTCAGAGCCAGCACAGCCACGCGTGGGTTCTTCTCGTCCTTCCTGACAATGGGATGGCGGATGTCGTCCGTGTGGGCCACCAGGGCCTGGACTGCATCGAAGATCGCATCGGAGTAAGGCTTCGCTTCCAGGGCCACGGTTCTGGCCTTGGCGATATGCGAGGAGGCTATCATCTCCTGGGCATTGAAGATCTTCTCCAATGCCGAAGTGGAGGCGATCCTTGACTTGAATGCGAGTTGTGAGGCCATGGTCTACCGCTTCCTGGCCTTGCTGCCGCTCTTGCCATCGGCTACCAGCTTCTCCTGCTGGACGGCCACCGGCTGCTCCTGATCCTGATCGGCCTCGTGACCGTCCAGAGTCTGGCCTTTGTGAGTCACGAAGGTCTTGGCGAACTCATCCACGGCCTTGTCCAGGGCCTTCTCGGTATCGTCTGTGAAGTCCTCCGTGTCGCGGATGGTCTTGAGGATGTCGGTGTTGTGGTCCAGGTAGTCCAGGAGCCCGGATTCGAAGGGCAGCACGTCCTCCAGGTCCAAATCATCCAGCTTGCCGTGGGTGCCTACCCAGACGGAGACGACCTGCTTCTCCATGGAATAAGGCGTGAACTGTGGCTGCTTGAGCAGCTCAGTCAGCCTGGCACCACGGGTCAGCTGGGCCTTGGAGGCCGCATCCAGATCAGAGGCGAACATGGCGAAGGACTGCAGAGAGCGGTACTGGGCCAGCGAAATCTTCAGGGTCGAAGAGACCTTCTTGAGAGCCTTGGTCTGTGCGGCGCCACCCACGCGGGAGACGGAGATGCCCACGTCCACAGCGGGACGCTGGTTGGCATTGAACAGATCGGACTGCAGGAAGATCTGGCCGTCGGTGATGGAGATCACATTGGTCGGAATGTAGGCCGAAACGTCGTTGGCCTTGGTCTCGATGATGGGCAGACCGGTCATGGATCCGCCTCCCAGGTCATCGGAGAGCTTCGCGCAGCGCTCCAGCAGACGCGAATGCAGGTAGAAGACATCGCCAGGATAAGCCTCGCGCCCCGGCGGACGACGCAGCAGCAGGGAGATGGACCGGTAGGCCTCAGCCTGCTTGCTCAGGTCGTCGAAGACAATCAGGACGTGCTTGCCGCCGTACATCCAGTGCTGTCCAATGGCCGAACCGGTGTAGGGGGCTATGTACTTGAAGCCTGCGGAGTCGGAAGCCGGGGAGGCCACGATGGTGGTGTACTCCATGGCGCCGGCCTCTTCCAGAGAGGAACGGACCGAGGCGATGGTGGTGCCCTTCTGACCGATGGCCACGTAAATGCACCGGACCTGCTTCTTGGGGTCTCCTGACTCCCAGTTGCGCTTCTGGTTGATGATGGTGTCGATGGCGATGGCCGTCTTGCCGGTCTGCCGGTCGCCGATGATCAGCTGGCGCTGACCGCGGCCGATAGGTGTCATGGCGTCAATGGCCTTGATGCCGGTAGCCAGGGGCTCGTCAACGGGATGCCGATGCATGACATCAGGAGCCTGAGCCTCCAGGATTCTGCGGCCCTCGCTCTTGATTTCGCCTAGGCCGTCGATGGGCTCGCCCAGGGGGTTGACCGTACGCCCCAGATAGCCGTCGCCGACGGGCACCGAAAGCACCTCGCCGGTCCTGTGGACTTCCTGGCCCTCTTCGACACCTGCGAAGTCGCCCAGGATGACCACGCCGATCTCTCGGGCGTCCAGGTTGAAAGCCAGACCAAGCGTGCCGTCCTCGAAGGTCAGCAGCTCGTTGGCCATGCAACCAGGCAGTCCCACCACATGCGCAATGCCGTCACCGGCCGTACGAACGTAACCCACCTCCTGGGTGGGGGTGTCCGTCGGCTTGTAGGACTCGACAAATTGGTCGAGTGCCTTGCGCACCACGGCGGGATCAATGGTCATTTCTGCCATGATCACTCCTTATTTCTGTTCTTGTTCAAGTCTGTCGGTTCTCCGCTCATCCTGCCACGGCCATGCGCCGCTTCAGGTGCTTCAATTGCGTAGCCACCGTGCCGTCTGTAGAGACCGATCCATACTGGACCTTCATACCGCCCAGGACCGAGGGATCGACCACCGAGTTGATGTGGACCGGCTTACCAAGCTTGCGCCCGTATACCTCCTGCAGGCGGCTGACCTGCTCGTCCTTCATGGAGACCGCCGTGGTGACGGTGACCATGGCCTGGTCCATGTGCTCGGAGAAGCGGTCCACCAACCAAACGATGGTGTCAGGGAAGCGTCGTCCGCGCAAATCAATGGTGGCGTTCAGGGCCATCTGCTCTGTGACCGGATGCATATGCTGCCCGTCAAGAAGCGTCCTGAGCAGGTCGGCCCGGGCTTTGGAATCACTGTACTCGTCCGATAGCCGGAAGAGCACCAGAGGCATCCCGAGCAGGGCCGAATGGATCTCAGCCAGCTCGCCGGCCACCTGGTTGGTGATGCCCAGAGCATCGGTGTAATAAGCGGCAGCATCCACTGAGATGTCCTCGGCCGCGTTGGCAATGTGCCCCACACGGCTCCACTGATGATCTGTCAAGTCATGGAGGATATCCGCGGTCAGCGGATCGGCCTTGCCAGCCAGGATGGTGTCGATCACCTGCCACTTGTCCTCAGCCGGACGTGAGGGGTCAGTCAGCGCACGCTCCAGGGGCCTGTTGGCATCGAGCAGGGTCACGAAGGTATAGAGCTCCATGGCCACGCGGAGGGCGTCCTTTCCCTTGCTCTTCAGCAAAGGGGCATACTTGGCCCTGGTCTCCTTGTCGGAGCTCAGCGAAGTCTCTCCTCGCATGTCACCTCCCCTTTCGCGGAATCAACGTTCCCATCGTCCGCCAATCCGTCATCATGCCTGTCGCTTGTCTGAGGACTGTCCGCTTTGGTCCGCAATGATCGAGTCGATCATGGAAGACTGCACGGCATCATCCTGAAGCTGCGAGCCCAGGATCTTGCCGGCAAGAGCCGTAGCCAGCGTGCCCACCTCGCCCTTGAGCGAGACCAGCGCCTGCTGCTGCTGGGACTTGAGAGATCGCTGGGCGTTCTCAGTGATCTGGTTGGCCTCGGTCTCGGCCCGGGTCCTGGCATCGGCCACGATCCTAGAGGCCTCGGCACGGGCGTCATCGCGGATCTGGGAAGCCTCAACACGAGCTTTGCCCAGCTGATCCTGATACTGCTTGCGGGCCTGATCCGCCTCTTCACGAGCCTTAGCGGCCTTCTGGATGTTGCCCTCGATCTTGGACGAGCGCTCATCAAAGATGGCCTGGAACTTGGGCATGAAGAACTTGTAGAAGAAGACGGCCAGGATGACCAGGATGACCAGCGACCACACAATGTCATAAAGCTGGGGAATGAACAGCTGAATCCCCTTGTCTGCCGCTAGAGCGTACATTGGCTCCTCCTTTCCCTTATCTAAGCCGGATCATGCAAGAATCGCACGGCTCAGGCAATGAAGAGTGCCACGAAGCCCAGCAGGGCCAGCACCTCGATCAAAGCCAAGCCGATGAACATGGTGGTGCGCAGCTTCCCGCTGATCTCAGGCTGGCGAGCCATGCTCTCGACGGTCTTGCCGACGGCAATGCCCAAACCAAGCGCGGGGCCGAGGGCTGCAATGCCGTATCCCAGGATGCTCAGATTGCCGGAGACCTCAGCAAGTGTGATGATGTCCATTTATTTTCCTTTCCTCCACCGTTGCCGGTTCTTGGATTGTGGTTCAGCCCCGACTCCCGTCTACTGGTCGGAACCGACGAATATGTGGGCTGCGACGGCCTGTAACGCCAACCGCGGCTTGTCCTTTCCCCTCAACCTTCTTCAGGGTAACTCATGGAGATGTAGACCGTGGTAAGGATAGCGAAGATGTAGGCCTGGAGGGCCGCCACGAAGATTTCAAAGGCCGTCAAGGCGAAGCCCAGAGCGAACCAGCCTACGCCAGCCAGGGCCAGGGACTTGTTGCCGGCCTCAATGATGTAGAACTGGGTGAAGGCCAGACTGACCGCCACCAGTAGATGGCCGGCGATCATGTTGGCAAAGAGTCGAATGGTCAGGGAGGCCGGCTTGACAATGACCATCTCCAGAAGCTGGATGGGCGTCAGAATGATATAGAGAGGCCAAGGCACTCCAGCCGGAAAGAGCTCCGATTTGAAATAGCCCCAGACACCCTGCTCCCGGAATCCCGTCACCATGTACTGACAGAAAGTCCAGATGGCGAAGACCAATGGCATAGTGATGGTCGCAGTGGCCGCGATGTTCATGCCCGGCACAATGCCGCAGAGGTTGAAGACCAGGATGGTCAGGAAGATGGTCGTAATCATGGGCACGTAGCGCTTGCCGCGAATCTCGCCCAAGGTGTCGTAGACGACCGAGTCACGGATGAACTCGATGACCCACTCGATGGCCCCCTGCCAGCGGGAGGGGATCAGCTTGGCCCTTGCGGCGGTGATTCCCAGCACCAGAAGGATGATGACCATGGCCACGAATCTGACCAGGATGATCCGGTTCATGGCGAAGGGCGTTCCCTGGAAAAGAATCTCAGGAGGCAGGAAATCCTCGATGGAAGGCAGCTCGCTCGGCTTGGCCATGGCCAGACTGAAAGCTCCACTTCCCATTGCCTCTAGCATCTATCGCCTCCTGAACGACACAGTGAACACTATAGCGCGTGTGCGACTCATGGCTGCACCGTGTCGATAGTGTACCCACACCACGGCGACCATGGATTCAACCAGTGTGTCACAGATAGCGTTTGCGGGCAGGATTTGCTCCGCGGTGTGGACAGGCTGGTGACGAAATTCGTCCAATCTTTATCGACAGTCAACAGCGCCGGGAACAAGCCCGTACCCATCACCCGCCATGGGCCGGTATCCGTCAGCCCGCGGGCATTCAGGCGCGTGTCTGACGGACCGGTCTGTGCCTAGACGGCCCGCCGCCCGCAACGTCGGCACCTGGTCCAAGTCGTAGGGGGTGGTCTCGTAGACCCAGTTCAGCCAGTTGCGCCAGAGCAGATTGGCATGGGCCCGCCAGGAGAAGACCGGCTCCAGCGTGGGATCGTCGTGAGGATAGTAGTTGACCGGGAAAGGCACCTGGTCCAGGCCCTTGGCCATGTCGCGCTGGTACTCGCGGGCCAGGGTGTCGCGGTCGTACTCCCAGTGACCCAGCACGAAAATCTCTGAGAAATCCCGGGTGCTGATAAGCCCCGGGCCAGACCGGGGACCCCAGGTCAGCACCTGCAGATCCGGACAGGCCCGCACCTGGTCCTCGTCCACCCCGGCCCAGCGGGAGTGGGGCTGCAGGGCTATCTCGTCGAAGCCATTGGTGATGAAGCAGTACTCGTCCTGCAGATACTGAGGAAAGACCCCGAAGACCTTGCGATCCAGGTCGCGCTTGGCGATGCCGTGGCGGTGGTAGAGCCCGGCCATGGCTCCCCAGCACAGATACATAGTAGAGAAGACGTGGGTAGACGCCCAGTCCAGAATGTGGGTAAGTTCCTCCCAGTAGTCGACCTGCTCGAAGTCCATCTGCTCCACCGGAGCGCCCGTCACGACAAGACCGTCATAACAGTTGTCCTGGAAGGAGTCCAGATTCTCGTAGAACTTGACCAGGTGATCCATGCTTGTGTGCACGGCCTGATGGGTTGAAGTCTTCATGAAGTCGATCTCCACCTGAAGTGGCGACTTGGAGATCAGCCGCAGCAGCTGGGTCTCGGTCTCCACCTTGGTGGGCATCAGGTTGAGGATGACCAGCCTGAGCGGACGCATCTCCTGACGCTCCGCCTCGTGGCTTTCCAGGGCGAAGATGCGCTCCGAATCCAGGATGGATCTGGCCGGCAATCCAGTGGGGATGGTGATAGGCATGACTCCATTATCCTCCTGGGAACAAATGCCCACACACGGACTTGACAAAGGCAGCGGAATCCGTAACATAGATAACTGCTGTATTGCACAGCCGACGCGGGGTGGAGCAGTTCGGTAGCTCGCTGGGCTCATAACCCAGAGGTCTCAGGTTCAAATCCTGACCCCGCTACCAGTACGGCTCGGAATCGTCTGGACTCCGGGCCTTTGATTTTCCAACCTGTTTTCTATTTCAGCCCACTTGGGCCTTTAGGAACTAAACGTGGTGCTTTAGAAGCCGTTTTTTGGGTTGTGGTTGTCAGAGTGTGCTGTCGGGGTATCTGACGGGTGTGTGGAGTTCGTTCCAGTCGATGGCGGTGCCGTAGCTTTCGGGCTCGCCCGTTTCCTGTCCGCTCTTCTGTTCTGGTGCTGGTTGTGGTTGGTGGTGTGTGTCTTTGATGAGGCCGGTGGGGTCGGGGTTGGGGCCTTTCATGTAGCAGTGCCATTCGCAGGCGCGTCTCATGTGTTCCTCGGGCAGTCCGTGGTGTTGCAGCAGGGTGCGTTTGATGGGTGAGTTGAGCCCGCCCTCCAAACGGTTGGTGGTGGAGGGCACCGGCCCGCCGGGCGGCCCCCTCGGGGTCGTGGACCCGGGTGAGCCGGTCGCTCAGTTTCTTGAGCTCCCTGCCGGCCTGGAGGCGGGGGCGGCTGGTCAGGTCGGTCCTGGTGTTGCGTTGCACGTGCACCAGGCAGCGTTGGATGCGCGTGC
Organism: Bifidobacterium sp. B4111; assembly: GCF_026537235.1. Classification (NCBI taxonomy): domain Bacteria; kingdom Bacillati; phylum Actinomycetota; class Actinomycetes; order Bifidobacteriales; family Bifidobacteriaceae; genus Bifidobacterium; species Bifidobacterium sp. B4111. The sequence continues at coordinate 185,509 of NZ_JAFNMO010000003.1, read as the reverse complement.
CCGGCCAGACGGCGGCGCAGGCCCTCTCCACGCCGCGCAGCCCGTCCGTGATGAGCACGTCGGGTCGGGGGATGCGGCCGAACAGGGCCGTGTAGGCCGCCGTGTTCTCATGGTGGCACCACTGCCAGTCGATGACCTGGCCGCTGGCCCCGTCGATGGCGATGATCAGGCACCAGCCGTGGGCCGTGCAGGTGCCGTCCGCCATGACCGTGTGGTGGACCACACCGTCCGGCTCGATGGCCGGGGCGATGTTCCAGCACCAGCCGACCCGTTTGCGAAAGGCCCGGGCTCCCGTGGGGCCCATCTGCTCCTGTGTCCTGCCCGTCAGCAGCCAGTCCAGGAACTCGCGCAGCTGGAAGTCACGGGCCCGGTCCCTTCTGACGGCGGTCGAGCTCAGGGCGCAGGCCGTGCACTTCCAGCGTTGGGAACCGGCAGTGGTGCGCCCGCTCTTCTTCATCGGCCCATGGCACACCGGGCAATGCCTGGCCCTCTTCGATCTGGTCCTCATGCCCCCATCGAACAGGACAGGAAAGCCCGTCCAAGGGACCCGCAGGGCCCGCATTAATGGGCCGTCCCATTAATACCACCCAGACACGCCTACTGCCACAAGGCCAAACCAGCAACTTAAGCACCACGTTTAGTTCCTATAGGCCCCTACTTGGGGCAGATCGAAACACTGGCCAGCATGGTGCAGTCAGATACAGATGGATGCCCCAACCTCAGAATCAGAGAAAACCGTCTACATCCATCCCGCGACTCGACTGCACGGTTCACATTCTCAGGCCCCAATGGATTTGGACTTCTTTACTTCGTCGAACTTGGCCTTCATGGTCTCATTATGCCTGGTCAGTTTTCGTATGGTTACATCCTGCGCCTTGTTGTTGGCCAGACGAAGCTGGTTCTCGGAGCCCAGCAGGGCGTCCTTGATCTTGTTCAGGTGACTGATGGATTTGTCGATCTCCTCTACTGCATTCTTGAACTTTTTCGAAGCGATTTCATGATTGCGACCAAAAGCATTTTTGAAAGAGTCCAGCTCTTCCTCAAAATGAGTTATGTCGATGTTCTGTTCCTTCACCTCTTCAAGTTCATTTTTGTATTGCAGGGAGTTCTTGGCAGCATCCCGAAGCAGGGTGATTATCGGAATGAAGAACTGCGGGCGGACGACATACATTTTCTCATAGCGATAGGAGACGTCCACGATGCCCGTGTTGTACAGGTCGCTGTCAGGCTCCAGCAGGGAGACCATGATGGCATACTCACAGTGCTTTCCCCGCCTGTCCTTGCTGCCCGTCCTCGCATCGTTGCCCTTCTCAAAGTAGGCATTGGGGAAGGCCGTGGACCGTAGTTTGTTGAACTCGATCTGGCAATGCTGCTCAAGCGTCTCCCCCACCATCTTGGGGGACAGCTTCGCCTTCAGATCACGCAGCCGCTCAATCTGCTCATCACGATCCTGAATCTGGACCTCATAACGCTCCTTGAGGGACTTGGCCTGGACCTTGCTCTGCAACTCCGCTATCTCTGAGTCCTTTTTGCAACCACCGCTTGCAGCTGCGACTTCAGCTGCTCATTTGCAACGTCTATCAGGCCTGTGTTTGGTCCAATTCGCAAACCTTGCTATTCTCGCATTCATCCTGCTCAAGCCGTTCATGAGGATATCGGCATACCCGGCCTCGTCAAAGGTAAATGCAGATGCCCATTGGGATTAAATGATTTTCATCACGGGCAACCTTTCTTCCTGATCCTGCATTAGACAAAGCCACTCCTGCTCTGAGCAGTCTATACTCGGAAACCGAGTGGCCGCGACTCCTAATGAAGAACTATTCATGCTCTATGTCGATCCCTTACAAGGATTCAACAATCATGGACCAGGTAATGATCTTCCTGATCGCTCCACAAGCTTGACGATAGTCTCCCGCCTGCCTTGCAGTCTCAAAAGCTGCTGCTACGATCGGCTCTTCAACGCCAGCCGCCTCTGCAATCCAGAGTAAAGACGCAGCGTTCTCCAATTTGTCGAAGCAATCCTTTGCGCTATTATTCGGCTTCTGCCGGGAATAGGAACCCGATCCATAGGTGGCATTATCTGCAAACCACTGCACCATATGCTGTTTTTCCGTTCTTGCATGTGCATCCGGCGAATTCCTCACCTCACGAAGGTACCTATCGGAATACGGATAATGTGAGTGCTTGAAACGCAACAAGTGCGAAAACGCAACGCAACTCATGTCATTTCCATTTGCCACGCGAGCCTGTTTCATTAAAGGTTAACTTCAGCTTTTACACTAATCATATCAACGGAGAATAGCGGGAACGTTCAGCCGACAATTAGCCTTGCCGCATTGCTCAGATTGCGTCCGTGTCCTAAAGAACAAAATGCGCAAGGGACGACGCACGTGTACATCATCAACCATCAATCGTAACCTGTGGGAGCGGTTATGTCCGAAATTCTATTTCAGGCTGAGTGCACTGGAATCGTCGGCATTTGCGAAATCTTCGGCATTCACCCCCTAAGCATTAGTCAAAGAAGCAAACACTCTGGGTCATCTTGCCTTAGCTCTTCTAGCTGTTTGACCAATATGGGACGCACTCAATCCAGCTCACACACTGCATAGCACCTGCAAACTCACCCTGGAGACAGCGGTGTACGCGGTCGCTGGCCTGTCGGAGGGAGGGTTGCCGCAGCTTTCTCCACTGTAGACTTTTTTGATTTAGTCCTTTGTTATATGCTCCAACTGCAAGGCAGATGAATTCCTATAAAGGGACACATTTAATTGTTTTCGATTGCCTGGTCGTCGATCAGCAATGTTGCTTGTCCCGACTGAAGGGCGGGAGAGCTGTGGAATCCAAGACAGTATCCACTCGATTTCGCTCGCCCAAAAGTCATTGCAAAAAACAACAGGGTTAGTCTCTAAACCGAATACCGCCCTTGCTGCCGATGAAGACTGAATCCACTCATACTCAGCTCCTTGCTTCCATGTTGCTAGTCAAAATTCGTGACAGATAAGCGATAGGCAAGGTTTGTTGCCGGTTCGTTGGGTGTCCTGTTCGCCACGAAAACCAAAGAAGTAGACTTCCACCGACTTGAATTTGCTAGCATGATTGCATCTCCAGCAGGGAAAGCCAGGGGGCTCATCATGTTATACACACAACTGGGCAAGACGGACATCAACATATCGAAGATCTGCGTGGGGTGCATGAGCTTCGGCAAGCCAGGCACCATGCATGACTGGACACTGGATGAGGAAGGGACTGACGCAGTCGTTGCTCACGCACTGGATCTGGGCATCACCTTTTTCGATACGGCCAACGGCTACTCGGACGGGACCAGTGAGGAATATCTGGGAAAGGCGCTGAGAAAGCATACAAGCCGCGACCAGGTGGTCATCGCCTCAAAGGTCTACTTCAACGAGGGACGGCTTTCATCCAAGGCCATCCATCGCGAGATCGATGGGACGCTCAAGCGACTGGGCACCGACTACCTGGACCTCTACATCATCCACAGGTTCGACTATGAAACGCCAATCGAGGAGACCATGGAAGCGCTCAACGATCTGGTCAAGGTCGGCAAGGTGCGAGCGCTGGGCGCCTCGGCCATGTACGCCAGCCAGTTTCAGGGCATGCAGAAAGTCGCCCATGACAACGGTTGGACCCCTTTCAGCGCCATGGAGAACCATTACAACCTGCTCTACCGGGAGGATGAGAAGGACCTGATACCCTTCTGCAGAAAGACGGACGTCTCGCTCATGCCCTACAGCCCTCTGGCCGCTGGCCATCTGACACGGCCCACCTGGACCGCTGACACCCTTCGTAGCGCCACCGATAAGGTCTCGCGCGGCAAGTACGACCGGGCCGAAGACAACGACTTGGCCATCATTGACCGCGTGCAGAAAGTGGCAGAGCGGCACAACGTACCTATGGCCCGGGTAGCCATTGCCTGGCAGTGGGCCAAAGGCGTAGCCTCACCAATCATCGGCGCCACAAAGGCCCGGCACCTTGACGATGCCGCAGCTGCGCTGGATTTGGAGCTTACACCTGAGGAGATTTCCTCCATGGAGGAACCCTATCTGCCTCATGAAACCGTGGGAGCCATTGACAGCAATCCACCCCAGGGCGTAGTGCTGCTGGACGCGAAGGAGAATTAATTCGGTTGACGCCCATAACCGGCTTGGACCACCTTATATGAAATAGTGTTCATGATAGCTTCTCTGTTGTGGATTCTAATGAAAGATCAAAATCTTTGGATAATGTCAATCCATCCACAATAGTTTGCTTCATATTTCTATAGTCTGTAGGCGTCATCCCCTTTTGTCGTTTAAATACGCGCGAAAAATAATTGAATGACCATCCTACTGATTGCGCTACTCGTTCCACCGGATAATTGGTGGATTTCAACAAGTTCATTGCTCGATTTAAGCGTATTTCCTGAAGGACTTGGTTGGGAGTCAGTTGAATAGCATCTCTGAAGATTCTTGTTATATAACTTTCGCTAAAATGAAAATGCTTAGAAAGATCCTCGAGTTTAATCTCTTCGGCGTAATGATTAGTCAAATAACCAATCATGGATTTAATCTTTGAGTTATCCTGTGTTTTAGCCAAAAGAGGCTCTACATAAGAAAAGGGCTGACGCTCGATCCGTTCCTGATACAACCCCAAGAGCAAAAGCTTAAGCAACGAGTCCATCAGTAATGGACGGACTTCCCCCAGTTCACGCCCACCCACCGTTGCAGCAGTATGCAGCTGCTGAATAATCATCAGCAGCATAGGAGCATCAATATAAAAATCCCTACACTCAAGAACTGGACGGATAATTTCGTAAAGTCCAGATCCGACCACAAATTTTATATCCAAAACCGTCGAACCCTGCAAAAACACATAACCATGAGAAGTACCCTCAAATACAATGAACAAATGATTCTTCTTTAAATCAATGAGTTGTCCATCATATGTCAACTGTTCAGAGCCGGACATGAAGAATTGCAGTTGACAGAACTTATGCTTGTGTTTAGCAATCTCATCACCCAGCTGATAGGACTTTCCACTGATCCAGAGAATCCGGACGTCCTTGTCTCGCATACCTTCTCCTCACTGTTCTAGATACGGCGATTGGGATAATCATAATCGGCGAATCATGCTCAAATTCGAGCCATAGCATGATTTCCAGAACAGCTGCTGTTCAACCAATCACACGTTATCACGTAAACATTGCAGTTTGCTTGGAGGAATGGTTTCATGAACACGAACACAATTGCCGTAACGGCACAGAAAAAGGTTCGATGGCATATTCTACCCTATTTATTCATCATTTATTTTGTGGCCTTTCTTGATCGCTCAAGTATCACTTACGCCTCCATTGGCGGCATGGATGCAGATCTAGGGTTGACTGCAACCACATATGGCTTTATTGCGGGCATATTCTTCATTGGGTAATTCTTGTATGGCATCCCAGGAAATATGATCCTCGAAAAGGTCGGTGCAAAGCGATGGATCGCCCTCATTCTCATACTATGGGGGCTAGTAACCCTGCTGACCGGGTTTGTGCAATCAGCAGTCGAACTTACAATATTGCGCTTCCTGCTTGGCGTATTCGAAGCTGCGCTTTTCCCCGGTATGACTCTGATCGTTACCTACTGGTTTGTCAGCAAAACCAGAGCTGCAGCCATCGCCCTTTTCATGATTGCGCCTCCTCTGGCGAATTCATTCGGGGCACCTGTAGCGACTGCCATAATCAGCAACATCCACCAATTCTTAAATCTATCCGGTTGGCGTTGGCTTTTTCTGATAGTCGGATTGCCGGCTGTGCTCTTGGGAATATTCACATACTGGTATCTGAATGACAAGCCACAGGATGCCAAGTGGCTGACATCTGAAGAACGCCGATGGTTAATCGACGCGTTGGACAAAGACAACCAGGAAAATTCCAAAGAGGGCGAAATCGCCGCACCATTTAAAGAGGCATTCCTAGATAGGAAGATCTGGATCGTAACCCTTATGAACTTCTTCTATGTCATGGGGTTATATGGCATCACATTCTGGCTTCCGCAGATGATCAAGTCGATTTCTTCCAGCAGCTCCACCATGACTGTGGGCTGGTTAACGGCCATACCGTATCTTCTGGGAGCAGTGGCTCTGGTCGTAAATGCCCGGTCATCAGACCGGACAGGAGAGCGCTATTACCACACCGCCCTTGGTGCCATCGTCGGTGGATTCAGCCTACTCGCATCTGCCCTAATCCCTAATCCATATTTAGCTATGGTTTTCATCTGTCTTGCTGCAATAGGCCTTTACGCTTGGTCTGGACCCTATTGGGCAATCACCACGGCCATTGATCCTCGTATCGCAGCAGTCGGTTTGGGCATTGTCAATGCTATTGGCAACTTGGGGGGATTCGTCAGCCCTTATGTAGTCGGTTGGCTGAAAGATTTGACAAACTCCACAGTAAGCGGGATGTACTTCCTAGCTGCATCGCTGATTCTGGCTGGATGTCTAGTCATGCTTTTGAAAAAGACCAACGCACGTTAAATAACAACCAATAAGAAAGAGGCAATATCATGGTAAGAAAAATGATTGTTCCTGAGATGGAATGGACTGACCATCACAGCGAAGGCACTCAACAAGTTGCTGTTATGGAAAAAGTGGGAGATATCGACATCAAATATGCCAAAATTCCCCATGCGAAGGACAATGAAATACGCGTAGATGTCAAATGGGTGGGCATATGCGGCTCAGATTTGGAAGTATATAGAGGGGCTAGAACACCTGAATTTCTCTCCTACCCTATGAGGTTGGGTCATGAAGTTGCAGGGATTGTCGATGAAGTGGGCTCACATGTAGTTGGTCTTAAGGTTGGCGATCATGTTGCACTGCGGTATGTGTGGGGAGCTTTTGCCGAGTACATTACTTGTGATCCATTCTCAGCGGTGCTGCTGCCCAAAGATTTTCCTCTCATGCATGGTTCTCTGATCGAAATCACGCCGACCATACTCAACGGCATGGAACGCGCAGAAATCAGCCAAGCCAAGAACGTGTTGATTATGGGTCAAGGCGTAAGTGGATTGCAACTGACACAGGTCGCACATTTATACAGCCCAAGGAACCTTGTAGTAACCGACCTATTCGATGAAAAGCTGACGCTTTCCAGAGAATTTGGAGCTACTCGAACGTACCGAATCCCTTCACAGGACACGCCAACCATGGACATCGTAGGCAAAGACTTCCCAGATGGCTTTGATGTCGTGATCCCAGCACTGCTGGAAGGCGACGCCATAATCGATGCCTTGGATTGCTGCGCACAGAATGCCAAATTGATCATGTACGGAGGCATCGGGAAAACCTCGAAGACCATCGATTTCTTCAAAATGCACCGTCGCCGCGTCGACATACTGACCACAGAACCCAAACGCGACATCGACAACCATCGACTGCTACGAGAGGGAAGAGACATGGTGCTCAATGGACTAATCAACACCGAGCGAACCGTTACCAACATCTTCCCGCTTTCTCAAATTGCCCGGGCCTTCAAATTGCGGAACCATACGCAAGCTGACGTCATCCATGTCATGATTGACTGTGATGCCACTCACGACGATGGTCGATACGATGAGTAAATCAGAAGTTGCCATGCACCAGTAGGGTGTTCGTCCAGGCTGCTTTTACTGCGAACATAGTGAAATACAACGGTCTAGGATGATTTTCATTACAGAATTATCAACATCCACTGTGTTCCTCAACAGGGATCAAACTCATCCGGGACGCTGCATCGTTGCATTGAACTGGCATGTTGACGAACTCTTTGAATTGAAAGGGAAAGAACTTACTCAATATATACAGGAAGTCGCAGATGTCGCACGAGTTCTTAAATCCATAACCGGATGCAAAAAGATCAACTATGGCATATACGGTGACACCGTTTCCCATTTGCACTTCCATCTGGTCCCTAAGAAACCTGAAGACGACGATTGGGATGATGCTTTCATTAACAACCCGCAAAACCCAATAACGGGCAAAGATGACGTTAATAACCGACTCATCAGCCAAATCCGACAGGAATTGGAGGATAGACACGAAACGCTCTGAGATTGACCACATTATCGATCGAGCTCTAGAGTTCAGCACCAACCGGGGTTTCGTTTTCCCGCACTTTGCCTATTACACGGCAGAGGATTGGCAAAAGCTGAATAAGAATTCCCAAGAGATCATCGACAACATGCTGGGCTGGGATGTTACTGATTTCGGCGAAGGAAACTTTAGTAGACGTGGATTGGTAAGTTTCACTTTCCGGAATGGCAACTATGAGCACCCCGACCTATATCCCAAGCCTTATTGTGAGAAACTCTTCGTAATAGAAGATGGACAAGAGTTGCCCTATCACTTCCATCGAAAGAAAATGGAGGACATCATCAATAGAGGTGGAAAAACAATGGAAATCACCGTCTATAAGGCTGATGCCGACGAAAAGCTAGACAAACAGAAGCCAGTAACTTATGTCTCCGACGGAGAGCGATTCACTGTCCCCGCAGGCTCAGTAATTCAACTGCCACCCGGGCGGAGTGCCACCATGACGCAAGGAACATACCATCAATGGAAAGGAGTGCCTGGGACCGGCAGAATCCTCTTGTTCGAAGTATCATCCACCAACAACGACAAAACAGACAATCGTTTTCTGGAAGACATACCTCGACTGATTTCCGTCGAAGAAGATACACCAAGACAGCATCTTCTTTTCAATGATTATGGTGAAATCAAGCTGAAAGGCTGACCGACGAATCATCGGTAAGACGGTGAAGGTGCCAGACCCCTTGAAGATCTGCCACCTTCACCGGTATGAAACTTCCTAAGCAACATCAGCTAAACACTCGCCTGTTCCAGGATCACTACCTCTCGCGGTTTTTGGCGGACATCTGTCTGACCAAGCGGAAGATGATAAGCCCAGTCATGACCGCCGCAGTGGCAAGGGCCAGGGGAAGCACCACCGCAGATCCGGTCTTAGGCAGCGCGACTTTCAGAGCGTTCCAGTCATCACTGTTGGATTCGACAGATCGATCGGCACAGAGCCGGCGACCATCGACTACCACTCCGTGCGAATCCGCTCGCCCAGATGCCTTTTGGCCATTCTCCAGTTGAGGCAGGGAGGCCTGATCCTGCACTGGACAGGGCACCAGAGGACTGCCTACCACCCGAGCCCTGTCGGTGTGCCTACCTGATATGCCCATCACTGTGGCATGCACGTCTACAGACTGGCCAGGTCGGAGCATCAGGGTCGACCAGTTGTCGGGATAGCGGATCCCGGTCACCCGTCCCTGACCGACGACCGTCTGATCCTCCAAATGGAGTTGCCGGGCGGGGAAGATGGCTCCGGTCCCATCGCCGGGATCGCGAGGGGAATCATTGATGATTCGGAAAACAATGGCGACATCCTCATGGGTCCGGAGGGCCTGTTCCGGCTGATCCCGATCACCCATGGGCATGCCACCAGCCTGATCAAATTTTTCGATATGCAGAGCCGGGGTCATATCGGGCGTTCTGGTCCAAACTGTGTTGGAGACCAGGGTCTTGTCCTGATAGAACTCAGCGAATCGGTTCTCATGACGTTCCACGTTCTTCAGCCGCCTACATTGCAGGTAGGCCCTCCAACCGATCGGGCGGTCGCCTGAAGCGCTGACCAAGACCAAATATCGAGGTGTGGCTTCCACTTTGACCAGGCCTGCAGGATCCGCAGTCATAGTAAACAAGGGATCGCCATGAATGTCTGCAGACATGTCCGAACCAGCCATAATCTGTCCATGATGAATCAGGATGTGCCCGTTCTCGTAAAGGTCCTGGGTTGCGTAGACGGCCCAATGGCCAGTGAATCGATCCACCGTGGGGTCCAGCCGATCCTCAATCCGCCAGGTTTTCACTTGCGGGTAAGCCCTTCCGGCCGGCAGCAGACTGGAGTCCAGGCGATAGAGGAAGAGCCGATCGCGGTAGATACTGCCGCCATGTGCGCTTTTCCCGCCCACGGCGACCACCACATCCTTGGCGGGATTGAGCAACTTGACCGGATTGGTAACCACGTTGGTCGCTTTATGCAGGTCGTTGACGATCTGGGTCGCTTGGTTGCGTACTACATAACCTGATTCTGCGCGGATGACCGTGTAAGGCAGGACCACATCGTAGGTGCGTCCCAGCAGTCCTTGGTCAATAGCCGGCTCTCTGAGGGGATTATGACCGCGGGCAGCAGCATAGGCAGCCAGATCGGTAGGCTGGGGATCCCCTTTGAGTGTGACGCCGGTGGCAGGAACATAGGTATCCACGGTTTTGGCGAAGACCAGGACTACACCGTTTTCAACCTGGATATTGAAAGCCTTGGTGTAATCGCGGCCGTCGGAACCCAAAACCTCGATATGTTTGGAATTGATATCCAGGTGACGAGCGTCGTAGGCATCCGCCATACCCAGCCGCCAGACCGGATAGGCGGTGTCTTTGCGACGGGCGTCCAGACTGATCCGGTAGGCCCCTCGGTCGCCCACAAAAAGCACCTTGCCGTCGATGCTGACTCCTGGATCATGTGCGCTGACATCGTTCTTTGAGGGGTGGAAGTCAGCCAGTGGATTGCTTACCTGGTTGGAGGGGGTCAACGAGTTGTTCAGCGTCAGTACCCACTGATTGCCTACACGATGATCCGTTGGAGCCTTGGGATCAACCCTGCCTTCAAAACGCAGACGGATCCTGGGATTGCCCCCGGCACGCCACTGGCTGATCCGGGCGGGGTCGGTGATGGTCATCCGAAGGCTGTGCTCCTTGTCTTTCCACTTTGTGGCGTATCCGGTCTTGGCGATGACGTCGCCGCTCTGCAGGTCAGTCACTTCAAGAGTCTGCTTGTCGGGCAAAAACCAGCGATCGTAGACATCCGTCAGGATGATTGATTTGACAGGATAGGCCAGATTGTCGGGCAGGCTGGGCTGGGTGTCCAGCTGATACTCCAGCCTCTGACCAGGAAAGACCACCTTGCCGTCAACGCTGGCCTGCTCCCCGCCTTGGCCGGCCTCCGAAATGACATCCTTGCGCACCGGAGGCAGGTATCCACAGATGCCCGGCTTGTTGGTCTGTACGCTCTGCGTGTTGACAGTCTGGGAACCCGAGTTGGTCAGCGCCGCGCCCTGGCTGCCATGGCCGTTCGGGGCCTTGCAGAAAGTCAGTTCCTGGTCAGATGTTCCGCCCAGATCCTTGCGAACCTTGGCTGCACCACCGCCGTTGGCGAAGCGAACCGTAAAAGGAACCAGCATGGTGACCTGCCTAGGATCCTCCATCCCCTTGAGACCCTTCAGCCATCCGCTTTTGGCCTGTACACGCGCCCGAGTGCCGGTCACGCTGATCTCGAAACGATCGGTCACATCCCTGCCCTTGTTCACAATGTCCTGGATGCTGCTTCGGCGGTAGTGCCCATCTGCATCCACCTTGGCCTTGGCCTCGAAAATCCGAATGGCCCGAGCACCATCCTGATCAACCAGATAGTCGGCAGCGCTCCAGTCGTCAGTCAGGGTAAAAACCTTAGGAGCCTCAATCAGATGGGCTTCAGCAGTGGCGTTGACCACCGACCCCACTCTGTCGCCGTCCAGAAAGGCATGTCCATCCGCACCGGTTTTGTTGGTCCACTGAGGGTCGACGACTGCTTTCCAAAGCCCGGTAGCAGGATCGCGCAGAATCCAGGATTTGTCTGGTCTGGGCTTCCAGGTGGGAGTGCGGCGTTCAGGGGTCGATTGATCAACCTGACGGACGGTGCCCTTCCAACGGACTTTTCCACAGTCCAGGATGACCCCGATATCCGGCTGCTCGACAGTCACATCCAGCTGCCATACCCATTGATGCTCCTCAGGCAGAGTCCCGCCCTTCCAGGTGGCTGTAGCCCTATTGCCGGGCGGTCTGCTTCCATCGGCCGTGTTGAAAGCGAATTTGCTGGTCAGATCCTCACCGCTGGTCAGGTCTTTGACCTTCTGCCCGGTGACACGGTACTGCTTGCCTTGGGGATCGAAGACATCGCTGAAGGTCAACTCGCGGCCGCCCCGACCGGTTCCTGTCTCGATGCGGGTGCGGTTGGTCATCCCATCCGCGCTGGTGCCAGGATCCACTTTCTTGTCGGGTGGATTCGGCGGCAGATCGGCCGGTTTAGGCTCATAGTCATTGAGCATGAAGACCACCAGGGAGATGCTGTGCTCGTTGCCGGCATACATGTCGGCGAACTTGTCCAGGCTGTCTCCGGGCTGGTCCCAAAAAGGTTCGCCGGTCCGATAGGTCACCCCGCGGTTGCTGAAGGTACGGTTGGCCACCTGACTTCGCCAGTTGTCCATCCATATGCTGTGGATGGCCATGCTGACCCCATCGAAGACCCGCTGAGAGCCGCGATAGCCCGTGACCACACCCACGCCGGTCACCCGGCAGTGGCTTTGTCCGGATTCGTCGGCATGGGCCTCGTTAAAGCGTGCCTGGCAGTTGCCGTTGGCCTCATCCAGAGCCTGGCGTTTGACCCGAGCAGTGGTGGCATTGCCGCCATCCACAATCCCCATTTTGGAGAAGGCCCTGTCGATGCTGCCAATCTCATAGCCACCGAAGGAGCCATGGTCGTCATCCTTGTAGGTCCAGCCCTGCCAAAACCGGCCATTGCCTTCAGCACCACCGCCGGAATGTCCTGATCCGCCGCCGGCCATGGCGGGGGCCGCCGGGCCTACAAGCGTCGCCAGTGCAGCCAAGGCCGCCAGCAGACCCGTCCATCTGCGCTTGTTCATACTTGTCCTCACTCTTCGCCCACCCCATGAATCGAGTATGAACGGCCGCCGAGCAGGCGTGAGCGTCAGCGAAGCACTGTGGTCGAATGTGCCCCGGGACGGTTATGCTGTGTATGAGACATTCCTATGCCGTCCAGACCGAAAAGGAGACAGGACAATGGCAGAAACATTCGACGTGTTGGTCGAGATTCCTCGGGGCTCCCGCAACAAGTATGAGATGGACCACGACAGCGGCCACATCAGGCTGGACCGCACCCTCTTCACCTCCATGGGCTACCCCGACGACTACGGCTACATCGACGGCACCCTGGGCGAGGACGGCGATCCCCTGGATGCCCTGGTCATGATTCCCGATTCGGTCTTCCCGGGCTGCATCGTCGAATGCCGCGCCGTGGGTCTCTACCACATGGTCGACGAGGCTGGCGGGGACGACAAGGTCCTTTGCGTGCCCGCCGATGTGCGCTTCGATGCCATCAAGGACATCGATGACGTCTCCGACTTCCACAAGCAGGAGATCAAGCACTTCTTCGAGCAGTACAAGGCCCTGGAGCCGGGCAAGGAGGTCATGCCCGGCGATTACTGGACCAACGCGGAGGCCGCCGAGACCCAGATCAAGGCTGCACGCCAGCGCCTGGCCGAACAGCACTGACCTCTCAGGGCCGACTAGCGGTCACAACCACCCCGGCAAGGGCCCAATCGAGCGCCTGAACCGGGGTTTTGCATGCCCAAATCCTCCCAAAACACGTCTGGCCGTCTACGATTGCCAATTGCGGGTGTGCGCAAGGGCAGGAGCGGCTATGACTTTCTATACATACCAATACCTCAAGGGCGGGCAGACCAACTGGACCATGATCAGGATCATCGTGGTCGTCGTTCTGGCCCTGGCCTTTCTCTTCTTCCTGTTCATGTACTCCCGCCACCGTTGGAACCATAAGTACAAGGATCTGTCTATCATCCTGGCCACCCTGCTTCTGCTGGCGGCGGCCATCCAGTACAGCGACTACACCAATCTGCGCACAGCCAGCCTGCAGAGCGGTCAGCTGACCACCGTCATCGACAAATCCGCTGCCAAACTCAAGGTCAAGCCTGAGCAAATCAGTATCAACGACACCTCGCGCAACAACGACATGATCATCAAGACCCCCAAGGGCTACTACACCCTGGTATTCAACAGCTCCGGCTCCGAGTTCCTGCTGCAGCGCGCCGACCTGTACCACCCAGACATCACCGTGATCGGAGAGTGACCCATGGATATCAATTTCTACGTCAACGTGGCCCTGAAGCTGATCGTCGGGCTGCTCTTCATCACCCTGCTCATCAACGTGACCGGCAAGGGGAATCTGGCGCCCACCTCACCCATGGACCAGCTGCAGAACTACGTCCTGGGCGGCATCATCGGCGGGGTCATCTACAGCGACAGCATCTCCATGGCCCAGTACATCGTCATCTTGCTGATATGGGCGGCGCTGATCCTCATCACCCGATACGCCAAGACCCACATCCATGCAGTGGGCAAGTACATCGACGGCGAACCGGTCACCATCATCAAAAACGGCAAACTGCTGGTACAAAATTGTCTCAAGGTCAACCTGACAGCCAAGGAGGTGGACTTCAAGCTGCGCACCAAGGGCATCAACGACATCCGCGACGTCAAGCGGGGCATCGTCGAACAGAACGGCAGCCTGACCATCATCTCCGAGGGTGACAAGGACGTGCGCTATCCGGTGGTCATGGACGGACGGGTCAATCCCGACGTGCTGGATACCATGGGACGGGACGAGGACTGGCTCAATGAGCAACTGGCCAAACAGGGCATAGACAAGGTCAGCGACGTGTACATGGCCCGCTTCCAGAACGGCGAGTTTTACGCCGTCACCTACCAGGATCAGTAGTACTCGAAAACTGACTACAGCATTCGCGAATCACTCGACATTCAGGTGTCATAAACAATTGTTGCAATGTACACTGTAGTGTACACTTTCTTGTGGGGAATGGGACGCATCTTCTCGAAATAAGAGGGGAAAGCGACACCATGCCCTTATCCATCATTGAGGTACTGGAGACTGAGGAATTCAGCCGGTGGATTGATGAGTTGAAAGACACTCAGTCGGCAGCCCGCATCCTACACCGATGGGAACAAGTAAAACGATCCGGACACCTTTTAGGCGACTGGAAGACTGTGGGAGAAGGCGTATTTGAAATGCGTTTTCACAATGGTCCGGGTTACCGCACCGACTTCGGACTGAAGAACAAACAGGTCGTGTTGCTGCTTTGCGGCGGCAGCAAGACTCACCAGAAGAGGGACATAGACCGGGCAAAACATCTGTGGAAGTCATATCTGGAGAGCTGACGGCATCCAGATGGGGAACAAACGGACCACATTAAGGACAGAGTCGTGATGACGTTGAAGATCAGGGAATTTCATGCAGGCGACCATATACATACCGAGCAAACAGCCGTCCGCTACCTGCAGGTTGCCATGGAGGAGGCCGACAAGGCCGAAACCTCTCGGCAGGGGGCTGCCATCATCGCAGATGCACTCGGTGAGGTGGCACGAGCACAGAGGCATATGAGCGCCATCGCCTCTGATGCCGACCGATCCCGGTCGGGCATCTACAAGGCCCTGAGCAATCAAGGAAATCCGGCACTGAGCACGGTCATCAGCGCCGTCCATGCGGCAGGGGGCAGTCTGACTGTGACCATGGCTCACTAAGGGGCCGATCGGATAGCCTGTCATGCTTGATTATCACAGCGCTGACAAGTAAAATCTGTGTCCATATTGTTATGGCGTAGCATGTGAACGACGTTCAACGAATTCAAAGCCGATTCCAATCGGCAGTTCCGCGCTCGACGCTCCCGAGGCGTAGGCGGGTTTGAGGAGACCTGGTCGAGGCCCATCCCACCAGGGATGAACCCTTTCAAGGAATGCCGTGTTCTTGAGATTGTTGTTTATCGCTTTAGGTGTATCTTCTGATGCCTTCGCCGTCTCCATCAGCAAGGGACTGTCCGTGGACCGACTGCGGGCGCGCCACCATTGGCTGGTCGGGCTGTGGTTCGGCGGATTCCAGACTCTGCTGCCCCTGCTAGGTTACTTCGCCGCTTCCATGCTGCAGGATTCCCTGGCCGCTGTGGATCACTGGATTGTCTTCGGCATCCTTTCAGCCATCGGGGTCAACATGATCCGAGAGGGTGTCTACGGCAAGGAGGAGGGAGCGGACGGCGAGGAGAACTTCTCCTGGCGGAAGATGCTTCCTGCGGCCATCGCCACCAGCATCGACTCATTCGGAGTGGGCGCGGGTCTGGCCCTGCTGGGCATCAACATCTGGCTGTCCGCACTGGTCATCGGGCTGGTGACGGCGGCGGCCTCCATTCTGGGGCTGCGCATCGGATACGCGGTCGGGTCCCGCTGGCGCAAGCCTGCCAGAATCGCAGGCGGCATCATTCTGATTGTCATGGGCATCCAGATCCTTCTGGATCACCTGATGAATGCCTGACTCAGAACGTCGTCTGCAAGACCATGACGGACAGGGCCACGATGGATCCGGCCAAAAGAACCGACATCAGCGCCAGGCCAACGGCCCCACGCCGATCAGCTGCCTCCTGGGCCCAGTGATAGCCCGAAGTCATCAACCCGACCAGCAGCAGCAAGGCCACAAGCACCACCAGGATCAGCATCAGGTCAGGTCGCAGGCCTCTGATCAGCTCTGGCAGGAAGACCCACCCCGAGGCAGCGACGGCGGTCACCCCGCCCATGGCGGTTGCAGAAATGCCCCGAATGACCATCCGCCTGTCCCGACGCAGCATCTGCCGAACAAACATGAACACGGCCAGGAGGGCCAGCAGGAATGCCGCAGTCGTCAGCCAGGCCCAGAGGGCACCAGGCCCCTGTACGACCAGGGCCGGCACCAGAGCGACCAAGGTCAGCAGGCCGAACATGGCTCGGTCAGGACCGGGTCGGATGCCTTTGCCCACCAGGGGCCAAGAGGCCAACAGGGCCAATGCCAGCACCAAAACCAGAACGGCCTGCACCCATCGAGCGACCCGAGGAGCGGCCAGCAAGCCCGTCGCCACGCCCGGCAGGATCAGGGCCGCCAGGGCCACCAACTGCGTCAGAGCGGGCGCGCGCCCATCCCGGGTTTCTTTTACGGTCTGCGCCATGGGTCCTCCTGCCTGTCCCCGTCGGGGAGCCATACGTCACATCCTAGGGCAAGGCCATCCTGAGAACTCGGAGCCCCTGTGACGGGCCGATTGTACAATGATGACGACTGTTCAACGAATCCACCGCTATGGACGAACGGACAGGGAAGAAGGTACCCCGTGACGGATCTGACCCTGATGACCTGCGCCGATGACCCGGCATCGGTTCTGCCCGCCTTGGCCCTGCTCTCCCATCGAGTGCGCGTCCTGCCCTTGGACGCCGCATCCCTGGTAAGAATGCCCGAGGATACCGTTCTGCTGATCGATGCCAGCGACGACCTGGCCGAGGCCAAGACCCTCTGCAACCTGACCCGAGCCTCGGGCCTGTCCACGCCCATCATCCTGATTCTGAGCGAGGGTGGCTTCACCGTGGTCAATGCCAGCTGGGGTGTAGCTGATGTGATCATTCAGTCCGCATCACCCGCCGAGGTCGAGGCCCGGTTGCGCTTGGTCTGTCAGCGCGTGACACCGACGCGCAAGCCGGATGCCCAGCCGGAAGAGGCGGAGGATCAGGTGCCCACTGGCCAGGTTCGCTCGGGTGACCTGGTTGTGGACACCGAAAGCTACACGGCCCGGATACACGGCCGTCCCATCAACCTGGCCTACAAGGAATTTGAGCTGCTCAAATACCTGGTCCAGCATCCCGGCAGGGTCTTCACCAGGGCACAGCTCCTCCAGGAGGTCTGGGGCTATGACTACTACGGCGGCACCAGAACGGTGGATGTACACGTGCGGCGGCTCAGGGCCAAGCTGGGCAGCGAGTACGAGCACCTGATCGGCACGGTCCGCAATGTGGGATACCGGTTCGACCCGCCCTCATCGGCCAGAACGGCCCAGGCTCCCAAGGCCACGACAGATGCAGGAAGCGAACCGGATACCGCCGAGCAAAATGACAGCCAGTCCGAACAATCCAAAGATGCCAAGAAGAAAAAAACCGATCATAGTGACTGATGCATCATCCAATCGAAAGCACCCCCAAGGCAGGGAGAGCAAAGCCCAGCGCCTGACCCGCATGCACGAGGAATACCGCATCCTTTGCCAAGTCTTTCCCGAGGCGGTCTGCGCCCTGCACTTCCGCAACCCCTTCGAACTGCTGGTGGCCACGGTCCTGAGCGCCCAGACCACCGACAAGCGGGTCAACTCGGTGACCCCCGAACTCTTCGAGCGCTACCCCGACCCTGCAACCATGGCCCAGGCCCAGCCGACCGAGCTGGAGGCCATCATCCATCCGGTAGGCTTCTACCACGCCAAGGCCCGCCACCTGCTGGGGCTCTCCCTGATGCTGACCGAGGATTACGGCGGAAAGGTCCCTGAGACCATGGGGGAGTTGACCAGCCTACCTGGTGTGGGGCGCAAGACCGCCAACGTGGTCCTGGGCAACGCCTTCAACATTCCTGGATTCCCTGTGGACACCCACGTCACCCGGGTCACCGGCCGCCTGCGCTGGCGGACCGACTGGCGCAGCACCCATCCCGATCCGGTGAAGATCGAGCATGAGATCTGCGACTGCTTCCCGCCCGAGGACTGGACCAATCTATCGCACAGACTGATCCTCCACGGCCGGGCTACCTGCCACGCCCGCAAACCTGACTGCCTGCACTGCCCACTGGCCGAGACATGTCCCAGCGCCGAGCTCCTGGCCGGACCGACCTCTCGATAGAATCAAAACCATGGCAAGCGGCAGACACAGACGAATCAGCTCCGGAATCATCTTCATCCTGGTACTGGCGGTCCTGACCGCGGGCACCTACATGGCCTGGCCGTTGTTGACTGGCCAGGGAGGCTGGCGGCTGCCCTGGAACCTTGGAGGCTCGGGCCAGGTAGTGCGCATCAGGGCCCGGCAGGCTCCGGTCTCCTTGGACATCCGCACCGAGCCCGGTCAGGCCACTGACCAGGCCCTGATGGGCAACGTCTACCAGACCCTGACCAGGCCCGACGCCCAAGGTCGGCCGACTCCTGGACTGGCCCAGAACTGGGAGATCTCCGCCGATGGGCTGCTCTACACCTTTCATCTGCGCAATGATGCCCGCTTCGCCGACGGACGCCAGCTGACCTCAGAGGATGCCCTCTGGTCCCTGCGGCAGATCCTCGACCACCAGTATCAGGGCCACCAGGACCTGGATGGCCTGGCCAGGGTCACCAACCCGGATAATGCCACCCTGGTGATCAGACTGAAGAGCCCGGATGCCCATCTGCTGACCGCTCTGAGCGGTCGGGCCGGCATTGTCTACGATCGCCAGGCCCACGTCAACTACTCCACCCAATCGGCCGGATCAGGCCCATATCAAGTGGATGACTGGCAGCCGGGAGCCAGCCTGACCCTCACCACCAACAAGTCCTACCGGGGCCCGGACAAGGCCGCCATCCACAAGGTCATCTTCAGCTATGCCGGAAGCCCCGAGCAGACCGTCAAAGATCTGAACCAGGGACGTCTGGACGCTGTAGTGGACATGGATCCGGCTACCGCCAAGCAGGCTGGTAAGGCTCCGACAGCAACACCCAGCTCAAACAATGTGGTCCTGGCCTTCAACAACGAGGCATCCAGTCTGTTGTCCGACCAACATGTGCGCGAGGCCGTTCGCTACGCCCTGGACCGCCAGGCGCTGGCCGATCTGGAAGGCGGCGCAGCCAAGGCGCTAGGTGGACCACTCAACCCGCTCAGCCCAGGCTACGATCCCAGTCTGCAGGCCTTCCCATTCGATCGTGTCCAAGCGGCTCGTCGAGCCTCCTACTATGCCCAGTCCTACTATCACGGCGGCCTGCGCCTGGTCTATCCCCAGGAATTCGGCAGCCAAGTTGGCGATCTGATCAGCACGCAGCTGAAGGCGGTGGGCATCCCCACCCAGGTCTCCATGGTGGATCAGGCTGCATTCCGCGACCAGGTGCTCACCCGTCACGACTACGACATGGCCCTGCTGATCATGAACAATGACGACATCGGCCGCTTCGCCGACCCCAACGCCACCATGCTCTTCGACAACACCGAGGTCCAGGAATCCTGGAAGCAGGTCAAGGCCAGCACCGACCAGAATACCTATGCCGAACGGCTACGGGCTTTCGCCCGACAGGTCAGCGACCTCTCCCCCAGCGACTGGCTTTATGAGCGCACACCCTTGGTCCTGAGCGCTCCCCGACTCCAGGGTATGCCCAGCTCGCTGTTGGACCGCTACCTGCCCCTGTGGAACCTGCATATCAAGGGTTGAGGAAACCGGGACTCCTTGTCACCATTCGTCCATAAAATGCTGGTATGTCTGCTGAACACCAAGGAATCGTCAATGCCCATCTGACCCCCCTACCTGACAGGGTGGGCGTGGATGGCCTGGAGGAAAAGTGGTGCCGCGACTGGGATGAGTCCGGCGTCTACCGCTTCCGCAACACCCGCGAGCGCTCCGGCGTCTACTCCATCGACACCCCGCCGCCCACGGTTTCGGGGCATTTGCATGTGGGGCACGTCTTCTCATACACCCATACCGACGTAATCGCCCGGTTCAAGCGGATGCAGGGATACGACGTCTTCTACCCCATGGGCTGGGACGACAACGGCCTGCCCACTGAGCGGCGGGTTCAGAACTACTACGGGGTTCGCGTGGACACCTCGCTCAAGTACGATCCGAACTTCAAGCCTCCCTTCCACGGGACCAAGGGCAAGAAAATCAGCGCCAAGGACCAGGTGCCCGTCTCCCGTCAGAACTTCATCGAACTGTGCGAAGAACTGACCACCGAGGACGAGAAGCTCTTCGAGCAGCTCTGGCGGTCGCTGGGCCTGTCAGTGGATTGGTCGCAGACCTACCACACCATCGGCGAGCATCCCCGCCGGGTGGCACAGAAGGCTTTCCTGCGGAACCTGGCCCGGGGCGAGGCCTATCAGAAGGAGGCCCCCGGACTCTGGGACGTGACCTTCCAGACCGCCGTGGCCCAGGCCGAGCTCGAGTCGCGCGAGTACGACGGCTTCTACCATCGGGTGGCCTTCCGGTTTGCGGACGGCGCGCCAATATACATCGAGACCACCAGGCCTGAGCTGTTGGCGGCCTGCGGCGCCCTGATCGCCCACCCTGACGACAAGCGCTATCAGAAGTACTTCGGGCAGAAGGTTTACTCCCCCCTGTTCAAGGTAGAGGTGCCCATTCTGGCCCACCCCGCCGCCGAGATGGACAAGGGCGCCGGCATCGCCATGTGCTGCACCTTCGGCGACGTAACCGACGTGCAGTGGTGGCGGGATCTGAACCTGCCCACCAGGTCCATCATCCAGCGCAACGGTCGAATCGTCATGGATGTGCCTGACTGGATCACCGATGAAGGCGGACGGCGAATCTTCAAGCAGACCGAAGGCAAGACCACCTTCTCAGCCCGCAAGATCATCGTGGACGCCCTGCGCGAGTCCGGCGACCTGGACGGCGAGCCCAAGCCCACCAAGCGCATGACCAACTTCTATGAGAAGGGCGACAAACCCCTGGAGATCGTCACCTCCCGTCAATGGTATCTGCGCAACGGCGGCACTGACCAGAAACTGAACCAGGAGCTGCTGGAGCGCGGCAGAGAGCTCAACTTCCATCCGGACTTCATGCGGGTGCGTTACAACAACTGGGTCGAGGGCCTGAACGGCGATTGGCTGATTTCCCGCCAGCGCTTCTTCGGAGTTCCTTTCCCCCTCTGGTACCCGGTAAAGGAGAACGGCGAGACTGACTACGCCCATCCCATCACCCCGGCCGAGGACAGGCTCCCCATTGATCCCAGCACTGATGTGCCCGAAGGCTTCGAAGAGTCTCAGCGCGACCAGCCCAGCGGATTCACGGCCGAGAAGGACATCATGGACACCTGGGCCACCAGTTCCCTGACCCCTCAAATCGTGACCCACTGGGCCGAACCGAGCGAGAAAGACCAGGCCCTCTTCAAGGCTACCTTCCCCATGGACCTGCGACCCCAGGGCCAGGACATCATCCGCACCTGGCTCTTCAGCTCCATAGACCGGGCGCACTTGGAGAACGGCTGCCTGCCCTGGAGCGACACCACCCTGTCGGGATGGATCCTGGACCCGGACCATAAGAAGATGAGCAAGTCCAAGGGCAATGTAGTAGTGCCGGATGAACCCATCAAAAAGTATGGCGCCGATGCCGTGCGCTACTGGGCATCCTGCGCCCGGCTGGGTCTGGACGCCACCTACGATGAGGGGCAGATGAAGATAGGCCGCCGTCTGGCCGTCAAACTTCTCAACGCCGTCAAGTTCGCCCTGGCCATCGGCCGCGAGGACGAGAACCATAAGGTCACCCAGGCAGCGGAGACCACCTGGAATCCTGCCGGCGTCACGGTCCCGCTGGATCGCGCGGTCCTGGCCGGCCTTGCAAGGGTGATCGACCAGGCCACCAAGGCCCTGGAATCCTACGAGCACTCCAAGGCCCTGGAGGTGACCGAATCCTTCTTCTGGGACTTCTGCGACAACTACATCGAGCTGGCCAAGAACCGGGCCTACGGAACCGCTGACGCCACAGGCAGGATCCCCGATGATGCCCAGGTGCTGAGCGCCCGCACGACCCTGGGGCTGGTCCTGGATGCGCTTGACCGTCTTCTGGCCCCCTTCCTGCCCTTCGCCACCGAGGAGGCATGGCAGTGGATGCACCAGGGGGACGGTTCAGTTCACCGGGCCTC
Source organism: Bifidobacterium sp. B4111 (assembly GCF_026537235.1). Lineage (NCBI taxonomy): Bacteria > Bacillati > Actinomycetota > Actinomycetes > Bifidobacteriales > Bifidobacteriaceae > Bifidobacterium > Bifidobacterium sp. B4111. The sequence goes on along the minus strand of NZ_JAFNMO010000003.1, from coordinate 162,911 downwards.
CTGGCCTCACCCGGAAACATACCTGGCTGCCGCCCAGGGCCAGGACCCAGCCCTTCTGGCCTGGGCAGGAAGCGCCCTGGCATCCCTGCGGCGAATCAAGTCAGAGGCCAAGGTCTCCATGAGGACCCCTATCCTCTCCGCATCTCTCAGCGTGGCACCGGAGGGCCTGGAAGCTGTGAAGAACGCTTTGGAAGATATAGCCGAAGCAGGCAGGGTCACTGGAAACCTGAAACTGGCCGAGGAAGCCAACCAGCCCGAAGGGATGGGATCCGCCGAGGATGAGGCCGGCATCCGTGTGACTGCCAGCCAGCTGGGCGAGCCTCCGGCCAAGAAGCCTCGCAAGTAAGCTCCAGGATTCGCAAGGCAACCGAAGCGATTCGGCCCTGGCCACCCGCCGCCGCCCTGAAGACATCGTCGTCTCCAGGGCGGCCATCATAACAATCCGCGATGCCGAGCGTATGATTGCCGCTCGCACAAGAGACGGAACACAATCCTTACATCCTCGGCCCTTCCTTAAACCGCGACTTGCAGCATACAGGAACAACAGGATTGATCAGCGTTCATCCCTGTTCCATTGTCAAGGGTCGGGTCAGCTGCAGGCTGCCCTGCAGCGGTGCAAGAGCCTGAATACGACACCCCGATCCTGCCATTGATTGCAATGCTAAGGTTGAACGTGTATAGGGGCTTTAATCGGTGTGCATCGACGCAGTTTTGGGCCTTGGCCTGGGGAGTCGGCACACTGGGAGAAGGAAGATTCAAGTGGGGAAAGATCATGGCATCCGCAGACTGATGGCATTGACGGCTATGGTTGGGCTGGCGCTGGTCGGAGCGTCAACGGGGGCGTACGCATCCACCGACGAGATGGCGCCGGCGCCTACCGCGGGGAGCAGCGGCACGGCTGAGGACGGAGCGCCCTCCCCCGGACAATACAGCAACATGGGCCCAGGCAGGGCGGCGGAGGCAAGGGCCCTGACCCCAACAGCCTGGCCGTCTCCGCTGGCCAGCGGCAATCCTTCCCCGCTCAAGGCCCTCCAACCATTGAGCGGAAAAGGGGCGGACGAATCGTTCAAGGACAGGCCGCGCGGAGACAAGCCATCCCGAACTATGGATTCATCATCGTATGCCATCACCTTCGATCCGGACGGAGGCTCGCAGGCTCCCGGCTCACCAGCCTTGAACCAGTCGGTAACCGCAGGTCATCTGGCATCCCCTCCCTCCGTCACCAAGTCGGGCTGCCTCTTCGACGGCTGGTTCCTGAAAGATTCCAAGGTGGCCTACGACTTCGGCAAGCCGGTCACCGGCCCGCAGTCGCTTACAGCCCACTGGTCACCGATCAAAGATGGCCGGTGGACAACAGCCGACGCCAGCGGCGAAGACACAGGGGGCTCCGCAATCACCCTGACTCCGCCCAAGCCCCGAGGGGTCAGATTCGCACAGGTCAGCGCCGGACACGACCACACCCTTGCCGTGGGTTCAGACGGCCACATCTACGCCTGGGGCGACAACAGCAAGGGCGAACTCGGCAACGGCACCCTCACCAATGCAGACACACCGGTGCGGATAACTGACAATGCAGCCATACAAGGCAAGACCTTCATAGCCGTCAGCGCAGGAACCACATTCTCCATGGCCCTGGCCTCTGACGGGACGGTCTACACCTGGGGCAACAACAGCCGCGGCGAACTCGGCAATGGCTCCACCACGGACTCCGCCGAACCGGTGAAGGCAAACCTCAGGGCCACAATCACCGCCGTCAGCGCCGGGTACTGGCATGCCATGGCTCTGGCCTCGGATGGCACGATCTACACCTGGGGGGACAACGAATACGGCCAGCTCGGCAATGGGCTGTCCGGCGTCAACGCCAACCCCACGCCCGCCGCGGTCCATTCACCATCCGGCATCACCTTCGCAGTCATCAGCGCCGGATACGATTTCCAAACGGCATTGGACAGCCAGGGCCATGCCTATGCCTGGGGCCGCAACCAGGGAGGCCAGCTGGCCAACGGAACAGCTGGCAACGCAGCCAGCGGCGTCTACACGCCCACACGCATTCTTAAAGACCAGGGCGGAACCGAGGATGACACTGTCTATACCGACATCGATGCAGGGTATCTGCATGTCCTGGCGCTGAGCAAGGCGGGCGGGGTGTATTTCTGGGGCTATCCGCTGACCAAGGGAAGCGACACCGATGTCGACAGCGTTCACGCCTTTCACCCCAGCCAGATCAGTCTGCCTGCGGGGACAGCGGCACCTACCGCAGTCAGCGCCGGCGATTTCTCCTCTGCGGTGATCGACTCTGCGGGCAGCCTGTATATGCTCGGCAGCAATTCCAGCGGTCAGCTGGGCGACGGAACGACAAGCCCCAAATCAGCCATGACCAAGGTGAGCCTGACGGGCGCCACAGTCGCTGCATTCGATGTCTGCCGACACAGCCTGGCCATCGGCTCCGACGGACTCCCCTACAGCTGGGGGGAGGCAAGGAACGGCAAACTTGGAGAAGGCGACAATGGGCCTGCGTCCGGCCCGCAGACCAAACCTACACTGGTCAGCCCCCCTCAGATAGACCTGTCCAAGCTGCGCTTCGGCAAAACCGATGTAGCCAAGACCGACAGCAGCACCCCGATCAGCCGAGCCTCGGACGACACATGGAGCGCGAATGGCCAATGGACGGTCACCACCCCTCACCACACTTACGGAACCACCAAGATCAAAATCAATGATGGACAATGGGCCATCGGAGGCGCAAAACAGCAGGGGCAAGTCATCGCCGACTATACTTTCACACCCACTGCGCAGAAGATCGTCTTTGATTCGGACGGAGGCTCACAGACCTCCAATCAATCCGTAACTGCAGGCCAGCTTGCTTCGCCCCCCACCGTGACCAAGTCAGGCTGCGTCTTCGACGGCTGGTTCGTCGAAGACGCCGATGGCAGCTCCAGGGTGGCCTACGACTTCAGCAAGCCGGTCACCAGACCACTGAACCTGAAAGCCCATTGGTCATCGTCGAATGCCGAATGGAAAACAGCGGACGCCCTCCACGGCGATGACACCGGGGGCTCTACAATCACCCTGACTCCCCCAAAACCCAAAGGGGTACGGTTCGCGCAGGTCAGCACAGGCCGCTACCACACCCTGGCCGTGGGCTCTGACGGGCACGTGTATGCCTGGGGAAGCCAGGCCAGCGGAACCTTGGGCAACGGCAAGGACACTGGCACGGCGGCAACACCAGTGCGGATCACCGATAATGATGCCGTAAAAGGAAAGACCTTCACAGCCGTCAGTGCAGGTGATGCCTACTCCATGGCCCTGGCCTCAGACGGCACGGTCTACACTTGGGGCAGCAACGGCAAGGGGCAGCTCGGCAACGGCTCCGCCGAGGATTATTCCACCGAACCGACAAGGGCAAAGACGGGCGATGCCGAAATCACCGCCATCAGCGCAGGACGAACCTACGCCATGGCCCTGTCCAAGGACGGAACGGTCTGCACATGGGGTGACAACCAACGGGGACAGCTCGGCAACGGCAGTTCGGACAACGACAGTCACCCCTCGCCCGCCAAGGTAACGTCGCTGTCCGGCATCACCGCCATCAGCGCAGGCTTCACCACCAGCACAGCGCTGGACAGTCAGGGCCATGCCTGGTCCTGGGGCGAAAACAGCAGGGGACAGCTCGGCGACGGCACCATCAATGACAGCCCAACGCCGGCACGTGTCCGAGACCTGGACACAGGGCAGCATGACGACCGGTTCTATATAGCCATCAGCGCTGGCTACCAGCATGTGCTAGCACTGGATACCGACCATGATGTCTACGGCTGGGGTTCCGGCACCGCAATCGGCCACTCTGCAGATACCAATGAAAGCGTGAAGGGATCTGTCGAAGTCAGCTTCGGCAGCGACGCTGTCAACATCACCGCCATCAGCGCCGGCGACGATGGATCCGAGGCTATAGATGACAGCGGAAGGATCTATACCTGGGGCAAAAAGGCCTACGGTCAGCTGGGCAACGGCTCAAGCCAAGAAGCAGCATGGCAGATCAGCCCGACTGCCATTGTCTTGGCTCAGTCTGTGAAAGCCAGCTCCGTATCCACCTCCAGCCATCACCAGACAGCCATTGGGTCCGACGGATTGCTCTACACCTGGGGATACAGCTACTACAACCAGCTCGGACGAGACTCATCCTCCACACGGCCCGGCACCACGCAACCGCCGCAAATCACCCTCACCAAGGTCGTCTTCGGCAACATGGCGAGCGGTGCCCGGCCGGCCAAGGAGCTGGCCCAGAGAGGCAGAGACACTTGGAATGACAATCAGGACTGGACTTTTACTACGCCCGCCTACCCGTACGGCCCCACCAGCTTCACCATCACCTGGAACATCGCCGGGGATTCCGGGGGCTCAAAGCAGACACAGCGATTCAGCTACACCTTCGATCCGGTCGATAAGCTCATTGCGCTCGAGCCAGCCGGAGGCACCGGAGCGGCATGGACAAGCAAGAACATCAAGGAAGGAGAATTGGTGCCTCGGCAAACCCTGGCCAAGGCAGGCTTCCAGTTCGACGGCTGGTTTGTCAAAGACGCCGATGGCAGCTCCAGGGTGGCCTACGACTTCAGCAAGCCGGTCACCAGCCCGCTGACCCTGGTCGCACACTGGACACATTCAGCCCGGATGACTGTCGACCCGGCCGGCAACCCGTCCACTGGCGGATACCAGGTCAGCATCACTCCACCTCCGCAGCGCGGCATCCGCTTCGCCCAGGTCAGCACTGGCAAGAACCATTCTCTGGCCGTCGGCAGCGACGGGAACGCCTACGCCTGGGGGAGCAACAGCAATGGACAGCTCGGCAACGGCACCACAGACAGCAGCAAGGTGCCCGTCCTAGTGAGGAAACCAGCCAATGCCGACGAGGATTTCACCTACACGCAGGTAAGCGCGGGGGGATACCATTCCTTGGCCATTGGAAAGAATCATCAGGTCTACGCCTGGGGTGACAGGAGCAACGGCGGTCAGGTGGGCGACGGCAAGACGACAGGGAATGCCCCATCCCCCGTATCGGTGAATGTAGGCAATGGCGCCAGCGGCTTTCACGCCAGACAGATCAGTGCAGGATACCAGCACTCCCTGGCCATCGACATGAGCGGACAAGTCTACGCCTGGGGATACGGCAATAGCGGCAGGCTGGGCAACAGTGCACAGGCGTCAAAGGCTGCTCCCACATCCGTGTCCTCACCCCTGGAATACGGGGACGGGTCAGCAGGCTTCTTTGCCACCCAAGTCAGCGCAGGAGGCTCCCACTCGCTGGCCATTGGCAGAGACGGCAAGGCCTACGCCTGGGGCGCAAATACAGACGGCCGCCTCGGCACAGGAGACACCAACGATGCCGCCGTGCCGACCTTGGTGGCCGACCCCGACGGAAGCAGCGATGGTTTCAGCCCCATCCAGGTCAGCGCAGGAGGATGGTTCTGCCTGGGGATCGACGGCGGAGGACGGATCTACAGCTGGGGAAACAACGGTCAGAACGCCCTGGGCAATGTCTCCATCGCGGGGCCGATCAGCAGAATCCCTGCTCAAGTGGCGAACGCAGACAGCAACACCACTCGGATCAGCGCAGGCGAACGACAGGCCCTGGTCATCAACTCAGACGGCAAGGCCTACGCCTGGGGAGACAACAACGGCGAACAGCTGGGCATCGGTTCCGACACAGCCAGCATCAAAGCGGCCACGCTGGTCTGCCCGCCCCAGTTCACAGTAAGTGCAGTCACGGTCGGAACGGATCCGCATACCACAAAGGTTCTCGAGCTGAAACGGAACGGCGGAGCGGACACATGGGAATCCAGAAATGTCTGGACCTTCTACGCTCCGGCATTCAAGGCAGGCACGACAACGGTCAACATCACCTGGAACATCGGCCAGGGCAGTCCGGAGACCGAGAGGCTGACCTTCACTTATAGGGATATTTTGCCGCTGACCGGCAGCCGGGGTCTGCTCGTCATACTGTTTGTCGGACTATTCGTGACGGCAACAGTCCTGGCGGCAAGGCGGCAGCATCAGGAAGCCGCGGGTCCGACCACGGCTGGCATTTGACAAGAGCAGGTCCCTGAGGGGGGGGGGGTTCTCCTGGCACTTGCTGGTAAGACGAACCTGTCTTGCTCTCGGTACTGTGGCCGAGGGCACAGGAGCTCGCCCATGTCCACGACCATCATCGCATGATGGGCTCTTTCAGCGTGAACCAACCTGGCCGGCCAGCCGTTCGTGACACCGCTTGGCGGCATCGGCCACCAGATGAAGATAGGCCTCGGCCAGATCCGGGTCCAGTCCGTAATCATCAGCCTTGCCTCGCAAGACCGCCACCTGGGCGGCCTCACGATGTAGATCCGCCGAAGCGAACCCCGCTCGGGCTTTAAGAAGCCCAATGCGACGCGTCACTCTGGACCGTTCAGCCAGCATGGCAATAATGGCAGCATCGATGGTGTCCACATCAGCACGCAGCTCTGCCACCTGGCGGGCGGCTTCGGCCTTGGCTCCCCCCTTCCGCGCCTGATCATCGATCACCGTTTCCACATTCGCTTCGCTCATAGGTCACCAGTCTAATCAAACGCTTCAGACGACCATCCTCAGCCGCTCCTCCTTTCCGAGACCGGCCTTGACTCGGCATGCGGATCACACAGGCTCCAGGGGGATGCTCATCCGCGCACGCCCACCGATGCAGGTGCCGAATGCGCGGCAGAGGAATTCCTTAACATATGAAGATGGCCGCACCCGCCGCCTCACGGCGCTTGTCAGTCTTTGTCGCTGCCTGATCGCCTGCAGGATCAACCGGTCGAACTGCAACCGCAATCCATGAGCCCACTCCAGCTAAGGCCGTCAGACAAAAAGCCGAAAATCACAGCAGACAGAATCCGAATGGGCCAAACCGTTGAAAGGTACCGTTGCCTTGCATCACTGCATATACGCTGGGCCCCATCCGCGAAATGAGTCGCGGATGGGGCCCAGCGGGCGAATCAGTCATCAGGCCCGAGTCACTTCTGAGCCAGCATGGACTGGTTGATGGCTGCCAGGAAGTCTCGGTTGGTGGCGGTCTTCTTCAGTCTGGGCACCAGAGTCTGGTAGGCCTGCTCGGTCTCCATGCCACCCAGGAGACGACGCAGCCGGTAGACCACAGCCAGTTCCTCGGGCGCGGTGATCAGCTCTTCGCGCCGGGTGCCGGAGGCATTGATGTCGATGGCGGGGAACATGCGCTTGTCAGCCAGATCCCGGGTCAGCCTAAGCTCCATGTTGCCTGTGCCCTTGAACTCCTCGAAGATGACCTCGTCCATCTTGGATCCGGTCTCCACCAGGGCCGAAGAGATGATGGTCAAGGAGCCGCCGTTCTCGATGTTGCGGGCGGCGCCGAAGAAGCGCTTGGGCGGATAGAGGGCCTGCGCGTCCACGCCGCCGGAGAGGATGCGGCCGGAGGCGGGGGCCGAGATGTTGTAGGCGCGGGCCAGGCGGGTCATGGAATCCAGAAGGACCACCACATCCTGCCCCAGCTCCACCAGCCGTTTGGCCCGTTCGATGGCCAGCTCGGCCACGGTGGTGTGATCGCTGGCGGGGCGGTCGAAGGTGGAGGAGATGACCTCGCCCTGAACCGTGCGTTCCATGTCAGTGACCTCCTCGGGCCGCTCGTCCACCAGGACCACCATCAGGTGCACCTCTGGGTTGTTGGCGGTGATGGAGTTGGCGATGGACTGCAGGGTCAGGGTCTTGCCAGCCTTGGGAGGCGAAACTATCAGGCCGCGCTGGCCCTTGCCGATAGGGGCGACGATGTCGATCAGACGACCGGTGATGTTCTTGGGCTGGGTCTCCATCCGCATGCGCTCCTGCGGGTAGAGGGGGGTCAGCTTGTTGAAGTGAGGGCGCCCTGCAGCGTCCTCCACGCTCATGCCGTTGATAGAGTCGATGGCCTGCAGAGGAACGAACTTCTGCCGTTGGTTGCGATGCTCACCCTCGCGGGGGGGACGGATGGAGCCATGCACGGCATCGCCCTTGCGCAGGCCGTACTTCTTGACCTGGCCCATGGAGATGTAGACGTCGTTTGGGCCGGGCAGGTAGCCGGATGTGCGCACGAAGGCGTAGGAGTCCAGCACATCCACAATGCCCGCCACGGGGACCAGGTCCTCGGGCTTGAAGTTCTCCCTGGGCTCATAGTCACGATCCCGGCCGCTGCTGCGATGGTTGTTGCGGTTGCGACGGTCGTTGCGGTCGTTGCGATCGCCCCGGTTCCGGCGATCATAGCCGTTGTGACGGTAGTCATGCCCTTCCTCGCCGTGATCCTCGTAGCTGCGCCGACGAGGGCGGTCATTCCGTGAGGGCAGAGCTGCCAGAATGTCGTCCAAATTGCGCACTGAGCCGGAGCCTTCGCGCTCCTCGCCATGCTCACGCTCGCTCCGGCTGCGGTTGGTGTGAGAGCCTCGAGATGAATCCGTGTTGCGGTGACGGCGACGGGATATGACCACGTTCTCCTCATCGGCCACGGTATGGGGGAATCGGTTCCGGTGCTCGCTATTATGGCCGCTCTTATGATCGTCAATGCCCAAAACATCGAAGAGGTCTCCGACAGGACGACCGTCCTTGGATTCCTCGGATTCCCTGGTATCGGTGATCTCCTGTCCGCCTTCTGCGGCGGGCTTTGCCTCCTGCCCTGTCGGCTGCTGCTGATCAGCTGCCTGGCCCCCCTTAGCCACGGCGGCCGCAGCCTTGGGCTTACCAACGGTTACTCCCTCAGGGGCCTTGCCGCCCGAGCGTGCCGCCTCGATCGTCTCGATCAGGACCGGCTTGCGCATGCCGGAAATACCGCGCAACCCCAGCTGCCTGGCCAATTCCTTGAGTTCGGGCAGCTTCATGGAATGAATATCTTGGCTTGTTGCCACTGTTGTAATGCCTTTCCTTCGCTATGCCTAATTAGGCTAGGCAAATAGCTTGAGAATAGTGCGGGGGTACCGCTCATGAAAATTCGATGCCGACTCGGCTTATCGAACTTCCATAAGCCTACAACGTGCGGCCGACCGGCGCAAGAATCGGCCCGCGTGTCCAGAAATTCATGGGTAAGCCTCTAGACTGAGCATATGAATAACCGATCATCTCTGCGTGAGCAACGGCGGAGCGAATTCGTAACCACCGCCATGCGGGTCTTCGACCGGAAAGGCGCTGCAAACACCTCCCTGCGCGACGTAATCCGCGCCATGAACCACGGCAAGGGCGTGGGCATGAGCGTTTTTTATTACTACTTCAAATCCAAGGACGACCTGGTAGATGCCTGCGCACGCACCTACCTGGCCTCCTACGTGGACCATGTAGTCGACATTCTGCAGGACCCAGACTTGAGCGTTCAAGAGGCGCTGGACGACATTTGCCCGCATCTGATAAGGGCCATCTGGAAGATGGATGTCATCTTCGCGGACAAAGCCAACTGGTACAACTACCTGAGTACCAACAGCAATGTGATGGAGGGCTTCGTCAGGCAAATCATCGACCCCTTGACCAAGGCCCTGGACCGCTGGCTGGATCAGGGGGGCTTGCCGCAGACCCAGCTGATCCAAACAGCCGGCACCCGCAGTGTGGCCTGGCTGATGGCCGACGGGCTATCGTCCATCGTCAGCAATGGCAGAAGGGCGGCAGGTCACCCGCACATCAGAGAGGCGGTCCGCCAACGTGTCCGCGAGAGCGTGGCCTTCTTCTCGCAGCTGCTGGGCCTGCCCCTGAAGGCACCCGCCATTGCCCTGTCGTAAATGACAAAGCCCCCAACCATACGGTCGGAGGCTTAAAGGAAACGAAGGCCGAAGTCTGCCTACTTCTCCTCGTGGTAGGACTTCTCGGTGTTGACGTTCCAGACGTTGGTCTTGTCGGCACGCCCCGATCTGATGTTGGCCACGGCCTCCATGGATGTGGCCATGGAGTGGTCCTGGTTGTTGTAGTGGTGCTGCCCGTTGCGGCCCACGCAGTAAAGGTTGCCAAAGGAATCCAGCCACTTGACCAGCTCCGGCATCTGGGCGTAGGTGTCGAAGTAGGCCGGGTAGGCCTTGAAAACCCTCTCCCGGTGCGAGTCCAGCACGTCGGCGGATCCGTTGATGATGCCCATTCGCGTCAGCTCCTTGACGGCGAAGTCAGTGGTCTCCTGATCGCTCATGCTCCAGAAGTCATCACCCTCCTTGCAGAAGTACTCCAGGCCGATCCAGACAGTGCCGTCCACATTCTTGACCATGTAGGGACTCCAGTTGTTGAAGATCTGGATGCGGCCCATCTTGTAGCCGGGATCCTGCACGTAGATCCAGCAGTCGGGAACGATGGGCGGGTCGCCCAGGGTCTTGATGGAGGTGGTGTTGCGGATGCGCAGGTGACGGACCAGCAGGCCAACGGTCACGAAGTCGCGGTAGGGCAGGCCCTGAGCCACTCTGACCATCTCCTTGTCGGTGGACGGCTCCTCGTGGGCAATGGCCTCCACCAGGTCCTTGATGGGCATGGAGGAGATGATCTGGTCAGCCTGCAGGGTCACCTCCTTGCCATCAGCATTGCGATAGATCACACCAGTCATGTGGCCGTCTTGCTGAGTCAGTCCTATCACACGTGCATCGGTGATCACGTGGACTCCATGCTCCACATTGCGACGCTCCACGGTTTCCCAGAGTTGCCCTGGACCCAGCTTGGGGTACCAGAACTCCTCGATCAGGCTGGTCTCGACCTGGTGGGCATCGCGCTTCTTGGGCAGCAGCTTTTGGAAGGCGTTCTTGAGCACGCCCATGATGCTGAGCCCTTTGACCCGCTGGGCACCCCAGTCGGCGCTGATCTCGCGGGGGTGGCGGCCCCAAAGCTTTTCGGTGTAGCCCTCGAAGAACATGGAGTAAAGCTTGCGACCGAACCGGTTGATATAGAAGTTCTCCAGGTTGTCCTCTGGCAGCTTGTGGACGACGGACTTCAGGTAGCTGAATCCGGCCTGCATGGTCAGCTTGAAACCCATGGCCTTGAGGGTGTTTGCGGACAAGGAGATGGGATAGTCGAAGAAGTGGTGGTTCCAATAAATCCTGGAGACTCGGTGACGCTTGAGCATGACCCGGTCGGTCTTCTCCGGGTCGGGGCCGCCGGGCTCCAGGTCGTGGTGGCGGCCAAGTTTTTTATCGTCATAGGAGGGTGCGCCCTGCAGAGGCAGGACATCCTTCCACCAGTCCATAATCCGGTCATCCTTGGAGAAGAACCGATGGCCGCCGATGTCCATGCGGTTGCCGTTGTGTCGAACCGTGCGGGAGATGCCGCCAAAGGCGTTGGTGGCCTCCAGCACAGTGACGTCATAGCGCTCGTCGCCGCCGTCCTTGACCAGTTCCCATGCCGCTGTCAAGCCGGCGGGCCCTCCGCCGATGACGATCACGGACTGTTTGCGCTCCATGCCAACCTCCTGAAAACGGTATGAAATCATCACAACTGTACCTGGCTCGTCCCCAGTCAGAGACTTCCGAAGGACTTCCCACACGAATTCCCGCCATTGCGTGGAACAAACGTGATGATGCTCGCCCTAGCGCGTCGTTTAGCCCAGCGAATCGGGAATATCGATGTCTGTCTTCTGCACTTCCTCCACATTGACATCCTTGAAGGTGACGATGCGGACGTTCTTGACGAATCGGCTGGACCGGTAAACATCCCAGACCCAGGCATCGGTCAGCCGGACGTCAAAGTAGACGTCCTGCCCAGCAGATCGGACGTTGAAGTCCACCTTGTTGGCCAGGTAGAACCGCCGCTCGGTCTCGACCACGTAGGTGAACAGCTTGATCACGTCCCGATACTCGCGATACAAGGCGAGTTCGGCGTTGGTCTCGTAGTTGTCGAGATCCTCAGCACTCATCGACTGCCTCCATTCGCGCGATCACGGCCATGGCCAAGCGTACGCCACCAGGCGCGTTTGGATCGCTTGGTCTCAGCCGACCCATAGGCCCAGTCCGAGGCCGTGTGCTCCTCGTCGGACTGATCGGCAACGGATTCGTCGGAATCGGACTCCTTCCCCGCATCCTCAGCGCCCTTCCGACCGGGAACCGCCTTGTCATCATTCCTGCTATCGGGTTCTGCATGGCCTTGGGCAGATTGTTCTGAATGCGGGCCACTCTTCGGGGTCAGGTGGGTCCGGTCACCTGATACCTGCGAATCCTGAGCTGCCGGAGTAGACTCCTCGGACCCGCTTATGCCGCCATCCTCATCCGCAGCGTATCCATGTGCAACAAGGGCTTCGGCCACGCCAGGATTTTCACGGATGACATGCATGCCGAAAGCATTCAAAGAACGGATGGGATCATATTCGTCGACCAGGGCATCCATGACGATCTGATCCTGATACTTGCCGTTCTCGGCGTCCCAGAGGGCATCACGGGAGGTGCCCGAGATCATGAATCCCAGGGACTGGTAGACGGAGATGGAGCGCGTGTTTTTCTCTGGCACAGCCACCCAGATCCGATGCAGGCCCAGACCCATAGGAGCAGCCGCGTACCCGTAGGTCATGATTCTGGGCATGGCATCCCGGGAGTAACCGCGCCCACGAAAGTGCCTGCCCAGGACCACCTGGATCCTGGCTGAGCGTGACCAGCCATCCACGTCGATCAGGAAGATCATGCCGATGACTCCCTTGGTGGCATCGGCATCTGGCGAGCCATCCTGGTCGGTGTCCGCATCAGTGACCATGGCCCAGGCCAGGGTGCGGCGGGACTCAGGATCTCCCACACCCGAATCACGGGCAGCCAGACCCTTGGACCAGGCTACTGACCTACGTACCCAGGCGTTGACCACGGCTCGCTCGGCACTTGGCCCCTTACCGGTAATGCCGGTGGAATTGTAGAAAGCCTCCAGTTGGTCCATTGCCGTCAAATCGGCGATGACAGCCGGCCGCAGGTGCAACATCTCGCCCCGAATGTAGGGGATCTCGATCCGGTCGGGTAGCTGTCTGCTCCCTATACCATCAGGTCCCTCGGTTTGCGTTTGCGGTCGGTCATTGCCCCTGCCGCTCATAGACATCACGTCACCTCCATGATCGCCACCTTGCGATGGCAATCAATTGTAATCCCTCGCCCCTGAGAAAACCATGAGAAGCCGGGCAGGTCCGCCGGTCTGAACCCGATGGAATCAGGTCGGCGGACCGGGCCTGATCAGGACTTAGCGATGCGCTCCATGACGATCTTGCTGACTGCCTTGGCATCGGCCTGACCTTTGGTGGCCCGCATGACCGCTCCGATAATAGCGCCCATGGGCTTCATATTGCCGCCCTTGAGCTTGGCCACGATGTCCGGGTTGTCCTTGAGGGCCTGATCGACGGCTGCGTCCAGGGCCCCGTCGTCCGAAACCACCTGATAACCATGCTTCTTGACGACCTCGGCGGGCTTGCCCTCGCCAGCCAACACGCCGGAGACGGTCTGCTTGGCCAGCTTGTCGTTGAGCTTGCCGTCAGCAATCAGCTGCTCCACATCAGCGACATCCTGAGCCGAGATGGGCAGCTCCTGCAGGCTGACTCCGCGGGCGTTGGCCTCGCGGGAAATCTCGCCCAGCCACCACTTGCGGGCTCCGGCAGCCGTGGCGCCGGCCTTGACCGTGTCCTCGATCAGATCCACGGCATCGGCGTTGACTGCGTCCTGCATCTGACGGTCGGTGAAGTCCCAATCCTTCTTGAGGCGGGCGCGACGTTCGCGCGGCATCTCAGGCATCTGGGCCTTGAGCTCCTCGATATGGTCCTTGGTCACATGGACCATGACCAGATCAGGGTCGGGGAAGTAGCGGTAATCGTTGGCATCGGTCTTGACCCGGCCGCCGGCAGTGGTCTGCGTGGACTCATCCCAGTGGCGGGTCTCCTGCAGCACCTCCCCACCGGACTCCAGCAGGGCGGCCTGACGGCGAATCTCGTAGGTCAGCGTCTTCTCGATGCCCTTGAAGGTGTTGACATTCTTGGTCTCCGACCGGGTTCCCAGAGGGGCATCCGGCCCGGCATGCAGGGAGACGTTGACATCGGCGCGCATGTTGCCCTGCTCCATACGAGCGTGGGAGATGCCCAAGGCCCGGACGATGTCTCTGATGGCCCGGACATAGGCCCCGGCCACCTCGGGAGTACGCGCCCCGGCACCTTCGATAGGCTTGGTCACAATCTCGACCAGGGGAACGCCGGCACGGTTGTAGTCCACCAGGGAGTGGTCGGCACCCTCGATGCGGCCGTCGGCCCCGCCCACGTGGGTGTTCTTGCCGGCATCGTCCTCCACATGGGCCCGCTCGATGGGCACACGGAAGATGCTGCCGTCGTCCAGCTCCACGTCCAGATAACCCTCGCCGTTCAGGGGCTTGTCATACTGGGAGATCTGATAGTCGCGGGGCATGTCCGGGTAGAAGTAGTTCTTCCTGGCGAACTGGCTCCACTCGTTGACCTTGCAGTGCAGGGCCAGGCCCAGCTTGACCGCATAGTCGATGGCGGTCTTGTTGACCACGGGCAGGCTGCCAGGCAGGCCCAGGGAGACCGGGGTCAGCTGGGTGTTGGGCTCGCCGCCGAACTCGATATGGGCCGGGCAGAAGAGCTTGGTGTTGGTGCAGAGCTCGACATGGACCTCCAGGCCGAACACCGGGTCGTACTTGGCCACGGCATCGGCGTACTTCATCAGTTTTTCAGCCATTGTGATTCCGTTTCCTTCCGATGCCTACTTGGTCGAATCCTGAGCCAGACCATCCAGCCAGGGGGTGGACAGCTTCTGGGAGATAGGTCCGCCCCATTGCTCCTCCAGGGCCGCCTCAAGAGCGGCGGCGGGCCGGTACATGACCTCGTCGCGCATCTGGGGGGCGAAGAACTGGAAGCCTACAGGCAGTCCGTCGTCGCTGAGCCCGGCGGGAATCGACATGGCTGGAGTGCCGGCCAGGTTGGCCGGAATGGTGGCTACGTCGTTCAGATACATGGCCAGTGGGTCGTCCATCTTCTCGCCGAAGCGGAAGGCCGTGGTCGGCGACGTGGGCGAGACCAGGACATCGGCCTGTTCGAAGGCCTTCTCAAAGTCGCGGATGACCAGGGTGCGGACCTTCTGAGCCGAGCCGTACCAGGCGTCATAGTAACCGGCGGACAGGGCGTAGATACCCAGGATGATCCTGCGCTTGACCTCATCACCGAACCCGGCTTCACGAGTAGCAGCCATCATATTGGCAGCCGTCTGGGGGACGCCCTCAGGTGGCATGACCCGCAGGCCGTAGCGCATGCCATCGTAACGGGCCAGGTTGGAGGAGACCTCGGAGGGCATGACGATGTAGTAGGCGGCCAGCGCGTAAGGGAAGTGCGGGCAGGAGACCTGGACCACCTCGGCACCCATGGACTCCAGCAGTGAGACAGCCTCGTTGAAGCGGGCCTCGACGCCGGGCTGATAACCCTCGCCGCCCAGCTCCTTGACCAGACCCACCTTGAGACCCTTCAGATCACGCTTCTGACCTTGACGAGCAGCCTGGGCCAGAGGGGGAACCGGCTTGGGAATGGAGGTGGAGTCTCGGCGGTCGTAGCCGCCGATGACCTCCTGCAACAGGGCCGCATCCAGCACGGACCGGGAAACCGGACCGATCTGATCCAGGGAGGAGGCCATGGCGATGGCCCCGAACCGGGAGACGCCGCCGTAGGTGGGTTTGACACCCACGGTACCGGTCAGGGATCCGGGCTGGCGAATGGATCCGCCGGTGTCGGTGCCCAAGGCCAGCGGAGCCTCAAAGGAGCCGACAGCCGAGGCCGAGCCGCCGCCTGAACCGCCCGGAACCCGCTCGGTGTCCCAGGGGTTGTGCGTAGTCTTGAATGCTGAGTGCTCAGTGGAGGAACCCTGGGCGAACTCATCCAGGTTGGTCTTGCCCAGAATGGGCATCCCCGCGGCCTTGAGCTTCTTGATAACGGTGGCATCGTAAGGCGGCACCCATCCCTCAAGGATCTTGGAGGCGGCCGTAGTGGGGATACCCTCGGTGACGATCATGTCCTTGATGGCGATGGGCACGCCGGCCAGTTCCGGCAGCCCCTCGGCTCCTTCATGAGCCAGTCGCTGGTCGAAGGCGTCGGCCTGCTCCAAGGCCTGATCGGCGCTGACCTGCAGAAATGCATCAATGCTGGGCTCGGCGGCCTCGATCACATCCAGATGAGCCTGGACCAGTTCACGGCTGGAGACCTGCCCTGACCGCAGCTGTGCGGCCATGTCGGAGGCGGATTGCTTGACCAATTCTTCCTGTGTGCTCATCGTCTCACTCCTCACCCAGAATGCGCGGGGCCACAAACATGCCCGACTCGGTGACCGGAGCACCCGAAAGGGCAGCCTCCTGCGTCAGCGGCTCTTCAGCCTCATCGGGACGCAGGTAGGCCTCCAGAGGAATGGGATTGGCGGTGGGGGGCACATCATCGCCGGCCACCTCCTGAACCTTGGTGATGGAATCGGCGATCACGTTGAGTTCGCCCTTGAGGCGGTCGGCCTCCTGATCGGTCAAAGCAATTCGGGCCAAATCACCCAAGTGCTTGATCTCTTCACGTGTAAAAGTTGGCATACCACTTATCATATGGGTGCTCTATGACACGCAGAAGGCAGGGTCAACCGATGTCTGCGCGCCTAAAGACCAGGGTTCCCAGAGCACAGCATAGGGCCGTCCAGACCATCATGATCAGGCCCGCCTGCCACCAGGTGGGCCACCATCCGCGACCAGCCTCCACCGCCTGTCCCAGACCACAAAGGAAAGTACTCAGCAGGCTGGTTGGGGTCAGTCTGAAAGGGATCTGCAGCCAGCCGGCATGAGAGTTCAAACCCTGCATGAGGCCCAGAATCAGTGGCAGGGCCAAAGTCAGCCCTAGGAACATGCCAATCCCGCCGACCTTGGATCGGCTCAAGGCCCCCAGACCCAGGCCCATCAAAGCAAAGAGGATCAGCATGAGCGGACCGCCCAGCAAATCAATCAGAGCAAGCCCGGGCTTGTAAGCGGGCAAGACCCCCGATCTGCCTGGCAGAAGCAGGGTCTCCAGGATCCAGCTGAGCAGCAGGCCCACCTGTGCCGCCAACCATGTCAACAAGGCCAAGGCAAGACCTTTGGCCGTCAGGACCATGCCCCGACGAGGATTGGCCGTCAGCGTGCTCTCAATGGTGGCGTCGGAAAACTCGCGCGTAAGGACCAGAATCCCCAGAATGCCCGCCACGATCATGCCCGGAAACAGGCCGAAAGCGACGGCCGACCAGAAGACGTCACTGGACGCAGGCAACAGGTGAGCCGGAAGGCGATCGGTCTGCCAGCCCAGGCCAGCCATGGCCCGGGTCCCGCAGGCCATCAGACCGGTGCTCAACGGCTGCAACAGCATGACAATCAGAAGCAAGACCCAGGTCGATCGCAGGGAGAGCATCTTGCGCAGCTCCCCTCGAACCGCCCCGAAAAAGGTCAGCTGACCGCATGGACGACGTGAATCCAGGAAGGACAGCCCCGAGGTTCGACGCAGCCGAGTGAAAGCGGAGCCATGCCGTGGAGTTGCGTTATCAGGCCCTGAGGGTACCTCTCGCAAACTCCGGCGGAATCGACGGCCGCTGCCGGCACTCATGGTCGTGCATCCCTTCTGCCGTGGATGATGTCCTTGTAGGCCTGTTCCAAGGAAACTTCCTCCGGCTGGAAGTCGTAGAGAACTACTCCCTCCTGGGCCAGAATCGAAGCTGTCGAAGCCAGGGGCGCACCCTGGATGCGGAAGCGTGCGGCATCTGGCGGACAGCTCTCATCCGGCGGCAGACGGGTGATGCTGATTCCGGCGGCCGTGGCCAGGGCGGCCTTTAATTGGTCGGGCTGCGGCGTCACCGCATATATGGAGTCTCGGGAGTGCTCACCGATGAACCGGGCCACGGTCGTTCTCTCCAGGATCCTTCCCTTAGCGATGATGACCAGATCGTCGGCGATTTGAGCCACTTCGTTGATCTTACGGGAGCTTAGGAGGACTGCCCTGCCCTGTGAGGCGAGGCCACGCCACATTTCCCTCACCCGCTCGGTTCCCTCCGAAGCCAGGCCGTCAAGGAGCTCATCCAGAACCAGGTTGTGCGGGTCGCCCAGAAGGGCGGCGGCCAAAGCCAGCCGCTGACTCATTCCCAGAGAAAGGGACCCCGTCGGCCTGTCGGCGACCGATTGCAGGCCGACCATCTCAAGCACCTGGTCCACCCGACGGTGATCAATACCACTGATCGCGGCCAGGGCCAGCAGGTGGTCCCTGGCCTTGCAAGCAGGATGGGCATTGCGCGGATTCAGTACCGCTCCCGCTGTCCGCATGGGCGATGAGAGCCGGACGAAGGGCCGACCATCGAACAGGGCCTTGCCGGCGTCAGGGCGAACCAGTCCCAGAGCAATGCGCAGTGTGGTCGACTTACCAGCGCCTTTAGGCCCCACAAATCCGGTCACCCGACCGTCCCTGGCCGTGAAGGAGACGCGGTTCAGTGCCTTGCGGGAGCCAAAGCGCTTGGTCAGCGAGTCGACGACAATCATGGCAGAGGCCCCTGGTCTGACTGATCTGCCACCCTGGCATGCTGGCGGATCCAGGAGTGCATGGCCACGGCAGCAGCAGCCCCGGCGTTGATGGAGCGCACCGATCCGAACTGGGAGATGTAGACCACATCGTCTGCCAGCTCCAAGGCCTTCTCGGACAGCCCCGGACCCTCAGCGCCGAACATGAGCAGGCAGCGACGGGGAAAGTGATAGGTCTCCATGGGGACGGCCCCGGAAACGTTGTCGATGGCGATCATACGGGGCACGGACTCCCCCCGCCCGGCCGCCTCTTCTTGCAAGGTGGCCATCATGGTTGCTATGTCGGGGTCGTGGACCACATGCTGATAGAGCTCGGTCATCAACGAGCCCTTGCGATTCCACTTGTGAGGACCGACTATATGGACGCGGCGAGCAGCGAAGGCGTTGGCGGTTCGGACCATGGAGCCGATATTGAAGTCGTGGGTCCAGTTTTCCACAGCCACCTCGAAATCATGACGGCCTCGGCGATCCAGGTCGTCCCGAATGGCCTCGACCTTCCAATAGCGGTACCGGTCCAGGACGTTACGACGATCCCCCTGCTCCAGCAGTTCGAGGTCATAGCGCGGGTCCATCGGCATGGGCTGCTCAGGATGCTCTTCCTGCCAGGGACCGACCCCCACCTGCCGAAAAACCGGCTCATCTGAGGCCATGGCCGCTCGGGTCACCGGATTCGGTTCTCTCATGATCGCTCCGGAGAGTCGTCGGCCGCACCGACGAGTTGATCCTCCTGATAGGCACAGATGAAAGGCAGCCGCTGCCGGGAGCCGTCCACCGGATCGACCACCTGAATGCCGCCATCGGTCCGGCCGCCCACCAGCGAGGCGATAGCCAACGTCTTGGCACCCTGACGCTGGATGATCCCGCAGTCAAGATTGAGTTCGTTGTTCTTGCCCAAGGTAACCAGTGACGAGGTCTGCACGTAGGATTTCCGGCCCAGCCAGGCATCCAGCAGGATAACCCGCCTGCCTTCGATGGATGGGCCCTTGATGGAGGGGTAGACGAAATCCATAACGAAGGCGTCCAGATCCTGCCCGCGCGAGGCCGCGGCATGAAGCATGGCATCAGCCAGCGGCACGGCAGCTGCTGTCAGAGCCCCAACCGCGTCGAAGTCGTCGACTGAATAACCCGCATCCTCCAAGGTATCCAGAAGAACATGACCGGCAAGTTCAGCCCCACGATGATGAAAAGTGACCCCGCTCAGCTCAGTGAAGGGACGCCCTCCAATCTCCTGGGCCAGGAGTTCACGCAGCTGATCGACCGGCTCAGGCAGGTCCGCGTCGGATTCGCGCCCGACCAAATCAGGCGACCCAGTGGGCCTGAAGGATGAACCCTCTTGTCTTTTCGTTGCCTCGTTCATGCTTATCAGACTAGCGCCCGAGGCCCCTAAGCGGCACTTACCGCCCTTGGTCAGGCAAAGCTTCCGGCGCGGTCAGCTCCCTGATATTGCCCTTGTCTGAATCGATCATGTCGACCGAGTCGATGACCTTGGAGGGATCCATCTGCTGCAGCTTGCGGGCTGTGACCAGAACGCGCGACTCCAAAGAGGAAGCGAACTTGTTGTAGGCGGTCACCGTGGCAGTGATGGAACGGCCCAGTCTGTTGGCCCGATCGCCCAGAACCACAAAGCGGTCATAGAGCTCGTGGGTCAACGTGAAGAGGGTGCGAGCGTCCTCGGACAGGTTCTGCTGCTGCCAGGCATAGGCTACCGACTTGAGCACAGCCCAGAGGGTCACCGGCGAGGTCAGGGCCACCTTTTGGGCAAAGGCGTCATCCATCAGGGTAGGGTCCACCTCCAGGGCGGCCTGCAGAAGGGAGTCGTTGGGGATGAAGGCCACCACGAAGTCCGGGGCCGTTTCGAAGGCGTTCCAGTACTCCTTGTCCGCCAGGGCCTTGACGTGCTCGCGCAGGGCCCGGGCATGCGCCTTGAGCAGTTCGTCCCGGCGGCGCAGCTCATCATCCGAAGCAGTGTCGGGGATCTCACAGGCCCGCTGGTAGTCGGAATAGGGGGCCTTGGCATCGATAGGAATGGTCTTGCCACCGGGCAGGTGAACCACCATGTCGGGACGCAGGACGCGACCATCCGAGGCGGTGACCACCACCTGGGTGTCGAAGTCCACATGCTCCAAGAGCCCCGCCGACTCGACGATATTCCTGAGCTGAGCCTCACCCCATGCGCCGCGCACCTTGTTGTTGCGTAGGGCCGAAGCCAGGGAGCTGGTCTCCTTGTCCAGTCTCCCCTGCTGCTCGCCCAGACTCTTCAGCTGCTGTCCCAAGGAGCCCATCTCCTGCTTGCGGCCCTCCTCGATCTGGGCCACCTTATGCTGGAGGGCATCCAAATTCTTTTGCACGGGGGCCAGAGCCGAGAGCACCTTGCTCTCCTCCTCCATGCTCTCTGCCTGCCTGCGCCGCTTCTCCTCCTCCTGAGCCTGGGCGCGGCGGCGCTCCCGCTCGATTCTGATCTGCTCCGCCTGCTGGGCCTGGGCCAGCTGGGACTTGACAAAGGAGAGCTCGCGGTTCAGACCGTCCACCTTGGTCCGTGCCTCGACCAGGGCCGCATCGGATCCATGGAGCTGTTCCTGGGCCTGATCCAGCTGAGCGCGCAGTTCATCCACCTGGCCGTCGGACCCCATGCCGACGGCCCTCCGGCCCTGGGTGCGACCCAGCACATACCCTGCCAATCCCCCCAGGACTATACCGATCAGCAGGAGAAGCACCACCATGACCACTGATGACGTAGAATCGAACATATGTTCTAGTTAACCTCAAGCACTGGACCCGAAAACCAGGTCGCCGCGGCAGGCTGTCGGCGATAATTCGAGAATTCGTTTTTTCCGCAAGGAATCGGCCTTAAGACCTGTGCCGGGCCGCGATGAAGGGCACAATAGGAGATATTAAGGGGTTGGAGCAAGACCGAAGGAGATCCGTGGGTGTCGATATCTTCCTGGCGATAGCAGATCTGGTCGTGGCCTGTGCGGTCACCTGGCTGATCATCTGGTACTTCCTTATGCCATCGGCTCATGCCAGTGGCCAGGAAGCAGCCGCAGACTCCCCAGCC
The DNA here is from genome assembly GCF_026537235.1 of Bifidobacterium sp. B4111. NCBI lineage: Bacteria > Bacillati > Actinomycetota > Actinomycetes > Bifidobacteriales > Bifidobacteriaceae > Bifidobacterium > Bifidobacterium sp. B4111. Next base: position 141,322 of record NZ_JAFNMO010000003.1, on the reverse strand, counting down.
AACCGCCCCTGGCGTGATCCCGAGGACTGGGGCAAATGGGGGGCTGATCTGGATTCTCGCAGCCACCGCCTGCTCAGGCCAACCATCGTAAGTGCCCTGCTGACCGCGCCTGTTTTAGTTCTGGATCTGTTCGATCGCTTCGGCCCCGATCTGATTCCTTCTTGGCTGACCAGCCCCTGGGTCCAGGCTATTCTGATAGCCCCGGTCATCTTCTACGGCGGCCGTGGAACACTCACAGGCGGGTGGAAGGCCATGACCGAGCACCGCTGCAGCCCCGATCTCCTGGCCGCGCTGGCCACAAGCCTGGCCTACCTATACAGCCTGGCTACCTGCCTGGCTGGATCCCTGCTGCCGGAGGGCTCCCGATCCCCTTACTTCGATCTGGTCGGCGTGGTCATCACCCTCCTGCTACTGGCCCGGGTCATCGGCACCAGAATGGAAGCCTCCCTGGTGGCTTCCTTGAACCACTTGACGGAGATCCGCCCAGCCTCAGGTCTGGTGGCCGATTCTCAGCATCCTCAGACAGTCCCCGCCCAGATACTTGCACGTGACCAGATCCGCCCAGGCAATCTGCTTCTGGTACGTACAGGCGAGCGCCCAGCGGCCGATGGGCTTGTGGAGTCAGGATCGGCCCTGGTGGACGACAGCGAGCTGACAGGTGATGACAGACCCCGGCCGTGCGGGCCCGGCGATCGAATCCTGGCCTCCAGCAAGATCCTCGAGGGTCGACTGTCCATCCGAGTGGATGCCGCCGGCGACAACACCTATGCAGCCAGGCTCGTGAAGATCATCCCCCAGGCCCTGGTCGAGCGATCCCCCGCTATGCGCAGGATGGATCGTATCGTCCACACAGCCATCGCCCTGATCATGATTCTGGCTGTCTGGACCTTCATGCTCTGGCTCATGCTGGGCCCGCAGCCCCACTTGGCCCATGCTGTAGGCAATGCCGTCTGTGTACTGACCATCGCCTGCCCCGCCGTCGCAGCCATGACCATCCCCATGGCCTTCCGAACCAGCCTGGAGACGGGTCTGGCACACGGTCTGCTCTTCACCTCGCCACGGGCCATGAACCACCTGGGCCGGGTGCACACCCTGGTTCTGGATGACTCCTCTCTGCTGGATCCCGACGACGCGGAGGGCCAGGGTGTCCACACGGAATCCCTGACCCGGACCGCCACCCATCTACGCGCCCTGCGAGTAAGCAGCCTGATCCTGGACGGGAGCCGCCAGCCGGACGACAGGATTGAGCGGGCAGCCCGCCAGGCGGGCGCGGATATGCTGATCACTCGGCTGACCCCCGAGCGCAAGCGCGAATGCATGGATCGGCTCAATCACGACCTGACCCGGACCAACAGGGGCATCCCACTTGATCAGACAGGTCAAGACCCAGCATCCGCCGTGAGGCAGGGCCGAACCAGCCTGGTGGCCCTGGCAACTGGGACCACAGCGGATCCCGAACTGACGGCCAGGGCTCAGGTGGACATCGCTTTGGGTCCAAAACTCCAGGCTGACACGGACGAAGCCGCAGACGACATCGACCTACCACAGCCGGACCTTATCCTGCAGCAGGGCGACCTGGACGGAACCAGTAGGGCCATAGAACTGAGCCGAGCCACCACCCAGGTCATCAGGGAGAACCTGACCTGGTCCACTGTCTACAACGTCATCGCCCTGGTCATTGCTACCGGAATCTGCCAACCCTTCCTAGGCTGGATGCTCAACCCCATGATCGCAGCGGTAACAGGGGCTCTGTCCTCCATCCTGGCCATGCTCAACGTTCGTCGTCTGCACCGGTTGCGGCGCCTGCGCCGTCGCTGGCTGCACCTCGCCCTGATCGACACGGACCAGCTTCCGACAGTCGCGGCACGACGCCCCCAGATCATCGTTGACAGCCAGTGGAAGCCCATGCAAAAGGGCAGGGACCCAGCTGCTGCTATGGACTGAATCCACAGAGCACGGCAGCTAACGTAAAAGGGCCGGCACCTGGAGATTATCCCGGTACCGACCCTGATTGATCTCAGTGAGTCTGGCCCTGACCTTGGTCATCGCCACGCGCAGCATGACGGCCACGGCCACCATCGCGTCCGGCATCGTCGGCATCAGCATCACCGTCAGCCGTCACACCATCGACCTTGACCGAATCATCGACCAGATTCTCGGTGGGCCAGGCAGTCAGTTCCAGATGGTCGCCGCCGGTTTGGTCCACTAGAACCGTGTCACCGTCGTGGACCTTCCCGGCAAGCAGCATCCTAGCCAGTTGGTCGCCCACCTCAGTCTGCACCAGCCGACGCAAAGGACGGGCGCCGAAGGCCGGATCGTAGCCCACGTTGGCCAGCCACTCCCTAGCGGAGTCGGTGACATCCAGGGTGATACGCCGATCGGTCAGCCGCTGGGCCACTTGCCGGACCTGGATATCCACAATGGAACCCAGCTCGTCGCGGGTCAGCGGATGGAAGATGACCAGATCATCCAACCGGTTGATGAACTCGGGCTTGAAGTTGGCGTGGACAGCATCCATGACGGCCTTGCGCTTGGCCTCCTCATCCAGGTCGTCCCGGACCAGGAACTGCGAGCCAAGGTTGGAGGTCATGATCAGGATGGTGTTCTTGAAGTCCACCGTCCTGCCCTGGCCGTCAGTCAGCCTGCCGTCGTCCAGAACCTGCAGGAGCAGATCGAAGACTTCAGGGTTGGCCTTCTCCACCTCGTCGAAGAGTACCACCGAGTAGGGCCGCCGACGCACGGCTTCGGTCAGCTGGCCGCCCTCCTCATAGCCCACGTAGCCGGGAGCAGCGCCGATCAGCCGGGAGACCGAGGCCTTCTCCATGTACTCTGACATATCGATGCGGACCATGGCCTTCTCGTCGTCGAAGAGGAAGTCGGCCAAGGCCTTGGCCAGCTCCGTCTTGCCCACGCCGGTGGGGCCCAGGAACATGAAGGATCCAGTGGGCCTGTCAGGGTCGGCGATGCCGGCACGCGAGCGCCGGACCGCGTCGGAAACTGCATGGATGGCCTCTTTCTGGCCGACCACCCGCTTGCCCAGGTAGTCCTCCATATGCAAGAGCTTCTCATTCTCGCCCTCCATGAGCCGCCCCACAGGGATGCCGGTCCAATCAGAGACGATCTCCGCTACGGAATCCGCATCAACGTGGTCAGGAACCATGGGCTCCTGGGCTGGCCCCCCAGCGATGTCAGCCCCATCGGGACCAGCATCATTGGAGGCGTTCTTAGCCTGCTCGGCGGCGTTCTCCGCCTGGGCCAACTGCTTGCGAATGCCTGGAATCTCCCCGTAGAGAATGCGGGAGGCCTTCTCCAGATCACCTTCGCGGGTGGCCTTGTCGGCCTCGACCCGCTTGGCGTCCAGCTGAGCGCGCAGGTCACCGACCTTGTTGTGGCCAGCCTTCTCGTTCTCCCAGCGGGCCTTGAGGCCGCCCAGCTTTTCGCGGGAGTCCGCCAGCTCGGCCTCCAGCTTGCTCAGACGGTCCTTGGAGGCCGGGTCATCAGCCTTCTTCAGCTGCATCTCCTCCATCTCCAGACGGGTGACGCGACGTTGAAGCTCGTCGATTTCCTCAGGCTGGGAGTCCAGCTCCATCCGCAGATGTGCAGCGGCCTCGTCAACCAGGTCGATGGCCTTGTCTGGCAGCTGACGACCCGAGATATACCGGTTGGAAAGGGTGGCCGCAGCCACCAGGGCATCATCCCCGATGGTCACCTTGTGGTGGGCCTCATAACGCTGCTTGAGACCACGCAGGATGGCCACGGTATCCTCCACGGAGGGCTCGCCCACGAAGACCTGCTGGAAGCGGCGCTCCAGAGCCGGATCCTTCTCGATGTTTTCACGGTATTCGTCCAAGGTGGTGGCGCCGATCAGGCGCAGTTCGCCCCTGGCCAGCATGGGCTTGAGCATGTTGCCCGCATCCATGGATCCCTCGGCGGCACCAGCACCGACGATGGTGTGGATCTCGTCAATGAAGGTGATGACCTGGCCGTTGGCGCTCTTGATCTCATTGAGGACGGCCTTGAGTCGTTCCTCGAATTCGCCACGGTACTTGCTGCCAGCCACCATGGAGCTCAGATCCAGGGAGATCAGCTTCTTACCTTGCAGGGTGGTGGGTACGTCGCCCGCCACGATACGCTCAGCCAGGCCCTCGACCACAGCGGTCTTGCCCACGCCGGGCTCTCCGATGAGGACAGGGTTGTTTTTGGTACGCCGGGAAAGGATCTGCATGACACGACGAATCTCCTGGTCCCTGCCGATGACTGGATCCAGCTTGCCCTCCTTGGCCTGTGCGGTCAAATCGGTGGAGTACTTCTCCAGGGCCTTGTAGGTGCCCTCGGCATCCGGGCTGGTCACCTTGGCGCCGCCGCGCACCTGGGGCACGGCCTTGCGCAGGGTATCAGCCTGCAACCCGTTCCGGTTCAGAATATCGGCGGCCTGCGAGGGACCCTGCGCGATGGCGATAAGCAGGTGCTCGGTGGAGACGTATTCATCCCCCATGGCCTGCATTTCCTTCTCAGCCTGGGCCAAAGCCATGCTGAGCTGACGGCTGGCATCGGGTTGCGAGGCCGTAGACCCGCTGGCCGATGGCAGAGCCACCAAGGCCTGACGGACCTCGGCTCCGACCCGTTGGCTGTCACCACCGGCCGCTTGGATCAGCCCAGGCACCACGCCGGACTGCTGACGCAGCAGAGAGTCCAACAGATGGAGCACATCCACCTGGGGGTTGCCGGCCGCCGAGGCCGACTGGATGGCATCGCCGATGGCCTGCTGAGCCATGGTGGTGAAGTTTTCGTTCATAGAGCATCCTCCAACATTCTTCGGCGGGACCAGCCGAATCACTCGACCAAACCCCGTCACGGGTTCATCTGTCTTCTACAACAGCGAAAGGAGGACACCTATTCCCAAACTTGAGCCTAAATGACTCAAGTTTTTATGTCGCTTGTTCTCCCGCTATTTGCTACTCGTCGATGACCACATTGCGCAGGTAGCCGATTCCTTCCACCTGGACAGTAGCCTCGTCGCGGTTTTTCAACGAACCTGTGGCGTTAGGGGTACCGGTCATGATGACATCGCCGGGCAGTAGGGTCGCGAAGCTGGAGATGAAGGCGATCTGCTCAGGGATGGAGTGGATCAGGTTAGCGGTGGTGCCCCTGGCCTCAGGCACCTCTTCCCCGTTGAGCTTGAAAGAGATCTTCGCATCCCGGTAGTCCAGGTCGGTCTCGATCCAGGGCCCAAGAGGGCAGGCGGTGTCAAAGCCCTTGCAACGGGTCCACATGGGGTCGTTCTTCTGCAGGTCACGCAGGGTCACATCGTTGACGCAGGTGTAACCCAGCACATGGTCCATAGCCTCGTTGATGCTCACCTTCCGGGCCATCCTGCCCATGACGACGGCTACCTCTGGCTCATAGTTCATGTCCTTGCTGCAGGAGGGCTTGACGATGGGGTCGTCAGGGCCGATGACCGAGGTGGAGGGCTTCATGAAGAGCATGAGCTTTTCCGGAGGCTCCGGGTTCGAGGACTGGCCATGCTCAGCCATGTAGGCAGCGTGGGCGCGGTAGTTCTTGGCCGCTCCGTAGATCTTGGAGGGGATGACCGGGGCCAGCAGCCGCACATCCTCGTCGTCCAGGGGGTAACGCTTGCCGGTGGGTTCGACCTGCTGGCCAGTCAGAGGGTAGCCTCTTAGCTCGACCAGGTAATCCTTGCCGTCATGCTTGTCGGTTTGGACGAAGGCGTATCGTGGGGTGTCCTTGTAGGAAAAACGCGCGATTCTCATAGGGCACAGTCTAGCCCCAGGCCGGGCCTCTTAAGAGAATCTGGTTCCCGAACAGACAGCGGCTGGTCAGATAAAAGCCCGCGGGCCGAAAATGGCTGTACCTACACGAACCTCGGTCGACCCCTCAGCCACCGCATACTCCATGTCTCCGGTCATCCCCATGGACAGCATGGTGCAGGTGCCGGTGCCAGACTCCCCCGAATCCCTGATGCGGTCGCGCAGACCGCGCAAATGGGCGAATCCGCTCCTGATGACGGCCTCGTCGTCCACATGTGCACCGACGGTCATCAGACCCTTAAGCTGAATCCCCTCCATAGCAGCCAGCTCATAGGCCAGATCCAGGGCCTGGTCGGGGGCGCATCCCGACTTGGCCTGCTCGCCGGACTCGTTGACCTCCAGGAGTATGCCCACGGTCCTGCCCGCAGCCAGTGCCCGCGTGGCCAGCTTCCGAGCCAAGGAAGGCCCGTCGACCGACTCGACCGTGTCGACATACGGCAGGATCTTATTGATCTTGTTGGATTGGAGCTGCCCAATAAGGTGGAAGCCAACGCCGGCGCTTGATGAATCACTGTCTGCAGCATCGGCGCCAAGGGCCAATCCCTTGTCCCGGCAGAGCTCCAGCAATCCCTGGGCCTTGGCGGTGACCTCCTGGGGACGGTTCTCGCCGATCCGACGTACCCCGGCATCAATAGCTGCCATGATCTCGCCCACATCGCGGGTCTTGGTGGCCGCCAGCAGAGTCACCGAGCCTTCTTTCCGACCGGCGGAGTCCTCCGCTTTGGCAATCCTTTCAGCCACACGCTTGACCCCATCCGCAATCTGCACGGCCCGTTCCCGACTGATCTGCCGATTGCCCAGATCCTTGTGATCCATATAGGCGACCATGACCCGCTACCTCCTTGAAATCCGGAAGCCTTGACTGAGGCCATGGTAGCCAGTGGCTCATACCGGCAAGCCCACAAAGGCGGGAAAAGCAGATGTCGGCAACGAGCAACTATATTCAGGGTCGAAGAGCTTGCAGATTCGGCTTTGCGTCAGAAACGTTCAGCCCGCTCAGATCCAGCTGTCGGTCCCTGCGGTCAGCAGCCAGAGTGTTCCGCGTGAAACCATCCAGCAGTTCCTGCGCGCTGGCAGGTCTGGGACGGTCCAAGATTCCCAGGAGCCAGCCACAGACCCCCAACACCTGCCTGGGCGACCAGCCGTCTCTTCTAAGTGATCCCAGGTCCGGCGATCCGAAACGCTTGGACATCCTCCTGCCGTCCACGCCAACAATCAGAGGCAGATGCACATACTGAGCGTCAGGAGCCTGCGGCCGAAGATGGTGCCGGATCCACATCTGGATGGCTGTTGACCTTAGCAGGTCCCTTCCCCGCACAATCTGATTGACACCCATGGCCAGGTCATCCACCGTCACTGCCAATTGGTAGGAAACCAATCCGTCCGAACGTCTGACGACCACATCGCCGACCTGCCTGGGCAAATTGAAGCACTGCGGGCCAAAAACCAAATCGTCGAAACGGCAGATAGCATCCGACTTGTCGGACTGATCAGGGACTGCGATTCGCTGGCTGTGCCTCTGCCCCCTGGCCAGCCTTTCAGCGATTGTCTGATGGGAAAGTCCTCGGCAGGTGCCCGGATAGACGATGAACCCGTCGCCTTCATTCGGCGCCGATGCTGCACGGATATCGGCCCGCGAGCAGAAGCATGGATAAACCAGAGGCTGCCCGCCGATCAATTGCTGCGATTCCAGCAGCTTCAATGCCTGACTGTAGGCATCGGCGCGCCGGGACTGATAGACCACCTCGCCATCCCAATCCAACCCCAGCCAGGCCAGGTCATCCATGATCCAACGATCAGCATCCTTGACCACCCGCGGCGTATCTATATCTTCGATGCGAAGCCGCAGAACACCGCCGGACCCTTGCGACCTGACACCCAGCCAGGCCGCCAGACATGCATAGATATTGCCTAGATGCATCCGCCCAGTCGGCGAAGGGGCCAACCTTCCTACGACCTTGGCCTGGCCGGCTCGACGCACTCTCAGTTCACTCTTTTGCATACCGACATGCTTGCATACCATCCGGTCATCGTGGAAGCAGCAGAGAGCTCGGCCATTGCCTGCCCCTAAATGGTCAGAAGCTATCGAGCAGGCGATCGATCTCCTCGAAGTGCTTGACCTCAGGACGCCAGACCGGCTTGCCACGGACGATGACCAGCTTGGGATCGGCCAGGGTCCGCACATTCCTGGCAGGGTCCTCGTCAAGGACGATCAGATCCGCATCCTTGCCCGTGTCGACCGAGCCAGTGACATTGTCGAAGCCCAGGTTTCGGGCATTGACCTGGGTGGCGGCGTGGAAGGCCTGTGCCGGAGTGAAGTCCGCGTACCGCACCAGATAGTCGAGTTCCCGCCAAGTGCCGTACTGGGGCACGAAGGTCATGCCTGTATCGGTGCCAACGCCGACGGCAATGCCGTTCTCATGAGCCTGCTTGGCGCTCTTGACCATGCCGTCGACGACCAGCTCGGAGTTGCCACGAACTATGTCGCTGATTCCCAGCTCCTGCTGGCTGATCTTGACCAACGGCAGCCCGGCGGACAAGGTGGGATCCAAAGCCGAGAAGCCACGAAGCGAGCGCGGATTGTCAAGGAAGAGCCCGATCATCTCGTCATCCAGAGCACTGCCATGCTCAATGGTATCCACGCCTGCCTTGAGGGCGGCCTTGACTCCTTCCGGGCTCTGAGCATGCGCAGCGACGAGCACACCAAACTCATGAGCCTCATCGCAGACGGCGGCCATTTCCTCCTCGGTCATCTGCGGGCTGCCGGCCTCGCCAAGCTTGGTGGCATCGGTCACACCACCGGTCGCAGCCACCTTGATGGCATTGACCCCATGGTCCAGGTTCTCCCTGGTCCGACGCCTTGCCTCTTCGGGAGAGGAGCAGGACAGGGCGATGAAGGGGTCGCCGTGCCCTCCAGGGATTGCCAGGAGCGGACCCGCAGCCAGCATGCGCGGGCCGGTCAGCTCGTCTGCATCAATCTTGTCACGCAGACGAACCGCCTCATAACCCACATCTCCCAGGGTACGAATGGTCGTCACGCCCGAGTTCAACAGCGTGGAGACATTGCCTTTGATCCTGGCATCCATAAGGACTTTGCCGGCAGGGCTGTGCACCACTTTCAAACCAGCATCAACCACACGCGGCGACAGCTCCGTGCCGCCAGATAGGGGCTTGCCGTCGGCGAAGAGGTGGGTATGGGCATTAATGAGGCCGGGTGCCACAAACTTGCCCGTAGCGTTGATGCGATGATATCCGGAAGGCACGTAGGCCAGCGGGGTCGGGCAGACCTGTTCTATCCGGCCGTCCGCGGACACCAGAACAGACATATCCTTCTGGACCGTGCCTTGTTCATCGCCGGTCGCGATACTGGCATGCTCGAGCACAAACGGCTCGCGCTCTTTCCTGCCTTGAAGACGCCCCATGGTCGTACCTGCCTTCCCATCTCCGATGCACTCATTGCGAGGAATCGGGCATATATGGTCAATCATATCCATGGCCGGGTGAACCGTTCAAGCGCGACAAGCATGACGCACAGACAGGAACCGGACCGAAATTTTCGAGCACCGACATGAAAGGCCATACAAGGGCCGACAAACACTCATGGTCATTGCCAGATGCCGTTGCCGGCCTCCCGGAGCAGACAACATTACCTGGAGATTACCTGGAGTCCGGCACACCGTTGATGACGAACTCTATTTCGGAATATGCAGGCGGTTGGAGCGCCACACCGAATGCCACCACCGAGCCGAATCCGTCGAAGACGGTGGAGTCCATGGCCAGCACGGGTCGACCCTTGTCCACATGAAAGTACCCGGCGATCCGTGAATCGACATTCTCGATGCGAACTACAACCTCATTTCTGGCGAGTCTGACATCGTATCGACCTTCGATGAAGTCATAGAGGGATCCATCGGAGAAATCATGCTCAAGTATCTCCGGAAACTGGGCATTCGGCAGGTAGGTGCAGACATATTGCTGCAGGTCGCCATTGACATAGCGCAGTCGCTCCAGCTCGATCAGGTCCGCATCAGCCTCTAGACCCAGTTTTGATGCAATATCGGCATTCTTGACGATCCTGTCACCCAGTACCCGGGTCTTGACCGTTCTGCCTAGATCATGCTGCTGGCGCCAGAATCCTCTGATGCGGCCGTTGATCACCTCACGGGAGGAAGCGGGCGACTTCAGCTTGAAGGTTCCCTTGCCCTGGCTGCGAACAATCAGCCCCTCTCGAATCAGATCTTCTATGGCATGGCGAACCGTGATGCGACTGACCTTGTACCGTGCGCAGAGTTCGGACTCAGTAGGCAGCTGCGCCCCCTCCTTCATACGTTTGATGCTTCCGCGCAAGTGGTCTCGCACGGACACATACTTGGGAATTCCATCTACCATTGCAGAACCGACCCCCCACCCGACTTCATTGCATTCATGAATTGCAATCCCGCCATACGCGCCAATCAAGGATTGTCATCTTCCACGATATAGTACAAGCTTCGCGTTTACGCACTGCTGCAGACCAAGATGAAAATCCGGCTGTGGCAAAGGGGCCATGGTTTCGATTGCGGAAAGCCCATCGAGCACCATGGCCCTTCATGCTCATCTCTTCTCTGTCTACTTCAGACAGGATCAGGTTTCGTCCTTAGGCAGCTGCCTTGGCCTTGTCAGCTACATCAGCAGCGGCCGAAATGGCCTTCTTGCGCTTGTTCATAAAGTAGGAAACCACATAGACCAGGATCAGCACGACAATGATTCCCACAATCATGGCAATCTGCCCGCCTGCCTTATCGAGATACCCCAGGAAAAGACCGGCAACGCCGAAATCGGGACCAGAATACGTGGCGGCTCCCTTGCCCAAGGAGCCCAGCACCGGCAGGAGCAGGTAGGGCAGGAAGGTGATGGCCAGTCCGTTGACAAAGGAACCAAGAACGGCTCCACGCCGCCCGCCTGCGCCGTTGCCGATCACGCCTGTGGCACCGCCGGTCATGAAGTGAGACACGACACCGGGGATGATGACGGTCGTACCAGCCAAAGCCAGGATGGCCATGCCTACGATGCCGCCGACGAAGCTGGACAGGAACCCAATCAGAACGGCATTGGGAGCAAAGGTGAAGGTGACGGGAACGTCCAGGGCAGGCTTGGCGTTCTTGACCAGGTGCTCACTGATGCCCTTGAAGGCTGGAACGATCTCACCCAAGACCACACGAACACCTGCAAGGATGATATAGACGCCGGCTGAGAAAGTAGCTGCCTGAATGATCACATAGACGATGAAGTTCTGTCCGCCGCTGAGCTTGCTCTCAATATAAGCAGAACCTGCGAAGAGTGCCACAATCACATAGATCACAGCCATGGACAGGGCCACGATGACCGTAGTATCGCGCAGGAAGCCCAGATTCTTGGGAAAATTGATCTCCTCAGTCGATTTGGAGGGATGCTTCTTACTGCGAGTGAGCGTGGCCACCAGACCACCCAGAGCGATGCCCGAGCCACCGGTGTGCCCCAGGGCCACATCATCGGTGCCAGTGACCTTTTTCATGAAGGGCTGCACAATTGCAGGGGAAAGAGTCACGACCAGCCCCTGGGCGATGGATCCCCAAAGCAAGGTCTGCCAGGTGGGGAATCCGGCTGTGACGAAAATGACGGTTATCATCGTGGCCATATAGAAGGCTACGTGGCCCGACAGATACACATATTTGAAATATGAGGTAGCTGAGAGAAGGATGTTGACGATCATCCCGAAGAAGAAGATCAGAGCAGCGATAGAGCCGTATTTGACCAGTACTGTGCCGACGATGGCCTCGTTGTTGGGGACAACGCCCTGAACATGGAAGGCATGCTGGAACATATCTCCGAAAGGCGTCAAGGCATTAGTGACCACGCCTGCGCCTGCGGTCAGAACCAGAAAGCCCACGAACGTCCTAACAGTCCCCTTCATAACGTCCGTAGCAGACTTGCGTTGCAGGGTCAGGCCGATCAGGGAGATCAGCGCGACGATGACGGCAGGCTGTCGGAAGATGTCCAAAAGGACTTTTAACGCACCGTTCATGCCGCCTGCCCTCCTTGGGGAACATCCATACCGTGGCGCTTCAGAGCCTCAGCTAGTTTTTCTTTGATCTCATTCATATCGATCAGGCTGTTCAGAACAACCACGTCTCCCAGATCCATGGCAGCATCAGCGATGTCACGCCCGACAAAAATAACATCGGCATCGCCCTTGTTGACAGAGCCCAAATCGCTATGGTCGGTCTCGACACCGGTCACACCAAGCTCTTTCAAGGCCTTGTCAATGTTGAGCTGGGTGATGAAGCTCGACCCCAGTCCAGTGCTGCAAACCGTCAGAATCTTCATATTGATTACCTTTCTTCCTTGAGGATCGTCCTCAATTCCTCAACGTTCGCGGCCTTGCCCAGCCATTCCTGATTCTTGCCGTCACTCAGGAAGGTCGCCAGCGATTGCATCAGGCTTAAATGGCTGTTCGAGTCCTGCGCGGCCAGACAGAAGAACGTGCTGATTGGGTGGTCCTGTGAATCGGCCAGCAGAAAGGGTCTGCCAACCTTCAGCACCGATAGGGATGTGGTCACCACGCCTGCCTCTGGCCTGGCGTGGGCCATGGCGATGCCTTGTCCCAGATCAATATAGGTGCCACCTGGTTTGCGTATCGAAGCCTTGATGGCCTCGACATAAGAGGGCTTGATCCTTCCCAGGTCAACCAAAGGAGCAGTAACCACATCCACTGCTTCCACCCAATCGGCCACGCCGTCCCTGTACATGACGGTGCCTTCCGGGAAATACTCGTCCAGCAATTTGCCTCCTCGCATACGATGAAGCCCATCCGCTTCGTAGCGAATGATCGTGGGAGAATGCCTCCCTCCGGAATCTTCAACATCGAATTTCGCAAGCATTATAACAACATGACAATATGATGTCTATACTTGCGTGTTCAACTGCCGGATCCCGGGCCTCTGAGAGGAAGCCCGGGACCCTGAAGCTACCTGTTGATCAGGCGGCGAAGAGAACCTTGAACATCACGGCTCCGACAATGGCACCAATGATGGGCGCCACCACTGGAATCCAAGCCTCACCCCAGCGTGAGTCCCCCTTGTTGGGCACGGGCAGAATCCAGTGCAGGAAGCGCGGCACCAGGTCACGCGCAGGGTTCAAGCCAGGGCCGGTGGGACCGCCCAGAGAGGTGACCAGCCCCCAGACAATCAAGCCAACAACGATGGAGGCAGCAGCCAACCCCTTAGACCCCCATGGGCCCTGCAGACAGCAGAGGGCTCCCAAGACCAGCACCAGCGTGCCGAAGAACTCATTGGTGAAGTAGTTGACCATTGAACCCGAGGCGTCAGTGGTGCAGAAGGTGCCCAAAATCGGCAAAGGGTCTTTGGTCATGCGGTAGTGCGGGAAGTAGCAGGCATAGACGACCAGCTGACCCAGGGCCGCTCCGACCAGCTGCGCCAGAATATAAGGCAGAACCTGGCTCCAGGGGAAGATGCCGATGACGGCCTGTCCCAGAGTCATGGCCGGGTTGATGTGAGCTCCTGACACCCCGCCGAACATGAGCACGGGAAACATGACTCCGAAGCCATATCCCATGGCGATAGTCAGCCAGCCTGAATGGTGGCCCTTGGTGCCCTCCAGATCCACGTCGGCGACCGCGCCATTGCCGAAGATCATCAATATGGCGGTGCCGACACATTCTGCGGCCAGCTTGGTCATAAGCGAATATTCCATTCGACCCTTCACCCCTCTCTCAATGCCGCCATGGCACCCCTTTCCCAACCGGTCATACAGGGGCCAAGACATGGGCATCATTCAATAGAAACAGGTGATGACACCAGACCGAGAAGCGCTCATGATCCCCATTGATTCAAGTGATTCATTGAAATCCGATATAGCGCCAGCTCCAACCGCGTGTCACCATCAACACGACTGCACTTCAACCGGCACCCGTATTTTATCCCAGCCACTACAGATCATGGCGCATTGAGAACCACGTATGGATTCCATGTCCCAGGCAGATTTCACACCCTTGGCAGTTTTTCGAAGCCGCTCCCGCACGCCGGCACATCTGCCTGCTTGATTCGTAAGCACAAGATTCACGTGCTCTTCTTCAGATCAGGAATGACCGACTGCTGTGCAGACTTCCATACCAAGCAAGCAGGGAATGTCACGCCAGAGCTGAGATCGGTGGCCAGGAAAAACAGCGGGCGGGAGATTTGAGAAACGCACTCAATGATTAGCAGACAGATCTTGCACCCTGCCACGGCGGAACCTTCTATCTCCAGGGGGGGGGGGGGATAATCTGATGCAATTTAGTATACATGTAGTATACATTTTTGGAATATTGTATCTGGCACAGGTATAAGGGAAAGCCCCGCAGCCTTTGCGGCTGTAGGGCTTTGACTCTGTGCCCCCACGGGGGCTCGAACCCCGGACACGCTGATTAAGAGTCAGCTGCTCTAGCCAACTGAGCTATAGGGGCAGGGCACTTTCAAGAGCCAAGTAGATACTATACACGGTTTCTGCAGACCCGCAACACGGCGCGTCACAGGTCTGCAGAATCCATGCATAGCCTGCTCAGACGATCTTGGGCATGGGCGTGGTCAGGGAGGTGGTCAGGTTCACCTGCAGGAGACCGGCCCCCGTATGGGCCTCAACCTTCTTCAAAGTGACTGTGCGCTTGTCCTGGTCGGCCCGGTCATCGTCGGTCATGGTGGCCGGCGACTTGACCGCCACCACCACCAGATCCTCGAGGGAGATGCCTGCCTTGTTGCAGAGGTCGGAGGCCGCCTGGAGACTGTCCTGGAAGCCCTCACGCTCAATAATCCGATCAGCCGGCACGCCGTAGGCGCTCTGGGCGATCCAGCGAATCCGATCCGGTACGGACATATCATGCAGGCTGGCTGTATCCGCCTGGGCCTTCGCAGGCTCCTGCAGGGCCTTGATCAGATCGTCCAGCTGAGGCTCAAGGGCCTTGCCTCCGTCACGGAAGAGGTTGCCCGCAATGGGCCTGCGGAAGCCCAGACCGTCGGCGGTCTCCCGTAAGGAATCCGCCTGGTCATCCTCGCCCTCCCAGAGGTTGATCAGCGGGAAGGTGGGGATGCCCAGTCCCTCCAGACGATGCACATGGAAGGGATAGCGCCAGCTCAGCTTGGGATCGTCCCGCCAGGTGGTGGCACGGGTAACGACCACCGCGGCGGCAGGCCACTGGGCCCCATACTCACGGGCGGCGATGTCCAGCCACTTCTGGGCGCCGGCATCAGCTCCATAGCCCGCCTCGACGACGACCACGTCGTGCCGGGCGCAGGCCATTTCCACGGACACCAGGCTGGGGATGCCGATGGAGACGTTGGCGAAAGGCCCGCCATGCACATAGACCGGTGAACCCTCCAAGGTCTGAGTGAAGGCAGGCTTGACCGCATCAGTCAGGATGCCGGTGATCCGCCACAGTTCCACAAACTCACCAAAAGTGACCGGTTGGCCGTCCAGGGTCCCCGCAACCATGGCTGCCACACGCCGTTCGATCTCCTCCATGCTCCGGGAGAGCACGACGATCTGCATGAGCTCGCAGGTTGGCGTCAGCACGGTCCGCTCGGGCAGATCGCCCTTGCCTCGGTCCACGGTGATCTGCCGCAAGGACCGCGAAGGCACCTCGCTGACCCGGGGCACCAGGACGGTGTCCAGCCGACCTTCGTCCACAGCCTTCTCCGCAAAGGAGACCAACAGGTTCTGTGCGGATTCGATGGCCGCCATCTCCCCGCACAAACCCCAGTCCACCAGCTCAGGATGCGTCAGCGAAGACTTGCCGCCACCGGAGGCGCCACCCTTGGACCCGGCTGCGGTAATGCCCATGCTGGGTTGACGCAGGACGGCTGCGGCATCCACTCCCTGGGCGCGCAGGGCGTCAATCAGGGCGATGGTAGTCGTGGTCTTGCCCTCACCACGTGATGCCTTGAGCGGGGTATCTGCGGTGACCAGCAGCACCCGGCCATGCTTGCGCGGCGTATCCGGATGCTCCTGCAGATCCTTCAAGTAGCCGAAGGCATCGATCTTGTCAAACAGGCCGTATGGCCTGACGTAATCGTCAAAGTCGGTCATGGGGCTCTCCTTCTTTTGCGGTCCTTGTAGATTCGGATGGCTCAGTTGTCGGACAGGTGGTAGCCATTGCGCATGCCCATGCTGACGGTATACAGCACCTGGCCAAGCAGGTCATCGGTTTCCTTGCGCAGACGGTCGGCCATGTCCTGGTTGGCGGCCTCCAGCACCTGGCGCACCTCGGCATTGTCGGTACCCTGGTCGACGCCCTCCAGCCGTGCCACCTGCTCGTCAGCGGCGGCGATCAACCGGTGGCCCTCGCCTCCCACGCTCTGCTGGTAACGCTCGACAGCCGCCGAGGTGCCTGCGAATTCGGAATCGCACAGGGCGGCGATCAACCGGTCCGACCAGTAGAGGCTGTCAGTGGAGACCCGGTCAGTGGCGTTGGCCAGATAGTCGGGCGTCCGATCCACATTGGCATAGAAGGGAACCAGGGCATTGAAGGCGTTGGACCCGTAGGACATCCACTGGATGGCCCGACAGGATTCAGGCCGGTAGGGGCGCAGCTGGATCAGGGCCAGCTGGTCGTTGCGGTTGATGCCGATGGGCCGGTAGAGCCCCTTGGTGTGCTCGTCGCCGGTCCGCCCATAGGGATCGTAGGGCGTGCCCTGGTAGTGGGAGCTGAGCAGATACTTGACATCTTCCACAGTAATCAGCCGCTCGGGCTGGCGGCACCAGGGGATGTTGTCACTGGTGGGGGCATGATCGGCATCCGGTCCGTCCCAGATCTCGTCATAGGGGTTGAGGAAACGCTGCATATACCAGGCCCGGGGCGTGTTGTAGACATGATCCGAATCGCTATGGGATCCGAAGGCATCACGCGGATTGAAGGGCGAGGCCGATTCCACGGCAAGATTCAGGTGATTGTCGGCGATGAACTCCCGCAGGTCGGCCGAGCACAGGTGATCGGCCTGCTCCCCAAAAGCGTCATCCAGATCGAACTCGTCAATGCCCAGCTGGTTGGGCATGGTCACATAAGAGTCATCGGGCACCCGCTTGGCGATCCAATGATGGCCGCCCACGGTCTCCATCCACCAGATCTCGTCCACGTCACTGAAGGCAATGCCGTTCATCTCATAGGTGCCGTAACGCTCCAGCAGGGAGCCCAGCCGCAGGACACCCTCCCGCGCCGAGCGGATATAGGGCAGAACAATGGTGACCAAGTCTTCCTCGCCGATGCCCCCGGGTACCTCGGCCAGGTAGCCCTCATCACCCGGACGGCCCTGGGCGGGGGTGAGTTCCACCAACGGATCGGCACCCAGAACACGCTCATTGGTGGTGATGGTCTCAGTGGCTGACATGGCCACGTTGGCACTGTTGACGCCCGCTTCGGCCCATAGCCCTTGGTCGAGCACAGCATTGGGCACCGAGGTGTAGCGCATGGGATCCTCGGGCAGATCCATCTCCAAGTGGCTGATCACGCTGCGGTAGTGCCGTGGCTGCTGGTCGGGAGTGACCAGGACGAAGCGCTTGGGACGGAACTCCCCGTTGGCTGAATCCTCATTTCGGGCGATGATGGCGGATCCGTCGTAACTGGCATGCTTACCTATCAGAAGCGTGGTGCAGGGCATATAAGCGTCTTCCTTTGTCTGATTGCGGTCAACTGTCATCACCAGTCCGAATGCCGGAGAATGCCGTTCCAACCGACTGCGTGCACAGGCAGGGATGACGGCCATCTGCGCACTTTGGGCATGGCCTCACTCTAGTGCTAGACCGTCCCAATGCCAGCAGATGCGTCCGTTAAGCCAGGCACTCAGGCATCAGCTGGCAGCCAGGCACGGGCCGCGGCGACCACAGGTTGGGCGGAATGAACGGCATGGACCAGGGCGTTCAGCCAGAATCCCTCCTCCAGATTCGGCAGAGCCTCCTTTGTGGCCCAGACCGACAGCACATAGTCGTGAACCCGATCGGGAGGGGTGGGGCCGTTGTAGCGCATGAGCACGACAGGATCGTCGGCGATCTCCTCCTCCATGACCAAGGGTGAGGCAGCCGATGTCCGGCCCTGGGGCACGCCGGGGATCAGATTGGGCAGATTTCTTGAGAAGTCCTCCGGAATCGCCAGGACGGTGCTTTCGTTTCCCTCAGGCTGCAAGGCATGCAAGGCCTCGATGGGCAGGTTGGCCAGTGACCAGTGGATCCATGGGAAGCCGCACACGGGCACGGAATCAGGATCCACCAGCATCCAATGCAGATAGCGAGCCTCCCGGGGTACATCCTCAAGCCGGAAGGGGAAGGAGACTACAGGACGTCCCTTGCGCGTGAGGGACTGCGGGGCGCGCTTGGCGTACCGATCGGGGATGGTGCCGAAATCTGTGATAATCCTCATGGTTCGATTCTCGCCCGCTCCAGTGACGGGGTCAAGTTCATCCGTGGAAGATATTTGAGATGATCAAGCACACCACCCTGCGCAAAAAGTGTAAGAGCCGCCCGGACCCTTCCAAGTGGAAATGATCCGGGCGGCTCTAGGTTGGACTGGAGAAAGGAATCAACAGAATCTTTCTCCTGGCGCCTGTAAGGCGCGCTTGCACATGCCTACTCGGCCTTGGCAGCCTCGGTGGCCTTGGCCTGGGCACGGGCGGCCTTGGCGGCTGCACGAGCCTGAGCCTTGGCCTCCTTCTCTTCAGCCTCGACACTGGCGATGAACTCAGCATGCTTGGTGGCAGGCATCCATCCGGTGTTGACCACCTTGACCTGCCAGATCCAGGCCAGGGCGAAGATCACCACAGCCAGGACCACCAGGACCACGGCCCCGGCAGGGACACCCAGCTGGGCCAGCTTGCCGACCACGGTGCCGTACCAGGCGAAGTCCGCATCGCCGAAGGTGGCGTTGGACAGGCCGAAGCTGCCCAGAACCGTCATCAGGATGGCCGGCAGGAAGGTGATCAGCAGACCGTTGATGAAGCCGCCGACCACAGCCCCGATGCGGCCGCCGGTTGCGTTGCCGAAGACGCCGGCGCCGCCGCCATCGAAGAAGTGGGGCACCATGCCCGGCAGGATCAGAGCCAGACCCCAGACGGGCCCGAGCCAGACGGCTATGATGACCAGAGCCACCAGACCGCCGGCGAAGGAGGACAGGAAGCCGATCAGGGATGCGTTGGCACCGTAGGGGAAGACAATGGGGATGTCCAGGGCAGGACGGGCGCCAGGGACCACCTTGTTGGCGATGCCCTGGAAGGCGGGCACCAGCTCGCCCAGGATGATGCGGACGCCGTAGAGGATGATGCTCACACCGATGCCGAACTGCAAGGCCTGAGCGAAAGCGGCCATGAAGAAGGCACCCCAGTTGGCCGGATGTGATGGGAAGACGGCGAATGCGGCCTTGGCCGGCACCACTAAAGCGGTCCAGACAGCGAAGACCAGGTAGAGGACGACCATAAGCAAGGTGGTGGAGACCATGGAATCACGCAGGAAGCTCAGCCCCTTGGGGAAGTCGATGTCCTCGGTGGAACGCGACTTCTTGCCCACAGCGCTGCCAACCGCGCCCGAGACCACGTAGCCCAAGGTGTTGAAGTGGCCGATGGACAGCTTGTCGCTGCCGGTCACCCGGTTCATGTAAGGCTGGGCGAAAGCGGGCATGGCCACCATGATCACGCCCATGAGCAGGGCGCCGATCAGCACGATGAGCAGGTTGTTGCCCTTGCCGAACCCGATCGAAAGGACCAGGGCCAGCAGGGTGGACATGAAGACCATATGGTGACCGGTCAAGAAGACGTACTTGAGTGGGGTGAACCGTGCCAGCAGGATCATGACGATGAAGCTGAGCACGATGATGTAGGCGGAGGCCGCGCCGAACTGGCTGGAGGCCTGGGCCACGATCACCTCGTTGGTGGGGACGACCCCGTGGGCGCCAGTGGCCTTGAAGACCAGCTTGCCGAAGGGATCCAGGGCGTTGGTCACCACAGTGGCGCCAGCGCCTAGAATCAGATAGCCCATGGCCGCCTTGAGGGCACCCGAGATGACCTGGCCTGCGCTCCGTTTCAGGGCGATCAGGCCGATAGCCGCCACAATGCCGATCAGATAGGCGGGCACATTCAGAATCTCCTGGCTGATGAAGTTCAGCACCGCAAGGAAGACATTCATTATTGGTCCTTACTATTTCTCTCTTGTTCTCAACTCGAAAGAGCGGGCGTCCCATCGGCCTAGCGATGATGAATGCCCGCCGGGCGCATCAGTCGGCGTACTGCTCCAGGATGCCCTTGATCTCGTCCTTGTCCATGAAATTCTGGACGGTCTCGACCGGGGTGGTGGTCCCCTCCAGCTCGGGTGCCAGCTGAGGTGAGGTCAACACCAGATCGTTCATGTTGGCCGTGCCCTTGGCGCTACCTGCGTCGGAGGTGGTCACAGTCACATCCATGCCCAGCTCCGATGCCACCTGCTCGACGTTGACCTTGAGCAGGACCGAGGTGCCGATGCCGTTGCCGCATACGCAGAGAATATCCATGAGTTGCTCCTTTGTTCCTTGTTTGCTCTTACTGCTTCTTGTTCACGATTGAAGAATGGCGCGGACCTCGTCAGGGGTGCCGGCCTTGGCCAGTTGCTGGGTCTTTTTCGCGTCGGTCAGCGCACCGGCGATGGCGGACATCACCTGCAGGTGCTCCTGCTCATCCCGTCCGGCCAGACCGATCACCAGGGAGACCGGATCGTTGGCCTTGTTGCCGAACTCGACAGGCGTGGACAGCCTTACCCAGCTCAGGCCGGTTCCCAGGACCGCCTCGCTAGGGCGCGAATGGGCCAGAGCCAGACCGGGGGCGATAACAATGTAGGGGCCCATCTTCTCGACGGTCTCGATCATCTGATCCGTGTAGGCATCGGTGGTGAACCCGGAGGCCACCAGCCTGTCGCCCGCCTTGCGGATGGCATCCCGCCAGTCAGTCGCCGGTACATCCAGGGCAAAGGATGTGTCGGGAAGGAAGGCTTGGAAATCCGTCATGTCTGCTCCTTGCTCGTGCTGTTTGACTTGCTCGATTGCACCGGATCCGATGGATCTGCACAAATCCGGCCGGCTGCTCACCACCCCTGGGGATGGTAGAACTCTCCGTCCAGAGCCCTGGCGGCCAGCGCCTTGGCCTCGTCCATGGTGTGCTTGGCCAGCTCGGCGCGAACATCATCCAAGGCGACCGGCGTCATGGACAGGCTGGTCACGCCGATGCCCGCCAGAACCACGGCCAGGTCCGGATCGGCAGCAGCCTCGCCGCAGACTCCGACAGGCATGTTATTGGCCTGGCCGGCGTCAGCGATGAGCTTGATGGCCCTCAGGACGGCAGGATGCCAGGCGGTCTGATAGGAGGCGACCGAACCCAGTGTGCGGTCGGCAGCCAGCGTGTACTGGGTCAGATCGTTGGTGCCGATGCTGACGAAATCGGCCACCTTGGCCACCTTGTCGGCCATCAAGGCAATCGAGGGAACCTCGGCCATGACGCCCACGCGCTTGAGCCCCTTGCTCTTGCCCAGACGGACGAAGTAGTCGGCCTCGTGTTCGTCGGCGACCATGGGCGCCATAACCCACAGGTCAGCGTCGGTCTCGGCATCGGCCCGGGCCAAGGCCTCCAGCTGATCCTCCAGAACCTGGCTGTGGACCTTCAGCGTGCGCAGACCACGCAGCCCCAAGGCCGGATTGGGTTCGTCGGCCTGGGTCAGGAAGGGCAGCGGCTTGTCGGCGCCGGCATCCAGCAGGCGAATGACCACCTTGCGACCGGGGAAACGTTCAAGAAGAGCACGGTAGGCCTTGGCCTGCTCCTCGACGCCGGGCGCCTGCTCGTTGCCCAGGAAGAGGAACTCCGAGCGGAAGAGTCCAATGCCCTCGGCTCCATACTCCAGGGCCGGATCGGCATCGGCAGGCTTGCCGACATTGGCCAAGAGGGGAATTCTGGTTCCGTCCTTGAGCTGGCCTGGGCGACCCCGCAATGCCTTGGCCTGATCCGCATCGCGACGGGCCTGCTCAGCCTTCTCAATCTGTTCCTTGGTAGGATCGGCTGTCACCCTGCCAGCAGAGGCATCGACAATGACTGTCTGTCCGTCGGACAGCCCGGCTGCATCCTGGGCGCCGACGACGGCGACGATCCCCCGGGACCGGGCCAGGATGGCGGTGTGGCTGGTGGGGCCGCCCTCAATGGTGACGATGGCCAGGACCTTGGTCATGTCCAGGCTGGAAGTGTCGGCTGGAGACAGGTCAGGGGCGACCAGGACGAATGGCTTGTCGCTTTCCGGGACGCCCGGGGCCGGCACCCCGAGCAGTCGTGCGATAACACGCTGGCCCACATCATGCAGGTCGTTGGCCCGCTCACCCATGTAGCCGCCGATGGCCTGGAGCTTTCCCTCGAAGTCGGCAAATGCCTCATAGACGGACCGCTCGGCGGTCCTGCCGTCGTCCAGCAGGGATCGAATCGAGGTCTTCAGGGCCGGATCCTGGGCCATCTGGGCCAGGGCGATCAGAATCGGAGCGGCGTCCTTGGCCCCCTGCCCATCCTGGGCGGCCTTGGCGCGCACAAGCAGGTCCTTGTTGACCGAAGCCAGAGCGGATTCGACTCTGTCGAATTCAGCATCCGCCGTCAGGTTCCCGGACCTGGCTTCATCGCCGGGCACATCCAGTCCGGCCGCCATATGGATGACCGGGCCAACGGCAACGCCGCGGCCAATGCCCACGCCTTGAATCTCCATGTCGCACTCCTTAGTGCCTGCCACTTCGTCCGCGCTGAACCGGGGGCCAACTCGGAGGCAGAAGTGGAAACGTTCTTTGAGCAACGGTGTTCAGTATACACACATTCATTTTATTTTCAACGGTAATCGATTTCTGGCATCTGTGGGCTATCGTGGTATGATATCCAGCGTATCCATCACCCGGATGCCGGTCCATCGAGGCCGGCCCCACCACGGAGAGAGCTGATCATCATGGCAACAGCACAGCGATCCACCATCATCACCGATCCAGTCGGCATCCACGCCAGGCCCGCTTCGGAATTCTCGCAGGCCGCCGCATCAAGCGGTTGCAAGGTCACCATAGCCAAGGGCGATGGAGCTCCTGTGGAAGCGGGCAGCATCCTGATGGTCATGAGCCTGGGCATCGCCAAGGGCGACCAGGTCACCGTGACCGTCGATGGGGACGATGCTGGATCCGTAGCAGATGCCTTGGTGGCCAAGCTGACCCAGGCCGAATAACCCACAGCCCGCATCAGGCGCTAGCGGAAAGGACCTTTAAGCAGCCAATGGGACGATCGGCGGACAGTCAGCCCTCCATTGCCAACGTCGCAGCCTTAGCGGGCGTCTCGACGGCAACCGTATCCCGCGTTCTTTCCGGCCATAGACGCAAAAACGACGACATCAGTCGACGGGTTCACGCAGCGGCCGAGAAACTCAATTATTCGGCCAATTTTGCTGCCAGTGCCCTGCGTTCGGACCGCAGCAGGACCTTGGGCCTGGTTTTGTGCGGTGCTACTGGGAGCGTGGCAGGATCCATCCTGGATCTGCTGAGCCGGCGGCTGACCGGACAACACCGTTATCTGATGGTCGCCTCCGTCGACGGCAATCAGGCCCTTGAAGCTGCAATGAGGTCAATGGCGGCCCGCCGGACCGAGGGGATCATCGTCGTCCCCTCCCTGGATGAAGATCCGTCCGGGATGCCAGTCGATTTGCCCGCCGAATTGCCGGTCGTCCAAGTAGGAGGCAAACCGCTCTCCTATCACACCAGCTGGGTCGGCATGGACCAGGCGGCCTCCATGAGGCTGATCATCGCCCACCTGGCCGAGCAGAACGCGCACGCCGTAGCCTATCTGAGCCGCGAGCTGAACACCAGCGCCGCCACAGAGCTTTTCAGCACCTTCTCAACCCTGACCAACACTCTGGGCATTACGCCAGAACCGGACTGGGTCCAATTCGGCCCCTGCAGCATGCGTCGTGGCCACGATAATGTCATGGCCATGCTTGCCGATGGCAGCAGCCATCCAGATGCCATCATCTGCGGGGATGACTCGCTGGCGCTGGGAGCCCTGATGGCCTGCCGGGACCTGGGGATCCAGGTTCCCGATCAGCTCAAGGTTGCGACATTCGTCGACAGCCCGGCCTGCCTGATAAGCAGTCCGACCCTGACCGCAGTCAGGCCGCCATTGGAGGACATCGTCCGTGAGGCTCTGCGGCTGGTTGATGCCAAAGGGCCATCCATCCTTCCCTCACATGTGGCCTTGCCGCCCCAGTTGCAATGCAGGGAATCGACCTGGTCACCAAGGATCGGCAGCAGCGACATGACCTCGCCCGGCACCTTCACCTATTGAATTCGGCTCACACCAGCAGGGCGCATAAGAGGGCCTCAAAGACCAGCAGGGGCGCGCCGTTGGCCGCGAGTCTTTCGCGGGCACGGGCAATCAGCTGAATGCGGTCGATGGCCCCCTGCCTGGAAAGCCTGACGGACAGTTCAGCGATTGCCGCCCGATTCTCCAGATTGACCAAGCCGGTTTTCTCCTCAGCGCCGTTCTGCAGGACGCCCACATCCCGATAGACGCTGGCCAGGGTGCTCAGGTTGCGGTCCAACACATCCCTGGTCAGTCTTGTCACCCGTCGACGAACCTGGTCCTTGCCGCCCAAGGCATGGTAGGCCCCGCGCAGCTGGCGTGGGATGCGTTCCTTGTCACTCAGACCGTTGATCTGCCGAAACTCCCGCTCGTCCCCAGCCACCTCATCATCCACGGTAGCGGTGGCCTGATCACGGGCCGCATCAACCACCCGGCCAGCCAGAATCACGGCATCCGAAGCACGCCGCAGGCCCAGCAGGCCCACCACCAGCTCATCACGATCGGCCAGGACCTGATCCCTTGTAGCGTAGAGACGGGCTATGCCGATGTGCCCCTGGGCCAGACGGGCAGCCTTGGCGGCCAGAGGCCGATCCACCCCCACCTGGTCAGTCAGAAAATCAGCCACTGCAGTGTTGGACGGCACCGCCAGATTGAGCACCCTGGTCCGTGAGCGGATGGTGGGCAGCACATCCTGGGCGCTGGGTGCACAAAGAAGCCAGATGGTACGCTCAGCCGGCTCTTCGATCTCCTTGAGCAGCACATTGGTGGTCCGCTCGAGCATCCGGTCCACGTCTTCGATGATGATGACCCGCCAGCGCGAAGTCGCAGGCATCTGCTCCGAGGTCATGATCAGCTCTCTTACTTCGTCGATGCCGATGGTGACCTTGTTGGTGGCCAGTATGGTCACGTCTGGATGGGTCCCGGCCAGGACCTGCTGGGTGACGCGGGTGGGCTGGTCGCTCAATCCCTGGTCAGGACTGATCAGGGCAGCCGCGAATGCCCGGGCCAGATTGGACCGCCCTGATCCAGGAGGGCCGCAGATCAACCAGGACTGCGCTACCTCGTCATGACCTTGCGCCTGAGCGGCCACCGTCCGCTTGAGTAGCTCGACCGTGGGCTGCTGGCCCACAATAGCATCCCAGACGCTCATCGGATCTTCCGCAGGAGCCGGGACCGGAGCAGCCAGCGAGCGCGAGAACCTGCAGGAGCCGAATCATCGTCAGCATCGCCGCCGACTGGTTCGCCTTCGATGGGCTGGTCATCCTGGTCAGCATCAGCCTCCGGCGCCTGATCGGACGTATCCGCAGCCTCGGTCCAGACCGACTCGGCACTCTGCTCATCGTCCTCATATCCTGCCGTCGATTCATCCTCGTCGGCATCGTCCTGAGCATCAGTGTCGTCATTCTCATCATCGACCTGCGGCAGATCCGACTCGCGCCCTTCGACCAACTTGTCCAAATCGTCCTGGATGATCTGCCAGACCTGGTCGATGGATTGGGTGGCGTCGATAACCAGGAACCGGTCGGGCTCCCTCCGAGCCAGCTGCAGGAATGCCTGACGCACATGCTGCTGAAAGTCGTCGCCAGCCGACTCCAGCCGATCGGGCTCATGGTCCAGACGCGACTTGGACTGAGACGGATCCGCGTCCAGCAGGTAGGTGCGCCTGGGCAGAAGGCCCTGACTGGCCCACAGACTCAGCCGACGAATCACACCCACCGACAGATCACGGCCTCCGGCCTGATAGGCCACTGAGGAATCCAAGTAACGATCGCAGAGCACAATGTCTCCGCGATCCAGAGCCGGACGCACCACCTGGGCCACATGCTCAGCCCGATCCGCCGCATAGAGCAGAGCCTCGGTCCTGGGGGCCAGATCGTCGGAGGCGTCAACCACGTCGGTACCTCCGGTCACGGCGACCGAGGGAAAAGCGGCCAAGCCGTGGAGGACGAGTTCCCGAATGGTCAATCCGACAGGGGTGCCGCCTGGCTCGCGGGTAACCAGGGATCGCAGGCCGCACTCCTGCAGATAGTTATGTGCTCGTTGAACCTGGGTGGTTTTGCCTGCACCATCCACGCCCTCGAAGGAAATGAACAAACCATCGCTCATGCCTTATGCTCCGTACTCTTGGAAGTCTTGGCGGTTTTGGCCTTCTTTGTGGTTTTACGGGCACGATTGGCCGACTTGCCAGCTACAGATTTGCTGGACGCCGACTTGCGGGCGGCGGACTTTCGCGCAGTCGACTTGCGGGCGGTCCGGCCGCGTCGCTTGGCGGGTCCAGCCGCGCGCTTCTCTGCCAGCAGGCGGAAGGCCACCTCCGGCTCGATGGACTGGGCCGTGTACTGCTTGGGCAGGGTCCTGTTGGTCTGCCCGTCAGTGATGTAGACACCGTAGAACCCGTCCTTGATGGTGACGGGTTTGCCGCTGTCCGGGTCCGTACCCAGCTCACGAAGAGGGGGCTTGGCCGCGCTCCGGGAACGCCGTCCGTACTTGGGCTGGTCGAAGAGGGCTTTGGCCCCGGCCTGATCGATGGTGAAAATCTGCCCCTCGTCGGTCAGCGAACGCGTCTCGGTGCCGCCGTCAGTCTTAGTGGCCGTCAAATAGGGGCCATAACGGCCGTTGCTGGCCGTGACGGTGGCCTGGTCGGTTTCTCCCGTCTTGGCATCGGTCAGCTCGATGCTGCCCACCGTCCTAGGCAGGCTGAGCAGTTTCAAAGCATCCTCCAAGGTGACCGTATCTGGATCCATGGTTTTGAAGAGCGAGGCCATCTTGGGCTTGGGACCGGCCTGCTTGGTTGTCCGTGCAGTCTTGCCGGTCGGCTTTTTCTGCTCGGCCGCTTCCTCCTCGGGGCTGATCAGAGCCACATAGGGCCCGAATCTACCCTTACGCACCTCAACCCGACCGCCGGTCTGCGGATCCTTGCCCAGCTGACGGGGACCGCCGGCATTGGCGGCAATCAGTTCATGGCCTGCCGCCACGGTCAGCTCGTCCGGAGCCATGGTGGGCGGCAACGAGGCCCGCTTGGGGTTGCCGTCGGCATCCAGGTCGGCCGTATCCTCAAGATAGGGACCATAGCGGCCAACCCTCACCTGCAGGCCATCGCCAATCTCGATGGTGTTGATCTTGCGGGCGTCTATGTCTCCTAGCTGGGCCACCTGCTCCTGCAAGCCCTGATGAGCCTGATCAGCGTTTTGGGCGGCACCCGGGCCTGAGCCGAAGTAGAACCGTGTCAGCCAGTCCTTGCCCTGCTCCTTGCCATGGGCAATCATATCCAGGCCGTTCTCCATCTGCGCCGTGAATTGGTAATCCACATATCTGGGGAAATTGGTCTCCAGCAATCTGACTACCGAAAATGCCAGCCAGGAGGGGATCAGTGCACGGCCGCGCTCATAGACGTATCCACGATCGATGATGGTCGAGATGATGCTGGCATAGGTGGAGGGCCTGCCTATTTCCTTGGCCTCCAGGGTCTTGACCAGGGAGGCCTCGGTGTAGCGTGCAGGCGGCTGGGTTTCATGCCCGTCAGGTTCTGCCGAGGCGGCACGAAGCACGTCCCCCTGCTGGACCGGAGGCAGGGATGAACCCTCATCGGTCTGCTCAGAGCCTGCACTCATAGCCTTGAGGAAGCCGGGGAACTTGATGACGGTGCCTGAAGCCTGGAAGAGGGCCGTACCCTCTTTGCCTGCCTGCGCCGACAGGCGGATGGTGGCTGTAGACCCGGTGGCGTCGGCCATCTGCGAAGCCAGGGTGCGCCGCCAGATCAGGGTGTAGAGCTTGAGCTGGTCAGGAGCCAGACGGTCGGCCAGATCCTGAGGCCTGTGAAAGGTGGAACCGGCGGGCCGGATGCACTCGTGGGCCTCCTGGGCGCCGGCGGTCTTGGTTACATACTGCTTGGACTCAGCCGAAAGGTATTCGGCGCCGTACTCACGCTCGACCCCCTTGCGGGCAGCGGCAATGGCCTCCTGGGAGAGGGTGACCGAATCCGTACGCATGTAAGTGATGAACCCGTTCTCATAGAGCCCCTGGGCAGCGCGCATGGTGGCCCGTGAACTCATGCCCAGCCGGTTGCCAGCCGTCTGCTGCAGGGTAGATGTAGTGAAGGGGGGCTGAGGACGCCGCCGATATGGCTTGGTCTCCATACCCGTCACTGTGAAGTCCTGCTCCTTCAGCGCCTCAGCAAGGTTCCGGGCATGCTGCTCGTCCAGCTGCAGGACCTGCTCCTTGGTGGCCGTTTCCGTCAGCTGACCCTTGGATGTGAAGTCCTTGGAGACCGCCAGCCGCTGCTCCCCCAGACCGATCATTCGTGCCTGAAAACCACTCGACGGCGCCGATTCCCCGGCATCCTTCTGCACCAAACGCGCCAACAGATCCCAGTAGGAGGCCTTGACGAAGGCCATACGCTCACGCTCACGCTCCACGATCAGCCGAGTCGCCACAGACTGAACACGTCCGGCGCTCAGCCCCGGACCTACCTTGCGCCAGAGCACCGGTGAGAGCTCGTAGCCATAGAGCCGATCCAGGACCCTGCGGGTCTCCTGGGCATCAACCATGTGGGCATCCACGTCCCTGGTGTGCTTGAGCGAATTCTTGATGGCCTCTGGGGTGATCTCATGAAAGACCATGCGTTTTACCGGCACCTTGGGTTTGAGGGTCTGGACCAGGTGCCAGGCGATGGCCTCCCCTTCCCGATCCTCATCAGTGGCCAGATAGAGCTCGTCAGCGTTCTTCAGCGCCTTCTTGAGCTCGGACACCGTGTGTTTCTTTTTATCGTCCACGATGTAATAGGGCTTGAAGCCATCATCCACGTCTACGCCGAACTTGCCGTAGGCCTTCTTATGGGAAGCCGGGATCTGCGATGGCTGGGCCAGGTCGCGGATATGACCCACTGAGGCCATGACCGTGTAGCCCTTGCCCAGGTACCCGCCGATCTTCTTTGCCTTGGTTGGCGACTCAACAATGACGAGCTTATTGCCGGATGCCATGACCTCTCCTTATATCGTGGTCTTTCGCACGCCATCTTACTCACGAGGTTCCGTCACCATGCAAATCAAGGGGTCATGTGCACAGGTGTGGAATCCCTGCGTCTGATGGCGGATGAGTCAGCGGCGATCAGTGCTCCCAGGGATCAGCCTCAGTCGTTCTGGGGCGGAGCCGGAGGCCGACCGACAAGGCCCATCCTGGTCAGAGGCGAGGCCGTGATCTGCCTTATCGCCAGAACCAGTCCCAGGGTCAGCGACAGCACAGATGCCATCATTATGACGGCCGAGCAATGGACCCCGTAGGCCGTCCACCGGGCTCCGATCTCCAGCCCAGGACTGACCTGCCAGATGACATAGCAGGCGTAGAGAATCCCCAGGAAACCCGCAACCAGCATCAGGGTGGAGACAATCTGAATCGAAGCCGATGACATCCTGGTCCCAGGAACATCCATCCCGGTTCCCCGCGTAGCGGCCAGAGCAATAAGACAGAGACCGGTCGGAATAAGAATGCCCATAATCACGTCTGAGGGGCGATGCCAGCCACCCTGCACCAACGAACAGCCCACGGACAGGTCAAAGGCGAACCCCACCAAGGCGACCGGGGCCCTCCAAACGCGCGGCACCACACAGAGCAGGGCCAGGACCACCGCCAGAGCCAGGACGGTATGCCCGGATGGAGTTGAGTTGGATGCGGAGGCCTGGGCATGGATAAGCACAGGACGCGGCAGAAAGCGTTTGAGAATGCGGGCCACCCCGTAGACCATCAGAGCATATACGGCAACCTGGCCGAGCAGCCACCACCGGTGTCGCGCCAGAACAACCGCAAAAGCTGCAAGACCCAGCACCACGCAGATCACCACAGTCAAATAAGGAATAGTGAACAGTCCCAGGTAGGCCTTGACCAGGGGCGCCTGGTCAAGGAAACCGCGGAAGTTGGTCAGGGCCATGTCGTCATAAGTCTGCCCGGGAACAGTCCAAACAGCCGCCCACCAGACAAAAGCAGCCAGACCCAGACAGGCCAGGCCCGCGACCATGCACAGAACCAGGGCTGAAATCCGAGGTCGGGACGTCAAGGGATCACGGTCAACATGACTGCCGTCCCCTTCGGTCTGTTCATTCGGGTCCCGGTACCAGGTCTCCTGTGCTTCGCCCTGCTTATGCTTGCTGCTCATACCTCAAGACTCTATCCAACGCCTTGGCCGACACCCGACGCTACCGGCCGACGAGCGCGTTCCTTTCACGACTCTCACAGCGACCCGCCCTCAGCCGACACGGAAAAGGCGAGCAA
Source organism: Bifidobacterium sp. B4111 (assembly GCF_026537235.1). Taxonomy (NCBI): domain Bacteria; kingdom Bacillati; phylum Actinomycetota; class Actinomycetes; order Bifidobacteriales; family Bifidobacteriaceae; genus Bifidobacterium; species Bifidobacterium sp. B4111. Next base: position 110,853 of record NZ_JAFNMO010000003.1, on the reverse strand, counting down.
AGCCCATTATTGGCCGCCCGACAACACCATCGCCACATATACGACCGCATAAGGAAAACTCCCACGCACCCGCCAGAGGTCACGTACCCTTGCTGCATTCCTGCCCTGGGGGATTAGGTGATATGACGCCACGTGAGAGCAAGTCACCATGATAGCAGACCGTCTCCGATTGTCCATTAGGACGTGCCGAACAGAGCGCAGGGACACCCGTCGTCTGCGGCCTAAACCGTCCTCCGGCATGAGGGCGGCCTGCCCTAAGCCGAGTCTGGCAACAACTCTCAAGACCAGCGCTATTCATTGGCTGAGCGCATCAGGTAGCTGCCCGGGCTCATGCGCGCAGGCCAGTTGACCCGGCGACTTGGCTGTGGATCAATAGTAATACCTGCCTGGATCGCTGAATTTGACGCTCAGTTCGCCGTCGTCCCCGATTGTGAAAGAGCCGGTCAGGTAGTCGGATGCCGAGGTTGTGTCGTCCTTCCAGTCTTCATTCTCATTGAAGCGATACTGATAGCCGATATGGGTCTGAATCAGACCGGTTTGGAACTCGCCAGCGCTCAAATCCAATCTTTCCAAGGTGGGCGGGGTACTGACGGTCCGTTTGATGTTCGTATAGGCCGGATCGCCATAATCGTTGAAGCCGCCGTTGGAGAAGGAGCAGCCGGCCATCTTCGTCGCAGTGGAGGCCGTACATTCATCGATATGATGCTGGACTTGATCCAGAATTCCTTTTTTCAATGCGTCCGTGGCCTGAGGGGCGATGTAAGCGACTGTCTGGGGATCGTTGATCTTGACCGGCTGGGCCTGGACGTATTGGGCATTGGCGAGCTTTACCCTGGCCACGCCTGGATAGACTGGCAAGGTGTACTGATCCATTGAGCTGTAGCGCACCTCATCAATGCTACCGGAGGAGGCATCAGAGGGCGGGGTGACGACTTCTTTGTTCATCCCGGCCTTGGACAGCTTAACATTGATGCCATTGACCTCGATGTCGTCAACGATCTTGGGGGCGGCTACCTTGATCCTGGTGGTCAGGGGGGTGATGATCCTCCAGGAGTCGAAAATCAGGAACTGCTTGCCTGATGCCTGCACATACAGCATCTTGGATTGCTTGGCCCCGTTGACCGTATAGGAGATCTGCACCTGGTAGCCGGGGGCTTGCGTGTTTCGGACCAGAGGGCCAATCTCGACGTTTTTGATGCGCGAGCCGGCATTCTTGGCATAGCCGTTGGTCAGCAGCACGCGCGAGTCGTTGGCCACACCGGGGTCCACCAGCTTATTAGCCCGCTGGTAATCCCCGCTGGATACAGCGGAGACGTACGCATTGATCTGCCCGGACGGCGTGAAGACCGTATTCTTGAGTATCAGATAAGCGCCAACAAGGATGACGGCAAGACCAATCAGCGTGCTCCAAATGATGAGGGTCCGCCGCCGCATCTTGTGTGCGACCGGGACAGCCACGGCCGCCTGGGTCTGGGCCGGGGAATCAGACAGGGGCGATGTCTCGGATTCGTCGGCCATGGCTTGCCCGACCTGTGGCAGGATCGCAGTAGGTCGATCCGCGTCCGCCATATCCGCAGTGTCCGTCGCTTCCAGGGAAAGGGACCGAACCTTAGGGTCGTTCTCGGCGGAGGATACCTCTCTCCCGGGAGCAGGCAGAGCAGCAGGCTCGTTTGCACCGCCTCCGGCAGCCGCCTGGGAAGTTGCTTCGCTGAGCGGCGCATGGGCTTCGGCGAGCGTGCCGTCAGCCTCCCCGCCCCCTTCGACATTGGCATCCACCGCAGCGTCATCAGCATCCGGAGCCGCACCTTGGCCGGCCACCGGCGTCAGCGGGTGCCCGCAGGAGATGCAGAACTGGGCATCAGGCTCGATTTTGGCCCCGCAATTGGTGCAGAACATAGCTGTCTTCACCTCTCTTCCTTGCTGTTCCCTTGCATGTCGCAGCCGCCGTCAGAACATAGAGAACATGGCGCTCATGAAGGCGGTGCCGGCGATGCCCAGAACGATGATCATCATCAGCAGGAGGATCAGGAAGGCCACGACCATGAAGATGATCCAGAGCCAGAAGGAGTCCAGCTTGCGGTGGTTGCTGGAGGTGGCTATCAGATAGGAAGGGATCATGGCCATCAGGCCGAAGCTGAGCAGGAATATGATGCCGGCCACGAGTGAGGCGCCGACCAAGGAGAGCAGAAGCAGCACCGCATGGAAGAGGACGGCCGGAATCATGATCTGCCCAAAGGCATCGTGCACCTGCCGCAAGCCGTCAGGATCACCGTAGATCTTTTTTCCCAAAAAGACGATAAGAACCATGGCGTACAGCACCACGGCCATAGCGATGAAGCCACGGATGAAAAGGGCGAGGCTGCTTGAGGAGCCAGTCGAAGCCGAAGGGGAAGGATAGTCCATCATCGAAGCCAAGGAACTGGTTGCATGCGAAACGACGGAGACCGCCTGCGAGGCCCAGATCGTAACCAGGAACGAGACAATTATAGCCTCCATCAGTATGGGCAGGCAGGCGTACCAAGCAGGTTTGATCATGCGCAGGCTGGGCTTCTTCAATGCAGCCAGCAACCAGTTAAAGAAGAGATTGGCCTGGGTGGACGCATTCTGCTGGGCTGATGCCATGCCTGGAGCCGCACCGGGCACAGACTCCTGAAGGCGACTCTGCATGGGCTGGGCCGCTTGGCCGTGCCAGAACGGTTGAGCCGAATGATCTGCAAAAGTCTGGGCTTCTGAATCGCCCGAAAGCTCGTCATTGATCCTAGGGTCGATTCCCTGCCGAGACTGCTGAACCGTAGCCTCATGCTGAAGCTGGGGCTGTTGCGACTGCTCGGCTGAGTCTGAACTCTGGTCGGCAACAGGCGCATCCTGCTCCTGTTTTGCAAGCGGTGTACCGCATCTGCGGCAGAACTTCGCGTTATCCGGGTTCTCGGCCTGGCATGATGCGCATACCTTCATGATTCGGTCATCCTTCTCTGACTCGTTCCCTCCCCGGGCCTGGATAAGCCCAAGGCAGACTTTTACCATATAATCACAAACTGTGAACATCAAACCTGTGCATGCCGGTTGCCTATCTCGTGCCGGGAATATGAACACGGCCCCACGTCCCTTCCTTTTCCACGCACAGGCAGACCGCCGGCTCAGTCGAAAGATTGACAAGTGCCACCGCTACGATTGCAGGCTGCCTGCCATGACAAGCGCTTTCCGCAAACAAGACGACAGCCGCTTGACGACATCCTGCTCTTATTGCGACTGCGGTTCATGCCGGGATGCCCACCAACGCAATCCCGCCCTCTGCCGGCAGGAGCTCTTCAATTGACCGGAACAGTCCTGGTTCTCGGCACCCTGCGGCCACAGGTCCAGCAGCTCCATTCGGCTGCGTATTGCGGAGGGCAGGGCGGGGGATCGATAAGATTGGGGTTGCCGCTCGTCGGCTTGCTGCTTAAGGTGTACGAGCATGAAGAACCACTGTCAGTCGGGAATGCACGAAATGAAAATAGTGCAGGCGAACCAAGGAGGATCATGGACGCGGATTTGGTAATTGTGGGCGCCGGCCTATTTGGCCTGACCGTGGCCCAGCAGGCGGTCGAGCATTCCGGCGCCCGGGTGCGGATCATCGACGTACGCGACCACATCGGCGGCAACGCCTACTCCTATATGGACGAGGAAACCGGGGCCGAAATCCACAAGTATGGGGCCCACCTCTTCCACACCTCCAACCGCAAGGTCTGGGAGTATGTCAATCGCTTCACCAAATTCACCGACTACACCCACAGGGTCTACACCACCCACAAGGGCGAGGTCTACCCCCTGCCCATCAACTTGGGGACCATCAACCAGTTCTTCCACGCCCACTACACCCCCCAGCAGGCCCGAGAACTGATCCGGGAGCAGGCCGGCGAGCTGGCCGGGACCGACCCGGGCAACCTGAACGATCAGGGCATCTCTCTGATCGGCCGCCCCCTGTATGAGGCCTTCATCAAGAACTACACGGCCAAGCAGTGGCAGACCGACCCCTCCCAGCTGCCCGCCTCGATCATCAAGCGGCTTCCGGTGCGGTTCAACTACGATAACCACTACTTCAAGGACACCTGGGAAGGCCTGCCCAAGGACGGCTACACCGCCTGGTTCGAGAGGATGATCGACGACCCACGCATCCAGGTGAGCTTGAAAACCGACTTCTTCGACAACTCCCAGCCCTGGAACCGGGATGCGCTGGTGGGGCGGGTCCCCGTGGTCTACACGGGCCCGGTCGACCGCTACTTCGACTACCGCCTGGGTGAGCTCAAGTGGCGGACCGTGGACTTCAAGGAGCGCCGCTACGACGAGGACGACCACTTCGGCTGCCCGGTCATGAACTTCTCCGATCCTGACGTGCCCTACACCCGCGCCATCGAGTTCAAGAACTTCAATCCCGAACGCTACGACCGACAGAACCATGAGCGTACCGTGGTCTGGGAGGAATACAGCCGCTTCGCCGGCAAGGGCGACGAGCCCTACTACCCCATCAACACGGGTGACGATCGGGCCCTCTATACCCAGTACAGGCAACTGGCCGTTCAGCAGCCGAAAGTGGTCTTCGGCGGCCGCCTGGGCACCTACGCTTACTACGACATGCACCAGGTCATCAATTCAGCCTTGGATGCCTGGGACAAGCGGATCGCTCCCCTGGTAGGCCACACCAGGACTGAAACCCTGATTGCACCCCTGACGATCTTCTAGAGGCAATTTAGCGGGATTTCTTGAAGGGAGCCTGAGACTGAAGAGTCCAGCGCCGGGTTGAGCCAGCAAATCCGGAGCCACTCTTCCGGGTAAGAATACAAAGAGGCCAGCCGCCTATGGAAAGCGACCGGCCTCTTTCCAAACCAAGCATCTGCCATTCGTGACACCGGGGCGACCTTGGACGGGGCGCCCCAGACATCAATCAGGCAGAATCTACAGGCTCAGGCGTGCCAGACGTCCTTGCCGTTCTCCTTGGCGGCCTTGACATCGGCATCCAGGGCGCTCTCGTCGCCCTCCACCTTGCCGGCGATGTAATCCTCGACCAGCTGACGGGCCTCGTTGTCCTCATGCTGGACGGCGGGGGACTTCATGAAGTAGGAGCTGGGGGCCAGCACCGGGCCGGCCAGGTGGCGGTCCAGGGCGATCTTGGCGGCACGCAGGGCATCGATGACGATGCCGGCCGAGTTAGGTGAATCCCAGACTTCCAGCCTGTACTCCAGATTCAGAGGAACATCGCCGAAGGTGGTGCCTTCCAGACGCACAAAGGCCAGCTTGCGGTCATCCAGCCAAGCCACGTAGTCAGAGGGACCGATGTGGACGTTGTGGGGATCCATATCATGAGGAACGATAGAGGTAACGGCACGGGTCTTGGAAACCTTCTTGGATTCCAGACGAGAGCGCTGCAGCATGTTCATAAAGTCCATGTTGCCCCCCACGTTCAGCTGGTAGGTGCGGTCCAGACGCACGCCGCGATCCTCGAAGAGGCGGGCCATGACCCTGTGTGTGATAGTGGCGCCCACCTGGCTCTTGATGTCGTCGCCTACGATGGGCAGGCCGGCATCGCGGAACTTCTGGGCCCACTCGGGGTCGGAGGCGATGAAGACGGGCAGGCAGTTGACGAAGGCGCACCCTGCCTCGATGGCAGCGGTGGCATAGGCCTTGTCAGCCTGCTCAGAGCCGACGGGCAGGTAGGAGACCAGTACATCGACCTTCTTGTCGCGCAAAACCTGGGCCACATCAACAGGCTCGGCGTCCGATTCGGTGATCATCTTGCTGTAGTACTCGCCCAACCCGTCGCCGGTCGGCCCGCGCAGCACCTTCACGCCTTTGTTGGGAACGTCGCAGAACTTGTAAGTGTTGTTCTGCGAGGCGAAGATGGCCTCGCTCAAGTCCTTGCCAACCTTGAGTGAATCCACATCGAAGGCGGTCACGAACTCCACGTCACGAATTCGGTAGCCGCCGAAATTGGCGTGCATGATGCCGGGGATCTTGTCATCATCCTTGGCGTCCTTGTAATACTCGACTCCCTGTACCAGCGAGGAAGCGCAGTTGCCCACGCCCGCTATAGCTACACGGATGCTCATACAAACTCCTCTGATTTACTGAGTTATTCCAACTTAAGCATACCTTCTCCCGATGGAAAGCATGAATGGAATTAAACCGTATCTTCGCACTCAGTAGCAGAACTCGCTTCGAGCTGGGCACAAACGTACGAAGATGATGAACGTTCAGCCCTAGGTCGAACAGTTTTCAGCCCTGCCGGATAGCGTGGTTGGCATGGCCAATCAGACTCGTTCAGTCAGTTCGACCTCGCCCTCACGCAGGACCCGATCCGGGACGCGCGGCGGCAGGAATCGCACCGACAGGCTCACCTCGCGGCATGCCGACCGGAATCCTCGTGGCGGCGGCCCCCGTCGCGGACGACCCCGCAAGTCGCATCGTGTGCTTAAGTGGACCCTGGCTTTGCTGGGACTGGTGCTGGTCGCCGGAGCGGCGGCCTTCGCGTACCTGTATCTGACCACTGAAATCATCCCACCGGAAAAGCAGGCACTAGCGCAAAAGACCACGGTCTACTATGCGGACGGCACCACCCCCATTGGAACCTATGCCGACCAGAACCGGGAAATCATCGACTGCGCTGTCCTGCCCAAGTATGTGGGCAATGCAGTCGTCGCTTCGGAGAACCGCTCCTTCTATAAAGACAACGGCATCGACCTCAAGGGCATCGGTCGGGCCCTGCTCAACAACGTGACCAAGGGCACCCGGCAGGGCGGATCCACCATCACCCAGCAGTACGCTGAGCGCTACTATCTGGGCGAGACCACCTCCTACAAGGGCAAGCTGCGCGAGGCCATCCTCTCTTTGAAGATCTCCAGGACCGAGAGCAAGGACACAGTCCTGTGCAACTACATGAACACCATCTACTTCGGCCGTGGCGCCTACGGGATCCAGGCCGCCGCCCAGAATTACTTCGGCAAGGATGCCAAGGACCTGACCATGCCCGAGTCGGCCATGTTGGCTGGCATCATTCCTGCACCGGCCTCCTGGGATCCAGCGGTCAACCCCAAACAGGCCGAATCACGCTTCCACCGGGTGCTGGGCATCATGGAAGAGGACCACTACATCAGCCACAAGGACCGACTCGGCGCCCAGATGCCCCAGACCATCAAGTACTCCCCGGAGAACGTCTATCAAGGTCCCAATGGCTACCTACTGCGCATGGTCCGCAACGAACTGTCATCGGGCAAGAAGGCTCCTTTCACCGCAGACGACCTGGATACGGGCGGCTACCGGATCATCACCACCATCCAAAAAGACAAGCAGGATCTGATGTTTCAGGTGGCCAGCCCGTCCACAGGGAACAAGCATCTGCCGCCCACTCTGCAAATCGGGGGGCTCTCGGTCGACCCCAAGACCGGGGCCATCATCTCCCTGTACGCCGGTGACGACTACCTGACCCACCAGCTCAACAACGTGGATCAGGCGACCTTCCAGGTCGGCTCGACCATGAAGGCCTACACCCTCCTTGGGGCCATCCAGGATGGGGTCAGCCTGAACACGGTCTTCAACGGCAATTCGCCGCGCACTTTCTCCAGCGTAGGCAAGTCCGTCGCCAACGCCGGGCAGGTCAGCTACGGGTACATCAACCTCTACTCGGCCTTCGCCAACTCGGTCAACACGGTCTTCATGGACCTGGGCGAGCACGTGACCTCGCAGAAGACGGCTCAGCTGGCACACACCGCTGGCATCACGGGCAAGATCGACGACACGACCACCTTCGATACCTTGGGTCTGGATGCCCTTTCCGTCTATGACGCGACCCAAGGCTACGCCACCTTGGCCAACGGGGGCAAGCGCCCCCTGCTGCATCTGGTAGCCGAGGTCAAGGATGCCAAGGATCAGGAGCTCTACACGGCAGCCGTCCAGTCGGATCAGGTCTTCAATGCCGAACAGGTAGCCCTGCTGCAGAAAGCCATGACCACCACAGTCCAGTACGGCACCGCATCCTATGCGCGTTCCCTGGGCCGGCCCATCGCCGGCAAGACAGGCACGGCCAATGACCAGACCGCCATCTCCTTCATCGGGTTCACCCCCTCGCTTCTGACCACCTTCGCCGTCTGGAACCAGGGACAGGATGGCAGCGCCCTGAAGGTCCCTGATCTCTATCAGAACGAGTTCTACCCGGTCCAGCTCTTCACCCAGTACATGAAACCGGCTCTGGGCAACACCCCTGTGGAACGTTTCCCAGCAGCCGTCGACCATGGCAAGATCGGCGGGCCGGACGGCAGCTGGGGCACCGGTTACCGGCAGAGCTACTCGTACACGCCCAGGCGCGAATACACATACACCCCCCAGCAACGCGTCCAACGGCAGAACCCGGAGCAGGGTCAGTCCGGCTCCGGCAACGGTTCGGACGCCGGGGGCGGAACCGGGAACGAGAACAGCAGCGGCAACACCGAAGGCAGCAACGAAGGCAGCACTCAGGGCGACTCCGAAGGTCAGCCATCCCAGCAGTAAACCGCTCCAAACAATTTGGTCCGATCCGGGCGTAGTTGTACGTCCGGACCGGACCTGAAAGACCGGTATCGGTTTTTCTGGCCTTCAGCCGCGCTGGAAGCGGTTGAGCGCCGAGATAATGGCCTTGAGGGAGCTGGTGGAGATGGACGAATCGATGCCCACGCCCCAGATCACCCGGGACCTGGCCGGTTCGCCCACCTGGCATTCCACATAGGAAGCCGCCAGAGCATCCGTGCCGGCGGTCATGGCGTGCTCGGCGTAATCCAGGACGGAGACGGTTTGGTCCAAGGACTTGAGTGCATCCAGGAAGGCCGCAATCGGGCCGTTCCCGTGCCCCTGAACACGACGGCGCTCCTCAGGATCGCCTGGGGCAAGTCCTCGGTCCAGCAGGGTGGCATCCAGCACGGTGTCGGAGCCGTCCTCGCCGGAGGTGACTGCCACATTCAGCAACTTGAAACGTCCCCACTGATGCAGAGTCTCATCACGCTGATCGGCCATGGACTCGCCGCCGACCACGCTTCCCCCGGCCTCGACGGGCAGGTACTCATCCTTGAAGAGCCGCCAGATGTCAGCATCCTTGACCTCGCGCTTGGTCCTGTCGGCATAGCTCTGGACCAGCCGTTCGAACTCCACCTGAAGACGCTTGGGCAGATCCAGATGATGGTTGGCCTTGAGCAGATAGGCCATGCCGCCCTTGCCCGACTGGGAGTTGACCCGGATGATGGCCTCATAGCTGCCGCCCACATCCTTGGGGTCGATGGGCAGGTAGGGCACCAGCCAGAGGAAGTCATCGGGGTTGGCATTGGCACGCAAAGCCGCCTGCTGCCGGGCATCCAACCCCTTCTTGATGGCATCCTGATGAGAGCCGGAGAAGGCTGTGAAGACGAAGTTGCCCGCATAGGGGTGCCGCTCGGAGACGGCGATCTGATTGCAGTACTCCACCGTCCGACGGATGCCGGGCATGTCGGAGAAGTCCAGCTGGGGATCGATCCCCTGGACCAGCAGGTTCAGCCCCACCGTGCAAATGTCAACATTGCCGGTACGCTCGCCATTGCCCAGCAGACAGCCCTCCACCCGGTCGGCCCCGGCCAGCAGGCTGAGCTCGGTGGCGGCCACAGCCATGCCCTCGTCGTTGTGGGGGTGCAGGGAAAGCACCACCGCATCCCGATCTTTGAGGTTGGTGGATATGTACTCCACCTCGTCGGCGAAGACGTTGGGGGTGGTCATCTCCACGGTATTGGGCAGGTTGATGATCATGGGATGCTCCGGCGTGGGCCGGATCACGTCGATGACCGCGTTGCAGACCTCCAGAGAATACTCGGGCTCTGCGCCGGAGAAGGACTCGGGCGAGTACTCATAGGAAAGATCAGCGCCCCCGGCATCGGCCTCCAGGGAGCGGCAGAGTTCGGCGGCATCGGTGGCCAGTTTCTTAATACCGGCCTTGTCCTTGTGGAAGACGACTTCCCGCTGCAGGACCGAAACCGAGTTGTAGAAGTGGACCACAGCCCGCTTGGCCCCACGCAGGGCCTCATATGTACGGCGAATCAGGTGCTCGCGGGCCTGGGTAAGGACCACGATGGTCACGTCGTCGGGAATCAGCTCGCGTTCTATCAACAAGCGGATGAAGTCGTAATCGGTCTCGGAGGCCGAGGGGAAGCCCACCTCGATCTCCTTGAAGCCCATGGAAATCAGCAGATTCCAGAATCTCAGCTTGCGCTCGGAATCCATGGGGTCGACCAGTGCCTGGTTGCCGTCACGGAGATCCACCGAGCACCAGCGGGGCGCCCGCTTCAGGGTCTTGCCCGGCCAGGTACGCTGCGGATAGTCAAAGGGGACCTGCTTGTTGTAGGCCACATACTTGTTGTAGGGCATGGCGCTGGGCTTTTGCGGCGAACCCACGAACCTGGGGGGAGGCAGCAGCAGGTCGTTGTTCCCTCCATTGGACGCCGCGGCCTGGGCCGCAAGATCAAACACGGATGCACGATCCTGATCCATCTCTCCTCCTTCTTTCGTTCGTCGGAAACCACAATGTCACCCGGCAATAGTATTCGGGCAGGCCGAAACCGTACCGGGGGTGCCATTATTCTACCGGAGGAGAGCCGGGATATGCGGTCCAGGTCCGCATTCCGACGCAGAGGAAGGCGAGCGCACAGGGACCGGCATGATCTGCGCAGTTGCCCGCATTGCAAACACCACACGGCACAAACACCGAAGAATGCTCACTGCATAAGGTTCATTGCAAATGACTCACTGGAAGAGGGAGACGCCGCGACGCCCCTCGCAGTAGGCGTTGCCCAGCCAGGTGTGACGCGAGTTGGGCCAGACCGAACCTAGGCGGGGGGCGTTCTGGCTCATCCAGATGCTGGGCACGCGCCCATCGGCGCTGTGGGAACCCAGCAGGTTGAAGCCATTCTTGACTGCCAGCCAGTCGGGATGCTGGGTGGCGATGGCCAGACCCTCCTCCAAGGTCAGAGGGAGCCGGTCGTCGGAGTCGATCAGCTTGCGAGCCACGTCCGGTTCTCGGTTGGTGTAGCAGGTGCCGGTATGTGGCTCCAAGACAATGTAAAAGGGCCCTTCAGGCGGCTCAAACCCGTTCTGAGGCAGGAAGCTGGCGATGTCGCGCGGCGGCATGGTGGTAAAGCCCGCCATGCGATTGATGCTGGTCCGGGCGATCAGCGATTCGGGCGAGACCAGCTCCCTGGTGGGGATAAGCAGGATCTGCTCGCCTAGCTCAGTGGACTCCAGCGCAGAGATCAGGGGCTGGGCTAAGGCTCTGAAAGCAGCGGCGCTGATGTCCGCCACATCCGGATAGCCCAAGGCCACGATCCGATCCAGTTGCCGCTGCACCTCTTGGGAAGATCTGGTCATGGCCTCCAGTCTAATTCGAATCCGCCGCGACAAGCACCCACGCTGTCGACACCCACCCCGGAGCCTTGGAGAAGCCCCCTTGCCCAGGCGAGGCGTCTCAACCAAAGTCAGCGCTGGCCGTACACGTGCTGGTAGCGGTCGTTCAGACTGGCCACATCCTCGTCAGACAGGGGCACTGGCGTACCGATCTGCTCGGCAGCCCACACCGTACGCGCCACTTCCTCCGTCATCGCCGCCGCCTTAACCGCAGCCTCAGCATCAGCACCGACAGTGAAGGGGCCGTGATTGCGCATGAGCACCGCAGGGCTGCCCGGATGTTCCGCCAGGGTCTCGACCACCCCACGACCTATCTGGTCTGAACCGATCAGGGCGAAGGGCCCCACCGGCACCGGACCACCGAACTCGTCACCCATCATCGTCAATACGCATGGAATTGACCGGCCCACTGCAGCAAAGGCCGTCGCAAAGGTCGAATGCGTATGCACCACGCCAAACACTTCAGGCATATGCCGGTAGATGTAGGCATGTGAAAACACATCCGAGGAGGGGGTGGCAGATCCGTCCACCACATGCCCTTCCAGATCCGTAACCACCATTGATTCCGGCGTCAACTGTTCATAGCGCACCCCGGACGGCTTGATCACCAGCAAGTCGGCCGAATGCAGACGCTGCGAGACGTTCCCGGCCGTCCACACCACCAGCCCCCACTTGATCAGCTGGTCATGCAGGGCGGCAACATGCTCACGGACCAGCCCCACTTCAACACGTACCTCATCAGGAAAATCAGCCAAGGACGTCATAAGAACCACCACCATTCCCAATATGGGGCCGACCCTCCCTGTGAAAAGCCGGCCCGGTTTGCTTACCTGTGTGCGCAGACCCTGCTGCCCGTCCTCACAGGCTTTCCAGATCCTTGCCCTTGGTCTCCTGGGCAAAGAGGTATATAACAGCGCCGATGACCAGGCAGACACCGAAGAAGGTGAATGCCGTGGTGACAACGCCGATGTTGATGTGCTGGGAGACATAGTCGCCGCCCACCAGGAGCCCCATGAATATAGGGCCTACTATCTTGGCTGTGGCACCGATGCCGTATCCCAATCCCAGTCCGGTAGAGCGAACATCGTTGGGGAACTGCTCGCCACCGAAAGCGTTGAGGATGCCGAAGACGCCGTCTGCGAAGGTCATGATGACCAGGACGGCGATGTAGAACTGCCAGCCGGAATTGTGGAAGAAAGCTGCATAGAAGCAACCCAGGGCCCCGATGATGCCGAAGGAGAACATGGTCCAACGCCGGCCGATGATGTCAGCCAGCCAGGCAGAGCCGAATCTGCCTATGCAGTCGGCCACGGAGACGCCCATGAACAGGTAGGCCACCATTTGCGTTGAAAAACCGAAGGCATCCTTCATCAGCGTCTGACCCCAGGATTGGATGGCGAAGGAACCCAGAATAAAGCAGAAGGATCCGACAGAAATGATGACCAGCGGCTTCAAATGCTTGGACAAGAGCAGACGATAGCTGGCCTTCTGTTCCTGCTCAACCTCGGGCAGGGCACCGACCTGGTCCACAGGAAGCTCCAGAGCCCAGGCCAAGGCCTTGCGGGCATCGTCGTCACGTCCCACACTCTGGTAGAAACGGGGGGACTCAGGCACCGTCGCCAGCCAGAAGAGAAGGAGGACGGGGATAACGCCCAGGGCCACCAGCACGCGCCAATTGTCGCCGATCAGGCTCTGCGAGACGGATCCCAGGAGCAGACCCATAGGAATGAAGACCGAGGCCAAGCCGGAGAGCATGCCGCGTTGCCTGGTCGGGACGAACTCCTGGACGTAGGGAATGGAGATAATGTTAAGGCCGCCTACGCCGATGCCCACGCCTATGCGCAGGATGGCCAGCAGGATCCAGGCACCGTCAGGCAGGAAGACCGACAGGGCCGTAAAGACCACGAAGCAGAGGACACACCACTGGAAGGCATGCTTGCGGCCGAAGCGATCGGCCAAACGCCCCCAGAGGATGGATCCGATGACTGTGCCCAGCCCGGAGCAGGCCAGGATGATTCCTGCGGAGACCCCGGTCAGGTGCCAGGCCGAAGTCAGGAGGGAGACCACGAAACCGATCAGGAACATATCGAAGAATTCGGATATGTTGCCGGCTATGGCCAGGCCGATGATGCTTTTCTGATGTCCGGTCAGGGGACGAGAGTCTATCTGCTCGTAAGCGGTCAGCAGCTCCCCGGCCTGTGTGACATGTGTATCGCTCATAATGGGTTGCTTTTCTTTCTCGGATGATCATGATGATGGCGGCCCGACCCCGGTATGGTCTGACCTGAGGATCCAGGCCGCCTTCTCCGACCTTGGAGAAGGCTGCGACGGGCCTGGATCGTGAAGGAACGGTCAGCGATTGATATCCCCGCCCAGCGGAATATCAAGTTCCTGGGCGCGGATACGGGTCAGATCGCCCATATGCGTCAGGGCGTACTCGGCGGCCCGCTGCCCCCATCTGACACCGCACTCCACATCATCGGAGAGGAAGCCATGGAGAGTGGCAGCCACGAAGGAGTCCCCGGCGCCGGGACGGTCCACCACCGGAACCGTGGTGGTGACGTATTTCTTGATTCCTTTGGAGGTCCTCAGGTAAGGACCATCCAGGTGATTGGTGGAAACGATGTACTCGTTGCCGAAGCGCTGGTAGAGCTGTTCGCAAACCTCCTCGCCGGTCCCCTCGATGCCGAAGACGCTTTTGGCGTCCTTGATGGAGCAGAAGAGAATGCGGGCCTTGTGGGCAATGGGCTCCAGGACCTTTCTGGCCTAGTCACCGGTCCAGAGCTTGCTGCGGAAGTTCACGTCAAGGGCGATGTCGATGCCGCGCTTGTCCGCCTGTTCGGCCGCATAGGTCACTACCTGGGCTGTGGTATCGGTCAGGGCCGCCGTGATCCCGGTCAGGAAAAGCAGGCGGGTGTCCAGCATCCGGTCCCAGTCGTAATCATCGATCCCCGTCGATCTGAAGGGGGTGTACTCGCGGTCATAGATGACGTTGGCCGGCATAGGGGGCTCGCCCGGCTCCATGAAGTAGAGGGCGATCCGGCTGGCCGGCTTGCGGACCATGGTGCTCAGGTCAACGCCCACGGACCTGTACTCGCTCAGGACGTATTCGCCCAAGTCCCCCTCTGGCAGTGAGGAGGTCCACAGGGTCCTGCGCTGAAGCTGGGCTAGGACTCCAGCCACATTGGCCTCGGAACAGGCGGGATTCATCAGGACCGACCGGGCGTTCATCAGCCGCTCCCCCCTCCTGACCGTGAGCCTGATCTGCCCCTCTCCTATGGTCGAAAGGTCATATGCATGTTCTGCCATCACTTGCTCCTTGTCTACACGGTCGCTTTTCTAGGATGGACCACGACGTCCGCTTCAGTCCGTATTACGACCTGTCACATTCAAACTCGCACCGATCGGGTCGACCCATCAAGGGCGACCGCTGGCATCATTGCCTCCCTGCCGATGCCAAGGGGGTGGAGGACCGGCACAACCACCCCCGGGTCGCAACCGTGACGGCTGCGACCTTTACCTCAGCCTTTGGGATCGAGCACATCTATGTCGGCCCCTCGCAACCAGGTTTCCACTTTCTCCCTTGCATTCATGACGATCTGATCGGCCTGGTCCGAATCATCGTTCCACATCTCCAGCATGATCCGCCCCGACCAGGACTGCCGGGCCAGCTCGGCGAAAGCCACAGGAAAGTCGGCACAGCCCTCGCCCATGGTGATGCGACGGGGTTGCCCTGGGAGCACATCCTTGACGTGGATGGCCAGCATTCTGCCGGCTCCAGCCCTGAGCTCAGCCACGGCATCCAGCTCCTGCTCATAAAGGTTGCCGATATCCGGGTACATGCTCAGCCAGGAGGACCCGACCTGGTCGCAGATGGACAGACCCTTGGTGATGGAGGTGATGTCATTGCCGTCCACATTCTCTATACCCAGCATGACGCCGACCTGGGCCGCATACTCAGCCGCCCTGGCCAGAACCTCCACATACCTGGCGCGCTGGTCAGGATCAGGGTCCTCGTAGTAGGCGTAGTAACCAGCTACCTGGATCAAGGGAATGCCCGCCTCATGAGCCAGATCGATCGCCTTGAGGAAGATCTCATAGGCCTGACGGCGGACAGCCGGATCGGCGGAGCCGGGGCCCACCTTGCGGTGGCAGCTCAGGCAGATCCCTCCGACCCGGACGCCCTGGCGGTCAGCGGCCTGACGGAAGGCGGAAGCCTGGGCAGCCGTCCAGTCCAAGCGAGCCATCCGCTTGTCGCTTTCGTCAATGGACAGATCCATAAAGGTGAACCCATCGGCCACCACCTGGGACATGAACGCATCCCAATCATCCGGCTCGGCGGGGGACTTCAGGGCCTTCTCATAGATGCCCAGGGTGACACTGCCACTCATTGCGGCCACACCCTGCCAATGGTCTCCCGCAGCTCGGTCGCAGCGGCCAGGGGGTCGTCAGCCTTGACAATGCCGCGACCCGAAATCACCACTCCGACGGGAACTCCTTGGAAGAAGGGCAGGTCCTTGGCCGTGACCCCGCCGGTCACAGTGACCTTGAAGCCCATCTGATGCAGCTGACGGATGCGGTCCTTGTCGTCCTCCCCCCAGGTCAGCTTTCCGGCCGCTTCAGCATCACGAGAACGGTGGACGATGACCTGGGTGGCTCCAAGTCGCCGCCATTCGCGCGCCTGTTCGGGATCGTAGGTTTCGCCCAGCTCAATCTGGACCTCGCCGCCGGACTCCTGGGCCACCTTCACCACCTGTTCGACCGTGGTCATGCTAGCCCCGGCGACCACCGAGACCCAGCTGGCACCCGCCTCGAAGCAGGCGCGGGAGATGACCGCACCGGCCTCGGCGATCCTGACATCCGCCAGGATGGTCTTATTGGGATAGAGGGCACGGATCTCGCGCACGGCTCTCAGCCCTTCGGCGATGATCAGGACGGTTCCGCACTCGATGACATCCACCTGGCTCACGGCCGCATTCAGAGGCCTCAGAGCCGAGGGCATATCAAAGGTGTCCAGCGCGATCTGCAGCTGGGGGCGTTCCAGGGTCTTGTCTGCTGCCATCGCGCTCAGGCCTCCTTACGGAAGGAGAAGAAGTTGTGGGCGTTGCGGATGAGCAGCTTGTCCACGTAGTCGGGATCAAAGTCTTCAGCGATCATGCGGGGGCCGTCCACTGCCGGGTTGTAGTCCACGCCACTCACAGAGCCGTAGACCTTCTGGTAGGAGCGCTTGCCCGAGTCCGTGCCCAGGAGGATACGGTCCTCGTAGCCGTCTTTCTTGAAAGCCTTGAGCTCCATCATCCTGTTGGAATCGGGCTGATACTTGATCCTGTTGGTGCCGTCGATTTCCAGGTAAACGCCCAGATCCAGGATCTCCT
Organism: Bifidobacterium sp. B4111; assembly: GCF_026537235.1. Taxonomy (NCBI): domain Bacteria; kingdom Bacillati; phylum Actinomycetota; class Actinomycetes; order Bifidobacteriales; family Bifidobacteriaceae; genus Bifidobacterium; species Bifidobacterium sp. B4111. The sequence continues at coordinate 94,057 of NZ_JAFNMO010000003.1, read as the reverse complement.
CCAGGTAGTAGACATCGGCATTGCGCTGGATGTGGCCGATGGCGATCTGGTCGGCGGGGACCCCCAGTCCAATCAGGGTCTGGGCCTGTTCCAGACCACAGGTTCCATAGGTGGTGTGCGTGTTGATGGGAGCGCCGGTTTCGATGGCCGCCTTGGCGGCAGCCTCCATGCACTTGTGCTCGAAGGGCGTGATCTCGCCGTAAGCAGTGCCGATCTTGATAACACCTGCCTTATAGGGGCTGCGATCCACCAGGGGGCCGGTGTAGTCGTTGCGGTCGATGCCCTCACGGATATCGGCGATGACCAGGTCGGCGATCTGATCCACGCTGTAGCGGTTGATCCAGTGGGACTGGGTCTCCAGGTAGACATGCTCACGGTGGAAGCCGGTAGCCCCTATGATCTGCAGGTTCTCCACCGAGCGGGCCACCTCGGCCAGCTTCTCGATGTCACGGCCGCAGTTGATGGGGCACATATCCACCACGGTGCCGCCCTGCTTGCTCCAGTTCAGCGAGGCCTTGGCGAAATAGCCGGCCTCGGTCTCTGCCTTCTCGACTGAATCCAGTTGGTGGTCCTTGTCCAGGTAGACCTCACCGGCTCCCACCCGGATCAGATGGTCGTGGCTGTTGACTACGCCAAGCGTGCTCGGATCGACATCACCCAGAATGGTTCGTGCGAATGCCATGTGAACTCCTTTGTTGTTTGTGCTCTGCGACTTCGCGGCACCGGTCTTTAGGCTTTTCCATTCGGTGCCTTTGACAGGAGACAGACTATGTGAGCAGTCAATAAACAACAAGGATATTGATGAACATATGTACTTGAACTACGAGTTCAAACGCATATAGATCGCATTCTTACCCTTGGAAACAAGTATTTTTCGACCTTCAGGAGCAGATAAGCAGTTTTTCATTGATTCTGATAAAATGTACATATGTTCAGCGATTTACAGATGATGACCAGTTCGGATGCCCGCAAGCGGGTCCAGCTGCTTCTTCGCGCAGCCCGCATGTACTACCAGGACCACATGCTGCAGTCCCAGATCGCCACAGAGACAGGCTATTCCCGTCCCTCCGTCTCCCGGATGCTGAAGGAGGCCCAAGAGCGAGGACTGGTGAAGATCTCCATTGAGAATCCACTGGAACGGCTTGAAGACCTGGAGTCCAGGTTGATCCGACAATTCAACCTCCGTTGCGCTCGGGTCTCGGAGCCACCCCAAGGATGCACCGGGTATGATGTCGTACCCCGAAGCGCGGCGGCTCTCCTGGTTGAGCAGACCAGACCCGACTCTTTGATAACCGTCTCCAATGGCAACGCGGTCGCCTACACGGTTCGTGAAGTTCCCCTGCAAAACTGGGCAAAGTCCAAGGTCGTGCAGATGATCGGCTCCCTGTCGCCGACCAATCCCATGACGGATTCACCGGAGATATGCCGCATGCTGGCCCAACGATTGGGCGGCAGCTACTCGACGCTGCCAGTGCCCATGATCCTGTCTTCAACTCCTGTGGCTGAAGCCATGCGCAAAGAACGCCAGATCGCCGACACCCTGTCCCTGGGCGGACATGCCGATGTTGCGGTGGTAGGAGTCGGGTCCGTCAAGGAGGGAAGGTCAGGACACATTTTCAAGGACTACGAGAATGCGGCTTTCGTCAAGGAGGTGACCGAGCTCAAGGCTGTGGGGCACATCTGCGGACACCACATCGATGCACAGGGTCGCCACATCCAAACCAGCCTGTGCGAACGCACTATATCGATTGAATTCGAACGTCTCAAGCGGATCCCTCTGGTCATAGGCGTAGCCTGGGGACCGCAAAAAGTTGCCAGCATCCTCGCCTGTCTGCGGGCCGGGCTTATCTCGGCACTGGCCACCGACCGCGACACGGCCGAGGGAATACTCGATCTGGATCAACAGCAGAGGGGATCGGGCAGACAAGCCTCACAAGCTTCGAGCCGAGCAAAGGCCAAACAGGACTGACCCTATATGAAAGCCATCAGGCTGACAAGGCCTGGTAGAGCCGGTCTTCCCATACCCAAGAGATATGCGGGATACTTTAGGTCTGCCAAGCAATCAGCCCAGATGCACAATCAGATCCTGTCAGCGAAATGCTTGCGGACGATCAGCTCGGCGATCTGCACGGCGTTGAGGGCGGCTCCCTTGCGCAGGTTGTCATTGGCCACGAACATGGACAATCCCCGCTTGCCTTCCACGGCCTGGTCCTGGCGGATGCGTCCCACGAAGCTGGGGTCCTTGCCGGCGGCATCCAGAGGAGTGGGTATTTCCGCCAGACTTACTCCGGGGGCCTTGGACAGCAGCTCGCGGGCCTGATCAGGGGTCACATCGTGCTCGAACTCGGCATTGATGCTCATGCCGTGGGCTGTGAAGACCCCTACCCTCACGCAGGTGCAGGAGGCGGCCAGATCAGGCAGGTGCAGGATCTTGCGGCTCTCATTGCGCAGCTTCTGCTCCTCGTCGGTCTCGCCGCTGCCGTCATCGGCCAAGTCGCCTATAAAAGGTACGGCGTTGAAGGCAATGGTGCGCACCACCTTGGTGGGCGGGGGGAACTCGATAGCCGATCCGTCGAAGACCAGTCGGTCAGCACCCTGCTCCACGGCGGTTTTGGCCTCGTCGCGCAGCTGGAGGACGCCGGCACGCCCAGCCCCTGACACGGCCTGGTAGGAGGAGACGATCAGGCGGCGCAGACCGTATGTCCTGGCCAAGGGACTCAGCACCGGCATGCAGGCCATGGTGCTGCAGTTGGGATTGGCTACGATCCGCCGGGGGATAAGATCCAGGTCCTCGGGGTTGACCTCAGACACCACCAGGGGGACCTCGGGATCCATCCGCCAATGGGAGGAGTTGTCGACCACGTAGGCCCCGGCCTCGGCGAAACGCGGAGCCCAGGTTCCTGAGGTCGAGCCACCGGCGGAGAAGATGGCCAGATCGATCCCGCTCAGGTCGGCCTGCTCCACATCCTCGACCGTGATGGTCCTGTCACGCCAGCGCAGCTGCTCTCCGGCCGACCGGGACGAGGCCATGAATCGCAGGTCGGCCACGGGGAAGTTCCGTTCGTCCAGCATGCGGCGCATGACCATGCCTACCTGGCCGGTGGCACCCAGAACGGCTACATTGATGCCGCGACGTCCGTTGCCCGCCAAATCAGCCTTATTCGTCATTGCTCTCTCCTCTCCGCTCAGCGACCCGTGCCGCCATAAACGACCGCCTCGACCTGATCAGCATCCAAGTGGAAGGCCGTATGGATGGCCCGTACCGCCTCGTCCAGGTCCTGGATGGGCACCAAGGCGGAGATGCGGATCTCGGAGGTCGATATCATGAGCACGTTGATATGTCGGTCGCTTAAGGCCCGGAAGAAGGTGGCAGTGATGCCCGAATGGGTTTTCATCCCTACGCCCACCAGGGTCACCTTGCCCACCTCGGGATTGATGTCCACTGATCGGAACCCCAATTGCTCGCGTGAGTCATCCAGCATGGGAACCACCTGATCAGCCTGAGCGGACGGCAACGTAAAGGAGATGTCCACGGTGCCGGTAGCCGCCCCAGCCTGGACGATCATATCGATGTTGATGCCGCCCTCGGCAAGGATGGTGAAGAGCTGTGCGGCCACGCCAGGTCGGTCGGGCACGGCACGCAGACTGACCTGAGTCTCACTGCGGTCGTGGGCAACCCCTGAGATGATGGGTGACTCAGGGCCGTTCAGGTCCGGAAACAGGTCACCCATGGATTCGCCGTTGGTCATGTCCTTCCTTCCGTCATATCCCGTCACTTGTCAGCGCGTGCGGCGGGGCGATCCGGCAGCTGGCCGGTCTCCAAATTGGGAATCTTGTCAGCATCGACATCGTCGGGCATGATCAGCGTGCCTGGGCGATGGGAAAAGGAACTGCGCACATGGATGGGCATGCGAAAGCGCTGGGCATACTCCACGCAGCGCAGGGCCAGCACCTTGGATCCGCCGGCCGCCATCTCCAGCATCTCCTCATATGAAATGCGGGCGATTCTACGGGCGGTGGGCACAATGCGCGGGTCGGCGGTAAAGACGCCATCCACATCGGTATAGATCTCGCAGACATCCGCCTTGAGTGCCACGGCTAGGGCCACAGCCGAGGTATCCGAGCCGCCACGACCCAGGGTGGTGGCGTCGCCATCGGGGTTGACCCCCTGGAAGCCCGCCACAATTCCCACCTCGCCTCGGTCCAGGGCCTTCATGACACGCTGAGGTCGGACATGGCGGATGTGGGCTGCGCCGTAGCGGGCATCGGTCATGAATCCCGCCTGCGAACCGGTGAAGGAGTGGGCGCGCTCGCCTTGTGCATGGATGCTCATGGCCAGCAGGCTCATGGAGATGCGCTCCCCCGCCGTCATAAGCATGTCCATCTCTCGGGCAGGAGGATTGGAATCCACATCCATGGCCTGATCAATCAGATCGTCAGTGGTGTCCCCCATAGCGGAAACCACCACAGCGATGTCATTGCCAGCGCGCTTGGTGTCAATGATGCGCTTGGCCACACGCTTGATGGAGTCCGAGTCCGCCACCGAGGACCCGCCATACTTCTGAACGATAAGTGCCACTGCTGTTCCATCCCGCGACGGTTAAGCCACTAGACCATCATCTGCAACATGTTGATTACATGGATTATACGAACGACACCGTTCTATCAGACCCCCTCCACCAATATGCGAAACATTGACGGCAGCCAGGGAACCCGTGAATCAGTGACCGCAGGCCTTACAGATCGCGACGGCCGGATATTGCCCGGCCAAGGGTGATCTCATCGGCATATTCCAGATCGCTACCGACGGGCAGACCGCTGGCCAACCGGGTGACCCGCAGATCCAGAGGGCCCAGCAGCCTTCCCAGGTAGGTGGTGGTGGCCTCGCCTTCGATGTTGGGGTCCAAGGCCAGCATGACCTCCTTGACCTGATCCGTCCCCAGCCGCTTCAAGAGCTCGGGAATGCGCAGATCGCCAGGTCCGACGTTGGACATAGGGTCGATGGCCCCGCCCAAAACATGGTAAAGGCCCCGATATTCTCCGGTACGTTCGATGCTCATGACATCCTTGGGCTCCTCGACGACGCAGATGATGCTGCGGTCACGACGCGGATCCTGGCAGATAGGGCACGGGCTGGTCTCGCAGACGTTGCCGCAGATCTCGCAAAACCGAACCTTCTCCTTGGCGGCGACGATAGCATCGGCCAAATCCTGAGCGCTACGCCGATCGGCTCCCAAAATGTAGAAGGCGATGCGCTGAGCACCCTTGGGGCCAATGCCCGGCAGTTGAGCAAAGGCATCGATCAGCTCTTGAATAGCTCCATCATAGGTAGCAGCCATCATTCACCTCCCTGTCGCTGCGCCTGTTCCTGCCGGCGCTTTTGGACGTTGATCGGATTCTGGGGGTCGTCAGCAGCAAAGTCCTCCACCTTGGTCACGTCAAACAATTTGGTCAGTTCATCCTGGTTCATGGCATTGTCCGCCCCGAGCCTGGCATCGTCCATGGAATAGACATCGTCCTCAGGATCCACTGACGGCCTTGCAGCCTGGGAGGAGACTGCAGCAGGCGAGGCCCCATCCTGATCGGAACCACTGGAGGACGGACCAGCGAAGCCTGCCGGCACTCTCCTGCTCTCAGCTCCAGCAGCCTTTGCCATTGCCTGGGGGCCATCCGAACCGCCGACAGACTCGGAACTGTGAACGTCGCTCTGCGCATCCGACGAGGCTGATATGCCAGTCGCCATGACCCCTTCATCGGAAACCGCTCCAGTCCCCGATGTCGGATCCGAAGTTGCACTCGAGGCGCTCCCCTGACCGGATGAATCAACCGACGGAGAAACTTCATGGCTTTGACTGTCGGAGGACACTGCAGAGGCTGCGGCGCTGGTCCCGGAATCGGGCACGGCCCAAGGATCCGTGTCGTCGCTCATGTCCGGCAGAGCTACTTTTTTGGATTCATGGTCTTTCTGACCATTGGATCCGTCGCTGCCCTCACCGGGCTGCCAGACCTTTTGCGGCGCATGAGTCGCTGGCATGGGGTGGGCCCAGGGATCATCGTCTGGCAATACCGTCGAAGCAGTGGAGCCAAAGCCTGCCGACGGCAACGCTTCCGGAGACGACTGGACCGGACCGCCGACTGGGTGGTGAGCGTCGTCGGAATTCCCGTCTCCTGCAGCTTCTCCAGAGGTGGACCTCCCCTCCGATGCCGATGCTCCAGCCCCACCCTCATGACCAGCAGATGCCGTCATCTTCCTAGGGGCATGCCCCTGTTCCGTGGCTGCATGAGGCATAACCGCCGCTCCAAGGTTCATAGTGGCCAATCCAGCTCGCGCTAGAGCCACCTCCTTTTTGACCTCTGCGCGACGCTGGGGAGACATCCTGTTGACGGACTCCACAGTCTCGCCGTTGGCAGCCGTCCCCGATGGAGCAATCATGGTGGACTGTCCGAACTCCTGGCGAGCGCGGACCATGACGATACGCGGCACCTTGGTCTCCCCATCAACCGACTGTGCAGCCACAGCCATGGCAAAAGCATGCTGGCTGAGTGGACGGTCGAAGGTCATAGACAGTCTCTTGCGTCCGGATGGGTCTGCTTTCATGGCCACGGTAGGCACACGGTCCCGCACCACATACTGACGTACCTCATCCGGCAGGGCAGCCACCAGTGCATCCCAGCGCTTGTCCAGCTCTGTGCCGGTCGGAACCTCTGTTTCCTGTCCCCGCGAAGTATCATGCTGCGCCACAGGCTGTTGAGCCGACGAGGAAGGAACTTCTTTCCGCACGGGTTGGGCGGAACCGGAATGATCAGGCTGCCCTTCGCCTTCCTGCTTTCCCTCAGCCGGGGAATCAGAATGGGAACCTGCCATGTTCCGCGACCCAGCCGAGGTGGCGGATGCCGCAGCAGACGACGAACCCGCCCCGCCAGACTGTTCAGGGCGAACAGCACCGTCAGCACGACCAGATTGTGATGCTTTGGGCGGTCGACCGTTCTGCTGAGACCTGTCAGCGCCAATGAACCCGCTACGGGCGGGCGCCGGGGCCACGCCACTGGTGGAAGTTCCCCCTGCAACCGTTGCTTGCTCCATAGGTTCGCAGCCAATTGCCAGCAGCCTGGCGGCCAGCAGCTCCAAGCGCATTCTGGGCGAAGTGGCCCCGTTCATTCCCGCCAGCGCATCGTTGATGATGTCGGCCATTCTGGTCAGGACCTGCAGATCCAAAGCATCCGCCTGCCGACGCAGATCGGCCACCTGGTCGTCGTCGGCATCTTCGCTAAGCACGCTTTCAGCCCGTTCCCCCGCCAGCTTGAGAACCAGCAGGTCGCGGACATGGGCCAGCAGATCCTCAACGAAGCGCTGGGGCTCGAACCCGCCGACGACCACCTTTTGAATGACCCCGTAGAGACCAGCACCATCGTGGTTGATCAGCGTATCCACAGCTTCGCCGATCAGTGCGGCAGGAGTGAACCCCAGCAGAGCTACAGCCGCATCATAGGTGATGGTGTGCTCGTCAGCGCCTACCATGAGCTGATCCAACACAGAAAGGGTGTCACGCACCGATCCGCCTCCAGCCCGCATGGCCAGCTTGAGGACACCGGGCTCGGCCTTGATGTCCTCCTTTTTGCAGATGCCCTCTAGATAAGGCCCCATGACTTCCTGGGGCACGAGACGGAAGGGGTAATGATGGGTGCGGGAGCGGATGGTGCCGATCACCTTCTCCGGCTCTGTGGTGGCGAAGATGAACATGACGTGTTCCGGCGGCTCCTCGACGATCTTCAACAAGGCATTGAATCCTTGCTGGGTGACCATATGAGCCTCGTCCAAAATGAAGATCTTGTAGCAGTCACGCACAGGGGCAAAGCCTGCCCGCTCCCTGAGCTCCCTTGCATCGTCAACGCCATTATGGCTGGCGGCGTCAATCTCCACCACGTCGATGGAACCGGGGCCTCCCGTGGCCAGATCCCTGCAGCTGTCGCATTCGCCGCAGGGATGGCTGGTCGGTCCCTTGGCGCAGTTGACACAGCGGGCGAAAATCCTGGCACTGCTGGTCTTTCCACATCCCCTGGGACCGGAGAAGAGGTAGGCATGGGTCAGCCGGTTCTCATCCAGAGCTCGGGTAAGGGGCACGGTGACCTGCTTCTGACCGATGATGCCGTCAAAAGTGTCAGGCCGATACCGCCGATAGAGTGCTAGTGCCATAGTTTAAGGCTATCCATTTCTTTAGACACGTTCACTTTCCTTCCTAAGGCTTCCGACCATGCTTCCTTTTCTCATTCACAGGGCTCAGGCCCTGCCCGGGCAGACTGGACCAGACGCGGCATCATCGAGACTCCGGTGTCTACCCCCACCGAGACTTTCACGTCGCTCCCATCCACCTGGCAGTCTGTCAGGACCCCGCGGTTGAGACGGGCAACCCGGGAGGCCAGAGTACAGGGCTGCGCCTGCCCTTCGTCCAGGGCGGAAGCTGCAGCCAGAGCCGAGACATCGGCACCGGTGCGTGCATGTGTCCGGCAGATCATGAGATTGCCCAGCAGGGCGGCCAGAACCAGACCCAGGCCAACCAGAGCCATCAGCATGATGCCCAAAACCGTACCAGAGCCAGGATCCGAACCTCCTAGCCACGAACCGGTACGCTCCACGCGCGTCCTCCTGACATGTCCGAACATGACTCATTCCTCCAATATGGCCACGGCATCGCCGTGGACCTGCGCAGGCAGCACGCCCATGGGGCCGGAAACCACTGGGCATGACACCCTGACTGTCGTCTGCCCGGCCGATGGGCTCAACTTCACTTGAGCATGCGGACCGGCCATCCGATGCACCAGCCCTTGGGGATCACCCTTGCTCCGGGTGACGATCAGGTCTCTGGCAGCCGCGTTAGCCGCATCCTGACAAACCATGCCGGTTCTGATCGTCTGGGTCAGCGTCAGCAGTAAGAGAGCCAGAACCATGACGGCGGGAAGAACGATGGCGAACTCGGCCGTTACCGTACCGTCATCGGATCGCCACCGTCGTCTCCACTCGAACCGTCTTTCAGCCAGCGGCACTGAGCGCCTTCTTCACCAAACCCATCAGCAAAGTACGCGTGGAAGAGGATTTGACGATGGCCAGCAATACGCCAGCCAACGTGGCAGCTGCCACGATGATCACGGCGTATTCAGCAGTGATGGCCCCCGATTCAGGCCTGGCCAGCACCACACCCATCCGCGCACGCAGAGCACCCACTGCAGAGTCCATAGCTTGGCTGATGCGAATGTACAGAGCCGTCATGAATCGGTTGGAACGCTGCCTCATTCTTTGCAGCCACCGGGATCCGGCACTGGCAGCAGTCCATGTCTCAGTTGGCACCAATTGCCCTCCTGCCTGTCTGGTCTGCAGATGGAAGGCCGTCGCAACCTCCTGTGAATATGTCATCGTTCTCACCTTTGCCTTTCCTTGTCTTCCCCGCCCCGGCGAATGGCCGTTCCTCATAGAATCGGCATCCGATACCTTTCACTCTGCCCGCCCCAGACCCTTTCTGTCTCCTTGTCAGATGCATGTGGACGAGTGGACCTGCATCGGCAACCTGTGGACAACTGTGTCAGCATGGACTCCATGCCCTCAGGACATCCCGCCCACGAAGGCCGCAATGCAGGGGATGACTCCGATCAGCACGAAGGCCGGCAGAATGCACAGCCCGGTTGGCACCAGCAGCCTGACGGTTATCGTCGCCGTGGCCCGGGCCAGCACGCTGCGTGCATGGTGATCCAACTGGCGCAAAGTCGTCTCGATCCGCGTCAGAGGTGATGATCCCAAACGCCAGGACGGCTCCAGACAGTCAGCCAGGACTCGCATGGACTGCCCATAATCAGGATCCCCGATCGCTCCCGACCAGGACAGATCCCATCCGTTGCCACGTCCGAGCAGGTGAGCCACGCGAACCATCCGAAGCCCATAAGGGCCTGGCAGCAGCCCGCCAACCACACCCAGGGCCCTGGGCAGGGAGGCCCCCTGGCGAACAGCGACTCCCAACAAGGCCAATACCAGGCTCAAGGATGGCGTGGAGACCTGCTCATCGGCTAATCGATCACCCGGGCCGTCGGATTCCACCAACAGCAAGGCCAGTATAGTCGACAGAGCGGCAATCAGTGGTTTCAGATCCATAGATCCTCCCTGCCCAAATCGTTCATCAGCAGATCTATCCAAACCAGACCGAGAACATAGAAGGCCATCCCAAGTATCAGGCATATAGTTCCCAAGCCTGGGCGACATAGGAAGGACAACGGTCGCGCACCCATGAACTCCCCCATGATGATGGTCAACACCGGCAAGGTCGACAAGAGGCGGATCGTGGCCCTGGGCACAGCAAAGGCTTTTTCTCGGGCCTCATCCAGAGCCGCCCGCCGCCTCTGCATAGCTGCCACGGTCCGCAGCCCATCAGAAGCCCGACAGCCCAGGATGGCGCTGAGCCCATAGCAGGCCATCAGAGCCTGAGCCATAATTGTCAAAGTCGGCCCCCGTTCCTGAGGCAAGCATCGGTTCTCCAACATGACCATGACACGTTCCCACGTGACCTCCTGGGTGGCGAACCGCCGCCCGGATGCCTCCTCGAAAGCCTCTACCAGACCGCCTCCATTGTCGACATAGGCCAGCAGGGAAGTGACCAGCACCGCCAGGCCGGGCCGATCCGACTGCCTCGAGGGCCTGACTGACATGGCCTTCAGTCGTGCGGCTGCGCTGCCGCTAGGCGCAAGCAAGACCATACAGGCAATAGCCGTCATCATTGCAGCCAGCCAGGCCGCAGTCTCATCATTCATAATCCACCTCAACTACGGAACGCTCGCCTGGGCGCTGGTCACAATGCCCCACCGCCTGGCGAACTTCGACCAAGCCGTTCCATATGTAGCGACCCCTCGACCCGTCCAGGAACAGACGGCCTCCCCAAGAAGCCGGCCATCGGCTGCAGTTGTCAGTCGACCAATTTGAGCGATATGTCTGTGGCCGCCGGAACGTTCCAGATGGATAACAGCATCGAACGCCCCCTGCGCCAGAGCAGCCAGGGCCCTCGGCTGCAACCCCGCCAACAACCCCAGAGTCGCCAGCCTGGCAGGGACGCGTTCCACGTTGTCAGCATGCAGCGTTGCCATGCCACCCCGATGACCGGAATTGAAAGCACGCAGCAGATCAGCTATCTCCTCACCCCGACACTCGCCCAGGATGATCCGATCGGGCCGCATGCGCAGTGTGGCCTTGACCAAATCGACCAGCCCCACACCCCCCGCCCCTTCAACGTTGGACTCTCTGACAGCCAGGGAAACCATATTCCTGTGGCCGGCGATACGTCCAAGCTCACGGACCTCCTCCACGACGACCAGCCGTTGCTCCTGCGGGCACATGCCAAGCAGGGCTCGTAGGAATGTGGTCTTGCCGGCACCCGTGCCTCCGGTTACCAGAATGCTGGCCCGATTGACCACCAGCGCCCGAAGGATGAAGAGCCAGCTGGCGGGACACAGCCCAGCAGCCGCCAGCTCTTCCAGACCTGGCGGGTGTCTGTTGGGCAATCTGATGGAAATGGCGGCACCCTCGGGAACGAGTGGGGCCAGCACGGCGTGGACTCTGATCCCCTCCCTGCTGGAAGCATCAGCCATAGGCCGGGCATCGTCCAGGCGACGTCCCAGCTGAGCGCATAGCTGCACGGCAAAGTCCCTCACAGCTCGAGGGCCTGCAAATCCAGGTCGAAGCAGAACCTCCTCCATGCCCGCGCCTCGGTCGATCCAGACATTGCCCTGACCGGTCACTGTGATGTCGGTCACCGCAGGATCGTTCGTCAGCCCGTCCAAATACCCGAAAGTGGGCGGCTGATCGGAATCGTCGTCAGGGAATGGATCTTCATTGCTTTCCCCACTTCCTATGATCATTCGACAGCTCCAGACCGAACCGATTCGCGTGAAGAGATCCGTTCTCCTGTTCTTTCCCCGACGACGATCATCCCTGCGATCCGCTCGGCCAAAGGATGAAGGGCCCGCGCGTAGGCACGCGGCACCCGTTCCAGGCCACGTCCATCCAGAACGGATGTCGACAGTTTCTGTTGCGGCTTAAGAACCACGTCCACCGATCGGCCCAGAAAATCCTCCGCCTGTTCCGGGTCGACGCCATGACTGATCCGGTGCTGTGTAGGCATCATGCCAATCAGAGCCATGGGGGGTCTACATGAAATCAATGGACTGTCTTGGACGCGATCACCAGCACTTCTTCGGCCGTTCAGAACGTGGAGAAGCGCCTTCGCCCGTGCAAGGCCCAGCACGGTCATGTCCACCATCAACAGCGAAGGCAACCCTTTCAGCGAGCGCAGATTACCCAGACCCTGGCCCCGACCGGCATCAATCAGCAAGAGATCAGCAAATCCAGCCATTGCACTGACTGCCGCATCCAGGTCCCACCAGCCCTGTGGCGGAGCACTCCAAGGATCATTGCTGAGCAGCGGGATGCCATCCCAGATCGGCAGTTCTTCACGGAGTGCCTGAGGATCCACACGACCTAGGGGCGCGTGGATTCGCCCAAGCCGCATGCCAGGCGCCCCCTCGATGCCGACCAGAACATCCATCCCTCCGCCATCCAGGTCCAGATCCACCAGAGCGCATGACAAGGCCATGTCCCGAAGCTGTTTGGCCATCAGAGCCGTCATGGTTGTCAGCCCGATTCCTCCCGAGGCCGAGAGAAAGACCAAACCGGTCACGGCGGACTCATATTCAGCATCTTTGCCCGCAATCCGCCGATCGGACAGGATGGGTTGCTTGAACCGAACGGCATCTTCGTCTTGCAGGCGATCCGATCCTGAGGATCCTGGAAAATCAAACTGTCGGACCGCGCCCATCACTCTCCCTGGTCGGTGTTCAGTAGGCAACCCAACTGAATTTAAAGAATGCGGGGCCCAGTCAGGCTCTCGCCCTTTCATGCCGCCCTTTACCATCATCGGCGGTCTGCCTATGCTCATTGCTGTCATGGCAACCAGTACATCCGCCTCCTGGCGTCGGCACCAGCCCCTCGGGCTTATGTGGTCGAATGACCCTATGCCTCCACATCGCTTCGTCCTCACTGTGCACGAATTCATCGAGATTACGACACGCCTGAAACTGCAGTATTTTTGAGCCCATATCCATGAAAGGCCTCAGATGATCACACGGAAGCAACAGATTCCTCCAAACTTGGCGTATTCAGCCTGCCGTAATGCACGCAATCGCACAAAAGACCAAGCAGACCACTTTCTTCGCCCCAACTGCCAGGCATGCTTGCCAGCTGCCTGAAAACTGGCATAATGGCATATACAAGGACGGTTCGAGAATACGGAAGCCCACAAAGTGTATGGCCACTAGGACCGATACGTTGAACGTGTGTATAAGACTTGACCGTTGCAACGATGATGTTGTGCAGAGATTCCATCTGGACCGACCTTGTGGGAACGGCCTCCTGCGGGGGGCCGTTCCTATTTATCCACAAGCGTTATCAACGATTGCAGAGGACGGCACCTGCGAATAAAGTGCTATGGTATGGTTCAGAAATTTGACGCACCCTCCAAGGCTTTGCTACGCAGCCAGATCGCGGAGCATATTGCCGAGACCGACGGCCAGGCACGGCACGTATCCAAGCACTCGGATCACACGGTCTCGCCCTTGCCTGAGGATCGCTTTTTTGACCGGGAACTGAGCTGGCTCAAGTTCAACAAACGCGTGCTGGAACTGGCCGAAGACGAGAGCGTGCCCCTGTTGGAACGCGCCAACTTCGCCGCCATCTTTGCCAGCAACCTCGATGAGTTCTTCATGGTCCGCGTGGCAGGTCTGAAGCGTCGCGTGGACACTGGCATCGCTGTGACGGCCGCCAGCGGGATGAGTCCCCGTCAGCAACTGAGGGCCATCTCCGAACAAGCGCATAAGCTCCAGGACGAGCATGCCCACTATGTCATCGACCACATCCTGCCGGATCTGGCCGCCGAAAGCATCATCCTGCTGAGCTGGCCACAGCTGAGCAGCCAAGAGCAGGAACGGCTCACCAAGTTCTTCCGCAACCAGGTCTTTCCGGTCCTGACCCCGCTGGCCGTCGACCCGGCCCACCCCTTCCCCTACATCTCAGGCAACTCCCTGAATCTGGCGGTCCTGGTGGAGAACCCGACCTCAGGCAAGACCCACTTCGCCCGCGTCAAGATTCCCGACAACCTCTCCCGTCTGGTTCCTGTGGACGATCTGACCGACGAAGAGGGCCGGGAGGAGCGCTACGGGTTCATCACCATGGAGAACCTGATCATCGCCCACTTGGAATACCTCTTCCCGGGCATGATCATCAAAGAGGCCCGCTCCTTCCGCGTCACCCGCAACGAAGACATTGACGTAGAAGAGGACGACGCAGAGAACCTGCTCAATGCCATGGAGAAGGAGTTGCTGCAGCGGCGATTCGGACCGCCCATCCGCCTGGAGATTTCCGACTCCGCCTCTCCCTTCCTCTCCCAGCTGCTGGCCAGCAAGCTCCGGGTCAACCAGGAGGAGGTCTATCGGCTGCCTGCCCCCTTGGACTGCACGGTCCTGTTCGAGCTGCAGTCCATCGACCGGGCCGACCTCAAGTTTCGCCCCTTCATTCCCACCACCAACCGACAGATAGCCGAGGTGGAATCCAGCCAAGCCCAGGACATCTTCGCCGCCATCCGTGAGCATGACATCCTCCTTCACCACCCCTATGACTCCTTCTCTACTTCGGTTCAGGCCTTTCTGGAACAGGCGGCGGCCGATCCGCGAGTGCTGGCCATCAAGCAGACCCTTTACCGGACCTCGGGCAACTCGCCCATCATCAATGCCCTGGTGGATGCCGCACACGCCGGCAAGCAGGTCCTGGCCCTGGTCGAGATCAAGGCCCGGTTCGACGAGGAGGCCAACATCGCCTGGGCTCGTCAGCTGGAACGGGCCGGCGTCCATGTGGTCTACGGGATCGTGGGGCTGAAGACCCACTGCAAGCTCTCCCTGGTAGTCCGTCAGGAGCAGGACGGCCTGCGTCGCTATTGCCACGTAGGCACCGGCAACTACAACCCCAAGACCGCCCGCCAATACACCGACCTGGGTCTGCTCACCTGCGACCCGGTGGTGGGACAGGATCTGACTCGGCTCTTCAATCAGCTGTCGGGTTATGCGCCCAAGTCCTCCTTCCACCGCCTGCTGGTAGCCCCGCGCACGGTCCGCTCCGGGCTGCTGCAGCGGATCGCCCGTGAGGAAGAAACCGCCCTGAACGGCAAGCCTGCGTGGATACGGATCAAGGTCAACTCCCTGGTGGACGAAAAGATCATCGACGCCCTCTATCGGGCCAGCCAGGCGGGGGTCCGCATCGACATCGTGGAGCGCGGCATCTGCTCCCTGAAACCAGGTGTGCCCGGACTGAGCGAGAATATCCGAGTCCACTCCATCCTGGGACGATTCCTGGAGCACAGCCGCATCTTCGCCTTCGCTAACTCCCAAGGCCCTCAGATCGGCGAGGGTCCCCTAGCCGGACCTGAGGTCTGGATAGGTTCTGCCGATCTGATGCACCGTAACCTGGACCGCCGTGTGGAGGCGCTGGTCCGCATCACTGCGCCCGAGCAGGTGCAGGGATTGATCGACTATGTGGATCTGCAGATGGCCGACACCACCAGCTCCTGGCACATGCAGCCCGACGGCACCTACGTGCGCCACAGCCGCGATGACCAGGGCAAGCCTTTGGTCGACTCGCAGGAGTACCTGATCGACCGTCACACACGAACCCCCAGGGCCAGGCGATGATGATACGCCTCCAGGCCAGCATGGCCGCCGCCAAGGCAGACGATTGGGATGGCACCCGGCCATGAGCAGGACGGTCGAGGCAGCCGGAGCCATCCTCTACCGGTGGCGCACAAGCTTCCAGGGATGGATGAAATTCAGCGACGACGGCCGGGCGGCCTCGGGAGCCAGCCCACGCTCCGACCTCGATGAGCTGGAGCTCTGTCTGGTCCATCGTCCCAAGTACGACGACTGGAGCTGGCCCAAGGGCAAGCTGGAGAATCGTGAGACCCACATGCGTGCGGCCGTGCGCGAGGTCGGCGAGGAGACAGGCTGTCTTGTCCGGCTGGGGCCATACCTGGGAGATGCCGAATATCCCCTGAACAACGAGGGCCGACGCCGGGGCGGCAAGGGCGGCAGGCTCAAACATATCTGTTACTGGATGGCCACGCTGACCGACTCGGAACACGCCGCCGGTCAGAGCGCACTGCTGGGACCCATCCACCGGCCTGATTCCAGGGAAGTCGACCAGATACGATGGGTCGGAGTCTCCGAAGCCCGCAAACTATTGACCCACCCCAGCGACAGAACCATACTGGATGCCTTCGTGGACAGGGTGGAGCAGGGCGGCATCCGGGCTCGTCAGTTGATCATCGTCCGCCACGGCAAGGCAGTGGCACGCAAGGAGTGGACAGGCAAGGACGCGAATCGTCCTCTGACCCCCAGGGGCGCCGGCACCTCCTACGCCCTGGCTCGGGAGCTGGCCTGCTTCGCGCCCGACCACCTCCTGTCCTCCCCCTGGATCCGCTGTGTGCAGACGTTGCGACCCTACGCCGACGAGGTAGGCCTGCCCATGGAGATGGTGGCCTGCCTGACGGAGTCCTCCTACCACCGCCGCCCCCAACAGGCCCACAGCTGGTTGGACAGGCAGATGGCCGACCTGCTGACAGGAAACCGAACCACAATGATCTGCATGCATCGCCCGGTCCTGGGCGGCATCTTCGAAAAGCTACGCGGGCTGTGCTCCAGCGGATCACTGTCCAAACGGCTGCCTGACGACTCCCCCTTCATGCCCACCGGCAACGCCGTCGTTCTCAGTCTGACCGGCGACCCCAATCATCCGACCATCATCGACATACAGAAGGTGACTCCCATTGTCTACTGACAGCAACTCCAGAATCGGCTCATCCTCAATCCGCTCTTCCCGTACGGGATTCGTGGCGTCCGGCACCGGAGCATCCCGACCCTCACGCCCGGGCCAGCTGGATCCGGCCATCGCCGACCAGCTCTCCGGAGGCATGGACCCGCAGCAGATCAGCGAGATGAGCCACGTTTCGGCCGCCTCCCTGCTGGACCGGGTCCACCACAGCGCCGACCCCGTCATCGTAAAACGGGTTCTGACCCTTGTGGACCGCGAGGGCGTGGATGTCGTGGCTGAGCTCTGGAGCGACAGCGACCCCGACTCCCTGCCCGGCATTCTTTGGCGGCTCTACATGCTTCGCAGCTGGATGCGTAAGGACGCCGATGGAATCAGTCGGCTGTGGCGGCTGGGCGAACCCACCGACACCGCTGCATCAGCCATAGCCGGCGTCGACCAAGCCCCAGAGGCCGACGACATCATCCGAACCGCCGACTCCATCCTCTCCGGAGCCTTTACCGGCGACTTCGCCATAGCCCTGGAACGGGCCGGAGCCTTCTGCGACGTGATCGCCCGCGGCATCAAGACCACCATCCGGGATGCCCAGAGCCGGCAGCTGGACGGTCAGGAGGCCAAGGAGGTGGACGCAGCACAGCGCACCGTCAACTCCCTTAATCAGACGGCCCGTGACTTCATGCGGGGCGCCTCGCTCTGGCGGCGAGGACGGCTGGAGTAGAACCCGCCACCCTTTCAAGCCGGAAGCGTAAGCGCGTCGCGAGCGCAGATCAGACCCCGGCATGCCCTACAATGGGGACTGCGTCGGACCATGGCTAAGCCCCGGGCTCCGTTTGTTGCCGCTGCGAGCGGCGTTTGCGCCGACAGGCGCTTACATGGTTCGGCGTTTTCATTTCCATTCCCGAATCGAAAACAGCATGGCTTGCCGGTCGCTACCAGAAGCCGACCCGCTGAGCTACGCTGAGAGGTATGGAACTTCACGTACTGGAACACCCGTTGATCGAGCATAAGCTGACCGTACTGCGGGACAAAAACACCCCTTCCAACACTTTCCGCGAGCTGATCAGCGAACTGGTCATGCTTGAGGCCTACGAAGCCACCCGCAATCTGGACATAGAGGATCACCCCATCGAGACCCCTGTCGCTCCCATGGTGGGCAAGAAGCTCTGCTCCCCGCGCCCCATGGTTGTTCCCATCCTGCGTGCCGGGCTGGGCATGCTTGACGGCATGACCCGTCTGTTGCCTACCGCTGAGGTCGGATTCCTCGGTCTCAAGCGCGACGAGAACACCCTGGACATCATCACCTACGCCAACCGCCTGCCTGAGGACCTCTCCGGCCGTCAGTGCTTCCTGCTGGATCCCATGCTGGCCACCGGCGGCACCTTGATCGCCGCCACCAAATACCTGGCCGAGCGCGGCGCCAAGGACGTGACCTCCATCAACATTCTGGCCGCTCCCGAGGGCCTGAACCGACTCAAGGAGGAGATGGACCCCTCCATCAACCTCAAAGTGGTGGTCTGCGCAGTCGATCAGAAGCTGAACGAGCACGCCTACATCGTGCCCGGCCTGGGCGATGCCGGCGACCGCCTTTACGGCGTCATCGACTGATTCTGTTCTTTCTTCGGTGGGGATCGTCGCGCATTGACGATCCCCACCGTTTTTTATAAGTAGACAGAACGCCGTTCAATCTCCCCTTTTCCCGACTTGCGATGATAGGCTTCCCCTAGGGGTCGAATAGTCACGATTGCCCGGGGAGAGGCCGATCATGGTTGAATCAATACAGGTCATCGACGACGGCGACAGCATGGCAATACTGGGGGACCTCGAAGCCATCGACGGGTTCCTGCAGTCGCACCATCTGCAATCATTGGCCGAGCCCATCAATCCCCATACCGACCGAGGGTACCTATCGGGAATGGTCGCTCAGGTCCTTGGCGATAGGGCTTTATCCGGCAAATGGGTCAGGCAAGACGGGAAGGTCCCCAAAGCCCTCAGCCAATATGACCTGCACCGGGACCAGCGCACGGGCCTGTCCGCAGGCACGGTCCTGGTGAAGGATGGCGAGGAGGCCCAGGGTGGGCAGCGGTTCCTAGACGGTTGGAAATCCGCCCTTTCTCCGGTCATGCTGACCAACATCGGTGCCCTTATAACCCAGTA
Organism: Bifidobacterium sp. B4111; assembly: GCF_026537235.1. Lineage (NCBI taxonomy): Bacteria > Bacillati > Actinomycetota > Actinomycetes > Bifidobacteriales > Bifidobacteriaceae > Bifidobacterium > Bifidobacterium sp. B4111. The sequence continues at coordinate 75,003 of NZ_JAFNMO010000003.1, read as the reverse complement.
TGAGCTTCAACAGACCATGCAGGCCATGGTGGAGTACCTGCGGAGAATCGACAAGCATGTGGACGACATCCTGCGCGCCCAGCGGGACACGGTCCTGACCAACATGGTCGGGGTCAACCTGGTCATCGAAGATGCCCTGGCCGCGCGCAACCAGATCGAGCACGTTTCACAGACCACCTGGGACAAGGTGCAGGCCACGTCGTTGGCCATCGCCCAGACGCAGGCTTACGCAATCCGCCAAATCAATGTCATCACCGAGAAGATAGGTGATGGATCAGGGGTCCATGACCTGGGCACCGACATGGGGAATTACCGGGATCAGATCAATGAGTGGCTGGCCGTCCTGGCCAGATCACTCCAACTGCAGGATGCCAGCACGATCCTGGAACTGGACCGGGTCGCCCAGGTGGAACCCGATGAACTCGACCAACACCGCCAGGCGGTGAAGACCGCGCGTGAACACCGTGTCCGTGTCATTTCAGAGAATGCCGACCATCTACTCAAGCAACTTGATCAGACAGCAGAAAAAGCCAACAAGGAGGTTCTGCTCCACCCCCAACAGTCGCCACGAATAGTTGATTACTGCAACCTGATCAAGCAGGACATGGCGGAATTCGGCCAGGGCATCGGACTGGACCGGAGCAGCGACCCCCTCACCTCCCGACCCTGGCTGGATGCAGCCCGTGATACCACGTCCCAGATCATGGAAACAAGCAGGGAGGGCGTCGATACCGCACGCAACATCGGCGGGCAGGTTCTAGGAAAGACCCTGAAAGGCGTAAGCACCGCTTGGGATCTGAGCGGCCAGGCCCTTGACCGGACCAAGGGAGGCGTGGACAATGCCCGCGACCTTGGTGACCAGGCCCTGAACCAGGCCAAGGAGCTCGGTGGCAGGATAGCCGGCTCCGTCTCCCGCCAGTCGTCGGAAATTCTGCATAACGCCAATCTGAAAAAGAGAATAACCCACCTCTTCCACTCAGATGAGCACAATCAGGATCCCCAATAGCCGGCCTCGGGATAGTACGAATACCATCCCTGCCAGTTCCTCTCCGATTTGTTTCCATGTACCGACCGAGCGACCCAGAGTCCCAGCCTTCCAAGAGCCAACCCGCGAACGGTCTTAGTTGACAGATTTTTGCCCATCCGAGCATGCCCGGCATCTCCATGCCGTATTTCCTGCTGTAATCAGGTACCCTGATTCATCACTGATCCGACCCCGAAAACACCCTGAGGGGCGGTCCTTCCTGTGCTCGAATGGTGGTATCCGAACAATCGGGATGCCCCCGATGAGACGGACCCATGGAAATCGGATGGAGGGACTCCGGCTATGCAGACGACGAGGACGAACAGGGCACCATACCCAAATGCCGGAACCAGAACCGGAACCGTCAGGAGGCCTGATCTGCTTTCTTTGGTCTCATCCCTCCTCCATGAGCATCGAGCCTCTTACACGGTCATGGTCCTGGCGGTCATTGCCTCATCTGCGCTGACCAGCGCCTGGGTCCAGGTCGCCTTGGCCGCGCGGATGGGCGACGGGATGCCGGACATGCAGACCCTGAGCGTCTTCGACCGCACAATGGCACAGAGCGCGCAGGAAGCTGCCAAACAGCTGTCCATCATGGCCGCTTGTGTCTGTGGGTTCATCTCGATCTTCCTGGTCATCACCTCCGTAGGATTCCTGATTGAACGTCGCCGGCGCGAGTATGCCATGATGCGTCTTTCCGGAGCCTCCCCCAGGCTGGTGCGACTGATCTGTCTGCTGGAGTTCATCATTCCTTTGGGCCTGGCCGACCTGATCGGCAGTGCGGCAGGCTGCTCCCTGGTTCCCTTCTTCGCCAAGTCCCTCATCAACTCGGGTCTCGAACAGCTGAGCATGACTGCCCGGCCCCATCCCGAGGGGGCCCTCATCTCCTTCGGCGGCATCCTTCTGGCCTGCCTGATAGGGGCCTGGTTCGCCGCCAGGAGGATCACATCCATATCTCCCATCGAGGCCATGCAGGCCTCGGAGCACCGGGCGGGAGCCAAGCCGATCGGTCCCTTGCGCCTGGTGACCGCCCTGGCAGGCCTGGTCGGCGGCCTGGTCCTGGTCTTCCACAACTTCCACAGCATGGATGTGGAGAGTCAGATTCTGGCTGCCACCGGCTGCATGCTTGTCGCCGTCGGCGCTCTGGCCCCCGTCCTGGTGTCTGCCTGCAACAATCTGATAGGCATCCCCTTTCAGCTCATCTCCCACGGTTCCGGCCTCCTGGCCAGGCAAAGAGCGTACAAGGAAAGCCGCAGTTCCACTGCAATAGCCCTGCCCGTCATCCTGATGCTGGTCATCATGACCGGCATGCTGAGCATGGCCAGAACGAGCTGGGCCAACTCAGCCATCGACCGATACAAGCCGGTCGCGGCCGATGTCGTGATCAGTGCAGGAAGCGAACGGACAGGGGACCTGGACCGGCGACTTCAGTCTTCATCAGACATCGAATCCGCCGTCACCTACAGCAAGGATGTCTGGAGGGTGGAAGAAGACAGAACCAGCGCGGCCGATGATGAGGAGACAACGGACAACCTTCCCGCCATCACGACCATGCACATCAACAAGGCTGGCAATGCCACCGACAAACTCAGCCCCAACTTCGTCAAGGGATCCGCTGACGACCTGGGCCCGGGCAGGATTGCCGTCACCCCGAATTGGTCCTTGTACCACAACAAGCAGGACCCCTTGGGGCACAAGCTGGACCTGGTCGACAAGAACAACCGACGCCACACAGTAACCATCACCGCCGTAGTTGACATGACCCCCACAGGGCAGACGGAGCAATACCTGAGTACGGATACCGGCCTGATTGATCTGGCACCCGACCCCAGGGGACTGACCACCCTGGTCAAGGCCGCCCCGGGAGTCCAGACGGACGACCTGGCCAGTCGGCTCAACGGTTCATGGGACCATAAGGACATCAAGGCGCGCACCAGGAAAGAGCACATCAGGTATGACATAGGCAGGTCCCAGGAGGTGCAACGGGCCCTGCCCAAGATGGTGGGTGGAGCCGTCATCCTCACATCCATCTTCCTGGTCCAATCCTGCGCCATCGCCGTCAGCGAGCGCCGTCAGGAAAATCGCAGGATGCATGCCGCTGGTGTTTTACACGGAACATTGGTCCGCGCCTCCGTCTGGGAATCGGTGATTGACACCCTTTCGGCCACCCTTCTCTCGGCCCTGGCCATGGTGGGTGTGCTGGCAATCATCTTCAGGGCCTTGTCGAAGCAGGTCGACATGGACATGGTGCCCCTGCCATACGATTACTTCCTCATCATGTCCTTGTGCGCGATGGCCCTGGCCGCCCTGATCTCCGGTCTCTACGGCTGGTTCAGTTCTTGGGCAGATAGGACTCGAAGATGATGCCGTCGAAATCCGGGCCGGCGGTCTCCTGGGCCTGTTCGGAACGGATGGTCCAGGCGATTGGGACCCCGCCGAGGAATCGGTAGAGGCGCATGGGCACAGAGTGGCCGCCATGCCACTCGCAGGCCACGAAGTCCGGCCGGCCCAGCCAATTGAAGAGGAGGGAGCCGGCAATCCACCGCAGGGCCGAATCGAAGGAGTCCACTCGACCGTGGTATGGGGCCATCAACTGCCCTCGGATCACCTCGGGCCGGTGGGCCCGATACCAGGCAAGCGCCAGGACATTGAAGGATTCGATGACATAGTCCCCGCGATAAGCGGAAAGGAGGGCATCGGTCTTGCTCATGAGCTCCCTGTCCAATCCGCCATCCATCTTGATCTCGACGATCAGGGGCGCCCGGCCATCCACCAGCGCAAGCACTTCGGACAGAAGGGGTACGTGCGGGGCTTCAGGACTCCCTACCTCCCCATCTGCTGTCTGCCCGCCTCGACCTCCGACATGATCGGCATGCATCGGGCCCCTGTCATCGGGGCCATCCGCCGCGTTTTCCCTAGGGTAGAGGGGAATCTGCTGCAATTGCGCATAGGTCAGGTCCGCCACGGCACAATTGACACCCGCCACCCGTTTTAGGTCCCCGTCATGGATGACCACCACCTGGCCGTCGCGGCTGAGGTGGACGTCCAACTCGATGCCATAGCCGGCTTCACATGCGGCCTCGAAGGCAGGCAAGGAGTTCTCCGGAGCCACTGCCATGGCGACCTCCTCCGGCCTCCCCGACGATGCATGCCTGCCAGCCGATCTTGCTGATTCGACCTGCAGACACTCATGGACCCGGTTCAGATACGCCGTCCGCGCTGGGCCGGGCTCGTCCGAATCCATACCAGACCCGGCATCGTGCAATCCCCTATGAGCATATGGACGGCAGGAGAGGCTCGTCGGCCGTCTCCTGCCCGCGACCACCGAAATCCCCGGTGCCAGGGCCCAGCACCATGCCCCCAGCGCCCCGAGACTTAAACCCAGGGCGACCTTGCCAATCGAATGTCCCTTGGACCTCATCATCGCCTCCCGCCGTCAGGTATGTCACCATCCACGCTAGCATCACCGGAATGTAAAACCGGGGTCGTCAATTTGACTTCGAGTGGCTTCACAGGCATATGGTGGACTAAAAGGGCAAAGCGGTTCCATCATCCGCTCCGCCCCATCGGTATCAGAGAAGAGGCCTGACCTTGCACGAGACTCAATCCATATCAATCCCGACCGTCACGCTCAACAACGGTGTCCTCATGCCCATGGAGGGCTTCGGTGTCTACCAGATCGCCGACCACGACGAGTGCCGGCGTTCCGTCATGGATGCCTTGGAGGCAGGGTATCGGGCCATCGACACGGCCCAGGCCTATGGAAACGAGCAGGCCGTTGGAGATGCCCTGGCCCAGAGCGGCCTCGACCGCGACCAGGTCTTTCTGACCACCAAGGTCTGGATCACCAACTACGGATACGACAAGACGAAGGTCTCGGTCGAGGAGTCCATGAAGAAGCTGGGCACGGACCACCTGGACCTGGTCCTCCTCCACCAGCCCTTCAACGACTACTACGCAGCCTGGCATGCCCTTGAGGACCTCTATGACCAAGGTCTCCTGCGGGCCATCGGCGTCTCGAACTTCTATGCCGACCGCTATGTGGACCTGGTCAAGTTCAACAGAATCGTCCCCGCCGTCAACCAGCTGGAGACCCATGTCTTCCACCAACGCCTCCAGGAACGTGCCTACATGGACAAGTACGGCACCCGGATCGAATCCTGGGGACCCTTCGCCGAGGGACGCCAGGGTATGTTCACCAACCCGACCCTCACCGAGATCGGGCAGGCACACGGCCGGACCGCGGCCCAGGTGGCCCTGCGCTTCCTGGTTCAGGACGGGGTCATCGTTATTCCTAAGACCACCCACCGCGAGCGCATGCGCGAGAACCTTGACATCTGGGACTTCCAGTTCAGCGACCAGGAGATGGACCGGCTGCGGGCCATGGATACCGGCAAATCCGCCTTCATGAACCACGAATCCCCCGAGACCGTGGAGGACTTCGCCAACTGATTCAGCATCAGACAGTATCTGTATCTGTGCAGGATGGGCGGGCTCTCAGTCTAGGCTTCACCGTTGCGTCGCCGACGCTTGAGGGCCCGATGCTTGATCAGGATGTCCAGGACTATCCAGACCGAAAGGATGAAGGCCACCACGTATCCCAGCATACTGACCACCGGAATGCCGAAGACCACTGGTTTGATGCGGGCGAAGTAGACGATTGAAGAGCCCACATAGAGGCCGACGACAATGAGGGCCATGGTCAGTCTGTTGACCATGTCGGACAGCTGCTGCAGGGGCTCCTCGGACCCCACCAGCTGCACGTTGGCCCGAAGCTGGCCCCGGGTCAGCATCCTGGCTGCAGTCTGAGACTCGGCCAAGGCGCCCAGAAGGCCGTGCAGGGCCAGATCGCCCTGGGCGCCCAGCTTCCGGGTCTCTTCCTTGAGCCTTGACCCTGCGCCCTGGCTGCAGGCGACATGGTCGGCTATGATCTGCACGATATTGGCCTCGGGCAGGAACTCATCCAGGAGTCCTTCAAGGGTGACCAGGCACCGCGCCACCATGGTGACCGACCCTGGCACCTTGATGCCATGCCGGGCGGCCAGCTTCATGACGGCATTGACGTATTCGGCGATATCAAGATCGGCCAGATCCAGCTTGCCGAACCGCTGGACGACAGCATCCAGATCGGCCAGCAGATAGGGGTAGTCCTCGGCCCTGGCCTCTCCGGTGCCGGCGAAGCGGAGCAGGCCCTGGGCCAGGGCCGGTGAATCCTCGCGCCCTACTGCGAAAATCATGTCCTTCAAGGCCGCTTTGGTCACCTTGTCCAGGCGGCCGACCATCCCCAAGTCGATAAGCACAATACAGCCATCGCGGATGATGATGTTGCCAGGGTGCGGATCAGCGTGAAAGAAGCCCCGGTCCATGATCTGGCTGGCATAGTTGTCGACAAGCTTGGTGCCGATCTCCCTCAGGTCATAGCCCTGGGCTACCAGTTGCGCGGGCCGTGAAAGGGATATCCCGTCGATGTACTCCATCACCACCACATGCCTGGTGCAGAGCCCGGGATAGGGCTTCGGACAGTCGATATAGGCATAGGAGTCGCAGAAATCCTTGAACTCCGCCAGATTCGCAGCCTCCTGCTGGAAGTCGACCTCGGACTGGAAGGTCTCCCAGAGCTCTTCGACCACCCCGCGCAGGTCCACCACCTGGCTGCTGCGGACGAACCGCGAGGCCCACCTGACCATGCTACGCAGAATGTCGATGTCCTGGGCCATGGTCTCTTGAATTCCCGGGCGCTGGACCTTGACGGCCACGTCCTCCCCGCTCACCAGGCGCGCCCGATGCACCTGCGCCAGAGAGGCCGAACCAAGAGGAACAGAGTCTATCGAGGAGAAGATCTGGTCGAGTGGACGGCCATACTCGGCGGCAAGGGTGCTGGTCACCACAGAATAGGGAATGGGATCCGCGTCAGCGCGCAACTTGGAAAGCTCACGACAGAAGGCCTCCGGCAAGATCTCAGAACGCATGGAGAGAATCTGGCCCACCTTGACGAAAGTGGGCCCAAGCGCCTCGAACATGCGACGCATGGTGACCGGGGTCAGACCGTGGATGATGTCGAACCGGTTGGCGATGCGAATCATCTCCGCCAATCGGCGGACCCTGCCACGCCTGTGCCGGATCCTTCCTGCCGCCCCTTGGTGCGCTCCCGTTCCAACCCCGAAGAGGCCAATGGTCTGCACCTGGGCATCATGTCCATTCATGGCATCCATGCTCACTGCTCACCCGCATCCTTTGCCCGCATGGCCGACCGGCACGGGACCTCCCGGTGCAGATGACCGACGCCGACAGCGATTGGCTGCCTTCAGCCCTGCTGGCCCGCGATGGGATCATTGGAGGTGATGGGGATGGACCCGGGCCGGCGATCCGGAATTGGCGCCTGCGGCTCCTGGTCAGGACGGAAGGGGGCAACATGAGTTGCTGGCCTGGGCGCGCCAGCGGCTGGAGCCGGAGCAGGACGGTTCTGCCTGTTGCGTTTGAGCTCGGTATTGAGAATCCGCCCCTGCTCGACCGTCAGCTCGCCCTTCTTGACCAGGCTGTCGACGACCTCCTGGCTCTTCTCCACCCCTGTGGCCAGCGCTCCGATGCCAGCCAGAAGCACCTTGTGCAATCCATCACCTATATGCAAATCCGACATGATATGCCTCCAAGCATTCATAAGCCCTCGAGGTACCGGGCCCTGTTGACCGCTGAGAGACGAACGGCCGTCTCTTTCTACAGTCTAGACGAATATCCTTGACCGATCCGGCTCGACACTATGACAAGACGGACGGTCCGGGCCCTTTCACTGGCGCTGACTGCCACCCTCGATCGAGAGCTCGCCGGAACAGGCTTCCTCTCATCGGGGCCTTGACGCAGCGATGCGGCTGGCCTGATCTGCCAAAGAGTCCAGACGCTCCAGCTCGCTCCGGCTCTTCTGGTCCATGGCCGCCTGCATCTGGGCGAGGGTGCCCTGACCATACCGTCTTTCTGCTGCTCCCTTGATAAGGAAGTCCGTGATGGCCGGGTTCTTAGGCAGCAATGACCCATGCATGTAGGTGCCGATGATCTTCTTCCATCGGGCTCCCTCGGTGTGGTCCTTGCCATTGTTGCCGCGGCCGTCTTCGGCCACCGTGCCCAGGGGCTGGGTCCCCTTCCCCAGATAGGTCAGACCCGAGTGATTCTCGTAGCCGACCACCCTGCCGAAGTCCTGTGCCTGCTCCACCAGGTTGCCGATCATCCGATCGGGCTGGGCAACGGTGTGCGCGTCAAGGATGCCGACCCCCTCCAGACGCTCATGCTCGGAGGTCTCAAAATAGTGGCCGAAAAGCTGATAGAGCCCGCAGATCATCAGCATGGGCACATCCTGGTCGGCCAGATCACGCAGCAGCCTGCTCCGCTTATGCAGGTCGTCGATAATCCGTTCCTGGCCATGGTCCTGGCCTCCGCCGCCCAGAATCATATCGATTCCCTCCGGCCACGCATCGCCGGGATCGTAATATCGGACCAAGGGACGGAACCCGTACAGCTCAGCCCTGCGGATCACGCTGAGTATGTTCCCTGAATCCCCATAGATGTTCATATCACGGTGGTAGAGGGAAAGAATCCGCAGCGGTGGACGGTTTCCCGCAGCCTCGGCCTTATCCTGTGTCTGCGGCATTCCTGCGCTCCTTTTGATTCTCTCGCTCATGCGCCCACCCCGGCATCGTCCACACTCGTGATCCTGCCGAGGGCGGACCGAAGCCGGAGCATAGACGTGTAAGTGCAGTAGATCCGCTTAGGACGCCCTGGGTGCGCCTTGAGGAAGGCTGTCAGCGCCCGATCCAAGTCGGTCTCGATTGCCTCAGTGGGCACTTGGTCATAGGCCAGGCGCAGGGCCATGTCATAGGCCCGGGTGCCGGAAACCATGGCCACGCCGGTATCTCTGAGCGAGGTGAAGTCCACATCCCAGAGCCAGCTCATGTCACGCCCGTCCGCATACTCGTCACGGATGCCGATCATGGTGTCCTGACCGACAGGGTTGAAGGAGGACAGGGCCAGACGGAAGCCCATGGGATTTTTGACCAGGACCAGCTCGACCGGCGCGCCCTGGTAGGTGATGACCTCTCCACGCCCGAAGGCGGGCGTCACCTTGGACAGGGCATCCATGAGCGCTGCATCATCAGGCTCCCTGTCTTCCAGCACGACCCTCACCAACGCCAGAGCAGCGGCCGCATTGTAGAAGTTGTAGACGCCCTCCAGACGCAAATCGGTCTCCAGAAGCCGACCATCCAGGCGGAAGGCGGCCCTGTGTTCCATGACTCGCTCCAGGGTCGCCTCGGCCGGCAACCGATGGCCGGGACGGAACGAACGGGAAACATTGTCCGCACCGGCACCGTCAGACTCCCGATCCGAGGCATGCATGTCGTCATCAGTGGGGAAATAGGTCAGCAGATCGTCTGACAGACCGAAGTAGGCCACGCCGGTCTGGGCCGGTGTCTGAGCGGCCAACCTAGCGATGCGCGGATCCTCACGGTTGAGGACCACCGTGCCCGTGGTGGCCTGAGCCACCTGACCCAGCAGCCGGGCAGTAGTATCGATTTCCCCAAACCGGTCCAGCTGATCACGCATGACATTGAGCAGGAGGGCGTAGCGGGGCTTGACCTGTCGCACAAAGTGAACCGCATAGGCTTCGTCCAGCTCCAGAACGGCAATATCAGCATGCAGCCGGCCGGACAGCCCCAGTGCAGAAACCAAGGCCGAGACCACGCCGCGGGTGAAGTTGGACCCGGTCGGGTTGGTGAAGACTTTGAGACCCAGGGATTCCAGCATGGAGGCCACCATCCTGGTGGTGGTGGTCTTGCCGTTGGTCCCCGAGACCAGGACCACACCACGGGGCAGCTCCGACAAGGTCCTGGCCAGGAAGCCCGGGTCAATCCGCTCGACCACCTTGCCAGGCAGCGCCGAACCGCCGTGATGGGACAGACGCGAAACGAGGCGCACAGCCTTGCCAACCAGAAGGGCCAGGAGCGAACGCCAGCGTCGGGAAGAACGACCCGGCTGATCGGCAGGCTGCGTCTTGGAAGCCGTTGAACGCATGATCAGACCCCTCCCTGCTGGTAGTCCTGGGGCATGTCCTTGAACTTGGACTTCTCGCCCAGGAAGGCCAGCTTGAAGGTGTCAGTGGGGCCGTTGCGGTGCTTGGCCAGGATGATATCGGCCTCCCCCGGGCGGTCCTTCTTGTCGTAGAAGTCCGGCCGGTGGACCAGAAAGACCACATCGGCATCCTGCTCGATGGATCCCGACTCGCGCAGGTCGGAGAGCATGGGCTTTTTGTCGTTGCGCATCTCAGGGCCGCGGTTGAGCTGGCTCAGCGCCACCACCGGCACCTCCAGCTCCTTGGCCAGCAGCTTCAGGGCGCGCGAGAAGTCGGAGACCTCCTGCTGGCGGGACTCGACCCGCTTGCCCGAGGTCATCAGCTGCAGGTAGTCGATGACCACCAGTTTCAGGTCGTTGGTCTGCTTGAGCCGACGGCACTTGGCGCGGATCTCCATCAGGCTCATGTTGGGCGAATCATCCAGGAAGAGCGGGGCATCCTGGAGTCTGCTCCAGAAGGTGTTCAGGGTGTTCCAGCGTTCGGGGGTGATGTCGTCCGCCCGACGCAGGGCCACCAGGGGGATGTCGGTCTCGGCCGAGATGATGCGCTGGGCCAGCTCGGTCTTGCTCATCTCCAGGGAGAAGACCACCGTGGTCATGTTGTTGTGGAGGGCCGCAGCGCGGGCGAAGTCGATGCCCAGGGTGGACTTGCCCATGGCGGGGCGGCCGGCCACCACGATCATCTGCCCGGGCTGCAGGCCCTGGGTCACGTCGTCGATGCTCTTGAAGCCGGTGGGCACGCCCCGCTCCATGTCGCCGTTCTGCAGTTTGTCCAACTGGTCCAGGGTGTCATGGACGACCGGACCGATGGCCTCGTAATCCTGTCGGACCCTGCCCACGCTCATCTCGTAGACTTCGGCCTGAGCCAGGTTGACGATGTCCTCGGCCTGGGAGCCCTCGGCCGAGTAGCCCAGCTGGGCGATCTTGGTGCCGGCCGCGATCACATTGCGCAGGATGGCCCGCTGGTGGACGATTTCCGCATAGTAGGTGGCGTTGGCGGCTGTAGGAACCGAGGCCACCAGAGAGTGCAGATAGTCAGTGCCCCCCACCTTCTCCAAGTCGCCGGACTTGAGCAGCTCGTTGGCCACCAGGACCGCATCCACCGGCTGGGAGGCCGAAAAGAGGGTGACGATGGCCTCGTAGATGGTCTGGTGCTTGGGCTGGTAGAAGTCGGATATGTCAATCATCTGGCTGACCTCGCCGATGGCATCCTTGCTCATGAGCATGCCGCCCAAGACGGCCATCTCCGCATCGTCGTCATGCGGGGGCACCCGGTCGAAGAGCATGTCACGGCCGGTCTGGGCATGATCGGTGGGATGCTGTTCGGGATGGGTGTAGTCGGTGTAGTCGTCGGAAGCCATAGCCACGATTCTACGAAGAAGACCGTCCTTAACAGCCCTCAGAGGAGGATTTCACCCAAGGCATTCACCAGGAGGTACCGAGCTCTCCGGTGCAGCACAGAGTCGCCTCTGCATGTGCATAGAAAAATAAGTTATCCACATTCAAGGCGTGTCCTAGAGGACATGTGCGCAACTTATCCACCTCATGGGTATAACTCTGTGTAAAACTTGGGGACAGTCTTCCATATCATCAATCCAGCTTGCACTCGGGCCTATTTGGTGATACGGCATCTACCGGCAAGGCGTCCACGGACTGACTTCCAGGGGTTGTGTCTTCAGTCCAGAGCATTAGCATGACGTCCATGCGTAGCCAGAGGAACATCACCGAAACCAAGACCGGACCAATCACGCCGGAAGAACGGCGGGCGACCTACCGGACCATCGCTGGACTGGCCATACCCACCTTCGGCCAACTGATCGCCTCCCCGCTCTTCGTCATGATCGACACCGCCATCGTGGGCCACATCAGCGACTCGGCCCTGGCCGGACTCTCCGTCGGATCCACCGTGGTGCTGACCACCGTGGGCCTGTGCATCTTCCTGGCCTACGGAACCACCTCCCAGGTGGCCCGACTCATGGGCGCCGGCCGCCGCAGGGAGGGGATGCAGGCCGGTGTGGACGGCATGTGGCTGGCCTTCGTCATCGGCCTGGTCGTCTGTGCCGTTCTCCTGGCTTTGAGTCGGCCCATCTGCAGCCTGATGGGAGCCCGCGGGCCGGTCCTGCAGGCAGCGCAGACCTATCTGAACGCTCTGGTCTTCGGCCTCCCGGCCATGCTCCTGGTCTACGCGGCCAACGGCATCTTCCGCGGGTTGCAGAAGGTAAAGATCACCCTGGTGGCCGCCGTGTCGGGCGCCATACTCAACACCTCCCTGGAGATCCTTCTGGTCTTCGGCCTGCACATGGACATTCTGGGCTCGGGCCTGGCCACCCTGATCGCCGAGTGGGCCATGGGGCTCTTCCTAACCATTCCCGCCCTGGTTTGGGCCCGTCGTGAAGGCGCCCAACTGCGGCCCCGGCTCTCAGGCATGGCGGCCAGCATGGGCGACGGCTTCCCACTCTTCCTGCGGACCCTGGCCCTGCGGGTCTGCCTCTTTATGACCGTGGTGGCTGCGGCTCACCTGGGCGAGCAGGTGCTGGCCGCCTACCAGGGGGTCAATTCGGCCTGGAACTTCGGACTGAACATGCTGGATGCCGTGGGCATCGCCGGTCAATCACTGGTAGCCACCGAGCTGGGCGCCGGACAGCGATCACGGGCAAGGGTCATGACTGATCTGTCAGCCAAGGCCGGCATGGCCATGGGAGTGCTGGTCGGACTGGTCATGATTGCCTTGGGCCTCTTCGCCGCTCCCCTATTCAGCCCAACGCCGGCCATCAGATCGCTGATCACCGTGGGCATGATCGTCCAGGGGGTCTTCATGCCCGTCGCCGGATGGATGTGGGCACTGGACGGGATCCTGGTCGGGGCTGGGGACTATCGCTACCTGGCGGCCACCTGCTCCCTGACGGCTGTGATCTACGTGATCGGCCTGCTGGGCATGACTGCTCTGGCCGTGAACCGGACACCCACCTGGCGGATAGCCATGCTCTGGGCCGTGCTCAATGTCCTCTTCATCGGCGTCAGAGCCATCTGCAATGGCCTGAGAACGCGCACCGATGTCTGGATGGGAACAATCGACCAAGCCAGCCAAGCCTGAAAAGACATAGAAAAAGCAGGACCCCGACTGCCGGACCATGAAATCGGTCACAGCGACGGGATCCTGCCGAAACTGGTCAGTAGGTGACGGCCTCAGATGGCGTCGACGCCGGTCTCCCCGGTACGGACCCTGACCACCGAGTCCAGGGTCTGCACCCAGACCTTGCCGTCGCCCACGGTGTTGGTGGCGGCAGCCTGGACGATGGTGTCGACCAGCTCGTCAACACGGCGATCCTCGGTCAGCACCTCCAGGCGCACCTTGGGAACCAGGTCCACCTTGACAGTACTGCCCCGGTAGACCTCCTTATGGCCGCCCTGCCGACCATAGCCCTGGGCTGACGAGACGGTCATGCCGTGCACGCCGACCTCGTTGAGGGCCTGCTTAATCTGATCCAGCCGCCCGGGCTGAACGATGGCGGTAATGAGTTTCATGCTGCCTTCCTTTCTGATCAGTTCAGAATGGACCCGAAGTCGTAGGCGCTCTCACCCTGATCGCTCTGATCGACGCCGATGACCTCCTGATCCTTGCTGACTCGCCAACCAATGGTCTTCTCCAGTGCAAAGGCGATCACACCGGTTACTACAGCTGCGTAGATGATCGCAATCAGCGCCACCAGGAACTGAACCAGCAGCTGCCGGAAATTGCCGCCGGCCAGGAAGCCCGTGCCAGTACCAAAGAAGCCTATCAGCAGCGTGCCCAATAAACCACCCACACCGTGGATGCCTACCACATCCAAGGAGTCGTCATAGGCGAAACGGAACTTGAGCCCGCAGGCCAGGCAGCAGACGAAACCAGCCAGGAGGCCGATGACCATGGCCCAGAGCGGGGAAACCACGTCGGCCGCTGGAGTGATGGCCACCAGGCCGGCAACCATGCCGGATGCAGCACCCATGGCGGTGTAATGCCCGGTACGGATCCGTTCAGTAAAGAGCCAGCCTAGGGTGGCAGCGCTGGCGGCCATGGTCGTGGAGACCCAGGCATATCCAGCCGTGCCATTGGCGGCGAAGGCAGACCCGGCATTGAAACCGAACCATCCAAACCAGAGCAGGAAGGCGCCCAGCATGACCATAGGCACGTTGTGGGGGCGTATGGACTCCTTGGGGAAGCCGATACGCCTGCCGATGATGAGCACAATGACCAGGGCTGCTATTGCCGCATTGATGTGGATGACCGTACCGCCTGCGAAATCATGTGCCTGAGCTCCAATGGCGTTGGAGATGGGTCCATCGGCAGCCAGCAGTCCGTGATTCCAGACCATATGGGCCATGGGCGCGTAATCCAAGGTGACCCAGAGGGCCACGAAAATCATCCAGGTGCTGATTCTGACTCGCTCTGCCAGGGCTCCCGAGATCAAGGCCACACAGATCATGGCGAAGGCGGCTTGGAAGGCGATGTCCACCGTGTGCGGGTAGGCAGCGTTTGCGGAATCAAGCGAGGTGAAGACCCCATCCTTGGCCGTGACCGTATCCTTGAGCAGGAAGCCGGTGACTGGGTCGCCGAAGATGCCACCAATATCCTTACCTGCAAAGGAAATCGACCAGCCCCAGAAGGCCCAAATAACGCCCGTCACGGCAATGGCCAGCGTGGACATCATCATCATGTTGAGCACAGCCTTGGCTCGGACCATACCCCCATAGAAGAAAGCCACCGCTGGAGTCATCAGGAAAACCATGGATGCCGCTACCAGCATCCAGGCAGCATTTCCAGAATCCATGCCTACACCTCTCTTTTCCCCATCCGGGCGGGCAGTCCCCAATAAAGAGGGCTTCCCTCCGGACAGCCTACGTCAGATTCTCTTCCACTTCCCGATTCATCAAACAGGAAGAGGATAACGGTCAGGTCACCGTCACATTACCTGCGAGTGACTATTGGATGACCACTTTATGACCAGCCGAACGGCCGGACTACTCGTCTCCCAGAATGCCGTCGACAAAGGACTCGGGATCGAAAACGGCCAGATCATCGGGTCCCTCGCCCAGCCCAACCAGCTTGACAGGCACACCCAGCTCGCTCTGGACAGAAACGACGATGCCGCCCTTGGCTGAGCCGTCCAGCTTGGTCAGGACGATGCCCGTGACCCCGATGGCCTGGGCGAAGACCTGGGCCTGGATCATCCCGTTCTGCCCGGTGGTGGCATCCAGGACCAGCAGAACCTCGTCCACGGGCAGGTTCTTCTCGATCACCCGCCGGATTTTACCCAGCTGATCCATCAGATTGGCCTTGTTCTGTAGACGGCCGGCTGTGTCCACAATGAGGACATCTGCCTGATCATTTTTGGCCCGTTCAGCCGCTTCGAAGGCCACCGAGGCCGGGTCGGCGCCGTCGCGGTCGCTGCGGACCACGGGCACACCCACCTTGCCGCCCCAGGTCTCCAACTGGTCAGCGGCGGCGGCACGGAAGGTGTCGGCGGCACCCATGACCACCGACTTGCCATCGGCCACGAAGAGTCTGGCCAGCTTGCCCGCCGTAGTGGTCTTGCCTGTGCCGTTGACACCTACCATGATGATGACCGACGGCCTGTTGGCCTGAGGTCGGGCAGCCACAAGAGTTCGGTCCATATTGGGATCGACCAGATCGATCAGGCGCTGACGAAGACCACTGCGCACTGCTGCGGGGTCCTTCTGCCCGGTAACCCGGGCATCGTCACGCAACTGTTTCACCAGCTGTTCGCTGGCCTCGGCGCCCACATCCGCCATGAGCAGGGTGTCTTCCACATCCTCCCAGTCGGACTCGCTCAGATGGTCCTTGGTCAGAATGGCAAAAAGGGCCTTGCCGAAGGGGTTGGGACTCTTGGCCAGCCTGGCCTTGAGCCTGGTCATACGGGATGCAGAGGCCTCCGGATGAGCCAGCTCCTCCTGCGCCGACGATGCCACTTGCTCAACCGAGGACGGCTGACTGGACTCCTTTGAATCTACTGAGCCGGAACCCGAAGAAGCGTCCGGATTGGGAGAAGCACTCGATGCATGCGAATCCGCTGGGGAAGCATCAGGCTCTTCCGCTCTGTCGGAGCGCGTGGAATCCTCCTGGGACCGGCGTTTACGGACCGCCACCAGAATGCCGACCACCGCCAGCACCAGGACGATCAGCACCGCGATAAGAATAAGGAGCTGCTGTGTTGTCATAGGTACCAGCCTAAAGGCGAAAAGGGACACGGACGGTCACCACCAACGATCACTTTCCGCTTGGATAGCTCGTTCCCGCCTGCGAACCGCTCTTGACTGCAGGCATGACGTCGGAGGTGGTGGACTGAGGCTCCCGTCGCTGCGAACGCGAAGGCTCAGGGCTGGGTGATCGCAGGGTGGAGCTCCTGGGAGCTGGAGGCCCAGAGGCCGTAGAAGCCGACTGCGCGGCATTCTTCTGTTGTCTCGGGCTGACCGACGATGCGGAATCGCTGCTCGGTGGCGGGGGCAGATTTATTTCGACCGTGGAATCGGAGGCCAGCATGCCTCGAACCTCCACCACGGAGGAGGAATTGACATAGACCGGATAGGGATGTTCGGAATCTTCAGCGGTTGATGCATCTTCGCCCGATCCAGGGGCGAAAGACAGATGCCCCCCTGCTACACGCGGCAGCTGATTCTCTCGCTCCTGCTGACGGCGGGCGGCCCTGTGCACACGCTCATTCAGAGACGAGGAGAAGGCACGGCCCTGGGACTCGCCAAGCGCCAGACGCATGACGAATACGATGAATGCCGCCACCACCAGCACCCATATCAGGACAATCAGCCAGACCATACACGCCATTCTCTCAGAAGAACGCCATAGACGCGCTAAGACACGAGGAATCTATCGGTCTCTTTCACACTGGTTCATGCTAACGCGTTCTTTGGCCTGTTCGTTCCGCAGGCAAATCAATCCAATACCGTTCTACTGGATGACCAGATCTGCAGGGAAGCACATTCTCCAGTTGCCCGCCATGCGAGAGGATGGTGCGGCGGCTGGCCAGATTCGACGGGGAACAAATAATCAGGACCCTGCTCATGCCCAGAGTGGCAGCTTGTCGAAGACATTCATCCAGCATCAGCCCGGCATAGCCTCGCCGGCGACAATCCGGACGGACTGAATAGCCGATGTTACCGCCCGTACGCAGAAGGGCCTGCGTATGCTGCAACCTCAGCTGAATCATCCCCACCAGTTTGCCGCTGGGGTCCATGGCGGCGAACTGCAGAGCTGGCACAAACCCCGGCGGCAGATCATCGCCACGCGCCTGACGAGCCACCTCGGGCAGACCCGACCGACGAACCTCATCCAGGCTGTGACAGTCCTCCAGAGGGCCGAGACCAGCCGCTTCATCCTGAGGCCGAGAACGGCAGGCCTGCAGATATTCCCAGGTCATTTCGGCATCCACTGCCCCCGGCTGGTCCAACCTCACCAGACGGATTCCCATGGTCCACCTCCTCTGTCGAGTGCTTGGCCACCTCTTTGTGCTTCAGCTTACAAGAGCAGCATTCAACGGAACTGGGGGTTTCCAAAGTGAACAAGCGCCACCGGGACATCGCGCGCATGGGTAAATAGTCGGAACTCAATACAGCAAGAATCATAACCTTCAATAAGGTTCTTCTAAACTTAAGTTCTGGTCTTCAGTCTTCGGCTTCAGCTTCATCAGGTCAACGAAATCGCCACTCCGGAATCTATCGTTCTTCTGCTTTTCTTCTCGCGATGCCCCGAATGGCTGGTCAGAACCGTCAGTCAGACATTCCGGCCTGAAACCATGTGATAACAATTTGCGTACGGTCTCGCAAGCCGGTCTTGTCGAGTATGCGGCTTACATAGCGCCGGACGGAGGTAGTTTCGAGAGTGAGACGCTGGGCTATTTCCTGATTGGAGAGCCCTCGAGCGATGAGCCCGGCTATCTCGTATTCCCTGGGGGTCAACTTATTCAGCTGCTGCTTGGCCTGCAGATCACTGACCTTATGCCGGGCATAGGCTCTGTCGCGGTTGATGAGCTCTGCTGTAATACGGGGGGTGAGCACTGCGTCTCCATCGGCCACTGCGTGAATGGCTCGGTGCAGGTCTCTGGTGGATACGTCCTTGAGCAGAAAGCCGTAGGCACCTGCGTGCAGACCGGTGAAGGCGTAATCGTCTTCGTCATAGGTGGTCAGGATCAGCGTACGAATCTCGGGGAACTCCTTGGCAATGACCGCAGTAGCACTGATGCCGTCCATTACCGGCATGCGAACGTCCATCAGGATCACCCGAGGCAACGGCTGAGCGGCTGCTTTCATCTCTCGAAGTATGGTCACTGCCTCCTGACCGTTGGAGGCTTGTCTGACGACCTGTAAATCGTGGTCAGACTCGATCATGCGTACCAACCCCTTGCGGAGGAACGCAAGGTCATCGACCAGCATCAGGTCCAATCATGGGCGTTGCCCTCTTTCTCGCTGGGGCCAGGTAGGACGGCTTCTACTGTCCATCCTCCATTCTTGCCCGGTCCGCAACTCAGACTCCCTCCCATCAGTCGGCATTGCTGGCCAATCTGCTTGAGGCCCACTCCTTGATGATCATGAATAGCCGGTTGCTGATCCCCCAAGGTTCGCCCATGCTTATCCCCATGCCCATCGTCGTGGATGCTGATGCGGAGGGTGCCGTTCTGCTCATAGTCGCGGGAAATGACGATGGTGCTCGGATCTGAGGCGTGTCGGAGCGTGTTGGTGATGGCCTCTCTGCTGATGATGAAGCAGAGGTTGTCCTGTCTGGGATCGTGCCGCTGACGCCCTGTTTCGGTAGACACGACAGCCAGACCAGCCGCGCGGGCATGGGCGATTACGGTGCCGAGTTCGTCGAGCGTGTGCAGCCTGGAACCAAACCTGTGCCCGTCATCATCGGACTCTTGAGGGAGCGCCTCATGCTCGTGGACAAGGGTGCGAACAGCTTGTCGGGTGTCGGCCAATCCGTTCCTGGCAACCTGATTGATGTCCTTAAGCACCTCTTGCAGCTCTTCGACCTTAACCGAATCAGCAAATCCCTGGGACAGGGCAATGATCGTGGTGAGGTCATGGCCCACACTGTCGTGCAACTCCCCTGCCACCTGGGCACGTGATATAGCCTGATCCCTTTGCCTGGCAAGCATCTCAGAGCGGATGCGCTCCTGCTCCTCACGCTGCTGCGTCTCGCGTCGAATCCGATAGGACCTGACGGCTACGGCAGCGGCCGCGACCGCCATGACGACAGCCATCCTGGCCGACCATTCCAGAAAAAGCATGTGCCCGGCATGCATGCTGACGGTGACCAGACTGACGGCCGCAACTGCCTCACCCACACCTGCCGCAATCCTGGGTGCTGACGATAAACAGACGCAGAAATAGAGAGCCCCTACCAGGGGTATCAGGAAGCTATCGTCCGAGGTGGCAAATGACAGGCCGAGGTACAGCAGGGTCTCCAAGGTCGTGATGAGCAGAGGAAGCTGTCTGCTCCAATACAACAGGCAGGAACACAGGAGTCCGATCAGGCCGATGGCCGTCTTCCAAACGGGCAAAGGAATGTTCTCGGCCCAGACTGGAGGAAACATGGGGGCACTGACATAGAGAAGCGTATAAACCAGGCTCAGCAGAGGCGCGACAAATCTGGTCAAGCGTTGATTGCTCAATAGCTCGAATAGGTTGGTTGCCATACCCTTTATCGCGCCCCCTCACGCTGTCATGCTGAGGATCCCCAGGTTCATTCGCCAGTGTACTGTGCTATCACACCGGCAGGGGAACGACCTGCTGATTTGCGCACCGTGACCCACGAAGCCAGTGATGCCGCCGAAGTCAGAAGCAGATAGACCAGCGCCCAGTGAGCCCATGGTATGCCAATGCTGGCTGCGCCAAAGACCTTGTGAAATCCGGCAGCATAGGCCATGACGGGCAGAAGACTGGAGGTGAAGGATATGGATACGGCGGTAGTCGCCATGATGAACCCTTCGAGAGCGGACATGATTTCAAGTTGGTTCGGGTCCGCGCCAGCAATCGAGATGAGGGACAGATCCAGGCTTCGACCGTGGGCTGAGATCAGGTATCCGGCGCATACTCCAGCCAGCGTAGCGACAAGCGCGGGGCCCAAGAGCGTAATGAGCATGAAGAAATCAGAGCTGCTGACATCCAGGTTGGGAGGCAGCAGGCGACTGGAATCGGCGCTGGTCTGGTAGAAGGAATCGGTCATCATCAGCAATGAAACCCCCACAATCAGCGGTATGACCGTGGAGCTGAGGCTACGCATGCGAGCATTGGCTTGTCGGCAAGCGACCAGCCATGAGGGCTGGCGAAGAGCGACGAGCTTGGTCCAGCCGTTTGTGACCGTGCCCAGTAGGGAGGGACCTGCCAAACAGATTACGGCCAGCAGGAGCATGAAGCCGAAAGTGCTGCCCATGGCGATAGGCAGGATGGGTGCCGCGGTGTGCAAACGGACCAGTTGCTCATTAGGAATGGTCCGCGCTTGCATAACCGGCATCAGCATGACTACCAATGCTGCCAGCAGACACAAGACAGCGGCGACACGACGAGCCAAGCCCGCTGTTTTTGGAGGAATGATTGCAGCACACAGAGATTCCACGGGACTGATCCTGCTGATGGTCCGGATGGTCAGCAGCGCGCCAATCAAGGCCACCAATATTCCGCATGAGGTTCCTGCTGTCCAGGAAGCCAGCTGGTGGCTGGCGATGAAAGGCTGCCTACCGATCATGAACTGTGAGGTCTCCCAGGCATAGAGGGGACGGGCCAACAGAAAAGAGACCGCCAGCGAGACCACACTGGCCGCGAGCGCCAAGGTGAACACTCGCAGACAGGTCAACGAGGTCAGTTGCCAGGGCGTGGCGCCTTGCAAGGCTAACAGGGCAAGGTTGCGCCTGCGCTGGTTGATCACCGACGAAACGATTTGTAGAACGATCAATACTGCGGCAACGAGAAGAGCCATGAAAGGAATCATCAAGTTTTGGTAGGCAGTGTGGCTTTGCTCGGCCATGCCGGGGAGATCGCCCAGGGCCTTGGCCGAAGAGAGCATCATGGCAAGCAGGCCGACCATGGTTTGTGATGCGATCAACACGAGGATGACGCCAGACCAAGCCAAGGGGGCATCCTTGAAATCTCGCAGAAGAAGTCGCATCAGACGCCCGCTTTCGGCATGGGAACCTTGTCGGCTGTGGCTATGCGACCGTCGCACAGATGCACCAGAGTATTGCAACGGGAGGCAACTTCCGGACTGTGAGTGACCATAATCACTGCGTGGCCCGGTCGCTCTGCGAAGGCAGCGAGTTCATCGACGACCACATCGCCAGTCTCCTGGTCAAGGGCGCCGGTAGGCTCATCGGCAAAGATGATATCGGGTTCCGAAATCAGCGCGCGGGCCAGGGCAACCCGCTGCTGCTCGCCGCCTGACAGGAGGGTCACATTGGTCTTGAGTAGCCCCCTGATGCCCAGTCTGTCCAACAGCTTGGCCGCCTGATCCTCCGGCCAGCGGGTCTTGCGCAGAACGAAGGGCAGCTTGAGGTTGTCCTCCACACTCATCGAAGGCACGAGATTATAGGACTGGAAAACGAAGCCCAGGTGCGCACGGCGGAACCGCGCTGACGCTGCAGGCCCCATAGCAGAGATGCGCCGACCCAGGACTTCCACCTGGCCCGAGCTGACTGGTTCGAGACCTGCCAGACAGTAGAGCAGGGTTGATTTGCCGCTACCCGATGGTCCTACAATCCCGGTCATGGCTCTCCAGGAAGCAGTGAACTCCACATTGTTTAAGAAAGTTATGGTTTCCCCTTTCCTGGGCGAAACCTGCTTGCACAGGCCGGATGCGTGGATGGGGAAGGGCTCGCCCTGGCCGGAAGGATCGACGGTACTGCTTCATAGCAGTATCCCCGCGCCTGCAAACGGGTGAATGTCCGTATGAGCCTGTGCCGCTCTGTACACGCGGCGGTGTGTATTGAGCCGGATGTTTCATCGGAGCTCCCTCCCTCAGCGCAGTTGCGAGGGCAAGAGATCGCCTCGCAGAGATGATTCTTTCAATCCGAGTACGGGGAATCAACGTCGGCCTCCACTTCGCCATCTGCAGATGGCAAAACATGGTCCGACTCACTGCGCAACGGGTAGGAAGCCACTCTACGCTTTGGCAGAAGCTTTTGGCAGACAGGTTGGTTTACTGTCCGGCACGGCTCCCATCGGCGGGTTCAGAGTTTGCCCCACCCCTCCCCCACGCATCCCAACAGCCTTCTTAAGTGGGCGGAAAGGTAGCGTTTCAAGTTGATATTCTTCGTTGATCTGTACGGGTTCTCGTTCTTGCTTCGCCCGAGAACCGGCTTGCCGCGAACTGGAAAAATCGAGAACAAACATGTAGTGTTGAGCTGTTGCCCCTCTGGCTCAATGGTTAGAGCAGCGTCCTTTTAAGTCGTGGGTTGTGGGTTCGAGTCCCACGGGGGGCACTTTGGTTGTCTATTATTTAATACCGGCTACTGTGCTTCGTAAACAATTCCTCCCGCGAA
The DNA here is from genome assembly GCF_026537235.1 of Bifidobacterium sp. B4111. Lineage (NCBI taxonomy): Bacteria > Bacillati > Actinomycetota > Actinomycetes > Bifidobacteriales > Bifidobacteriaceae > Bifidobacterium > Bifidobacterium sp. B4111. The sequence goes on along the minus strand of NZ_JAFNMO010000003.1, from coordinate 52,323 downwards.
AACTCAGGTATCTGCCGCAATACCCAAGTACTACAACCCTGATACAGCATCCATCCAGACCATCAACCTGTGCAGGGGTGGGCCAGGCACCTGGTATATAGCCTTGATCCGTTTGCTGAGGCTCAGCATCTACCGAGCCTGCCCGGCACCTGATCATGGGAACCGAGTCGCAGTATATAGGCGGCACCGCCCTCCGCATGCCATGCCAATAGCAGATCTTCTGCATTGCCTACATGGCACTCATATACAGCTGCATAACCTTGCAGCATATGCATCCGTTGACGCGCCTTCAAAATACCGACCGATGCTTCGAAATTCTCTGCTATCAGGTCAAGCACCCCCTGGACCGGCTTTAACGGACGTGCCTGCGGGCCATGCGCTTCGAATATCTCGCGAAAGCACCGGTGGGAACCAGCACAAGCCTCATCGGTCCGCGCCAGCAGTTGCCAGCACGCCATCAGTGAGGAATTCTGGCCGTATCTTTCCTGCTCCGATCAGGCTCTCATACTCGCCTCCACCGCCAGGTCCTTGGCGATCCTGGACGTATAGGTTCCATTCTTCCAATCAGCGAGATTGCCGACCACGTAGACACGTCGCTTGGCTCGCGACACAGCGACGTTGAGCAGATTGGGCGACCCGTTAACCCATGAACGGGAACCTTCTCCACGCCTGCCGGCTCTGCTGCCAAGAACAATGAAAACCACATCGGCCTCCCGCCCCTGGGAGGTGTGCACGGTTCCGGCCTGGCTCGATGCCAGCCGGTTCGCTTCGCTGCTGTTGCAACCGGTGCATTGCTGCAAGGCATCCGCAAAGATGTCACGCACCCGGTTAGCCACAGCCCTGAACGGAGCGATGACCAGAATATTGGTGGGGTCGATCCCGCCCTGGAAGAGTCCGCACAGCCGCCTGTAAAGTTCGTATCCTTCCTGCGGCCTCCATTGCGTTCTCCCGGTTTCGCCGGAGTTCGGCGGCACGTCGTACCAACAGGAGTCCGGCAACTCATTTCTCGTATGAGGCCCGGACGGATAGGCACAGGGCTGATGCTCCGGCCCTACGCGAACCATCCTGCCGGAGTAGGCCATGTCGTTGCATATGGAAAACATGGGCTCATCGCAGCGCCGATGCACCACCAGAGGCATCCCCAGCCAGTGGTCATCAGTTTCGTCCAACAGACCGCAAGGAGTCTGGTAATCGACCAAGGCCTGCATGTTTTCGGACTCCAGTCCCAGGCGCTGGAGGTGATGGGTGCTCGCCAGGAGTTCACGCATCGGCTTGGGCATGGTATCCACGGGCTGGAGCTGCATAGGGTCCCCGACCGCAACCGCATGCCTCACACGTTGCAACAGACCAGCAGCGGCCTGGGGCAGGGCTTGTCCGGCCTCATCCACAATCGCCCAGCCAAGCGCCTCCTTGCCTATCCCCAAAAACATTCTGGATATTGATGCAAAGGACGAGGAGACGACCGGAATCACCAGGAAGAAGGTCTGCCAAGCCACCAGTCTCTCGTCATCCGTAAAACCATTCGACTGCATCACGGCGCAAGCCAGGGACAGATTGCACATGAACTGGTGGGAAGCGCCCATAACGGCCTGCTGGTGAAGAGCCAGCGCCTTGATGTAGACCTCTGTCCGCGCCTTGCTCCACTCCTGATCCATCCACGCAACGTGATCATCGCCAATGTCGGGCCTGGGCCACTGAGTCTGTTCGGCCTCGGCAATCTGCTGCTCAATGGCAGCAAGTTGCCTGGTCAAAGTCGCAATCTGCGTTTGGCATTTTCCTAACTCCTGATCACCGACTTCCAACCCTCCATAGAAGGACTGCAACCGCTGATGGACCGTGCTGGCCTGCTCGTCACAATGCTGCTTTGCACGACGTGCCTGCTCCAGATCAGTACGTACCTTAAGCTCATCCTGCTGCCTTTCGTAGCTGTGGAAAAACGACCTTAGAGGATGCGCCTTCCAGTAAGACAAGTGAACCTGACAAATGCTATCAGCCTGCTCCCAAACCGCTCGGGCATTATTGGCAGCCTGGCCAGCATCTGACATCTGCCGTTCCATTGATTGAACCTGTCTGACATATCTTGAGCGGCTTGCCTGCATGCCATGAAGTTGTTCAGTAAGGTTTTTCAGCTCGGCTGACAGATCGGATCGCTGATTGCATAGGCCTGAATAAGAACGCACAAGATTGTACTGTGCAATTTTCCTGGCGCGGATGCTCTCTTCTTTCTTCAGAGCAGCATTAAAGTCATTCCTAGCGTTTATCCAATTGTTTCCGCCGCCTCTTTCACTTGGCGCGTATTTCAATGACTTATAGATAAATTTGTTTTTGAAGGGCCAGAGGAATCGGTTTTTATTGCTCATGTTCCCCAAGACCGCCGACATAAGGGCCCAAGCGGAGGAGGTATTCGATGGTCTGCTCTGCTTATCCTGATTCTTATGATCGGCAATTTGTCCGGCAAAGTCTCGAAAAGCGAATCCACAGGGAACCTGCTTGAATTCACTGCCAATATAGGATTCCCACTCGGCGTCTATAGCATCGGCGCTGGGCAGGTCCTGGCTGACGTTTTCAACAGCCTTGTTGTTACTGGAAGCAACGACAATCTCAAAGCCGGTCACCGACGGATCAAGCGTCCAGTAGACATAGTCCTTGTCCTCGTCCGAGGTTGCTTTGGCCAGCCTCCGGGATGTGAAAATATCCTGAGGACGGGAGAATCCTGCCAACCGCCGAGCCCTGGCCACAATAATCTCGGCCACCACATCCTTGAGCAGGGTGGTCTTGCCAGTTCCAGGAGGGCCATTGACACCTAGAAGCGATGAACTGCCGTAGCCTTCCAAGGTCGCCCGTATTTGATTGATTGCCAGCTGCTGACCTGTTGACTGAAATTGATTGGAAGCACTCGGCCATCGCCCGAACGGCATGCTGGCAGGTTCCGTCAAGTCGCCGACCAGATGCCCTTCGGAGTCCTTCTGCAGATTGAACCGTTGAGGATGACCAATCGATAGATATTGTCTGATCGGCTCAGAAAATATGTCAGGCCCATTTTGATAAAGATCCTCAAGATCTTCCAGGAAGAACGAATCCATCATTTCGCCATTCAATGATTCTGAACCGGCTTCCAGATGGCAATTGACATAATCCCTGATCAGAGGCGAGCCGTCAGCACGGGCGAAAAGAGGAGAACTACTCACCGCGCGGTCATCCAGCCCCATCCGTTCCGCTACGTGTTCAATAAGGCTTTCGATCTCGTATCTGCCGACCGGACCTGTCTCGTCTTCAGAGCCTTCCCCAGCTAGATGATTGAATTCCGATTTGAGTTTGCTTTCCGTCTCGTCGAATACTTCGATATGCGGCCACCCAGCCGGACAATCGGGCCAGCCCTCATGGTTGAACAGGCAGGAGACCGCCTTGGCATATTGAGAAAGCATCAACGTTCTTGGGACCAGACAGCCATCATCCCCTACGCAAAACTCCATAAGGGAAGCCACGGCAGAAGAACCGCCAATACGCTTGCTCTGCCGATGGGCGAGCTCCTGCAACACCTCGTCCTGAGCAGTCTCCTCGGCTGGCGAGAGTTCCCGAACAAGCTTGGCGGCCTTCATCAGCGCATTCGTGACTACACGCTGGGAAAGCCCGGCTGCTATTCGAAAACGTTCATGTTTAAGCCACCGACTCTGCCCTTCTAATTCTTGCTGCTCCGAGTTCTCGCCAGGTTTCACTGCCTGGTGCACGGGGCGACGCGCAAATCGACGGTCATAGTCCTTGCAGTAAACAGCACAGGCTGAGCCAGGCCGATTGGCCTTTGCTGACAGCTTTTCCACCACCTGCAGCAGACGCGAAACCATGGAATCCGTCAGCTCGGTGCCCGCCGGCAGAGGGTCGGGCCGCTTGGCCACCTCTAGCCATAACTGGTTCGTCTCCCCAAGCAGACCGGTTATAGTCTGTTCGTCGAGCCCTGATTTGACCGCCTGCGCCTGCAGCCAGTTCTCGGTATCCTCTGTGAATGAGAAGGGTTTGATCAGCTGAGCGTTCATGTCTGTCTGCAGCCGGTATATTTTTCTGCTCTGCAGATCGTTATAGAGGTTTGTATACGAACGACGCTCATTGACAACCGGCCCAATGAGAAGATCAGCATGAATCTGATCCCAAGGAAGTCGCTCCTGTTCCGAAACGCTTACTTTGTGGCCGTCGTTGTCGGAGGAAGATAAAGCAATAAGCTGGTCATCCCTCCAATTTTGTGGCGAGAACAGTTCAACCGCGCACCAATATGACAAAACATTTATTGCATGCTGTTGCTCATCGTTCCCCATACTTGCCAGTATGCGGATAATCGGGGACAGGTGCAGGTACAGGCTCGAGCAACAGATGAGGCCATGGAGAGAACAAACCCCGATGCGACAATGTCAATTCCAATTATCGCATCGGGAAGAAGCGATTATGCCCGTAGTTGTTTGACTGTCCACATGGCTAGTTTGCGCAGCTCCAGGGCGACTAGGACCAGAGAGGCCAGCGCGTTGAACAGCTGGGCGGCCAGCAGAGGCACGGTCACGCCCGCCTGCCAATGCAGGTCTCCGTCCTTGGAGATAGTCCCGGCCATCAGGGTCTCTTCCACTGCCTCAGCCAGAGATGAGCCAATAGCATCCGCCAGCTGTCGATCATCCGACCCGCTGGCCTCGACCGGCTGCATGACTCCCTCGGAGCGTACCCGGTGCCAGTGAGCCGGACCTGCCCCGAGGGGACAACCACCCGCTCAACGGTCATCTCATTGCGGGTCAGCGTCCCCGTCTTATCAAAACAGATCACCGATGCCTACCCCAGAGTCTCAACCGAGCCGAGCTTCTTGACGATGGCATGATGCCTGGCCATGCGCTGCACACCCAAGGCAAAGGCAACCTGAACCACATCCGCCATGGATGGGTCCATGAGGACGAAGTCATTCACTCCGTGCTTCCGCCCGAGCCCCGCCCCGCATCCGGGAACATGCCATCATTGATTGATTGCTCATGCTTGGAATCACTGGCCAACCCAGTCATGCCACTCTCCTGCTCATGCCACGGAGTAGTCAACGCTTCGGAGGCCTGCTGGAAGAAATCAGAAGCGGCGCAACCAAAACGCTGTGTGGATGTTTACCAAGTCGAAACCACAATATACATAAACACAGCCGAAATCATCAAAGCCTTCACCCCCATGGCAATCTGCCGCTTCACACTGCCTGAGCCTAGCCAGCCCCAGCAGTGATCATCGTTCGATCACCACACAGCCGACCTGCGGACACTGTGAATCAGCCCGCTTGGAATCGGAGTCTCGGATCGGCAGCTTCCGCTTAATTCACTCAGCAACTATCAGGCATCTCTGGGACGCTTGCTTCTATGTAGGATTACACATGGCTGCGGTTTTTATATTCACGCCCGAGAGATGAAAGACATCAACATACGGAAGGTGCGGATCAGATTGGCCGGTTGTGGGCGATTCGCCACCATTGGGGTCTTCCCGGTACGGCTTCTGCCCCGGATGCAATAGAAGATGGCATTATCGGCAGGCAAGCATAGGCCAGAAACATAATATCCTGCTCCCATGGCGTGCGTGGTCTGTCAGTGGTGGGGGGGGGGGTCAACCCTGACGTTCATTTCGCATATCCGCTCTGCCGCAGAAGGACTCTTCTCGTTGATGATTCGTTTCCTGCCGATAGATGTTCAGGGCATTCTGTATGCGTTCGCTCAAGCGTCTGCCACCATCGGCCTCCTTCAGCAGGTGCTCATGCGTCGGCTTCAGGTCATAGCCGCATTTGGAGAAGATGTTCATGCACTGCTCCGTCGGATCCTTGCCGAAGTGCGCGCAGACCATGGCGAATTCCGCTATGGTCAGCGGAACACCGGTCATATGCATGACGCTGTACATTTTTGCGGCAGAAAAGCCTAAAAGCTCCGCCAGGTCAGTGATCGAGGTGACGGAACCCGTTTCATGAAGCCAGCTCTTGATCAGAACAACCGACTCCTTATCGGCTTGATGCCATCTGCTAGATTTCATCAAAAGCCAGTTTACGATACAGTCAAGCCCTTTTCGGACAGTGACGATCACGTTTCGGGCCCTTCTTCGATAAGCTGGGAAAAATGTCGATAAGCTGGGAAAAATGTCTGGTTCCTTCTGGAGTATCAGAGTTCAAGCATAATAAATTAAAGGATTTGTAAAAAATTAGAATTCTGATGTATTCTCTCTTAGAGATGTCTTAGCAGTTGCGGCCGAAGCCTGTATTGCAACCGGCAATGACGCGAACATCCACAGAGCTCGTCGATGCTGAATGAGCCGACAGAGTCCAGGTCGGCGTGAAGGAGGAGGCACAGAGCAGATGAAATGCCGCCAACGGCGGTCTAGACGTCCTGCTGGGGCGAAGCGCGTCCTTACGCACAGCAAGGACGCTTCATACCACCCAAGGGTACAGAGCGGATCCTCATACCAGGTAAGGATGTTTGGAAAAGAAAACCCCCGGCGTAACCGGGGCGCGCATATTCAGGACCTATAGAGACCGGCGACTATCAGCCAAGTTCCATCACCGGAAAAGCCGGTTCATTGAAACAAGAATATTCGAACATGTATGGGATTCACTGTAGCACGGATCTGAGTATTGAAGCTGATGATGCGGGAATACTTATACGCGTCGACAGGAAGAGAGAATCATGAGCAAGGACGAGGACGACCAGGAGACTAGGACCCTGGCCGATGCCGACGAACCCGGCGGCCAGCCTCCGCAGGAGGATAGCATGGGGACGGCCCAGGATGGTCTGCCTCCGGCCATAGAGCCGGTGGATGGTCAGGAGCCTGGAGGCGGTTCGGGCCCGGCAGGGAAGCCTCGCCCGAAGTGGCTGGTGCCGGTGATCGTCGTGGTGGTCGTGGCGGTGCTGGCTGTGGCGGGCCTGGCTGTTTGGAGGGTGTCCTCGAACAGGAGCCACGACCGGGCCTTGGCGCAGTGCTCCCGGCAGGTGCGCGCTGTGAAGGGGTCGGAGCAGCGGGCCGAGGCGGCCTCCTCCAGCTACCTTCAGGCCGTCGCCGTGAAAGAGGACCAGGTCAGGGACGCGGAGACCGTGAAGGACCTGGCCAAGGCCGTCGGGAAGGCCAAGCACACCCAAGTCCAGGCCTTCAGATGCGAGGCGTCCATGCCCGCAGGCGACCTGCAGGCCATGGCCGGCAAGGCGAAGAGGACCGACGACGTCTACCGGAGCCTGGACAAGGCGGCGAAAGCCGTGCTGGCCTCCCATGATGCGAAGAGCCTGGAGGATGCGAGGGCGGCCTTGGACGGGAAGAAGGACGAGGCGGCCAAGCTTTTGGGCGATTCCGACGGGAAGGTGGCGGACAACGCCGTCCGCGACAGCCTGCAGCAGGCCATCAGCCAGGCCGGCAGCGTCAAGGGCGACAAGGCGAAAGCCTACCAGGACGCGGCCGGCGCCCTCCAGTCGGCCATGGACCAGGTGAACACGTCCATCCAACAGAAAAACCAGGCCGACCAGGCCGCCCAACAGCAAGCACAGGCCGCCGCCCAGGCGGCGCCGGCGTCGGCCGCCCAGCAACGTTCGGCGCCCTCCAACAGCCCGGGGCGGCAAGGCTACACGCCCTCCCGCCAGCCCTCATACAACCACGGCAGCGGCTCCGCGCCAGCAGCACCCGCACCAGCAGCACCGCAAGAAGACACTTCAAACTGGCGCGAAAGACTGAAGAATCACAAACCATATGGAGAAGCCTGTAATTCGGCTGGAGTTTGTGGTATCGGCTAATGAAATATAAAGAATTTGCCGGCGGGACTGGTTGCTTTGGACGGTTCCCATCCCGCCGGCGTTACTTATGGGCGACCATAATGGCCGTCACCGGCTCCGCCGTCATCTGGATGCTGCTAGGAGGCGGCTTCCTCCTGGTCAGGACGATCCGCCGCGACGCCCAGGGCCGTGAGCACCTGTACGCCACGGTCGCCCAACCCGGTCTGGCCCACGCCCTTGGCAAGGACCACGATAATGACCAACGGGATAACCAGTTCCGCTGAGTATGCATGATCCGCGCCCTTGAAAGGGCGCGGACCCCCTGATTCCTCCCGCCCGGGGTTCGTCCTCTTCCCTCTCCCGGACGGGACCGACGGAAGTCCGGCGGCCTTCTGCCCCTTCACCAGGCCGCCGCCCGCTCCGTCCCCTATTCCAACAACAACTGTTCGCGGTCCAACAAAAGGTCCGCATGAAAGGACTATATCAATCATGATTGCATTGTTCGAGAACCGTCCCGCCCGGACGGACCTGATGCGTGGCGAGGACGCCATGCCCGACGCGACCCTGCGTGAATGCCTGCAACGGCCGTTCCGCCTGTATGCGCGCGCCCGGGGGCGGGCCAGCCGCAAGGAGGTCTGGGTGTTCAACATCTGGTACGCCTTCATGTCCGGCTGCCTGGGCGGCCTGTTCCACAGCGGCGCCCTGACCATCATCCCCCTGTTGTGGGGCCTGGCGTGCATCATCCCCTCCATCGCCCTGGAGATGCGGCGGCTGCACGACCTGCTCCTGCCCGGCTGGCTGGTGGTCGTGCCCTACCTGTTCAATATCCTGGCCATAATCCTCCTGGCCAACACGCTCATGGCCATGCTCGAAGGCGACGAGCCCAGGGGATCCATGGTCCCCGGCATGTTCATGCTCCTGGCCGCCGTGGTCTGCCAGCTGTTCATCCTGTGCTGGCCCTCCCGGTACAAGCCGGTCCAATACCCCAACAATCAAGCCATGCCCAACAACCAAGCCAACCAATGGTACGGGCAGCCCCGCTGACGGCATCCGCGCCGCGCCTGCCGAGGGCGCGGCGCGCCCCTTGAGCACTTCCTTCTCAGACTTCTTTGGTAACCTCCTACCTCTAGTTGCCTCTATTTCTCGGCCCGGCAGAGGCGCCACCCTCATCTCGGGGATGGCTGGACACGCCGGCTGACGGGCTCCTTCCCGCCGCCGATGCTTCATTCTTCCCGCCTGCGTCCTGGCCGACGCGGACGAGATGATGCGCGGGGAAGCGGACTTGATCCCCTCATCTCGGCTCCTCCGCTGTTACGCCGTCACGGATCCTCGTGGCGGACAAGCCGGGGCGGTCTCTTTTCCCCTTGCCGCCCCGGCGCATACTTCGATAGACAGCCAAACCTCACGGCGCTACATGTTCGGACAGCGAGCTGTCGGCGCAGGAAACCGGCGCGATTACAGGCATTCCGGCCCACCATGATGGCGGGTTCACCCCGCCTTGATATCGGCCCACAGCCGTCATCCGATTATCCTTCCCCGGTCTCCTCCCCCCCCCCTGATTTTCAAGGGAGGCCCATAGGGGCATCAGCAAAGCAACCCCTTCGACCCTGCCAACGCCTTTTCATGCATGGAGCCCGGAGAACAGCACGACGCTTCAGAGCCTACGCGGAAGCCTCCCATGAGTTCGGACGAGTGCCTGGGCAAGGTCCTCCACAAGATGGCGCACGAGTAAACGTGACCAACCCAGGAGGACGACGACCCCACCCGGCCCCGCGCGGTCGCATCGGCGTAGAGTCGGGTCCGTGGACATCCCCGGGGATCGCGTATGCCGATCGGGGAAGTCGCGTGACATCACATCCTATGGGATGGCAAGGTTCCGGGTATCTTAAGCTGGTGATGCGGGAACCCCTGTACGCGTCGACAGGAAGAAGGGATCATGAGCAAGGAAGAGGACGACCGGGAGACGAAGACCCTAACCGACATGAACGAATCCAACGACCAAGCGCAGGGGGAACATCCGGAGCCGGGCGGGGCCAGTCTGCCGCCAGCCATCGAACCCGAGAATGATCCGGGCCCGGCAGGGAAGCTCCGCCCGAGGTGGCTGGTGCCGGTGATCATCGTAGTGGTTGTGGCCGTATTGGGCGTTGGCCTCGGCCTGGCTGTTTGGAGGGTGTCCTCGAACAGGAGCCACGACCGGGCCTTGGCGCAGTGCTCCCGGCAGGTGCGCGCTGTGAAGGGGTCGGAGCAGCGGGCCGAGGCGGCCTCCTCCAGCTACCTTCAGGCCGCGGCGGTGAAGACGGATCAGGTCAAGGACGCGAAGACCGTGACGGATATGGCCAAGGCCGTCGGGAAGGCCAAGCACACCCAGGCCCAGGCCTTCAGATGCGAGGCGTCCATGCCCACAGACGACCTGCAGGCCATGGCCGGCAAGGCGAAGAAGATGGACGATGTTTATCGGAGCCTGGACAAGGCGTCGAAGGCGGTGCTGGCCTCCCGTGACGCGAAAAGCCTGGATGACGCCAGGAAGGCCTTGAACGCGAAGAAGGACGAGGCTTCAAAGCTTTTAAACGATTCGGACGGGAAGGTGGCGGACAACGCCGTCCGCGACAGCCTGCAGCAGGCCATCAGCCAGGCCGGCGGCATCAAAGGCGACAAGGCGAAAGCCTACCAGGACGCGGCCGGCGCCCTCCAGTCGGCCATCGACCAGGTGAACGCCTCCATCCAACAGAAGAACCAGGCCGACCAGGCCGCCCAACAGCCGACGCAACACGCGCAGGCCCAACAGGCTGCACCCTCCTATTCGGGTGGCGGTTACACGCCTTCATACAACCGTGGCGGTGGCGGATCCGCACCAGCACCCGCGCCGGCGCCGGCGCCGGCCGCACCCGTACCAGCAGCACCGCAAGGAGGGGGAAGTGGTGGATTCGATTGGAACCAATGGGTGCAGAATCACAAACCATATGGAGAAGCCTGTAATTCGGCTGGAGTTTGTGGTATCGGCTAATGAAATATAAAGAATTTGCCGGCGGGACTGGTTGCTTTGGACGGTTCCTATCCCGCTGGCGTTATTTGTGGGCGACCATTGAGGCCGTCCCCTTCATGATATCGGAAGGGAAACATAATGAAGTTACCAGGAGAGTTACGGATCCGGGTCGGCCGGCTCCGGCGTCTGGCTTCGGGCACGGTCCGCAAGGGCGTGGCCGTGGAGGGTGCCACGATGCTGGCCGGCGCGCCCATCGCGTTCGTCGGCGGCGGTGGGGCAGTTCCGACGGCGGTGGTGGTGTCATGGCCACCCAGGTCAGCTGGGCCTACAGGGATAACAATGACGGGGCGTTCGGCCCCGGCGGGGATCTGAACAGTGTCTACAATGCGTTTGCGCAGACGGGTGTGTCCATGCTGCCCGAGGGTGTCGCCCACGCGCAGGAGGCTTTGAACGAGGCCAACGGCAACTGTACGGTGCGTTTCAACGAGGCGCACCCCGACCAGGTCGGCCAGGCCCAGTGCCGTATGGTCTCCGTAGGCGTCATCACCGAACATGACCAGCAGTTCAACTGCGATGTCCACCATCAGAAGTCCGACTGGCTACAGGCATGGGCTGCGGGTCTCTAACCCCAACCCCCCGGGGGTTCTTTTACGCGGGCCGGCCGTGACCGGTCAGCCGGTTGCACCCCGTTTCTATGAGATTCATATTGTTACCCTCGTTTCGTGTCGACTACAGGTTCGCCCCATGTGAGTGGAAAACGGGGGTGTAACCGGGAAAGATCCGGAAGGAGAAGCATGAAGCTATCGAAGGCCCAGAACGATTGGGTGAAGCAGCTGGCCGCGGAGTCCACGTCGCGGGAGCGCGACGACTTGAAGCGCAAGGAGGAGAAGATGACAGGGGCTCACGTCGGCCCTGGCGGCATGGCGTGAATCCCCCGGGGAAGTGCGGCAGGCGTGCGCCAAGCACAAGGCCCGGCCCGTCGAAAGACGGTCCGACGGCGGCTTGCCCCCCTGCCCGGCCCCGTCAGGGAGCCGGGCTTTCTTCAGTGGACCCAGCGGGGTGAACCCCGGCCGAGGCGGCTTTGAACATGAGTTGGCCATCCGGTTCCACGGGTCGTCCCGCAAGGCGCCGACGACCCTTTGCTGTGCCTGCCCGTTTCGCACGTCGAGCCACAGCAGGGTCGCTTGCAGGGCGAGGACATTCGTATGAGCGTTCGGGTTGGTGGCGGCCACGGTGTCGAGAAGGGCCACGGCCTGTGTAACGTGCTCGGCCGGAGACCGGCGGGTGAGCGGAGCGGTGAACCCGCGTGCAGATCGGGACGCGACCGGCCGGTTGGTGGCGTGGCATGCTTTGGGCCACCACGTCCGCAGGGCGGGGCGTGAATCGGGACGCTCCGGTCTGGTGCGTGAGCGAGCACAGTGGCAGGATGGTGGGGTCAGGCCGATGGCGGCGACCCGCATCCGGATGGATGCGGACGCCCGGAGGGGTTGCCGCCGAGGCTTTGCCCCCGGCATCCGATGGCCAAGCCCCTTCATGGATCTGCCACATACGGGGGAAGGCCTCCGTGCCGAGTGTTTTGGTACGGAGACCTGTGGGTGTGTGTGGGTGTCAGGCGGCGGCTTGCTGCAGGTAGACGTTCATGGCCTTGCGGACCAGGGCCGACAGCGGGAGATGCTCCTTCGCGGCCTGGGCCTTGGCGCGCTTGTCCAGGTCCTCGGGTGTGCGGACCCTCCAGGTCGTCACCGTCCGGGTGCCCTCCTCGCTGCGGGGACGGCCCAAGGCCATGGTAGCCTCGAACTCCTCCGCGCTGATGGGCCCCGAAGAAGCCAGACAGCGTCGGGGCCTGCCGACCGGCCGGATCTCGCCCCGCTCGGCCATCCTGTCCAGCCTCTCGAGCCGTGCGCGATCCCGCTCCCCCAGCTCCATGGGGGTCGGATCCACCTTCAGATCACTCATGGTCTCCTCCTTCGGTATGCGTTTCAGATCCTCCACGGGTCCTGGGCCGTCATCGCATGGAAGATGTCGCCCTCCCCGCTGGTTGGCCGCAGTGTCGGCAAACACCTCAATGTAGTCCTGCTCCAAGGCGCCGGCGTGACGCGGCCCGACGAAGACGCACACCCGCCCGTCCTCGGCTCATTCGTCGATCACGACATGGGCGATGGCTTATGCCAACTTCTCGGGCTCGACCCCGTGCTTCAAGGCGTTCCGCAGTATTCTGACCCTGATTAAGGGGAACTACAAATATGTGCTACAAACAAGTCCCACAAGCGTGGAAGCCTCCCGGTCTTGCAACCAAGCGAATATTCCTGTTGCGTTTTTCTCCTCTCTTCAGAAAGCCGGCCAACCCCGCGCTGTGGAAGAATATGCACCCGAAGGATATGACCGCACCCTATCATCCAAGGCATGTACATCCCTGACGACGTCAGCCAGATACCCGACAACCACCCCGGTTACATTCCTGCGCAAGAGGACCGACTGAAGCGATTGAACCTTGCCCTGCATAAGCGCCTCGATACGGTCATCGACCAAGAAGCCGCCCCGACCTGCCGGATCCTGAGAAAAACGCCTTGCAAGCCTACATAGGCAGCTCAGGGAGGACCTGGTCGCCATCCGCTACGGGGCCAGGGAAAGCACGGTGAGAGATCTGGAAACCAAGTACTCGGTTTCCGACCCAAGCCGGCCATAATCTCTAACCATGTTGGATCTGCGCTTGTCAGCAGAATAGCGTGTCCTGCCTGTATACGTCGCTCTTGCCCGTTTAGTATCTTGTTGATCAGTGGTATGGGCGGCCCATAGGCCTCCAGGATCTTCTCGGGCTGCATCACACGCACCCCTTTATGGCTCCGGTATGAGAGCATGCCATCGACTGCCTGTCTGAGATCGTCGGCACTGTCATAGATGTAGGCCTGTGTCGTCGCCAGGGACTCGTGGCCAAGGAGCGACTGCAAGCCACATCCCCTGTGGCCTTCCACACGTCCGTGGCGAACCGTCATCTGAAGGAGTGAGGCGGCCGCTCCGTCGCCTCCTTAACCAGGGCATAAGCCGCACCATCAGGTCATACGTCCTGGCGGCTATGGCCTCGGATCTTCGCAGCCCCGCTTCATAGAACAGCCTGACCAGGAGCCGCACCCGGGGGTCAGCACGGTCCAAACCCCGGTCAACAGCCGCCTGCGGGGCGGGCTTCTGCTACTTGCATCGTCGTTTGACTGCGGGAACGCCATCCATCGGATTGACCTGTATGACGCCATCCCTGTACAGCCATCCATAGAAGGATCTCAGGGAGTTGACGCCAGATCTGATCGCGCTGGTTGAACCCCCCCCCCTGGTCAACCAGTCAAGGATGTCCTGGGTCTGTAAGTCTTCGGGGTTCATCCTGATGAAGATGGCGAACTGGGTCACGAGATACCACCAGTGCTCCACCGTGGCTGGAGTGTCTCCGTGAGCCCGTAGCGAGGCCACCCAATAGTCCGCTACTGACCCATCCGCTCGTCGTCTGCCTATGCTCAGGGAACTCCATGCCGGCTCTCCCTGCCCTAAACACGAAAAAAGCCGACACGGCCAGCAAATCACTATGGTGCGTCAATAAATGATTATTTATACAGGCCTTATAAGCCTGAAAGCAATGAGCACCACTCTTAACCCAATTTCAGGCCAGGTCATCCCATTCTTTTCTTCCTGCAACCTCTTAAGTCGTGGGTCGTGGGTTCGAGCCCCACGGGGGACACTTTGTGGAGCATGGGCTGCCGATTAAGTACTTAGAGCAGAAGCGGTGAGCAAGCAGAAGCAATAAGCAATATGTAGCCCGTGGTGTTGTCATGTCGGCGTTTGTGGCAGGGGATTGACGCATTCCCCCTCCCATAACTGTCGCTTGGCCTTGGCCAGGGAGGGAACGCCATGAAAGCGCTGGCGACCATTATGAATGTTCTGAGCCCTCTGGCTCAGCCCTCACAGTCTGTATGTGGACGAAGATTGGAGTCTGCAGCTTTGAACATGCCGGCCTTCATGCACGGTTCGCTCAATCACAATCGAATCTTTAGCGGATTTGCATCCTGCTGCTCCTAAATCTTTCTCACGCCTTCACTCGCAGTATCCCTTCTCAAGGCAAGCCACGAGAACAGCCCTCCGATGAGGGGAAGCCGGCTTTGCCGCATCGCCCTCGCGGCAGGCTGCAAGCCAAGAATACGGGTTCTGGGTCTGCCCACACAGGCGAAGAGCACACCAGAACCCCCCACCCACTGTCCATTGACTGCGTTTGACGGGTTCCGGGGGCCGCTGCCGCGCTTGTCTGATCGGGGAAATGGATGAGCGGGTACTGTAGAGCGCCTGTGGCTGTTCGATGGCACGACCGTCAAAGACCATGGCCGGATATGCCAGGACCGCATGGAGGACGCAGTGCATGCCCCGGAATCAGAGTCGGGCTTCATACAGACGGCCCGCCTGGCTGGGAGGCAAACACACGGGTAAACCCTGACGCAACATGCGGACCACGGCACGTCTTCTGAGCCAGCCCCTCAGGTATGTTGCGCGGGATATGGCGCAACGCCACCCGGCCGACGGGGGTCTATCGACCATGGAAGGTTGGATTACCCGCAGACCAATCCAACTGCCGGATATGGCCACAATCTAATAAACCAGCAAAAATTTAGTTATGTCCGAGCACTAATCATGGGGGGGGGGGGGTAGGGTATGGAGACCTGCATGTGCCATAGAGAACCACTGCGCGGTCAGCCAGCGGACAGCAGCGGCATATAAATAATGAGAACAACAATGTAGCCGACAGCCTGGTTCATCAGAAGACAGAAACAGTTGACCATGATATTCGGATGTATCTTGCACGGATATGGAGGCTGCCGATCAACCTCCGCCACGCCCTGCCCCAGTCTCCCACCATGTGGTCTCCTGACCTCAGCCGGAGACGACAACCTGCCCTGCAGAACCCATATGACCGGTTTGCTAGTGATGCCATGGACTCCTTCAGCTGCCAGTGTAAGGCGATTTGCCTTCAAGCCGGGTTGAAGCAATACCATTCAACCATCCAGGGAGAAAGGCTCACAAATGGCGAAGAATCGTTGGAAGGCCCTAGCCGCACTGGCGGTGGCCCTGCTGCTGGGTCTGGGACTCGGGGCTTTGATCTGCTATGCGGTCTTGGAACCATCTTCGGCACTGGACCAGACCAGAGTCAGGACCCAGGAAGGAGCCGCCATGCTGGGCGGGGATAAAGCCGGGCGGGCATACGCCAAACCGCGGCACATAGGAGCCGCAACCAAGAAGGTCTTCCTCAACGCCAGCCAGAATGTCGACGGGAACACCTCCTCCCTGGCCAAGGAACTGATGGGAGGTCAGGACTACAAACAGGTCAACCTGGCTGAACACCACATCCCTCAGGTCGGGCAGGGCGACGGGGATTTCAACCGTGTCTGGGAACAGCTCAAAGGAGCGGATGTGATTGTCATCGGCACGCCCGTCTACTGGTCCAACATGTCCGGATACCTGAAGACCTTCATCGACCACGTCGATGTCAACGACGATCTCAAAGGAGCCGACCTCTACCTGATCGTACAGGGGTCGGACAGCGACCAGACCAGGGCCATCAACTCCACTTACGGCACCTTGGACCGCGTGGCCAAACGGTTCGGGCTCAATCTCGTCGGCATCGCCCAGAACAAGGACCAGGCTCAACGCTTGCAGGCAGTCATGCTAGGAAAGTAGGCTGCGCCGATCAACGGCACGGCAAAGCTGAGTCTGCGAGGGACAGGCAGGCTGTGGCATCTGGTCATTGCCTTTCAACACTGGCCCCGGGCCGAACAAAGAAGAGTGACGAGGAAAGAAAAACCATGAACATGCTTATTCTTGCAGCATACGGACAGATAGCCCGCATCGTCGAAGACCGCATCCTGTCCGAACCGGAATTCAAAAATGTCACACTCACTCTGGGACTGAGAAAGAGCGACCGTCTCCGCAGGCTCGGGGCCAACCCCCGTGTGACCGTGGCCGAGGTCGACCTGGAAAACCGGAGAGACATCGATGCCGTCATGAAGGGACAGGACCTGGTTTTCGTGGACGTCGTCGACCACGACCCCGACAACGCCATGACCCGCAACGTGATAGCTTCCATGAAGGCCAATAAGGTGGGCCGCGTCATCTTCGCCAACGTCGCCGGCATCTATGGCGAGGTCCCGGGCGCCTTTGGCAGATGGAACGCGGAGATGGTCGGCAGGGGTCTGCCCACCGCCGCAGCCTCCGACCGCCTTCTGAGAGAATCAGGCCTCGACCACACCACCCTCCGCCTGTGCTGGCTGACGAACCGCGACGAGGTCCGATATGTCACCACAAAGCGGGACGAGACCTTCAAGGGGGTATCCGGATCCAGGAAGAGCGCAGCCGACCTGATCCTGCGTATCGTCAAGGACCCGGCCATCGGCGCGAATGACAGCCTAGGAATAGCTGACCCCACCACAGAAGGATCCGACCGGCCCGTCTACTGAGAGCGTCTTGGAGCCAGGACGAAGCACAACATCGGCTTGGAGGCGGCCACTTTAAAGGCACCATGACCAGGATATCCACATGATGGATGCCCCCTCAATCAGGTCACACAAACGCCTGTACAGTTCATAGCCCTCCTGAGGTCTCCATTAGGCCGATCCCTGTTCATCCCGCCCCGCCGGCACGTCATACCAGCAGGGGGGGGGGGGCAGCTCGCTGCCAGCGCTCGTGTCTGCCATACAAGTGCGAGGTTTGTGTTCCGGCCGCACACGAATCATTCGACCGGAATAGGCCATACGTTGCATATAGAGAACATGCGCTCATCGCAGCGCCGATGAACGACCAGAGGCATGCCCAGCCAAAGGCCTGCCTTCCCAAGCCGAAAAACACTCGGAAGAAGAAAGCGAAAGATGTGGGTATGACCGGCAGCACCCAAGGAAAAGCCCGTCAAGCGGTCAACTACTAATCAGGGTTGAATTTACTTGATCGCATCACATAGTAGGCCAGGGGCAGATTCTTTTGGAACTGCGTAGCGGCCCCTTTCCATCGGCTTTTAGTTACAGGCCGGGACCCGTATGTGCTCCCAGGGGAGAGGACCACCCTCCCCATCTCTCCGCCTCACGGCTGCACGCACTGGAATCATGGGAATTCAAGAGAATCAAATCGGGTTTGAGCCAGGACTGAGGAGAGAACAACTCAACGACGCACCAATGCGAAAGGACATCCATAGAATGCTGAGACCCGTTTATTCCCTATCTCAGGAATGCAAACGAGCAGGGTCAGGCATCCGGCCTGTGCGGACATGCCCGATTTGAGGCAAACGGCGGATGCATATACTGAACATGAGAAGGACCGCTCATCTGTCGGCCGAGCGGCCAGGAGCAGAAGAGCGGCTTCCACCCCACAGCAGGAGGAAATCGATGCAATCCACCACCCGAGAAGAGCAGCGTGCCGAGCTCCACAAGACCATATGGCGAATAGCCACCGAACTGCGGGGTTCTGTCGACGGGTGGGATTTCAAATCCTACGTGCTGGGTCTGCTCTTCTACAGGTTCATTTCGGAGAACCTGACTACCTATATAAACCAGGGGGAGCAAGAAGCGGGAGACCCTGGCTTTGATTACTCCCGGCTCCCCGACGACCAGGCGGAACTGGGGCGGGATGATACCGTGCAGGAAAAGGGCTTCTATATACTGCCCTCTGAGCTGTTCACCAACGTGCGTGCCCAGGCACCGCATGACGTGAACCTAAACGAGACCTTGGAGCGCGTGTTCAAACACATCGAAGGGTCAGCCGTGGGCACGGCCAGTGAGGACGACCTCAAGGGGCTCTTCGACGATCTTGATGTCAACAGCAACAAGCTAGGCCCGACGGTTGCAGACCGCAACAAGAAACTGGTCCGCCTGCTGGATGCCATAGGAGACATGCAACTGGGAATCAGCGAGGGAACGCAGATCGACACCTTCGGCGACGCCTACGAGTACCTGATGACCATGTATGCCTCGCAGGCCGGCAAGTCTGGTGGTGAGTTCTTCACCCCCCAGGAGGTCTCCGAGCTGCTGACCAGGATCGCCGTAGTGGGCAAGACCCGGGTCGACAAGGTATATGACCCGGCCTGTGGTTCAGGTTCCCTCCTGCTCCAGTTCGACAAGGTCCTGGGCAAGGAGAAGGTGGGTGGGTTCTACGGCCAGGAAATCAACCTGACCACCTACAACCTGGCCCGCATCAACATGTTCCTTCACGACATCAACTATGAGCAGTTCGACATCGCCCATGGAGACACCCTGACGGCACCGGCACACGGCGATGTGGAGCCATTCGAAGCCATCGTCTCCAACCCGCCCTACTCCATCCACTGGGAGGGCAAAAACAACCCCCTGCTCATCAACGATGAGCGGTTCTCCCCTGCCGGTGTGCTGGCCCCTCCCTCCAAGGCCGACCTGGCCTTCACCATGCACATCCTCTCCTGGCTGGCTGTGAACGGGACGGCGGCCATCGTCGAATTTCCTGGTGTGCTCTACCGTGGCGGGGCCGAGCGGAAGATCCGCAAGTACCTGATTGACAACAACTATGTCGACGCGGTGATCCAGCTGCCGCCCAATCTCTTCTTTGGCACCACGATTGCCACCTGCATCATCGTGCTCAAGAAGTCCAAGAAGGACAACGCCGTGCTCTTCATCGACGCATCCGACCAATTCATCCACTCGGGGAACAAGAACAAGCTCGATGGCAACAACCGCCAGCAGATTCTGGACTGGTTCACACAGCGCCAGGATGTGGAACACCGGACCAAACTGGTGCAGAACTCGGAAATCGGCGAGAACGAATACAACATCGCCGTCTCCAGCTACGTGCAACCCGAGGACACCAGTAAAAAGGTCGACATCCACGAGCTCAACCAACGCATCGAGGGCATTGTCAAACGCGAGCAAGAGCTGCGCACGCAGATTGACAGAATCATCGCCGATTTAGAAAACAAGTGATAGAAATTATCCGAGACTCGAGGGAAGATGCGAATAACAGAGGTACTCAGCATGGAGCATAATTCCAACGACCATGAAGTAGAAGGATTCCTTGGTAAGTCCCCGATTAAACCTGGAACATCTCGGAAAATAAGAGCTGGGAAAATAGGACGTAACTATTATTGTCCACAATGCAATTCCAACAGGACCTTCACTTCTACCGAAGAGCTGACCTGCCTATTCGAAAATGAACATCTTGTTAGCATTGACGCCATTTTAAGTTGCTCAATATGTCCGCGATATACTCCCACAAACGTTGAAGCCTGGTTTTTAATTGGTTGCCGAGACACGATCCTCTCCGCTTCTCCTACGGTGTATCTACTTCAATGCAGCGAAAGGCTTACTGGGGGTATCTGTTATCCGAGAGAACAGGGGGGAAAGTTTGCGGATCTTTTGGAGAAAGCGGACCGAGCATACAGCAACCGTCTCGGTGCCGGAGCGGTAATATATCTGAGGAAGATATTCGAGAAGGTCACATTTCAAACTGCCTCTGCATGCAACATCGACATAAAAAATCACAATAACAGAAGAAGGCCATTTAAAGATATACTTGAAGATGTAAATAGTATCCACCGTATAATACCAGAAGAGTTTTCTAGAAATGGTTATCGACTATTTGGTGATCTAAGCGATGTCATCCACGGTGACTTTGATGAGAATGTTGCACTCGTTAAATATGAAAATTTCAGACGCCTTGTTTGTGGGATCCTCGACAACATAAGCAATAGTGAAGAGCTATCTCAAGCGGTGACTGGATTGGGCTGGGACGACGAAGATGCAGCACATATTAATAATGAGCAATGAAATTATGTCTGAAAACAAAAACACAAAAACACAACTATCAAGACCAGTACCATTCTTACCTCTAGGGAAAGTTGCTGAAATCTGCAACGGCAAAACTGACAGACATCTAGCCGAAGGCAGTGTCCCTGTATATGGCAGCGGCGGCATAATGCGATACGTCAACAAAGCAGCTAATAGTGGCCCCGCTGTATTAGTCCCCCGTAAAGGCTCACTCGCAAACATTACATATGTTGATGGCCCATTCTGGACAGTAGACACAATTTTTTATACGCTCGCGAAAGATATTATAAAACCAAAATTTTTATATTACTATCTTCTCACACAACACATTGAAGATTTGAATCAAGCAGGCGGCGTGCCAAGCTTGACACAGGTTACATTGAAACGAATTCGCATTCCTGTACCTTCACTCAGAGTACAAGAAGAGATTGTACGGATCCTTGACTCATTCACCTCACTGGAAGCAGAACTGGAAGCAGAACTGGAAAGCAGAGAACAACAATACGGCTATTATCTCTACTCGTTGTTTAATTTTAGCGTCACTGTTCCTCGGGTTGCTTTGAATTCTGTTGCCGAAGTTCGTAGCGGATGGGGATTCCCGAAAGGCTATCAAGGAAGCAAACAAGGGAGCCTGCCTTTTTACAAGGTAAGTGATATGAATCTACCTTCGAACAAAATGGTTATGAAGAAGTCAAATAACTACATTTCAAGTGAAAATGCCCACGAACTTGGTATACATCCTGCGCCCGCAGGAACAGTGCTTTTCCCGAAAATTGGAGCTGCGATAGCCACAAATAAAAAAAGACTATTGGAATGCAAAGCTGCTTACGACAACAATGTCATGGGGCTTATTCCTAACGGCGACATCATCCTATCTGAGTACCTTTATTATTGGATGCAGACTATTGACTTGTTTTCATTAGCCCATGACTCAGGAGCTGTTCCATCCATACGGAAATCAGATGTTGAGAAGATGATTATTCCTCTCCCTGACATGTTGACGCAAAGAAGAATCATTCAGACGCTCAATAACTTTTCAAGCATGATTACTAGCCTGAATATCGGTCTACCCGCTGAAATCGAAGCGCGCCATAAGCAGTACGAGTACTACCGGGATCGTTTGTTGACCTTCAAGGAGCTGGGCCATGAGTGAAGCAGCAGCCTACACATTCAATCCAATCGCCCTCTCGTCCGAGAGTACGGTGGTTGCCGAATATAAGGCGCCCGAATCCGAACAGACGGAATACCAGTCGGAGGCTGACCTGGAAAAGTCCCTTATCTCACTGCTGGAATCCCAAGCTTATGAGTATCTGCCCATCCATGCCGAGGCCGACCTGATCGACAACCTACGTGCCCAGCTCGAAGAGCTCAACCATATGACCTTCACTGATGAGGAATGGGGACGATTCTTCAAGCACAGCATCGCTGACAGCAACGACGGCATCAGGGAGAAGACCATCCGCATTCAACGGGACAGCGTCCAGGTGCTCCGCCGTGATGACGGCTCCACCAAGAACGTCATGCTGATCGACAAGAAGGATATACACAACAACAGTCTTCAGGTCATCAACCAGTATGTGGTGCCAGGCAGGACCGAGGGAGGCACGGCCAGGTATTCCAACCGCTATGACGTGACCATCCTGGTCAACGGTCTGCCCATGGTTCATGTGGAACTGAAGCGACGCGGCGTGGACCTGCGCGAGGCCTTCAACCAGATCGACCGTTACCAGCGCGACTCCTTCTGGGCGGACTCCGGGCTTTTCGAGTACATCCAGCTCTTTGTCATCAGCAATGGCACCCTGACCAAGTACTACTCCAACACCACCCGCCAGCAGCATATCGACGAAACCGTCAAGCAGCGGAAGACCGTAGGGAGCCAGGCATCCAACAGCTTCGAGTTCACCAGTTGGTGGGCCGATGCCGCCAACAAGCCGATCATGGACCTGATGGCCTTCACCAGGACCTTCTTCGCCAAGCACACGATTCTGAACATCCTGACCCGGTACTGCGTGCTGACGGCAGACGATACCCTGATGGTGATGCGTCCCTACCAGATTGTGGCCACCGAGCGCATCCTCCAGCGCATCCTCGTCTCCAGCAACGCCCATCAATTAGGCACGGTCAAGGCGGGCGGATACATCTGGCACACGACCGGATCAGGCAAGACCCTGACCAGCTTCAAGACCGCACAGCTAGCAACCCAAATGGAGGATGTCGACAAGGTTCTCTTCGTGGTCGACCGCAAGGACCTGGACTACCAGACCATGCGTGAGTATGACCGCTTCCAGAAGGGTGCCGCCAATTCCAACACCTCAACCAGGGTGCTGAAGCGGCAGCTGGAAGATCCCGGGGCACGGATCATCATCACCACCATCCAAAAGCTGTCCACCTTCATTCATGCCAACCCCGGCCACCCTGTATATGAGAAGCATGTGGTCATCATCTTCGACGAGTGCCACCGATCCCAGTTCGGTGACATGCATACCATGATCACCCGCTCCTTCAAGCGCTATAACCTCTTTGGTTTCACAGGAACACCCATCTTCGCAAGGAACGCCGGCAGCGGCAAGAATCCCAAACTCAGGACCACTGAACAGGCCTTTGGGGACAAGCTGCACACCTACACGATCGTGGATGCCATCAACGACAAGAACGTTCTCCCCTTCCGCATCGACTATGTAGACAGCCTGGGTGAGAACAACACTATCGACCCCACTGCCACCGTCCATGGCATCGATACCGAAAAGGCCCTCTTATCTAACCGTCGTATCTATCAGATCGTCAAATACACTCTCGAGCATTTTGCGCAGAAGACCCGGAGACTCGACTCCTACCAGCAATCGGTTGTTACCAACGTCCGTGATGTGATCTCATCACGGCGCAAGGTCGAGGAAGTCAAGCAATCTCGCCGCGTGCATGGATTCAACGCCCTCTTTGCCACCGCCTCGATTGAAGCCGCCAAGCGGTACTATATCGAGTTCCAACATCAGCAGGCCGATCTGGTCCCCGATGAAAGACTGAAGATCGGTCTCATATACTCCTACGCCCCCAACGGACCACAGACTGACGGAATACTGGATGACGAGGATTTCAGCACCCAGGACCTGCATAAGGATGATCGGGACTTCCTCGAAGATGTGATCGACGATTACAACCATATGTTCGGGACCAGCTACGACACCAGTGCCGAGAAGTTCCAGAACTACTACAAGGATCTCTCCATGCGGCTCAAGAACCGTGAGATCGACATGGTGATCGTGGTCAACATGTTCCTGACGGGGTTCGATGCGAAAACCCTGAACACCCTGTTCGTGGACAAGAACCTGAGGATGCACGGACTCCTCCAAGCCTTCTCAAGGACCAACCGCATCCTCAACTCGGTCAAGACCTACGGCAACATCGTCTCCTTCAGAAACCTGGAGCAGGAGACCAATGAGGCTCTGGAACTGTTCGGGAACAAGGAAGCATGCGGGATCGTCCTGCTCAAACCCTACCGGCAGTACCACAAGGAGTATGCAGACAAGGTTGCCGAACTGCTTGATTCCTACCCCATCGGTCAACCCATCTCTGGAGAACAGGCACAGAAGGACTTCATAACCCTCTTCGGGAACATCCTCAGGTTGCAGAACATCCTCAACAGCTTCGATGACTTCGCAGGCAACGAGATCCTGTCCGAGCGCCAGAGCCAGGATTATCGCAGCATCTACCTGGATCTGTATGCCGAGTACCGGAAGGCCGGGGAGGCCGACAAGGAGAACATCAATGATGATCTGACCTTCGAGATCGAACTGGTCAAACAGGTTGAGATCAATGTCGACTATATCCTGATGCTGGTGGAGCAGTACCGTCAGAAGCATGGCAACGGCGAGGACAAGGAGATCCGCACGGAGATCAACAAGGCTGTCTCGGCAAGCCCCTCCCTGCGCAACAAGAAGGACCTGATTGACGACTTCGTCAACACGGTTTCAATGAAGGGAACCGTGGATGACCAGTGGCGGGAGTTCATCGACCATAGACGCGATGAGGAATTACAGACCATCATCAGGGAGGAAGGACTCAAACCCCAGCCGACTGAACGGTTCATGGACGAGGCATTCCGCAATGGGACACTGCAGACCGGCGGCACAACGATCGCTACCATTCTTCCACCTGTGTCCAGGTTCATCCCGCAAGGCGGTCATGGCGAAAAGAAACAGCAGGTGATCGACAGGCTCTCTGAATTCTTCGGAAGATTCAGAGGATTGGGAGAAAACCAGGTCTAGTCCTTTCAAACGCGGTGGGTTCCGCTAGATAGGCCAGGAACGATCGCACACTGATTTTGTGACACCGTCACCTCTTATTGCCTTAAGAGTTTCAGCGTTCCATTATCCGATCGAGGTTCATGACATTGCCCAGACGCACAAGCTTGAGAAATACGAGCAGACCTATGCCTTTCTAGACATCTGTTATGGCCAACTCACGATTCAGCCCCGCACACAGGCAATTCTTCAATATCGCTCAGTACCGGATAGCCGTAATCTATCTTTTTCATGCCCATTGCCTGGATGGCTTTCTGCAAAGCCCCCTTTAGCCGCAGTTGTTAAAAACGGCTGAGTCGCTTCTTCATCAAAATTCTGCTCATATCCACTATCTTCCGGTTCAAGAAACCCGTCTGCCCCTGCAATTCATGCACCCTGGCCTCAAGCGCTTCAATGCCGGTAGAGCATCTCCTAGCAGTGCGGAACGGTTGAGTCGCCCCCATGCATGAGCCAGGTCATGCCGGTCGCCAGCAATTACTCTCACGAGACCTTGCCAGGGGACGAAAGCCAACCAAACCAAATTATTGCTCGTACAGTCCCGATGCCCCTTCAACGTGCGCCCTATCGCACGATCCTCCACATCTCGCAATACCGACGTACGGATGTATGGGCCTCGCTTTTCCCGACATCTGCTTGATTCTTATGTTCGCCTCCGCCTGCACTGAGCCATTCAACCGCCCTCCAGAAGGGAAAGGCCAGAGCAGAGTCTGGATGCGTGCAAGGCTTGAGAATGCTGGCATCAGTAGAGCAGAAGGACGGGCGGCGGCCGTTGACTTCCTGTAGGACATCACACTCGACCTGGGCACTTTGATCATTGAAATCGCCTGACGTGCATACCGTCCGACCTTGGGCAATCCGCAGCTATCGATTACGCAACATGCGTGCTGCTATGCCTAGCCAGGCAACAGGCGAATCCACCCTCCCGAGCACGGCATTGGCCCCGGCAAGCGGCAGTTCCAAACTGCGTGAATATTGAGTGATGAATGCCTATGCCTGGCCAGTCCCTGCCTACCAAAGAATTCATGCACTCCTGTTTACACGGACAGGGCTCAGGGGCAAATCCTGGGTCCGGTTCTCTCAACCAGCAGTTCGGAAGGTCAGTCCTCGTCCTCAGCCACGCGAGAGTGGCTGTAGATCATCTTCATGGAGCAGATGAAGAGCACCATGCCAGCGAGGATGATCACGCCGCCGATCATGAAGACGTTGGCGTAGGTGGAGGCCAGACCGGCCTTGGTGCCGGCCAGGCTGCCCGAACCCATGGAACCGTTGGCCATCAGCTGGCCGAAGAGCGAAACGCCGATGGAGCCGGTGATGGCCTGCAGAAGATCATTGAATCCCAATACGCGTCCGGACTCCTCGGGCTCCACAGTCAAAGTCGCGGTGTCGACGATGGGCTGGTAGAAGAAAGAGGTGCCGAAGTAGTAGATGAACCTCTGGGTCCCCTTGTCGCCTGTCAGGTTGATGGTGACATTCCGCCCATCGTCTGAGGCGCTATAGGGGTGGCCTCCGAATGCCCAGATCATGGATTTGAAGAAGCCTGCATCGCCCGCGTCGGCCTCGATGTACGAACCAGCTGCATTGATCTTCCTAGCAGCTTCGCAATATTCATCCCAGGTCCTCGGAGGCTCCCCCACTCCCGCCCTGTCGAGAACCTCCTTGTTGCAGAACAGAGCCATTGGGCCGGGGTCCATGGGCAGACCGTAGATGCCGCCGCTGATGGCCTACGAAGACCAAGTGCCTCTGGCATAGTCCTTGCTGATACCCTTTACAATTTTTTATCTGGTACTCAGGAAGGTCCTCGTAGCTGAATTGCGCGGCATCAGGCAAGCCGGAGCCTGCGGCAGCAGCGTTGTTCAGCGATTTGCACTGATCGTTGCCGACGACGGCTGCAGAGGTGCACTTTTAGCGGCCATGGCTCTCTTGAATGCGGGTGCAAGGAGGGCACGGCACTTCGCTCGCCCTGGCGACACCCTCGGACTGGGAGAGTGTTGGTGCGCGTGGTACGGTGATAGGCACGGCCGGGCTGTCCCCGGCGCGCGGCCACAGCCCGGCCAGGGGGGGTCCAGGGCATGGTTGCGACTCTGCGGAAAAGAGGGTTTTTCTATTATGCGTCAGCGTCCGAGCTTGGCGGCCGCCGCTCTGGCCATCCTCCTGGCCCTGTCTTGCGCTCCTGCCCTGGCCGGAGGATTCAGCAGCCCATCGGAAGCAGCCACACCCGCCACCCTGGGAAACGCCAGGCAGGAAGAATACAAGCCCCCCCGCGCGGATAGCCGACAGTTCGATGCCGCTGGCAGCACGCTGACCGCAGCCCCGTCATCATCCCCGCTGGCCACGTCCTCGCCCCTGAGCCACACGACCCCGACACCTGCATCACCCACGCGCGGCACTTCCGGCGATACTGCCACAGCTCAGGCCCGGTCCTCCGCAGTCTGGACGGTCAGCTTCGACACGGCAGGCGGCGGCAGCGTCGACCAGCAGACCATCCCCGACGGGGGCCAGGCCAGCCGGCCCAGCCCCGACCCGTCCAGGGGCGGGTATGTGTTCGACGGCTGGTTCCAAGGCGACATCGCCTACGACTTCACCCAGCCCGTCACCGACAGCATCACTCTCACCGCCCGATGGACCAAGGCAGACACCCAGCATTGGGCCATCAGCCCCACCCAAGGGCCCGCAGCCGGAGGCGCCAAGTTCACCCTCACCCCGCCCGCACAGCGCGGCATCAAATTCAGCCAGGCCAGCCTAGGCTACATGCATTCCGCTGCGATCGGCTCCGACGGCAACCTGTACACCTGGGGAAGAAACTTTGAAGGCCAGCTGGGCGACGGCACCAACACCGACCGGACAAGGCCAGTCCAAGTTGAAAAGCCCCAAGGCGCACCCGACGGATTCACATGGACACAAGTCAGCCTAGGCGACTATTATTCTGTGGCCATGGGCTCGGACGGGCAGCTCTACGCCTGGGGAAGCAACAACTACGGCCAGCTGGGCGACGGCACCAACACCGACCGGACAAGGCCAGTCCAAGTTGAAAAGCCCCAAGGCACATCCGACGGATTCACATGGACACAAGTCGACATTGGCTGGTATCATTCCGCAGGCATCGGCTCGGACGGCAACCTGTACACCTGGGGATGGAACTATTACGGCCAGCTGGGCGACGGCACCACCACCGACCGAAACACGCCGACCCTGGTCGGCAAACCCCAAGGCGCACCCGACGGATTCACATGGAAACAAGTCAGCCTGGGCGGCCGCCATTCCGGGGCCATAGGCTCGGACAACAACCTCTACACCTGGGGGTGGAACAGCAATGGTCAGCTGGGCGACGGCACCACCACCGACCGAAACAGGCCGGGCGTGGTCGACAAGCCCCAAGGCGCATCCGACGGGTTCACCTGGACACAAGCCAGCCTAGGCGGCTGGCACTCTGCGGCCATAGGCTCCGATGGCCGCCTCTATGCTTGCGGATTGAACTTCAACGGGCAGCTGGGCGACGGCACCACCACCGACAGCTACAGGCCGGTCCAGGTCGTTAACCCCGCAGGCGCGCCCGCCGGGTTCACCTGGGAACAAGCCAGCCTAGGCAACTCTCATTCCTCAGCGTTCGGCTCGGACGGCCAGCTCTACACCTGGGGATGGAACCAGTACGGGCAGCTGGGCGACGGCACCACCACCGACAGGAGCACGCCGACCCTGGTCGGCAAGCCCCAAGGCGCGCCCGCCGGGTTCACCTGGAAATACGCGATCCTAGGCAGGTATCATTCCGCAGCGTTCGGCTCGGACGGCAACCTGTACACCTGGGGCGAGAACAAC
Organism: Bifidobacterium sp. B4111; assembly: GCF_026537235.1. Classification (NCBI taxonomy): domain Bacteria; kingdom Bacillati; phylum Actinomycetota; class Actinomycetes; order Bifidobacteriales; family Bifidobacteriaceae; genus Bifidobacterium; species Bifidobacterium sp. B4111. Next base: position 23,678 of record NZ_JAFNMO010000003.1, on the reverse strand, counting down.
CCTGGCCAGCTCGGACGTGACGTCACCGAAGCCACGCCACAGGGCAGGCCGGGCGTGGTCGTCTTCCCTGGCGCCGCCACGCCCACCAGTGTCCTGTTCGGCCAGGCCAAGGCCATGGGGGGGATCACGCCAAACCCTGACGGCACCTGGCAGGCGACCACGCCCGAGCATGCCCCGGGAGCCGTGGACGTGACCATCGTCTGGAACAGGAACGGGCCCCAGCCGGACGCGCACCTGCAATACACATATATCGCCCCCAAATACCAGGTCGGCTTCACCTCCAAGGACAGCTCCTGCCCCGCCCCCACGGGCATGCCCCCCAGCCAGGCCGTCACCCAGGACGGGCAGGCGGAACGCCCCCAGCCGGACCCGAAGGCCGACGGCTGCCTGTTCGACGGCTGGTTCCAGGACAATGTGGCCTACGACTTCACCCAGCCCGTCACCGGGAAAGTCACCCTGACCGCCCGGTGGACCAGGACGGACACGCAGCACTGGACCATCAGCCCCGCCCAAGGACCCGAGGCCGGCGGCACCAAGCTAACCCTGACCCCGCCCGCACAGCGAGGCATCAGATTCAGCCAGACCAGCCTCGGCAGCAGCCATTCCGCAGGCATCGGATCCGACGGCAACCTGTACACCTGGGGAAGCAACAGCAGCGGCCAGCTGGGCGACGGCACCACCAGCAGCCGCAGCACGCCGGTCCAGATCGGCAAGCCCCAAGGCGCTCCCGACGGGTTCACCTGGAAACAGGTCAACCTGGGCGACCAGCATTCCGCGGCCATCGGATCCGACGGCAACCTGTACACCTGGGGAAGCAACAGCAGCGGCCAGCTGGGCGACGGCACCACCACCCGCAGCCAGAACAGGCCAGTCAAGGTCGGCAAGCCCCAAGGCGCGCCAGACGGGTTCACCTGGACGCAGGTCAGCCTGGGCGACCAGCATTCCGCGGCCATCGGATCCGACGGCAACCTCTACACCTGGGGAAGCAACAGCAGCGGCCAGCTGGGCGACGGCACCACCAGCAGCCAAGCAAAGCCAGTCCTGGTCGGCAAGCCCCAAGGCGCTCCCGACGGGTTCACCTGGAAACAGGTCAGCCTGGGCGACCAGCATTCCGCGGCGATCGGCTCCGACGGCAACCTGTACACCTGGGGGTACAACTTCAACGGCCAGCTGGGCGACGGCACCACCAGCAGCAGGGGCACGCCGACCCTGATCCGAAAGCCCCAAGGCGCTCCCGACGGGTTCGCCTGGACGCAGGTCAGCCTGGGCTTCAACCATTCCGCAGCATTAGGCTCCGACGGCCAGCTCTACACCTGGGGAGGCAACCACTACGGCCAGCTGGGCGACGGCACCCAGGTCGACAAGCACACGCCGACCCAGGTCGGCAAGCCCACAGGCGCGCCAGACGGGTTCACCTGGACACAGGCCAGCCTAGGCAGGTGGTATTCCGCGGCGATCGGCTCCGACGGCAGCCTCTGCATTTGGGGAAGCAACGGCGACGGCCAGCTGGGCGACGGCACCACCACCAGCAGCCAGAACAGGCCAGTCAAGGTCGGCAGGCCCCAAGGCGCTCCCGACGGGTTCGCCTGGACGCAGGTCAGCCTGGGCTTCAACCATTCCGCAGCATTAGGCTCCGACGGCCAGCTCTACACCTGGGGATACAACGGCACCGGCCAGCTGGGGCGCGAGCCCGCTGAAGCCTGGCCGGCCAGCCGGCCAGGACCGGTCGGCTTCCCCGGGAAACCGCAAGCCACCAGCATCTGCTTCGACCAAACCCGGTGGCGAGGCGTCTGCTCCGCCGCCGGCAAAAACCTGGCGCCCAACCCCGACGGCACCTGGAACGCCACCACGCCCGCCTACACGCCAGGCCCGGTCCCCGCAGCCATCGACTGGACCCAGGACGGCGTACCACAGGAAACCGACACAAGCAACACCTACCGGTACCTGTCCATCGCCAGCCTGCCCCTGACCGGAGGAAACGGCATGCTCCTCCTGCTCGCCACAGGACTGCTCGCCGCAGGAGCCGCCGCAGCCGCCAAAAACCGACGACAACAAACCCAAACACACACTTCACACGAGTAAGCAGCCCGGGCCACACCCCCAACAGGACCCAGGCCAACAGGCGGCCCCGCCACCCCCAACACGACGGGGCCGCCACCACACCCATCAACCCTACAAACCACAACCAGACCCCAGTCGGACCAACCACACACCGCCAGCAAACAACCACACAACAAACACAATCAATGCCACCAAGATGCAAACCTAGGCTTCAAGATAAGATTTCCGACAAACCACAGTTTGAGTCAAATAGCACCCATCGCTCCTGAATGATTCGATATGCAAGACCTTGGCGACTGCAGGGGCGCCAAAACCGTCGACAGCGCAGATGCAGCAGCACTGAGCAGCGTAGAGGCTCTCCTCTGCCTGAGGGGAGGGCACTTTCGTCACAAAGCAGTCAAGGCAATCGGCCTGGGCAGCCTTCCTAGGCTGGTATCGAGCGTACCAACAGCCGTATAGCGTCAAAGTGGATTACCCCCCCCCCGATCGGCAGCACTACACAGGGAACCGGGAGGGCGAAAGGGTCACGCCCGCAGTCGTCTGACTGCCCACATGGCCAGTTTGCGCAGCTCAGAGGCGACCAGGACCAGAGAGGCCAGCACGATGCATTCCAGCCAGGCCTGGGGCCGGAGGGGGACAGTCCCGAAGGCCTCGCCCAGGAAAGGCAGATAGACCACAGCCATCTGCAAAAGGATGGAGACGCCGATGGCGCCCCAGAGCCAGAGATTGCCGAACAGGCCCAGGAAAGCCGATCTCCGGGATGAGCGTGAGGCCAGCGCGTTGAACAGCTGGGCGAAGACCAGGATCGTGAAGCCCATGGTCCGCGCCTCACGCATCTGCGCCTCATGGCCGATCGCCTGGACCGACCTGTCAGTGAAGAGACCGCCACTCAAATGCATGTCCATGCCAATCAGGGTCACCAAGGCCATGACCAGGCCGATATAGACGATGTCGACCCACATGTTCCGGTCAATCACCCGGTCGTCGATGGACCGGGGCGGACGGCCCATCAGATCGTCGCTCTGCGGGTCCACTCCCATGGCCAGGGCGGGAACCGCATCGGTCAGAAGGTTGATCCAGAGCAGCTGAGTGGCCAGGAGCGGCACGGTCACGCCCGCCACACCGGGCTGCGATATGCCCAGAAGACCCGCAAAAACCACGCCCCCGAAGACCGTGAAAACCTCGCCCATGTTGGAGCTGAGCAGGTAGCGCAGGAACTTGCGGATGTTGTCGAATATGCCCCGGCCCTCTCGTACAGCCTGGACGATGGTGGCGAAATTGTCGTCCGCCAGAATCATCTTGGCCGACTCCTTGGTGACCTCGGTCCCGGTGATGCCCATGGCCACGCCGATGTCCGCAGCCTTTACAGCAGGGGCGTCGTTGACGCCGTCGCCGGTCATGGCCACGACCTTGTCCTGGTCCTGAAGCGATTCGACGATCTTCAGCTTGTGCTCGGGGGCCACGCGAGCGTAGACGGAGACCTTGGAGGTGGTCTCCCGAAGCTGGTCCGCATCCATGGCATCCAGCTGCTCGCCGGTGCAGGCGGGGCCGCCGGGTTCGGTGATGCCCAGGTCACCCGCGATCCTGGCCGCAGTGAGTGGATGGTCGCCAGTGATCATGATCGTTCTGATGCCGGCACTGTGAGCCTGAGCCACAGCCTGGCGGACCTCAGTCCGAGGCGGATCGATGATGCCGACCATGCCCGCCCAGATCAAATCGCTTTCCAAATGGGCGCTCTCCTGGAATACCTTGTCCGCAGACAGGAGAACTGCGGAAGCACGCTGAGTCTCCTTAGACAAACGGTCCGTCTGGCCTGTCCCAATCGTGCTTGACGGCCTCTCCCCCTCGTCATCTTCGGTCAGGGACGACAGTTCCTGACCGGATACAGGCCGGAAAGCCTGTCCTAGAGTCCTGTAGGCATCGCCGGACAGATGGCTGACCTGGGCGAGTATCCTCTCCCGATCAGCGCTAGTCATAGGCCTGACCTGGCCGTCTTCGAGAATCCGGTCGCACCGGCCGAGCAGCACATCGGGAGCACCCTTGCAGAAGAGGCGCGATTGCCCTTCGCTGCCGTCACGCGGAGCGGCCAGGACCGACATGAGCTTGCGCTCGGACGTGAAAGGAATCTCAGCCAAACGACGGTAGCCGTCAGCCTTGGCATCAGCGCCGACTTTGCGAGCGGCGACAATCAGAGAGACCTCCGTGGGATCGCCGACGCTCTGCCAGTGACCCTGCCCGGATCCAGACTGGGCCTGGGAATCAGGTTCGGCCTCGACCGGCTGCCAATGCAGGTCTCCGTCGTTGGCGATGGCCCCGACCATCAGGGTCTCTTCCACTGCCTCAGCCAGAGATGAACCAATGGTATCTGTCAGTTGTTGATCATCTGACCCACTGGCCTCGACCGGCTGCATGGTTCCCTCCGGAGCGTACCCGGTGCCAGTGAGCCTGACCTGCCCCGAGGGGACGACCACCCGTTCAACGGTCATTTCATTGCGTGTAAGAGTTCCTGTCTTGTCGGAGCAGATGACTGATGCCGATCCCAGGGTCTCCACCGAGCTGAGCTTCTTGACGATGGCATGATGCTTGGCCATGCGCTGCACGCCCAGGGCGAGAACCACAGTCAGGATGGCCGTCAGCCCCTCCGGCACAGCAGCTACGGCCAGAGATACGGCCATGAGCAGGGAATCAATCAGATCCTGAGTTGTCTGAAAGCCTTCCATCAGGGCCAAAGCAGCCAAAACCAGGGCGGCAATCAAGCAGACGGCCAGTCCGAGGAGCTTGGAGACGCGGGCCGTCTCCTTCTGTAGGGGCGTGGGTTCCTCCTGGGTATCAGCCAGCATGTCGGCGATCTTCCCGACCTGGGTGTCCATACCAGTAGAGGTGACGATCATGCGCCCGTTCCCCTGGGTCACTGCGGTGCCGTTGAAGACCATGTTGGTTCTGTCGCCCAAAGCCTTGGGCTGGTCAAGCCGACCGGGCCGCTTGCCCACCGGCAGCGACTCGCCGGTCAGCGATGCCTCGGCCACGCGCAGACCCGCGGCCTGAAACAGTCTTCCGTCGGCGCCGACCGAATCGCCTTCAGCCAGGACTACTACATCACCAGGCACGATCCTGCTGGTCTCCAGGCTGACCACCCGGCCGCCTCGCAGCACCGAGGCGTGCGGGGCCGTCATGCTCGCCAGAGCATCCACAGCCCGCTCGGCCTTAGCCTCCTGAGCGTACCCCAGGGCGGCATTAAGGATGAGGATGATCATGATGACGATGGCATCAAAGGGCAGGGGCTCCCCGCCTCCTGATGCCGGATGTGAGCGTTCCGCCACCCAGGCCACCAACGAAATGGCCGTGGCTGCCAGAAGCAGATAGACCAAGGGGTCCTTGAACTGTTGAAGGAACTTCCTCCATCCAGGAACGGGAGGCGCTCCAGCCAGCTCATTAGGACCGAACCTGTCCAGCCGACGCGCCGCCTCGGCCTCATCCAGGCCCCGGTCGGGGTCAACATTCAGGGCAAGGGCAACCTGATCGACACCTACTATAGAAGGGTCCTTGAGGACGGGGCCATTCACGCTGCGCCTCTGCTCATGGTCCTGCCCTGCAGTCGGGATCACGCCGGTATCTGTCGATTGCTCATGCTTGGGGTCGCTGATCAACCCAGTCATGCCACTCTCCTGCTTATGCCACGGAGTAGTCAACGCTTCAGAGGCCCGTTGGAAGAAATCATAAGCGGCCAGACCAAAACGTTGCGTGGATGCTTGCCAAGTTAAATTTATAATATACATAAACACGGCCGGAGTCGTCAAGGCCTTCGTCCCAAGGCAAAGCAATCGCATTACGCGACGATGATATCTGTACAACAACAAGTCTATCGGACGTGGGCTTGCAGGCTAAATTAACTACGGTAAATCTACTTATTGCGCAACATGGGCACGAACTGTCGGCTATGCTTCAGAGCATTTTCATAAGTATAATTCAATATATAGTCAGACGGAATAAACAGTAAGCGAATAAGGCCACCTACTCCTTGCCGAACCACAGACTTCTTTTTACCAAACCCGAACAGCTTAAATTGTCTTGCATATATAAGCTGAACTTTCACACATGCAACAATGCACAATTGTGTAAGGTGACCCTAGAAACATTGTTTGTTTAGCCTCGTTGCTGACTTGATGATATGCTACCCAACGCAATACCTGCACCACGCGTGGAAACCTAAATACAAACACTCCAAGCCCTTACTGAAATAATAGGTCTATAAGCACTTTTTGCATAGCACCCCGTCAGAAGCATGGTGCAGACCAGTTTAACTAGAGTCTGTATTTCGTATAGTAAGATTATAATGTCCACTTTTTGCAAAGCTATAATATTAGGCTTCCCCATGTGTAATTAGATATAGCGAGAGCAAAACTTAAAAGACTCGGTATTATGACAAACTGTCGCGCAGTTTATTCATTATCTCATTTATTAGCAAATATCTCTTTCCAATAAGATTCACAAGTTTTAATTTGTTAGTATTGTTTTCTAATCACTTACGAACTTAGAACTTATCGAGCTTATATACTCAGAATGTCTAACATCAGTTAAGATATATTTATATATATATTTCTATATTACAAATGCTTCCTGCTGGGAGAAGCAAACATTTAGGAAGAGCCAGTATCATTAATATAATCTACACAACGCTGTTTCTCGCGAAAAATCGCTTTACTTTTCATTATTGTGCTAGCATGAAAAAAATAAGGGAAGGCGCCAGAACTTATGTTAATCAGCTTCAGCGTAGCAAATTATGGCTCAATTAAGGAAAAGCAAATCCTTTCTTTAAGGCGATATCAAAGCGGCATGGAAAGTCGTATTGTAATTGATGACGAACTAGCCGGTAATGATATTTCCCCAGTTGCAGTGATATACGGCGCGAATGCATCAGGAAAATCTACTTTCCTCCATGCTCTTTCTTTCGTCAAAAAACTAGTTTCGACATCCGCTCTAAGGCCTGTTGGGCAGCCTATTCGCGTCCCGTTCTTCGCTTTATCAGAGCAAACAAGGGCAGAGCCTTTTCGGACTGAAATCGTATTTACAACAGCTAAATCAGAATATAGTTATAGATTCGAAATTAACCACAAAGGCAACGTGTCCAACGAGGAGCTATTACGAATAAATCCTGCTGGAAAACGAAGATCAATTCAGACAATCTTTTCCAGACAAACAGAGAAAGGACAGCGCGACATAATCAAAACTTCGTCGTATATGCATGGAGCAAAAAAACATATAGTCGATAGTACAAGGCCAAATTCACTCTTCCTTTCTAAAGCAGCTCAAGAGAATAATAAAGATATTTTAGATGCGTATGAATGGTTTGTACCACCAGAAGATAGCCAGGTCAAGGCCATCGATACGCCTAGTCTGAGCGTTGCTCTATTTGAGAACGATAAGGAATTCCAAAAATGGGTATTACAACTAATAAAAAAATCTGATTTAGGCATCGGCAATATCGAAATAATACCACCAACAACAAATCCACCAAAAGAATTAGTAAAATTATATAAGATGATGAATGAGAGCGACAACAAGCAACAAGATGATGCAACAATAAATAAACTGCTTAGGATGAACAGGCATCCGGCCTTATATCATTACGGCGAACAATCTAAATCCGTCCGCCTGGATTGGCATTATGAGTCTGCGGGAACTTTAAGTTTGTGGGACCTCGCAGGAGGCTTATACACCTGCCTAAAAAAGGGATTGCCTTTCTGGATAGACGAATTGTCTGACTTGCATCCTGCCTTAATGCGCCAGCTCGTATATATCTTTCAGTCTAAACGATCCAATCCGAACAACGCTCAAATTTTATTTACGACTCACGATATAAGTCTACTTGGAAATTTCGGCGGACTAGGATACGCATTAGACAGGGATCAAATATGGTTTACTGAGAAAGATGCCAACGGAGCTACCAGCCTATACCCGCTGACTGACTTTGATCCGAGACGAGATGCAAATACAGAAAAAATGTATATTGGTGGGCGCTTTGGAGCTGTACCCCTGATCGACGATTTGCCTACCTTTGCGTAATAAGCTATAACTCAACTATGCAGGCCAGGAAGAGGAGATTCGACTCTACAAGAAGAAGCAGAAAACGGAAACCGGCGTCGCGTATCTTTGTAGCGTGTGAAGGACAAACGGAGCGTGCTTATTTTCGATATTTAAATACTGAATTACGAACATCTGGCATCCAGATAAAACCTTATTCTGATAAATCAGATCCAAGTGAAGTCGTAGAAGAAGCAATAAAGGCAAATAGAGGGGACCTACATAAAGGCGTGGATGAAGGCTACTACGACGAGGTTTGGGCAGTATTCGATTGGGACGGTAGAACGGAACAGGTTAGAAAAGCCAAACACCTTGCAAAGAAAAATCGCGTCCACGTTGCGCTGTCAAATCCAGCATTTGAACTATGGCTGGTGTGGCATTTCCTTGATTACATGAACCCTTCATGCGACCAAAAGGAGACGTTAAAAGAATTACAAAAAGTGTGGCCAAATTATAAAAAAGGCATGGACATAGATTTCACAACACTACCTCCACATAGTTGCAACGATGCTCGCTCTAGATCCCAGAACGCCAGAAAAGCGCATAAGCAGCATAGATGCTATTTCCCGAACAATAGACCATCTACTGATATCGACTTGTTAATTGAATACCTGATATCTGCATGGAAAGACTGGCATGGGAATTCTTCCATCTGCCCTATCCTATAACTGTCGCAAGCACTAGGACCATTATAGATTTTAAATTATTATGCATACTATTATTAAAGGTTTTTCGTTAGAATAATATGTATAAGAGTACTTACACTAGATTATTCGGAAAGTGCTATGGCGAGCGCACCCACTTCAAGCAAGAGGGCTAAAAAACGGCAAGCTATTAGTAATAGATTGCTTAAATAATTACTAAATAATTGATGTTTTCATAATTATTGGCCCACGACTAACACTATTTCCTAATCTTTACCACTGCGCAATTCTTAACTGGACACCGAGTTTGCTGTGACCGGTATCAGCTCCGCTGAATTCACTGCACTGGCAAAGATACAGTGACTGCTGCGCCATCGCCACTGGCTGCATTGGCCAGGATTAGGCGGCCTCCTGCACTTTCCACAGTCGACCGCGCTGCAGCCAGGCCGATGCCATGGTGACCGCTGGAGCCGTGCCGACTGCTGTCAGCCTGATAGAGCCATTCCGTGGCATGGGCCAGAGCCCGGCTGCTGAAACCTGGACCCCGGTCACGCACGGTCACCACTAAGGCTCGCCCGCCCTCCTGACCACCCTCCAGCCTCCAGGTCAACGTCACTAGGCCATGGTCCGGCGAGTAGTCAGCCGCGTTCGCAACGATGTTCATGATCGCTCGGACAAGGTCAGCGGCATAACCGGAAATGTGACCGGCGGCGGAATCCAGACGGCCATCGCTCTCAAGCCGCAACCCCCGGGCCTTCACATAGCCTTGGGCTTGATTGTCGACCATATCCCTCAGAACAGCTGTGGCGACCCCAGATCGTCCGGAGGCCGCACCCATGGAGCCCTGGCTGATGGCCTGGGCATAGTCAGCCATTTCATGGATGGCACCCTCGATGTAACCCAGGTAGGTCTGCTGCTCCTGGCTGAGCTCGGTCTCGCTTAACAGTTCTGCATTGCCTCGCATGACGGTCAAAGGCGTTTTCAAATCGTGAGCCAGGGCTGCCACCTGCCGCCGCTGGGCCTCCTGTGCCGTCCAGGTCGCCTCCAGGGACTTCCTGAGCGTGACGCGCATCCGGTCGAAGGAGTCCAGCACCCGGTTGATCTCCAGGATGTTGGTGCGGGGCAGCCCGACCTCCAGATCCTGGCGCCCTATATCGGCAGCCACCTGGTTGAAAACCTTGAGCTTGGACGATATGACATGAGCTGCCCTCAGCCCGACCGCCAGCAGAGTAATCGGCAGGGCCGCCGCAAATGCCGCCAGCAGGAAGTCCTGAGGGTTGGGGTACCGGTCACGGGCCTGCTTCGAAACCCACTGCGGCATGATCTGATAAGCCAGAACGCACCGGCTTCCATCAGCCGTGGCATAGATGGCATACGTCGCTTCCTTGCCCACGCGGGTGCCCAGCGGCTGGCCGGTCTTCCTTCCCTGCTCCTCCACCAGCGTGGATGCTCCGCGCTCAGGATGATCGGCCGCCAGCAGGTCCGCATCAGCGGCCATGCCAGGGCCCATGTCGCCCCCCAAGGGACGTCCTCGATGGTCATAGGTCCGGTACCAGTAGGCTGCGGGAATCATGGCGTCGTCCACAGTGGCCGAACTGCTGATGGTGCGCCCCACCTCCTCCAGGTGCCGTTCGCCGTAGTTGGCCCAAAGGAAGTCGCCCCTAGCGCCCAGACCCGTCCAGACCGCGTCGATGCCGACGAAGAGCAGGACCAGTGCTAGGAGCACATAAAGAAAGTATCTGATAATCAGCAGAACAATGGGGATCCCTTTGCGGCCGGACGCACCCTTCCCCTCGCTGCTCCGCCTCTGTGGCGATCCGGGCCCGCCGCCGGTCAGGCCGCCCACTGGTACCCCACCGACCAGATGGTTCTGATGGGATCCGCTCCCAGGGCTTTGAACTTGCGCCGGACATTGCTCAGGTGCACCCTGACCGCTGCAGTGGCATCGCCGTTTGGACTATTGGCGGCCGGGTCGTCCGCCGTGGCCAGGCAGGCCTCCCATATCTGCGGAGGCGTATATGCCCGCCCAGGATGTTGGGCCAAGAGGGCGCATATGCGGTATTCCGCATCCGTCAGATTGGCTTTGTGCCCATTCACTCTGATTTGACGCGTCTGAAGATCCATGTCCAAGGAGCCGAAACGCAGAAGCGGGCGTCTGGACCGGCTGCCCTGGGACAGCCGCGCCCTGACCTTGGCGCGGAGTTCGGCTACGCCGAAGGGCTTGCGTATGTAATCGTCGGCACCTAGGCCATAGGCCAGCACAGCGCTGTCCTCGTCGGTTTTGGCCGTCAGGAAGATGATCGGGCAGGACGCCCGGTCCCTGATGGAGGCCAGGAGGGCGAAGCCGTCCATGTGAGGCATCATGACATCGCACAGGATCAGGTCGACCGAGGACAGATCCATCTTCGTAACCTTTCGGGAATCGTTGACCACGGTCACCGCGTGGCCGTCCTTGGACAGGGCCGCCATCAGCAGCGCAGTGATCCTGGGATCGTCGTCCACCACCAGGATGGTGGCCGGATGCCGATCGCCCCCATGGGAAAGGTCGGCCTGCGTGTCAACCATGATCGGCTCCTTCTCTGCGCTTGGCCTCCCCCGGCTCAGCCGGCATACATGCCTGTCAGGCGTTTCTCAGCCCAGTCTAATCGCTGGACTTGTGCCGGTCTTCGAACCAGCCGATCCACAGCATGAGCGCCACGGCCAAGGCCAAGGTAAAGTCCAGGCAGGGAACCAGATTATCCAAGGCAGTTACGCCGATGGAGACCCGTAGGCCGTCCCCTCCCGGCATGGTCAGGGCCAAGGCCTGCTCAATGCCCAGGGAGCCGAAGCGGGCGGGCCAGGTGAAGGGGATCCACCGGCTGACCCCAGTGGGGCCGGCCCCGGCCAGGGTGTGACTGTACAGGCCGTTGAGCAGGCCTCCCAGGGAGCCGATGGCGGTCCCCGTGCCGACGACCCCGACGGCAATGGTCAGGTTCCTGCCGAAACGCATGGCCAGGGCTATGGCCAAGAGGTAGAGGCAGAGGGAACCCCCGGCAATGCCCAGGATGGCGAGCGCGAGGGCGGAGACCGGCGTCCCCGCCCGGCCTGCCAGAGCCATGGGCAGGCGAAAGGCCAGGGCGGCCAGGACCAGAGCCAGCAGGCCCAAGATCCAGAGCACTATGATCTTGGCTGTCAGGCCCAGGCGGCGGCTGGGAATCCCCAGAAGGTTGGCCATGTCGCCAGCCTCGCGCTCGGTTTCGATGTTCAAGGCGACGATGATGGCGACCATCAGGGGCATGAAGGCACCCAGAATCTGGAAGAAGGCATCGGTCCCGAACCCGGGGTCGTAAGGGGCCGCAGCGAAGTAGGCGCCGCAGGCGATCCCGGCCGCCAGCCCGCAGACGGCGTGGATGGGGATGAGCGCTGATCCGCGCAGCCGTCCGGCCTCCGAGACTATGGCCCGGCAGATGGTTGCCCTGGGTTGCCTGGTCGGAACGGTCTGTCTGGCGGCGCGTCTGTAGTGCACGGTCATGTCAGTCGGCCTCCTTATGCGAGAACCAGATTCCCGTCAGGAGGGACAGGAGCAGGAACCAGACCAGACAGACCGCCAGCGCCGTCAGGCTCTGACCGCCGAAGACGGACAGTGCGGTCTTGATCGGACTACTGCTCTCGATTTTCAGGGGCACGCCATCGGGCATGACCCTCATGAAAGGCACTGGCAGGCTGATCATGGCGGAGGGCGGCAGGAAGGGCCATAGCCGTTGGTTTCCCCAGAAGGTTGTCGAGACCAGCAGGTCCGCCATATAAGGCAGGCCGAATCCGATCAGGATGCCGAATCTGGCGGTCAGCGCCAATCCCGCCGGTATCATCCAGGAGCAGGCCAGGACCAGCATCAGGGCGCTGATGACAAAATCAGCCGGAGAGGGCCCCTCGACTCCAGAGATGGCGACCATGAGCGCCGGCAGGCCCAGAGCCAGCAGGGTGGCGACGCCGACCAGGAACAGGCAGTAGACGATCTTGGCCCACCAAACCAGAATGGGCGCGGCGGGCAGGGCCAGGGTCGTCCTCCACTGCTGCCTTGCGTCGATGCTGGCCACGGCGGCGCTCATCAGGGCAGCCATGGCTGGGAGAAGCAGGACATACCAGTAGTTGACCGAAGAGGGCGACCAGACATGCAGTCCGAACACGAGGACAGCCATGATGATAATGAGCACCAGAGGAAAGGCCAGGGCCATACGCCTCGGCGCGGCCGACCGACCTTTCATGATCTCTGCTGCCAGGATCCTGCCGAAGGGGATGCCTCCGGCCCTGACCCGCGTCCCGATCTGGTCGCCTGATGCAGCCACATTATCTTGGGTCAGTTCTTCAAGGTTCCTGCTGCTCATCGCGACCTCCTGAGCACATCCATGAACAGCCCCTCCAGGTCCTCCCCGGCATGCAGCTCATTCTCGTAGGCCAGGCGGCCGTCGGCGATGATGCCGATGTGATCCGCCAGGACCGACACCTCGGAGAGGATATGGCTGGAGACGATCACGCTCATCCCCTGCTGGGGGAAACTGCGGATCATCCCTCTCAGCTCCTCGATGCCCAGCGGATCCAGCCCGTTGGTGGGCTCGTCCAGGATCAGCAGCCGAGGTTTGGTCAGGATGGCGTTGGCTATCCCCAGGCGCTGCTTCATGCCCAGGGAGAACTGCCCAGCCTTCTTGGAGCCCGTATCGACAAGTCCGGCAATGGAGAGCGCCTGGTCGATCCGCTCATCAGGCAGGCCAAACAGGGTGGTGCGCACCTTGAGGTTCTGGCGGGCCGTCAGGTTGGGGTAGACGGGCGGCTGCTCAATCAGAGCACCGATGTCGTAAAGGTCCCGGCGCGACCAAGGGTGTCCATCCAGGATCATGGACCCGCCGCTAGGGCGCAGCATGCCTGTGACCATCTTCAGAGTGGTGGATTTGCCAGCCCCATTGGGGCCCAGAAGCCCGTAGACTCCGCCCTCGGGTACATGCAGGGACACTTGGTCGACGGCCCGCTGCCCATGGCCGAAGACCTTGGTCAGCCCCTCGGTCCGTAATATGTAATGCATGATCGGCTCCTCTCCGTTTCCGTATGGCAGGAGCCAGACTAAAGACCGAAAATAAAGAAAGATAAAGGCGGCGGAACAGATTGTCGCGCCACCACTAAGTCAATGCGGTCATTCTATCCCGGCCAGCTTTGCCAGACTGATTGATTCGCATATTTGATATCGCACACACAGGAGCATTTGGAACGCAAGGAATGCCTAATGCCAGGGAGAGCCAACGGGTGCAGAACCGCACAAGTCCATGTGGAAAGCAGTCAATGAGTTAAGTTACATACGCGGGACAGTTCCCACTTCCATCTTGACATGAGTGCTGACTTCAGCCACATTGACAAGTCCGCTCATGGCCTGGGTCCCAAATAGGCAAATCACAATGTTCGCATCCATCTGCCTGCCCAACCTGGATATGGCCATGGCTGACCCGCTCCTTCCCTTGCCTCGTTCACGTCGGATTCGGGTACTTTTAGGCCGCAGATTGTGCCACCGCCGACTGGGTTGCGGAAGATACGCCCAGCAGAATTCTGCCCACACCCTTATGGACAGGAACCGGGCTCAGGGGCAAATCCTGGGTCCGGTTCTCTCAACCAGCAGTTCGGAAGGTCAGTCCTCGTCCTCAGCCACGCGAGAGTGGCTGTAGATCATCTTCATGGAGCAGATGAAGAGCACCATGCCAGCGAGGATGATCACGCCGCCGATCATGAAGACGTTGGCGTAGGTGGAGGCCAGACCGGCCTTGGTGCCGGCCAGGCTGCCCGAACCCATGGAACCGTTGGCCATCAGCTGGCCGAAGAGCGAAACGCCGATGGAGCCGGTGATGGCCTGCAGAAGATCATTGAATCCCAATACGCGTCCGGACTCCTCGGGCTCCACAGTCAAAGTCGCGGTGTCGACGATGGGCTGGTAGAAGAAAGAGGTGCCGAAGTAGTAGATGCAGGGCGCCACGGCCAGGGCCCAGATCTTGCCAGCAGGGATCAGGAAGGCGATGGCGATCAGGCCGCCGCCCATGCAGGCCAGAGCCAGGATCACGGAAGCCTTGCGCCCGATCTTCTGGATGACCGGCCCGGCAGCGAATCCCATGATGCCAGCCAGGATGATGGACCAGACCAGCAGGTTGGAGACCTTGGAGGAATCGATGCCGTACACGTTCAGACCAATGGCGTTCACGCCCGCGTTCAGGGTGTAGCTGAAGAAGTAGCCGACGAAGATGACGGTCATGGTCAAGGCGAAGGCCGGGTTGGTCAGCATCTTGGGAGTGATGAAGGGGTTCCTGGCCTTGTTGATGTACACCACGAATGCAACAAGGGTCACGATGCAGGCGATGCCCCAGCCCCAGTTCATATCGGTGAAGAACATGGTCACCGAAGCGGCGAACAGTCCGATCAGGGTGAAGCCGACTCCGTCGATGCGCGCGCCGGCGGCATGCTGGTCGGGCAGGTTCTTGGCCAGGACGGGGATGAAGAAGACGGCCACAACGCCCACGCCGAAGAGCCAGCGCCAGTCAAGCAGGGTCATGTAGCCAGCAAGGAAGACTCCCAGGGCGGCAGCGAAGCGGAAGACCGCTACAAAGACGCCGTACCAGATGACGCGCTTTTTCTTCTCCACGTACTTGGAGACCAGAACCAGGAAGATGGAGCCGGAGACCTGCCAGCCGGCCGACTGCACCACGCGGGCCGCGATGACGATCCAGATGCTGAAGGTGCCGAAGCACCCCAGAATCGAACCCAGCACGAAGACGATCGTACCCAGGATCATCATCTTCTTCAGGGAGACAAAATCACCCAGCGAACCGTAGATGACGCAGACTATTCCCAGGATGATGCCGGGCAGCGAGGTGATCAGCGGAGCCAGATTGGCCTGGTTGAGCTGCTTGCCGATGTTCACGTAGATCATCCCGAAGGCCTGCTGCTGAAGCACGCCCAGGGTGAAGATGATCAGGACCACCGGGATGGCCACTCGGGCCATCTTGTTCATTTTCGCGAACTCCGGAGTCCCCTCCTCGGGAACGGGTATACCGTTCTTCTGCTCCTCGGAGACAGTTGACTCGCTCATTTTTTCTTTAATTTCCTTTCGGTTCTTCTCAATGCGGAAGCTACTGACGGCGAACTCGGCCGACCCTGTCGACAAAGGCGGAGCGGAATCCGTCCACATCCACGTCCACGCAGACGCTGGCGTTGGCCTTGTCGCTCAAGATGCCGTCGTAATCGACCACCGTGGCGCCCAGGGTGAGCGGGCTGGAGATTTCGACGTCTACTAAGGCCTCGCGCATGGTGAACAGGTCTGGCTGGAGCAGGACCATGGCGGCCGAAGGGTCGTACATCTTGATCCCCTCTTCGATGTGTCCACCGTCGTACGACCGGAAGAGGGATGCGACCATGCCGCCCACTTCGCCGGCTGCGTCCAGATCGTCCAGATCTCCGGCGACCAGATGGGCCTTGCGACCGATGTCCAGACCAACCATGGTCACAGGCAGCCCGCTGCGGAAGACCATCTTGGCAGCTTCAGGATCGACGGAGATGTTGAACTCGCCATAGACTCCGATGTTGCCGCGCCCGGTGGAACCTCCCATCATGACGATCCGGTCGATGTGGTCCTTGACCTCCGGGAAGGTGGCCAGCAGCAGGGCGATGTTGGTCAGAGGGCCCAGGGTCAGGATGGTGACTGGCTCATCGCTCTCCAGAAGCACCCGCCGCTCCTCCAGGACCGCATTGTTCTCGGTCAGCAGGCTGGCGTCAGGCTCAGGGAAGACGAATGACCCCATCCCTGACTTGCCATGGGCTTCGGTGGCGAACCTGTTGTCACGCATGAGCGGGGCCGCAGCACCACGGGCCACGGGGATGCGCCTGCCCAGGAAGGTCAGCAGCTTCAGGGCATTGTTGGTGGTGTGGCCGATGCCCACATTGCCTGACACCGAGGCTATCAGCCTGATGTCGAAGCTGGGCTCGTCGACCAGCATCGTAATGGCCGCAGCATCATCGATGCCAGGATCCGTGTCGATGATCAGTGGTCTGGTCATTGCTTCACTCCTTTTGCTCTTGTCGTATCCAAACTCAAATTCCTGCTCCCCGATTTGGCCCGCCAGGCTGCATCGACAAAGGCAGAGACGGTGAAGACCGGGCCATCCAAGCCGATTTGCCGGGCCACCCGAGTGATGGGCGGAGGCGTCACATAGGCCTGCTCGAGCACATCGTCCCGGGCGAAGACCTCCTCGCGACTGCCATCCAGCAGGATCCGGCCATGCTGCATGAGCACAACCCTGGGGAAGTTGCGGGCGACAAACTTCATGTCGTGGGAAATGGTGATGCAGAGTCTGCCTTGGCCCCGAAGACGGGCGATGATGGCCGCCAGCCGATCATCGCCCGCCTTGTCCTGTCCGCATGTGGGCTCGTCGAAAACTACGGCACCCGTATCCATCATGAGGACGGAGCCGATGGCACAGAATTTCTTCTCGGTAGGGCTCAGATCGAAAGGATGATCGTCCAACCGGTCCGCCAGACCCACCAACCCAGCAACCTGCTCCATACGTCGCGCTATCAGATCCTGATCGAAACCAAGCTGCCGGGGACCGAACGCGAATTCCTTGCGCACACTGTCCAGAAAGAGCTGATCGTCGGGATTCTGAAAGACGTACCCCACCTTCCGGGCCCACTGGGCCGTGTTCGCTGTAGCCAGATCGACGCCGTCAATCAAGATGCGACCCTTGGTTGGTCTAAGGATGCCGTTCAGATGTTTGGCCAGGGTGGTCTTGCCAGCGCCGTTCTGACCGATCAGCGCTACAGGCTGATCACCTTCGAGGGTCAGATTCACTCCGTCCAGGGCACGATGGCCATGCGGGTAGACGTACTCCAGATGCTCCAGATCGATCTTCACCGCAACGCCTCCCGAATCATGCGTACCGCCTGGTCCTCGCGTACGGGCAGATCCGGCAGGTCGAATCCAGCGTCCTGCAAACCCCTGCCGAGTTTGACGTAATCCGGTATGTCAATCCCCCACTTCGCGGTCTCGGGATCAGTGAAGACCTCCCCGGGAGTACCTATGGAGCGAACCCGGCCTGCCCCCAGAACCATGACCTGATCGGCGCATCGAGCGACCCGCTCCATATCGTGATCGACCATGACTACGGTGATCCCCTCCTGGTTGAGCCGCTTGACAATGTCGAAGATCTCCTCGCTGCCTAGCGGGTCCAGCTGGGCCGTGCATTCGTCCAGAACCAGGATGTCCGGTTCCATGATCAAGGTCGAGCCCAAGGCCACCCGCTGCACCTGTCCACCGGAGAGTTCCAGAGGGTTCTTGTCGAGCAGATCCTCGATATGCATAAGGGCCGCCACCCGAGCCACCTTGGCATGCATGGTTTCACGTGGAACCCCATGGTTGCCCAGCCCGAAGGCCAGTTCCTCGGCTACGGTCCCGGCCGTATAGGAGAGCTGATTGAAGGGGTTCTGAAAGACCAAGCCCACATGTCTGGACAGATCGGCAATGCTCGAAGCAGCTACGTCGATGTCCTCGATCTGGACACTCCCCTTGGATTTACCTACGAAATAGTGAGGAATCAGACCGACCAGGGCGTTGCACAGGGTCGACTTTCCCGATCCGTTGGCTCCGACGATGCAGAAGAAGCTGCCCTGCTCCACGCTGAAGCTCACCCGCTTCAAAGTGGTCCGATTGGCATCACGGTATCTGAAAGAGAAGTCCTCCACTCGTATGACCTCGGTCATGCCCGACCTCCCCACTGGATTGCGAAGGTGACCAGACCTGTGCGAGAAAGGCAGCCGAGCACCAGGGCAAGCACCAGAAAAACGGTGAACAGGATGGTCATCACGGTGTCGCTGCGCCGCCAAACCACCTCAAGATAGCTGGTCTGCCGCACCCTACGGATACCGAATCCGCGGGTCTCCAAGGTCATCCCGCGCTCCTGCGAATCCGTCAGGGAGGAAAGAACAACCGGTCCGAGCAGGGGCAGGAAGGCCCGCGTCCGGGAAATCAAGCCGCCGCCGGTCTCCAAGCCACGCGCGTGCTGCGACTGCTCGATGACCGCAATCCTGCGCTGCATCTGGGGAACCACATTCAGACTGGCCAGGATCAGGTAGCCGATCTTGGATGGCACGCCTATTTGTGTCAGAGCCGCAACCAGGCGACCCATGTAGGTAGTTTTATTGGTCAGATAGAAAGACCCTAGGAAAACCAAAAGGGTTACTACGATTTTGGCTGCGTAGAGGCTGCCTTCAAGACCCAGCTCGGCAAATCCCAGATCAAGAATGACCTTGGTGTTTTTTGGGCTGTAGCATCCCTGAATAAACAGCAGCATGAGCGTGATGGGAATGCCGAACCCAAACATAACCCCAGTGAAGGGCCTGAGCACCCGGGCCAGAGCCGCTGCTACGAAAAGTATGACGACGATTCCCAGACCCATGGTAAAGTCCGGCCAAACCAAAGTCGCAAGGCCCAAGGAACACACTCCAGCAATCTTGGCCATGGGATGCATGCGGGCCAGGGGAGAATCAGGAATCCCGTTCGATGCAGGACCAGGCATCAGCGTTCAGACCTTTGGGTGCGTTCATAGTCCAAGGCCACTGAGTCGCCTGTCGATGTGCCACCATCAGCTTCTGCTGCGCCGTCGATCTTCCCCGGCCGTGCTGAACTCGCCAGACTGGACGCTCCAGTCGCTTCGCGTTCATCCTCGTCTTCATCCTCATCCAGGTCATCCAAATCGTCCAGATCGGACTGGTCATCGCTGCCGTCCAAGGCGTACTGGCTCAGGAAGCGCTTGGGGATTCGACGCACAATCACATAAGCGATCAGGACGGTGATGCCCTTGTCGATCAGATTCTCCAGCATGGAGGAGGAGAGCACTGAAATGACGATGTTCTTCACAGCCACCACCAGCGCAGCTGTGAGGACCGAAGTGCCATTGACTCCGGTGGCGCCCCCGTAGACGAGCACGGTGATCAGAGAGGCGGTTACCGTGTTGACCAGGGCGCAGGCCAGCCAGACCAGGACGACTCCCCATATCCGTTTGAAGAGCCCGGCCTTGACCATGTATCCGATCACCAGGCCGCACAAAACGCTGGAGAGCGCATAGGGCAGGTAAACCGGATTAGCTACCAAGGCGAGGAAGACATTAGTCAGCAGTCCGCACAGGGCAGCCACCCAAGGCCCGGACAG
Source organism: Bifidobacterium sp. B4111 (assembly GCF_026537235.1). Taxonomy (NCBI): domain Bacteria; kingdom Bacillati; phylum Actinomycetota; class Actinomycetes; order Bifidobacteriales; family Bifidobacteriaceae; genus Bifidobacterium; species Bifidobacterium sp. B4111. The sequence goes on along the minus strand of NZ_JAFNMO010000003.1, from coordinate 3,683 downwards.
GCAGGCGATAACCGTGGTGCCAATCATATCCAGGAAGAGCGGCAGTTTGAGGGTGGAGCTCAGGGTCCCACCGATGAGGTTGATGCCCACCGCAATGGGTATCAGCACCAAGGATTTTGTCGAGAATTGAGCTGTGATTCCTCTCCACAACGATCGCGCGCTCATAATTCGTACCGCCTTTGGTCCTTGAATGTCGATTTCTGCAGACGGCCGTCGCTCACAGCCAGATCCGCATCACCGCTTTGAGAAACCACTTTCGTAAACAACTTTCATTGACAGAGACTATCAACAGCTGCATGAGGTGTCAAATGCGAAACCTCTGACGACGATCTCTCAGGTAAGCTTGATTCGCTAGACCCAACAGGCCAACGAAGCCATTCGCCGGAGCATCAGAGATGAGGAGGGCAGGAACCCCATGAATATCAAGGACATTGCTGAGCTTGCCGGCGTATCCACATCGACGGTCTCCAAGATCGTAAATCACAGGGACGCGAGCATTACCGCCGCCACGCGCGACAGGGTCCTTGAACTGGTCAGGAAGTACCACTACACGCCCTACGGATCCTCCAAGCCCAACACCACCACCTGGAGAATCGGAGTCCTGCTGAGCTCATCCATCTCCATGGATTCCACCTTGGATGGGATCATCCAGCAGGCACAAAAGTCGGGGTACGGCACCCTGGTCTTCAACAGCTACGGCGATCACGACCAGGAGGAACGAAACATCCTGGCCGCTCTGGAACATCGAGTGGATGGCATGGTATGGGAGCCGATCGACCGCGCAAGCTTGGCCTTGAAAAGCAAAATCGAGGAACGCAGGATCCCCGAACTCACCATTGGACCCCTGAGGGACGATCGGGCCGCGCTCATGCCCTACGAGGAGGCTGCTTACAGTCTTACTGAAGAGCTGATCAATCGCCACCACACCAGCATCGCTTGCCTGCTCTCGCCAGGCAGGCGGACCCAGAGCTTCCTGCACGGCTACCGACGCTGCTTGTTCGACCATAACCTCCAGTACCACACCGACATGGTCCTGGAAACCATCGGCGAGGACCTGACCCAAGTCCTGGAGAACCGGCACGTCACCGGAATCGTGGCATCCCACTACCACCATGCCCTGGAATTCCTCCAGTTCGCTGAATCCATGCATTACCACCTGCCCCAGGACCTCTCCCTGGTCTCCCTGATGAACGACACCAACGTGCATCTGCGCTACCCAGGCAGCCCAGAGATATCGTCCTACGTCATGCGCAATGCCGATTTCGGCGCCTATCTGTGTCGACGGATCATCCGCGCCATCGAGCATGAGTCTGATTCGAGCGAGACCTTCGAGCATGTTTTTGCCCTGGACGGCGAGAAGACTATTGGCCGACCCCCGGACCAGCGATGCAAGAAGATCGTGGTGGTGGGCAGCATCAACGTGGACACCTACCTGACCGCTCCTAGTCTGCCTAAGGCGGGCATGACCACCACGACCAGAAATTTCGCCTCTACACCGGGGGGCAAGGCCACCAACCAGGCGGTAGGCGTGGCCAGGCTGCGGCATCAAGTTTCCCTTATTGGCAATGTCGGCAGTGATCCCGCTGCAGACTACATTTACAAAGCTATGAGGCAAGCCCATGTGGATACCACTGGTGTGCGCAGAATCAGCGGGGCGGACACGGGCAAAGCCTACATCTTTGTCGACAGCAAGGGCGAGTCGATGATCTCCTTGGTGGCGGGCGCCAACGAATCCCTGACCCCGGGTGACATCACCGAGCGTGACCAGATCTTCAGAAACACCGGCTACTGCCTGATCCAGACAGAGATCCCCATGGATACTGTCGCCGAGGCCTGCAGAACAGCCAAGCGCCACCAGGCTGTCACCATCGTCAAGCCATCATCCTGCGATCACCTGCCCGAGGACCTCCTGTCTTCGATCGACATCCTGATCCCGAATTTCAACGAGTTGAACACCCTGATACATGGACCAGAACCCGTGGTTGATAAGGCGAAACAGTTCATCGACGGCGGGGTGGGCAAGGTTATCATCACCCTGGGCGAGCACGGCTGCACCCTGGTCACTGCCAGCGGACACAAGGACTTCCCAGCCCACGAAACCCGAGCAATCGACGACACCGGCGCCAGCGATGCCTTCATCAGTGCTCTGGCCTCCTATCTGTGCAACGGATGTTCCCTGGACAAAGCCGCCCATATCGCCAATCTGGCCGCCGGCTTCAGCGTCGCCCGCGAAGGCGTCATTCCCTCTCTGATCAACCGCCGCCAGCTCGAGGGCCTGATCGATTGAGCAGTCCAGACGCGAGTACGACGGTCAGATTATCTGCCGCAATGCGCTTTGTCCTTGAACACAAAACCCATGTGCTTATACTCTGAACAACACATCATTCGCCTCAAGAACTTTCTAGATAATGTGGAAGTATCACCGAATCATCAACCATGTAGGGAGAAGATGAAGTGACGAAGCACCGGGTGACTATCCGCGAAGTAGCTCACAAAGCACAGGTATCTCAACAGACAGTTTCCAATGTAATTAACGGAACCGGTCGAATGAGCGAACAAACCAAGAAAAGGGTGCAGTCTGTCATAACTACCTTGGGATATCATTCCAATCGGCCCGCTCAGATGCTGAGAACGGGGCATAGCCGGATGATCGGCATCACTGTTCCTCGGTTTGATCAGCCGTTCTGCAGTTTATTCTGTGACTGTGTAGCACAATATGCCCATCAAGAAGGGTACGGCCTGGCCGTAAGCGTATTCGGCGACAATTTTGAAGAGACCATCAAAGAAACCTACCAACTCAACGCAGATGGGTGGATTTTCTTCGCTGATGCCACTATTTTGCGACGCATCCGTCACCTTAAGCAGGACTATCCTGTCGTATTGGCAGGTGACTATTTGGGCGACGGTGAATTGGATGCAGTTATGATGCCCAATGTTGACGCATCACGTTACGCCACGAATTGGCTTATCGAACATTCTGATGGCCATGTAGGAATGATTGGCGCATCTTTCGAAACATACGAACAGGATGCCAAAGATCCTGATCCGATACCCCAACGACTTCGTCATACGCGGGATAGAAACACAGATATGAGACTGCACGGATATCTATTAGCCCTGCAAGATCACGCTATACAACCTGATTGGACGATTATTCGTCCCGTCCGTAAATTGATCGAAGCAGAAGGCGAAAGAGCTACAGAGATGCTGCTACAAACAGGAGATATGCCGTCAGGCATTATATGCGCTAACGATGCCTTAGCGCTGGGCGCCCTGTCTACTTTGTCCAAACACCATATTTCCGTACCGGAACAAATACAGGTAATCGGTTTTGACAATACACGCGAGTCCCATTACTCCTCGCCGCCACTGAGCACGGTTGACCCTCATGTCATGCAATACGCCCAACTAGCGGTCCAACAACTCATCGCACGCATCGAAGGTTCCAGCGAAAAAGTCCACGTACTAACAACTGGCTATCGGCTGGTTGAACGTCACACCACCGTCCAATAGCAGGCAGACAAGCATTCCAGTCCACCCTATTGATGCACGATTACATGTGACGAATCCAATATAACGATTCCATAGAATTTTTGGTTTATTCTTTGACGGCTCCTGCGGCGAGGCCGGATTGCCAGTATTTCTGCAGGAGGAGGAAGGCGATGACCAGGGGGATGATGGTG
>NZ_JAFNMO010000018.1:0-870 GCF_026537235.1 Bifidobacterium sp. B4111 | reverse complement strand
CAAGCCGAGGCTCCACCAGCGTCCAAGGAACCGCGAAGAACAGGATCGCGCCGCACACGCCGGCACCAAGCAGGGCCAGGTCACTCAGAGGCATGATGCGCCCCCAGATCCTTGACGACCCTGCTCACCAGCTCCTCGGCCAAAGCCTGCGTCCCATACCGGTTGATATCGTCCAGAGCCCGGAGGAACACCTCCCGATACCCGGCATGGAACGGATTGCCGCCAATACCTGCCCTGGTCGCATTGATGTTCACGCCGTCAAGGTCAAACCGGGCATTCGTGACCGTCCCAGGGGCGACGGCCGCATACACGGTCTGCAAGGACGGCCAACCGCAATCAGCACCGAGCACCCGGCTGCCCCTGACCTGCATATACGAGTCCACCGTGTCAAGCGCCGTCACATACCGGTCCGACAGCTTGCCACTGTCACCACACAAAGGGCACCCATCCAAGCCGGGCGCATACGTCCTGGCACCACACTGGTCGCACTCATACACCTGCACCGTGCCGTCAGAATGCTTGCCGAAGAACCCTTTGATCTCTTTTATCCGCATCATCGGGCACCACCAGCCTCAGCCTCAAGACCATCAGTCTTGCCTTGCAGCGCCTCCCTGGTCCTGGACACCACCAAGTCTGGTGCGTCCAGAAGCATGGCCGCATCATCATGAGTGAGCTGGCCCGGCAGACTCAAATCCTTGCCGGTCAATGCCTTGAATGCCGTCCGCGCTTGGGGCGTGGTGTGTACTCCTGCTTGGCGCATCAGGTCAGCGATCCGGTCCTGCTGATCCTTGGTGGACATGACCACAGCCTGCACCGGCTGGGCAGGCTGGGCATCCTGGACGTCATCATGCATCTCGTCTTCCGTGTACA
>NZ_JAFNMO010000017.1:0-901 GCF_026537235.1 Bifidobacterium sp. B4111 | reverse complement strand
TCCTTGGTGGACATGACCACAGCCTGCACCGGCTGGGCAGGCTGGGCATCCTGGACGTCATCATGCATCTCGTCTTCCGTGTACAAGCCTGAAAGGTCCTGCGGGAAAGCCTTGCGCAAAGCCAAGGCCTCGGCGCACTTGGCAAGCATCAGCGCAGGCTTGGAAGCCCACATGCTGGTCAGTGACCCGTCCTTCTTCCTGCCCGCGTACTCGGACAGGGTGGCGACTCCGGTGAAGGAGCCACCGCCACGCTGGACCACGACCTTCGCGCCCTTGGGCGGCTTGCTCCCAAGCCACACCTCACGCCACACGCCATCCTCCCCGCACCACAGGGTCTCAGGCTCCCCGAACGCCTCATGGCTCCGCTCGGCGGCACGACGGGCGATCAGTCGGAACCCGTCGATACCGGTCTGGATCGTGTACTTCGTCTCCCAGCCGTTGGGGGTCTTCTGGTTGCGACCGATCATGTAGATCTGTCGGGCGAACGGGTCCAACCCAGTGCGCTGCACCTGGTGGAAGAACACCGCCAAATCACCCTGGCTGGCGTTCTGCACGCCCATCTGTTGCAGGGCCGCCACCTGGTTCGCGGTGAACCCGTCCTGCTTGTCCGTAATCGTCAGATCGCTGCTCATGCCCAAAAGTCCTTACCATCATCGTTCCCGTCAGCTTCCGAGCCTTCGATGCCGAGCAGCTGCCGCGCCTGCGTCTGGGCCTGCTGGTCGTCGAAGATCTGCGCCCAGTCCTTGACCCTGCTGACCGCCACCGTGTCACCCGAGCCGCGCGAAAGCTCCACGCCCGCAGGCTGCTCGCCGCCGAACTGTCCGACCAGATGCTCTATCGCGTCAGGCTTCGTCGCGAAATCCTTCGGATACGGCACGTGCTCGACGCTCTCCTCCTCGCC
>NZ_JAFNMO010000016.1:0-1012 GCF_026537235.1 Bifidobacterium sp. B4111 | reverse complement strand
ATGTTGGAGAATGGAGCTGGTGGCAAAGTGTCATGTGAGGAGGGGGAGCTTATCATGGACGAGCATGGTCCGGCGAAAACCACATGGATCGAACCAGTCGGGAAGGAACCGGGTGAGTCCGGTCTGGCCGATGAGGAGCCCGGCAAAGAGCATGCTGCTGAGGAGCAATCCTCTGTGGGAGAGCTCGCTGAAGGGGGATCCGCGCAGGGTCTGGCTGGCGAGGCCGGTGCCGGGCCGAAGAATGGCGGGGGGCTCGGGCGGCGCGCCATCATGGTCGCAGCCATCGTGGCCGTCATCGTGATCGTCGTAGGCGTGGTCGCGGGGGTCTGGGTGTTCAGGCAGCGCCATGCCGATGCGTTTGAAGGCTGCGGCCGCGCCTACCAGGCGTACACGGCCAGCGCCGCCAAGCAGCGGCATGAGCAGGAGGAGGCCAGGAAGATGCTCCAGGCCACGCCCGAGCGGAACGTGGCCGACCCCGCCGTCCGCAAGACGCTGGAGCAGGCCGTGCGGGAGCCGGCCGGCCATACCGCCGCCGTCTGCACGGCCAGCCAGGACACCGGACGGCTGGACCGGAACAGGGACGGGCTGGCCAAGGCCGCCAGCATCAACAAGGGGCTCGTCGGCCGGTACAGGGCCGCTGCCGCCAAGGTACGGGCCTCCGTCAAGGCCAAGAGCCTGGCCGACGGGAAGAAGGGGCTGGAGGATGCCATCGGCTCGGCTGCCTCCCTGCTGGGCGGCTCGGACGGAAAGGTGGCGGACAACGCCGCCAGGGACGCCCTGGCCAAGGCCATCGACGCCGCCAGGCAGGCCAGCGGCAGGAAGGACGTGACCGATCCGAAGACCTACGCGGACGCGAGGAAGAGCCTGGATGACGCCGTCAAGGCCGTCAACGACTCCATCAGCCAGAAGCAGGCCGCCGACGCGGCAGCAGCCGCGCAGGCAGCCGCACCCGCAGCCCCCGCCACGGGAGGCGCCGGAACCGGCTACAAGAGCAGCGGCTATGCGAACGGCA
>NZ_JAFNMO010000002.1:0-589071 GCF_026537235.1 Bifidobacterium sp. B4111 | reverse complement strand
CCTCAGGGTTCACCTGGAAGCGGATGAGCGGCTGGGGCTGGCATTCCCTGGCCCTGGGCTCGGACAACCAGCTCTACGGCTGGGGATACTCCAGGGCTTGCGAGCTGGGCACCGGGCAAATAACGCCAGACAGGCTCACCCCTGTCCCTGTGGCCAAACCAGAGGGCGTGTCATCCTGGGGACAGTTCCAGATGGGCGACTACAGCTCGCTGGCCATCGGCTCCGACGGCAACGCCTACGGCTGGGGCAGCAGCTTCAGCGGCAGCGTCGGCAACGGGGACGCCAATGTTATGGTGTGTACACCGGCCCAGGCCCGCCCTTCCTATGCTGGGCAATCCTGGAAGCAGGTCAGCGTCCACAACAGCACGTCTCTTGGCATCGATTCTGCCGGGCGCCTGTACGCCTGGGGCAACAACGATTACGGCCAGATCGGGGACGGCACCACCATTGAGCGGCATACCCCGGTCCAGGTGGCGGCGCCGGCAGACGGGCCTTCCGGCTTGACCTGGGTGCAGGTGAGCGCCGGATGGGACAACCTGTCCTACGGCCTGGCCTCAGACGGCAACCTGTACTCCTGGGGGAGCAACATCAACGGCCAGCTGGGGCGCAGCCCCTCCAGCGCCTGGCCGGCCAGCCGGCCAGGACCGGTCGGCTTCCCCGGAAAACCGCAAGCCACCAGCATCTGCTTCGACCAAACCCGGCAGCAAGACGCCTGCCTTGCCGCCGGCAAAAACCTGGCGCCCAACCCCGACGGCACCTGGAACGCCACCACGCCCGCCTACACGCCAGGCCCCGTCCCCGCAGCCATCGACTGGACCCAGGACGGCGTACCACAGGAAACCGACACAAGCAACACCTACCGGTACCTGTCCATCGCCAGCCTGCCCCTGACCGGAGGCAACGGCATGCTCCTCCTGCTCGCCACAGGACTGCTCGCCGCAGGAGCCGCCGCAGCCGCCAAAAACCGACGACAACAAACCCAAACACACACTTCACACGAGTAAGCAGCCCGGGCCACACCCCCAACAGGACCCAGGCCAACAGGCGGCCCCGCCACCCCCAACCAAAACAGCGAGGCCGCCACCACACCCACCAGCCCTACAAGCCAGCACCAAACGACAGCCAGGCCAGTCGGCCACACACCGCCAGCAAACAACCACACAACAATCACAGCCAATGCCACCCTGGCACCTGATGACCATGCAAGCATCTTCCACATAATATAAGACGGCGGCATCCGAACCCGCAGAATGCAGACCAGGGATACTCAGTCAGAGCTAGGCCAAATCAGGCCTGGCCCTGACTCTGCCACCATTGCCGCAGTTCCCGTTCAGCCGTCCCCCGGTCGACCGGGCCCTGATCCAGGCGGTAGTCCAGCATGTGCCGGTAGGCGCGTCCCACCTGGGGGCCGGGCTTCAGGCCCAGGATCTGCATGATCTGTCGTCCATCCAAGTCGGGCCGGATGGCATCCAGGTCTTCCTGCCGACGCAGCTGAGCCACCCTGTCCTCCAGTTCGTCCATGGCGGAGGAGAAGACCTGGGCCTTGCGCTTGTTGCGGGTGGTCGCATCGGCCCGGGTCAGACGGTTGAGCCGCTCGTAAAGGGGCCCGGTCTCCCGGGCATAGCGGCGTACGGCCGCATCGGTCCACCGCTCATCCACATAGCCGTGGAAACGCAGGTGCATGAAGATCAGGTCGCAGACGTCAGCAATCAGGTGGTGGTCGAAGCGCAAGGCCTTGAGCCGCTTGCGGGCCAGCCTGGCTCCGACTGCATCATGGTGATGGAAGCTGACCTTGCCGCCGGGCTCAAAGCGCCTGGTAGCGGGTTTGCCGATGTCGTGCAGCAGGGCAGCCAGGCGCAGGGTCAGATCCGGGGCGGGCACAGGTCCGTCAGGTCCGGTCTCCAGGGCAATGGCCCGGTCCACCACCATCAGTGTGTGCTCGAAGACGTCCTTGTGCCGGTGGTGCTCGTCTATCTCCAGCTGCAGGGCCGGGACTTCGGGCAGCACGATGTCGGCCAAGCCGGACTGCACCAGAGCCTCGATGCCCTGGACGGGATGATCGGCCAGCATGAGCTTGGTCAGCTCGTCGCGAATCCGCTCGGCCGAGACGATGCTGATTCGGCCGGTCATGCGGGTGATGGCCTCTGCGGTCTCCGGAGCGATGGTGAACTCCAGCTGGGCCACGAACCGCACGGCCCGCATCATCCGCAGGGGGTCGTCGTCGAAGGATTGGCGGGGATCCACTGGGGTCCGCAGCACCTGCTTAGCCAGGTCGTTGGCCCCCCGGTAGGGGTCCACGAAGACCAGATCGGGCACCCGCAGGGCCATGGCGTTGACGGTGAAGTCACGCCGGGAGAGGTCGCCCTCAAGACTGTCCCCGTAGTCCACCTCGGGCTTGCGGGAGTTGGGATCATAGGTGTCTCGCCGGTAGGTAGTCACCTCCACCTTGACCTCGGTGCCGTCGGAACGCCGCCGAAGAGCGCCCAAGGTGCCGAATTTGCGCCCCATGTCCCAGAATCCCGACCCCCAGTGACGCAGGATGGGCTCGAACTGCTCGGGCCTGGCCGAAGTGCAGAAATCCAGGTCGTGGGAGGGCCGGCGCAGGAGCAGATCGCGTACAGGGCCCCCTACCAACGCCAGTTCAAATCCCTGCTCGGCGAAAAGGCGCCCGAGCTCGATGGCCTCCGGCCAGACTTGGAAATCCACGCTCACCCTTTCCTACGGAGTTGATGCGCCTACTAGCATACCGTTACCCCACCTGCACATTACCTTACGTAGAGTTGGAGTATGATTACGCCCGCGGACATGGCGCGCATGCTTGCACATAGCGCCGACTCTGCGGACATCCATGCCCGCGGCCAGCAGAGTCGGGGCCATCTTGTGGAAACCGTAAGCGAACGTCTGGATCCGCAGGTCCGCGAGCGCATACAGGTCGAGGATGACGCTCCCACGCCTGCCCTCATGCCCCGGCACAAACACGATTCCGGTCCTTCCACTTTTGCCTCCCTGGATGCCCAGGAGCTACCGGTGGTGCGCGAATATTCGGCGGGTGGGCTGATTTTCGATCGGCATGACCGAGTGGCCATCATCGCCCGGCACTCCCGCTCGGGCCACCTGGAATGGTGCCTGCCCAAGGGGCATATCGAGAGGGGGGAAACACCCGAGCAGACGGCGGTGCGCGAGGTCCATGAGGAGACGGGAATACTGGGTAAGGTGACCGATTCCATCGCCACCATCGACTACTGGTTCACCGGGACCAACCAACGGGTCCACAAGCTGGTCCACCATTTCGTCCTGCGGATGATCGGCGGATCCCTGAGCGTGGAGGGCGACCCTGATCACGAGGCCGAAGATGCCATCTGGGTGGACTTTTCCGACCTGACCTCGGTGCTCAGTTATCCTAATGAGCGTAAAATAGCCTGGCTCTACGCGAGGAAGTATAAAAAACAGCCATGATCCAGACCCCCCTGCGCCCGAGCGGGCGCACCAGCCAGCGCACCCATGCCTTCAATCGATGGGCCGGGTGGGCTCGAATCCTACCGGCGATCGTCCTCCTGCTAGCCCTGGTGGTGACTCCCTGGCTACCAACACCGGCACTGGCTGCCCCCAATCATCAGAACTCGGCCGAGGTGGCTCTGCGCTGGTCGACGCCTGTGGTGACTGACAAATCCGGTTATGCCCTGCGCGCTACGGTGACCAACACCGCGAACCAGCCTATGGAAAATACCCATCTGAGCGTGTCCACCAGTGCCCTGTACTCCTTCAGCTCCCGGGCCGACATGCAGGCCTGGTCCGAAGGCCACGCCCGCATCCCCACCCCGGACGTGCTGGGTACACAGACCGTACCGACAATCCCGGCCGGGCAGAGCACTGAGGTTTCAGTCAATGTGCCGGCTGACCAAGGCGCGATCAAGAAGATGACCAGCTGGGGGCCCAAACCCATCCGACTTTCCCTAAGCGACGGTCAGAATCGAGTTCTGGGCGACGTGTTCACCTTTCTAACCCGGACATGGGATGGACTGCCCACTGCTGGCACCCCTGCACTGTCTCTGACCATGGTCATGCCGCTGATCTCCTCGGACTGGAACATTGACGACAAGGCCATGACAGCGCTGATGACCCAGCCCGGTACCGAATCCGAGTCAGGCCCGGGCAAGAATAAAGACCAGAGCGTGACACTGACCCGTCAAGGGGACCGTCGCCAGGAAGATCAGAGCCAGCTGCTGGCTAAGCACGGGTCCCTGCAGGCCTTGGGCGATCCGATCTACCTGTCCGCCTCCGCCAACCGTCCCAAGATCCAGGGGCTGATCCAGCCAGCCGACTTCGACATCACCGGATACGCCTCCCAGAACCAGGATCGCTACGCCAAGGCCGGGGTCACCCCCGAGTCCTGGAACGCCCAGACCGCAACCAAGCTCTATCCTGATGCCGCTTCCGGCACATACGCCTGGCAGGGCAAGCAGGAGTGGACCATGGAATCCATCGCTGCAGCCCGCCGCGCCGGCTACCAGACGGTCATTGCCCCGCAGGGCTTCGAGGTAGGAGCCGGCACATCCGCCCACACCGGCAAGTACACCATCGACACCCAGGCCGGACGGGTGACCGTCCTGTCGGCCCAGCGCGAACTCAGCAACCTGGCAAGGGGCAACCCCAGCTCCACGCGGGCCACCGGGGAGCAGACCCAGGCGGGGCAGACGGCACGCTTCATGGCCCAGAGCGCCTTCTATCAGATGGAACAGCCCTACGCCGAGCGCTCCCTTATGGTCTGCTTTGATGCCGATCAGGACACTCAGCATGCGGACAGGATCATGACCGAGTTGGAGCACGCTCCCTGGATCCATCTGGAACCCATGGACAATCTGATGCGAGCACCCGACTTCACCGGCGGCTCATCCGGCCTGCTCAAGGCCCTCGAAGCCGATGACGGTCAGGGCGGCGCCAAGCATGGCGACAGCTCGGCAGCCACCTTGGACTCCCTGATCGCCAGCAGGGCGGACATCGACCGGTTCGCTTCCTCCATTCTGGCCGATGATCAGCAGACCGCCCAGCCCTCTGCCAGCGCCACGGCCGGCAAGGCCGACAGCCAGGCCTTGGCCCGACAAGATGCTGACACCACGGCCCGCCAGCCCAAGGATCCACACCAGTGGCTGAACCGGCTGACCGCCGCCCACGACGATCTAGCCCTGAAGTCCCTGGGCGGAACCACAGCCGCCGCCGGCCTGGCCGATCAGGCCGGCGCCATATCCCACCGGCTCCTGGACGGCATCAGCATCACGCCCAGCGAGTCCCTGAACGTGGTCAGCGAGACGGCCTCCATGCCCGTCACCGTCAGCAACAGCCATCCCTACCCGGTCCACGCCCGCATCAGCGCTCGCACCGATTCCATGGAGATCGTTACCTCGCGCCTGGCGGATGTGGTCATTCCCGCCCGATCCGAGGCCCAAGTGACCTTTAAGGTCAGAGTGGCGACTGCCGGCAGGGCCAACGTGGACATCGGCCTGCTGGACAGCCAGGGCCGTCCCTTCGGCCAGATGCGCCGGGCTCAGATCACCAGCAATCTGCGTCTGAGCGACATGAGCGGCCTGCTCATCATTGTCTTTGCCGTGCTCCTTGGGCTCCTGGGGCTCTGGCGGCAGTTCCACCGCACGAAGGACCCGGACGAATGAGCTCCGTAGGGCGCAACTCCGCCATCATGGCCACGGGCACCGCGGCCTCCCGGGTGACCGGGCAGATCCGCACCATCCTGCTGGCAGCCGCCATAGGCACCACCGGGATCGCAGCCGACGCCTACCAGACCGGCGCCATGATCCCCCAGGTCATGTTCACCCTGATCTCGGGCGGCATCTTCAACGCCGTCCTGGTCCCGCAGATCGTACGCACCCTCAAGGAGAGGGACGCGGCTGACCGGCTGAACAAGCTGATCACCGTCGCCATGGTTCTCCTGGCCCTGCTGACCCTGCTGCTGATGCTGGGCACCCCGGTGCTGACCACCATCTATCTGAACTCCAAATGGAACCCCGCACAGCGCGCTCTGGCCAACTCCTTCACCCTCTGGTGCATGCCCCAGGTCTTCTTCTACGGGCTCTACACGGTACTGGGTCAGATCCTGGCCGCCAAGGGCCGTTTCACCGCATACGCCTGGAGCTCGGTGGGCGCCAATCTGATCAGCTGCCTTGGCTTCCTGGTCTTCATCCTCCTGTTCGGCAACGCCCGCAGCCAGCCGGTGGGTTTCTGGGACAACGGCAAGGTGGCCCTGACCGCCGGAGCCTGGACCCTAGGAGTGGCCTTCCAGGCGCTGGTCCTCTTCATCCCCCTGATCATGAGCGGCTTCCGCTATCGACCACGCTGGGGCCTACGGGGCATCGGCCTGCGATCCATGGGCTCGGTGGCGGCCTGGAGCATGGGTGTGGTGGTCATCGACCAGCTGGCCAACGTAATCAACGCCCGCATCAACAATGGCGCCCCTCTGGAGGGCAACCCCTTGGACATCGCCGGCAACGGCTCCTACCAAAACGCCTACACCCTCTTCATCCTGCCATACTCCCTGGTGGCCGTTTCCGTCAGCACGGCCATCTTCCCCAAGTTGTCCAAGGCGGTTTCGGACGGCCGCATTGGGGATGCCCGCGAGGATCTGAGCCAGGCCCTGCGCAATGTCGGGCTGATGATGTTCTTTTTCACTGCGGTCATGCTGGCCATTCCTGTGCCCATCACCCGTGCCCTGCTGCCCTCCGTGGGCGTCCACGAGGCAGTCCTGATCTCGGGACCCCTGATAGGCCTGTCCCTGGGGCTGGTGCCCATGAGTGCCTTCCTGCTCATTCAGCGCACCTTCTATGCCTTCGAGGACGGAAGGCATCCCTTCATCTTCGCGGCCGTCTCCAACACCATCCAGGTGGTGTTGGTCCTGGCAGCCATCCGCCTGGCCCCTCCCCGCTATTGGGCGGCCCTGGTGGGACTCAGCCTGTCCTTGAGCAACATCCTCAGCTTCCCCATGCTGGCGGGCATGCTGCGCAGACCCTTCCAGGGATACTTGGATGGTCGGCGCATCCTTGGCACCTACGCCAAGGCTTTCCTAGCGGCAGGTCTGGCACTGGCGGCCTCCCTGACGGTCAAGACTCCACTGACCCGCCTGGTCGGCGCCTGGGTCCAGGACCGGCAGGGCCACATGAGCTGGGTGCAGGCGCTCTTTATCTGCATGGTCATCACCCTGCTGACAGCGGCCATCTACGCCGTGACCCTGGTTGCGCTACGCACCGAGGAATTCACCCAGCTCATGATCGACCTGGCCCGCCGTCTGGGCAGGACGGCCCGACACCCGGTCCGCAGTCTGGACGCCTTGGACGGACGGCCCTCCCGGCTGGCCGACCGCTCGGTCAGGGTGGTGCACTCCTCCTCTCCTGATTCCACCCAGCCTGGCATGGACACGGCTCTGGAGAACTTCGAAGCGACCCGCGAGCCCGGCACTGATGGAGAATCCGCGACAGCCGGGCCCCCTCCAGCCCCTCCGGCCCCGCAACCCGTTAGGATTGTGCCTAGGAACAGCACGGTCCACCACGGCGTCGCCAACCACAGGCGACGCCCCACTTCTGATGAGAGCTCGGCAAGCATGAACGCGCATATCGGAGACACCATCCTCGGCAGATACACCTTGGTCACCCTGCTCCGCCGTGCCAACGGCTTGAGCGTCTGGCGGGCCAAGGACAAGGTGCTGGACAGGGACTGCCAGCTCTTTATCGCCGGCGATTCGACCTGCACGGATCTGATCAACGTCAACGCCTCCGGCCTGGCGCTGAGCAAGGACCGCCGATTCACTCCGGTCTACCAGCTGCACACCAGGGATGGGGTCTCCCTGATCGTCACCGCTCCCGATGCCGGCATGTCCCTGAGGGACTACATGCACGGGCCCGCCGGCGAGACGCTGAGCAACCGGGCCATAGGCACCATCATGGGTGAGGTCACCGAGGCCATGCGTACCCTGCATGCCGCCGGCATGGTCGACTATGCAGTCTCAACCAGTACCATCAGGCTGGCGCCGGCCTCTATCACCCTGGCCGATGCCCCCATCTCGCCCATGATCGCACACCCGTCAGTCCCGAACGAGACGGGATTGGCTGACGAGGAGCATGCCATACGCGAACTGGCTGGCGTGCTCTACGCCATGCTGACCCGCCGACCCGACCAAGACGGACGACAGCCCAGCCTACAAGAGCTTCCCAAGCACACACCCGGAGAGTTCAGGATCATCTGCATGCGCGGACTGGGACTGACTGATGATCAGGGGGCCAAGCCAGTGCCCCTGGTCACCCTGGCCGAGCTGTCGGCACTGCTCAGCCCCTGGATCCCTCCCGAGGAGCTGACCGACAGCGATCTGATCTGGCCTGAGATGGACGGCCGCGCCTCCATCGAGACCGTGGCTCTGAGACCGGTGGATCCCAAGGATGTACTGCCCCTGCCCGATGGGCTGACCTCCTCAGCCCTGCCTGCCGCACAGACTGTGACCCATCATGAGCCGCACTGGAAGACCAACCAACTGCTCTTCCCCGGCCGGAGCGAAATCGAGATGCTCAATCCCGAAGACACGGACACCGACCTCTTCTCGCTCTTCGACGAACGTCAACGGCTACGCTCCTTGAGCAGCCGCTCCCGCAAGACCGCGGCCATGGATGTGAGCGCACTCAGGACGACGACTGCCAGGCCCGCTGCCTTGAATGACGAGGAGTCCAAGGCAGTGACCGGGCGGATGCCGACCGTGGGAGACGATCAGCATCGGCCGCCCGAGGCCATCAGCGGCAGCGGCGTGACCGCCGACAACCCCGTGGAGCGCGGCTTCACCCAGTGGGACTTCGACAAGTCCAGCGACAAGAAAAGCCATGAGACCGGCGGTCGTCAGGCCAGGGCAGCATCCAACCGGACCGCCTCACAGACCGTCCCACAGAGTAATGGAGAATCACATGCCCGGCGCGAGGATGACGCCGAGGCACACGACAGAACCCATGCACGCGTGGCCAGCGGCTCGACCGATCAGACATACGAAGAGCGGCAGAATGACCACTCGAATCAGGATGCCGAACGAGCGCCCCGATCCTCCAAGAAGCGCGATTTTGACGAAGAAGAGCAGCAGACCACGGTCATGGAGCCTCTGCCCCCCAGCTTCACGCCCGAAATTCACTCCATGCCAGCGCCGGTGACCTATTCGGAACTTCCGGACGATAGCCAAGACGAGGATCTGGATGACGAGACAGACATGGCCGACACGCGTCTATTCGGCCGTTTCACGACTCGCTCCGTAGTCATTGCCGTAGCGGCCGCAATCATCGTAGTGGCCTTGGTGTGGGCGATCTCAACCATCTCCAGCTCCCGACCCAACGTCGGCAAGGAGGAGGGCGGCTGGCCGGTCATGTCCAACGTCCCCTTCCCCGGTGGGACTGATGGGGACGAGGAGGCGACAACTACCAACAATGGCAAGGCCAAGGCCAACGGCAAGGCCAAGGCTGGTACCGACAAGGTCAGCCATGCTGACAAGGTGGCCAAAAAGGTTCCCAATCCGCCCAAGCCCAAGAACACCACAGCCTATCAGTCGGATCGGCAGCTCTTCCTGAACAAGCCCGCCGGCCTGCAGGGCTTCGGATGGTACATGCACCTGACCAAGCCGGAGGAAGTCTCCCGCCTGACCATCGTCATGCCACAGAGCGGCGGCCATGCCCAGATCTACGCGAACTCCACAGCGGCCCAGCCCAACCAGGGGCAGCCGCTGGCCGACTTCAGCTTCGATCCCTCGGGCACCACCCAGGTCACCCTGCGTGAGCCGGTCACGACCCAGGATCTGGTCGTCTGGGTGCCCATGGACGGCATGCCGGGCAACTCCCTACGCTTCACGTCCGTCCAGGCCTTCTAAGCAGGTCCTCCACACGTCCCTGGCTGGAACACTTGGCTGTCCATTCTTGCTGCTGTCTTGCTGTTGCCGATCCTCAAAGCAGCTAGGATTGAAAGTTCCTGGAAAATGGGAAGGAATCCCAGGCGGGGTTCTGACCATGGGTGTACCGAAATGGTAATGTGTTGGATTTTTCCTCCAACAAAGCCCTTGCAGGTAATACAGTTTCCTTAGACAACGGCGGCAGGAAGGCGGAAGTCAGTCATGGCGGATGATCCCAATATCGCACCCAAGGTCATCAAGAACGATCCCTGGTATAGCTCCTATGCAGCACGAGCCGAGCAGATGCGCGCCTCCGAAATTCGCGCCCTCTTCGCTGTCGCCAATCGACCCGAAGTGGTCTCCCTGGCCGGCGGCATGCCCTACCTGGGCCGGATGCCTTTCGATAAACTGGCCGACCAGCTTGGCGTCATGCTACGGAGCAAGGGCCAAGTGGCCTGGCAGTATGGGTCAGCACAGGGCGATCCCCATCTGTGCGAGGACGTGCTGCCCATCATGGAGCTGGAAGGTATCAAGGACGTCCAGCCGGATGACGTGGTCATCGTCAACGGCTCCCAGTCGGGACTGGACCTGATCACAAGAATCATGTGCGATCCGGGCGATGTGGTGCTGGCTGAGGCACCCAACTATGTGGGCGCCCTGGGCGTCTTCCAGTCCTTCCAGGTCGATGTGGTCAACGTGGCCATGGACGGAGACGGACTGATTCCCGAGGCTCTGGAAGAGACCATTCTTGAACAGCGCCGTCAAGGCAAAGCGGTCAAGTTCCTCTACACCGTGCCCAACTTCCACAATCCCGCCGGCGCCACCATGAGTGTCGAGCGGCGGCCGCGAGTCATCGAGATCGCCAGAAAGTACCATGTGCTTATTGTCGAGGACAATCCTTATGGACTACTGGCCTTCGACGGCCAGACCTATCCGGCCCTGCGCTCTTACGATTCCGAGGGCATTGTCTACCTGAGCAGCTTCTCCAAGATCATCGCCCCGGGCATGCGCGTGGCCTGGATGGTTGCGCCTCCTGGCATCCGACAGAAGCTGGTTCTGGCCAACGAGTCAGCCATCCTTTGTCCTTCCAACATGAGCCAGATGACCATCACCACCTATCTGGACAACTTCGACTGGAAATCGCAGATCAACGATTACCGGGGAATGTACAAGGAGCGCTGTGATGCCATGGACGAGGCTTTGAAGGAATATTTGCCCTACTGCTCATGGCTGAAGCCCAAGGGTGGCTTCTACATCTGGCTGAAGATACCCCAGGGGCTCAACGCCAAGGACATGCTGCCTAGGGCGATCACCGCCAAGGTAGCTTACGTGTCAGGCACAGCCTTCTACGATAATGGGGAGGGCGCGGATCATATGCGCCTGTCCTTCTGCTACCCCACTCCCGATCGGATCCGGGAAGGAATACGCAGACTGTCCACAGTCATCGAGAACGAACTCGCCACCGTCCGGCTGTTCGAGCCTGACAACGACAAGAAAAGGGGCTGAATCATGGCGGCCAAGCACAGCAAGACACCTCGGCAGCAGACCGGCGGCAAAACCGTGGCAACCGGCAAGGCCAAGACAATCGCGAGCACGAAGACGACCACGGTCGCAAGTCCGACCAGCACTGCGGCCACCACTTCAGCCACAGGTGCCAGCGAAGTGGCCAAAAAAGCCAGGCGGACCTCACATCGCTCCATCCGTGAAGCCACACCAGTCACCATGGACGATGTCACCTCCCTGGCCAGCAAGACCACCAAACGTGCTGACAAGTCGCTTCTGGTGATCTGTGGTGGCCTCAGCCATGAGCGCGATGTCTCCATCAGCTCGGGTCATCGAGTTCAGGGATTCCTGGAGGAGGCAGGGTGGACAGTCCACGTCCACGACATGGATGGCTCGCTCCTTCCCTACCTGACCGACGAGTCGACCCGCCCTGATCTGGTCTGGCCTTTGCTGCATGGCGCCAACGGCGAGGACGGTTCCATCCGTGACGTCTTGGAAATGGCCGGATTGCCTTACATCGGATCCCGGGCCAAGGCCTCCCGGACCGCCTGGAGCAAGCCCATCGCCAAGAACGTCGTCCGCATGGCCGGCTTGCACACTCCGCATTCCGTGACGCTGCCCGAGTCCATGTTCCGCGAGCTGGGTGTCGAACCCGTTATCGATATGCTTCTAGGTTCGCTAGGACTTCCACTCTTCATCAAACCCACCATGGGTGGCTCAGCCATGGGCTGCACCATGGTGACTGAACAGAGCCAGCTCACTCAGGCGCTGATCAATTGCTTTGCCTACGGTGATGTAGCCCTGATTGAACAGGCTGTCACGGGCGCCGAGGTCTCTGTGTCCATCCTCGAGTTTGACGGACACCCCCTGGTTCTGCCTCCGCTTGAAATCTGGACTCCCTCAGGCACCTACAACTTCGAGGCTCGCTCCACACCTGGCCCGACAGAGTTCTATGTTCCAGCCCGACTGGATGCCAAGACCACACAGGCTGTCAGCGATGCCGCACTGACCGCTCACCGGGCTCTGGGGCTCCGCGATATTTCACGAACCGATTTCATCGTTGATGCCCAAGGTCAGCCGCAATTCCTGGAGTCCAATGTGGCACCCGGTATGACGGACACATCGCTTCTGCCACAGTCAGCCCAGGCCGCTGGCTACAATCTGCCAGAGCTATACACGGCATTGGTTCAATCAGTTTTGAATCAAAAGCGAACCGATTGAGACCTTAAAGCCCCTCTGGTTCTGCCTATCGTTCGGCTAGCACGTACAAGGTCCGCCTGATGCATGATGTGCAATTTGTACAATATGCGTCAGGCGGATCTGCAATATACGCCGATTGCAATACAGGCACAGCAGATAGCATACAGGGCGGGCACCAGATTCTCATTAGCATTCTTTCCCAGCCATACAATGGCAGTGGTTCATTGTTCGCCACTCATCATCGATTATTTCTCGCCTTCTATTCGATATGCCCAGCTCCCCACTTCTGATGTACTCTCCACTTCTCTTTTGCTACTCAGCCAAAGCCGATATTGATCGAAGGGCATGTTCAGTCAGATCACAGTTTTATATTGTCAACCAAACCGATTTGCAAAATCGACGCAGACCAATGGATTGCCGATGCTGCAATGACTGGTCGTCCTCCGAGACTCAACTCACAGGAAACTGCGGTATTTGTTCACACCCTTGAATGCAATCGCGGTCGGTATCCAATGTTTCACGTGAAACATTCTGGGGTGATCAACTTACTGCACGAACTCCAGCGAGAGCCTCAAACGGTATAACGGCCTATGACCGACAACGAATCCTGCACCTTAAAAGTGCGAGTCGAATAAAGAAATGGTCGACTGAAAAAGAAGACGACCCTCGCAGGATTGCAATCACTACGGATGCTGCCTGATTTTGCTGAAGATGTTATACCAAGTTTTTCTATCAAAGTACGCGTAATTGCATGTAGGTTTTGCTGCTTTTATAGCGTCGAGAATCGATCCATTTCAACTATGCCAGCAAGAACTTCGAGCGAGGGTTGAGTCTTCACCTGCAAATTATCATTCGGTCACCGGCATAGTTTTCCCGGTTCATTTGCCCCTATTTGTCCTTCCTCATCGCTGAGAACACATCTTCCGATCAGATTTCATTTATTAAGCCATCTTGCTGACGCGGTTTGCTCCCCTCACGCACTCTAGAGCTCATAGATAAATGCCCATAGATACCCTGCAAATCAGTGGATTAATATATCCAAGGGGATCCATCCTTGTTCAAAGGCCATACTTCATAAGATCAAACAAGCAATTAAAACCGCACCCTACTACAATTGGGCAGTCCTCGGCCTTGCTCAATATGCCTTACTCGTCTCTGCTGCTTTCCTCGCTCTTGTTCGATCCGCGCGAGGAACTTTCACCAAGTTCTTCCTGAGTTGAGGATGCATACCGGTCGGTAGACCTAACTGACATGCCATCATCAGCGACAAGGTTTTTATCTGTTACCGGAGAATCTGCGTCCAACTCGTCTTCATTGTCATCAGAGCTTGGAGGATTCCAAAAACGCCAACTATGCCAGCTGTCATCCTCACTCTTATTATCTGTTTGATGGCTAGGATGCTCCCGCAGCAACCGATCAACTCGGAGCATAAACCAGATCAGCACCAGAATCGTCCCAAGATTGGTTACGATGGCCACTATCACGGTTTTCTCCATAGTTTAAGAATAACCTGCTTCTGTCAAAAACAGACCTACTGTGATATAAGTAGCGCCCTTTTCGCCCACCGCGTGTGCCCCAGTCATCCTGCATGGATACAGTAACGTTATGAAGCAAAGTGTTCATGATGCCATTGTTATAGGGTCCGGACCAGCAGGTTACACGGCCGCCATTTATCTTGGAAGAGCCGGATATGCTCCACTAGTGATTGCTGGAGCCCTAACGCCCGGCGGTCAGCTTATGAACACGACAGAGGTAGAGAATTTCCCCGGATTCCCAAAAGCGGTATTGGGTCCGGATCTGATGGATCAGATGCGCGAGCAGGCCGAACATTTTGGTGCTCAGATCGAGTACGACGATGTCGTCTCAGTTGACTTGAGTGGAGATATCAAACGGATCACTACCGATGGCGGTGAAGAATACCAAACTCGAGCAGTCGTTATCACCACTGGTTCGCAATATCGAAAATTGGAGATTCCTGGAGAGCGCGAGTTTTCTGGGCGAGGTGTTTCCTACTGCGCCACATGTGACGGATTTTTCTTCAAGAATAAGCCGATTGTGGTCGTTGGCGGCGGCGACTCTGCCATGAGTGACGCAGACTTTCTAACCCGTTTCGGTTCTTCTGTCACCTTGATTCACCGTCGCCAAGGCTTCCGCGCTTCAAAAATCATGGTGGACCGAGCCAAGGCCAATGACAAGATCAACTTCCTTCTCGATTCGGTCGTCACGCAGATCAACGGTGACGGTAGCGGTGTAACCTCTTTGGATGTGCGCAACACAGCAACTGGCCAGCAGTCAAATATTCCAGCAAATGGAGTTTTCGTTGCCATCGGATTCACCCCCCAGACTGCTTTCTTTAATGGACAAGTCGACCTGGATCAGGACGGCTATATCCTGGTCAAGGGCGGTTCAACTAAGACCTCCACACCCGGAGTCTTTGCCGCTGGTGACGTAACCGACAAAGTCTATCGTCAGGCCATCTCTGCTGCTGGCATGGGTTGCCGTGCAGCCTTGGATGCCCAAGAGTATCTTACGAGTTTGGATAACCGCTAAGACCTGATACGCCCTGCAAACAAGAATTTACGTGCCTGGCAGTTTAAGATTGCCAGGCACTTCGTTTATCTACTATTTCAGCAGCTTATTTAGTTGCACTTAATTGTCTATTGGTTACGACGAAATAGCCCGCTCAACAGAAACATCACTGACCCTACAGCTTTTTCTATCGTCTCCTGCTGATATAACTACTCTCTGCTAAGGAGACATTACAGAACCCAGCCCTCCCCCCAACGCCGCGTCGAAAATCCTACAGACCTTGCTAGCTTAGGTATGCTACTTCCCTGCCAGGAAAGGAACCTTGCTTCATCTAGAACCACATCTAAGCGGAGACTTACCTCTTAGCCGACACACAGCACAGACATAAGCAACCACTCCAGTACGCCCAACTAAATAGCCAGCTTAGTCAACGACTCACCACATGCCCCACACTTGGGCGCACTCATCCACCCATGACAGCTAACCAGTTGAGATACCGATCGGACCGGATGTAGTTAACCGACAACACGACTTGGCTGATCAGTTAGCAGTTATTCAGAACCGAACAGTCTGCCAACATAGGTATATTGCGCACAGCCTTTCAGCACAGATATATCTGGACAGTGACTGGCACTTACTAATGATGGTTTAATCATTCTGATCTTAAGACAAATGCAGCGATTGCTCATCAGCTCATACGGGACCTGTTTGAGCTATGAAGCAATCGCTCGCCTTATCGGCAGGGTTTGGTTAAGCAACCCCTGCAGTCGCATTCTGAGAATAGGATCAAACCCAGCCTTTACCGCCCGAACGATTGCCATTATTTGGGGATTGATCCTTCTCCAAGAGAATGCCAACAATACGGTCCATATCTTCTGGCGAAGAAAATACGATTTCTATTTTCCCGTGCTTTTTAGTCCCCTTAATAGCCACCTTCGTATCAAAGTGACTTTCCAGGTCCTGGCGTACAGGACTATCGGCCCAGGCGTTTACTCTAGGCTTTTTTGCTTTCTTCTTCGCCTGTCCGGTCTGCAAGGCGACAAGTTCCTCGGTAGATCTTACTGACAATCCCTCAGCGATGATCTTGTCTGCCAAAGCAGTCATGGACTTTTCATCCGGTAAAGTAAGCAAGGCGCGGGCATGTCCAGCTGACAACACACCTGAGCTGACTTTTTTCTGAACACTGGGGGGTAACTTCAACAAGCGAAGTGTGTTGGTGATCTGAGGTCTGGACTTGGAAATTGACTTAGACAAACCGTCCTGAGTCAAGCCGAACTCATCGATCATTTGCTGATAAGCTGCTGCTTCTTCCAGAGGATTAAGAGCTACTCTATGGAGATTCTCGAGCAAGGCATCACGCAACATGGTGTCATCGCTCGTCGTTTTAACAATTGCAGGTATGGTATCTAGGCCAGCCAACCTAGTAGCACGCCAACGACGCTCACCCATTATGATTTCATAATGAGTTGTTTGCCGCAGATTCACGTCTCTCTGGTTTAAAAGCTGTCCCGATCGCTCTGCACCGGTCTTAGCGTCAACAACTTTTGATTTACTGCCTGCGCTGACAACTGAGGTTGTTTTATCTCCAGTTGTTCTTGGATAGTCTGCAAGAGTCGATCTTCGCACCACTATCGGCTGCAATACACCAACTTCCTTGATGGAGAGGGACAGCTCCAACAGTTCATCTTCATCGAAGATCTGCCTCGGTTGCTGTGCGTTGGGCCTAATATCGTCCACACGCACTTCAGCCAAGTACCCGCCTTTGACGGGTTCCAGCTTCTCTTGGGTATTGCCTTCTGCCTTATTTAGCTCAGTATCATTGCCAACAGGAACTGCACGGTTAACGCTTTGCCGAGCCTCTTTTGTCCTATCGTCGACAGCATCACTCGATTTCATCATCGACGATGTTTCACGTGAAACATTCGTCGTCGTAGGGCCAAAGAATAAATCACTAGGGTGTTCCAAGCTGCTGATGGAGGGAACAGACCGACGCTTGGTGGTCCTCTTCGACGTTAATGTTTCACGTGAAACATCGTCGGCGATTGACTTGGAAATACTGACTCGCTTTTGTCCTGCGTTGGTACGTTTACGACCACTCTTAGAGGACTTTGCTGAATCCGCTAGCTCTGAGCCAGCACGATCCGAATGCTGAGTACTTCTTTCTGATTTTGCCTTGCCTTTTGTTGTGTCGTCCTTCTCTAGGCGCTTTTGTCCATTTGATTCCGCACCCAAACCTTGAAAAATCGGCTGCTTATTGCTTGAATTTGGTACTTTGTTATCTTGTCGCCGACTATTATTGTCAGCATTGTTTTCATCATCTTCACCTGGCAAAGCGGGGAATAGAGCCCCCAAGCCCTTGCCTAACCGTGAACGGCTTGTCATGTCCTCACTCCCCCTGTCTTCTATTGGCAATATGTTCCAGTACCTGGTTCGATCTCTGGGCGATTTCTAACGCTGCCTCCTCATAAGCAATAGCACCGGCTCCTTTAGGGTCGTAGGTGACAACGCTTTGCCGGAAGCTGGGAGCTTCAGAGATTTTGACTGAACGCGGAATGGTCGTATTAAGCACTATCTCTGGATAATGTTCCTTGACCTGATCAAACACTTCTTTGCTTAACAGTGTTCGCCTATCGTACATCGTCAACAACATTGTCGAGATTACAAGGTAAGGATTATAGCTTTGCTGAACAAGCCCTATGGTATGCAGTAGCTGTTGCAGTCCTTCAAGCGCATAGTATTCAGCTTGTACTGGGATCAATACCTCATTGACTGAACACATGGCGTTCAGAACTAGCAATCCGAGACTAGGTGGGCAATCAACGAGAACATAGTCATAATGCTGATGGCAGACTTTGAGATAGTCAGCAACTGCTTTTTTCATTAGCTGATTGCGGTTGGGCATATCCGCAACTTCCAGCTCAGCTCCACTTAAGTCAATGGAAGATGGGACAACCTCAAGGTTGGGGAATTCAGGGGAAACTACCTTAACGTCGTCAATCCCAAGACGGCCTTCAAGTACATCATACGTTGATGGAGTCCCGGACTCATGAGCTACTCCCAATGCAGTAGAAGCGTTGCCTTGTGGATCCATATCGATGACCAACACACGCTGATTGAATTCAGCAAAGGCGCATGCCAAATTAACTGTAGTTGTGGTCTTCCCTACCCCGCCCTTTTGATTTGCAACGGCAATGAAGCGAGTTTTTGAAGGATGAGGGAATTCAGCCTGGCGTAAAGCCTGATAGCGTGCAGAAAGATCTGCCATTTCCGCACCTGACACCGAACCTGTCCCGTCAGCGAATATTCGATTCAGAATATCCGTTGCCGACTCCATACCTGATGCGTTCGGCGTACCTTGCTCACCGATATCCGAGGTATTTCTCGAAACGGGTTTCACCTTCTTCGATGCGGTCACGAACCATCCTCCTTTTGATAACAAATCAATTTTCCCGTCCTAGTTGGACATGTCAGAACCAATCGCTAGTTACACACAGTCACTGTTCATAACTGTGGATAAGTGTGGATAGGTCCAATAACGGATCTGTCACCGACCTTCCCCTTAAATTATTAGCTTTGCCTTGTGATTATTGGCAATTCTGCCTCTTCCTGCACCACATCATGACTCACCAAGCATAATGTGGATAATTCATTTGTCAGGTCTCAATTGTGCATAACTTTAAAAAAACGCGTATCAATAAATTAACTACGCCTCATCAGCACGAAGCACTATTCATAGTTATTATCAATGATTAGTCCACCTACTGAGAAATCTTAATAACACTGCTACAAATGTCTAATTAAACTCATAAACAAATCCTTATACAACTGTACTGCAGGATAGTGTTTCACGTGAAACATCTCAATTGTTCAGGAAGTTCCATCTCATTTTTGCTTGTTAGCTTACACAGTTCGGTGTCTCAGTTCTGCCCACTCTTTATTCTAAGGTGGTTTATACGCAAGCAAGGACTACCACGTATTTAGCGGACAGCACTGGTCGCAAAATTATGAATTTAATCTGTTTCATTGTTAAGCAACCGGCATCAGAATACTGATAGGTGTTCCACTATACTTCATGAGAATATGGTTGAAAGAAAATAGCTAAAATAAAGTTCAAGGGCCATTTCTAATCAAAATATAGAGGATATCGTGATTCCCTTTCATTTATACTCAAATACCCGTGATCAAGATTATTGAATTCCATGTCAATGGTTTCACGTGAAACATTGCATCTGATCTCTAGTTAGGAGTCATCCACTCAGAGCAGCAAGGCAGAATAATGTCAGATACAAGATGCTGCAGGATATAGCCGTCTTGTGTGGACTTACTCGTATATAACACACCCTCAGCTCTTTGTGAATGGGTGAATCTGTAACACTATAAGTGGCGAAGTGCGCAACATACCACACAATAAAACAGATGTTGATTACGCAATGTTTCACGTGAAACTATCTTTAGTGCACGCACTAGAAACTGTGGATGGCCTCTTGTGCTAAATTCAGCTATCCCTCCATACCCGACATCAAAAAGGCATAGTCAGCGTTGAAACCGATTTAGAAATTGCTTCTGGTTGTATTAACCGATTAATCAAGCACTCGCTTATACATTTGCAAAGATCGACAGCGCTCTATGAGTATTAATGAAGATACAACGCAGATCAACACACAGGTTAGACAAACCAAACTGCACTTATGCAATGGGAACCTGTAAATAAAAACAGCAGGGCGGGCGTAATAAGACGAATTAGCACATGAAACAGGTAAATTGCTAGGTCACTGAGTATCAAAGGACGGCATCACCAGAGTTGGCTAATCAAGCATCCTAAAGTTGGCGGTATATCCCGTTCTAAGCTATAACCCTATACAATCGGCACAACAATGTTTGAAAGACAAAACCAGTATGAAATAAGCCTTATAGCAGAGCAGTCGGAAGAGACGGGGCGATGTGTTTGATCTCAAATGAAACAGCTTTACTATTTCAAATATTATACTCATATGTAACTTATGATGGCTTTGCTCTGCGGACAGATTAGATACTGGAGGATCAAAGTCGTTAAAAGCCTCGGACTGCAAACCATTCTTAAAAAAGTCATATAGGATTTCTAACATACTTTGTTCTCTCCTTAACTGAGCATGTCATCCCTTCCGATTAGGTGGCAGACACTTTAGTTGCAGTCCGGCAAATGCAGGTTCGATCTAGTAGACAGAATCAGTCATTTCTGGTCATTTTCGACAAGGCTCTATTTAGAAATTGATAATTTATTCTCTAATTTAGCAGAGTCTTATCTCGCTATTGTGCAAAGACGCTGACAACGAAGTCATTAAATTGTGTCCTATCAATATCGTGCTTTAGCTTTTGTCCACAAGAACCACGTGAGTGTCCTCAAGACCGGGTGCAACAGGGGCTTGACGAACCCGTGGATTCGCTCCATGATATTTTTTTATCTCTTTAGCAGCTTTATCAAGCTCATTTTGCGCCGAACGACCTTTAAGAGCAATAAGCTGACCTCCTGACCTCAAGAGAGGTAGAGTCCACCCAGCGAGCTTGGTCATAGGTGCTACAGCCCGACAGGTCACGGCATCAAAATTCTGAGGAACTGAAGGCGCGAAATCCATATTTGCCGGACTTGCTCCGCCCATCACAGCCGAGGATTCGGTCCCATTCGCAACTTGCTGACTGTCACCATTCCTGGTGGTGACCAAAGTCGAAGAACCGTGGCCAGAAACGGAACTAGACACTTCCTCGCTTCGGCGACGACCATGACGGTGGCTATGTGAACCTTTTTTGTTGCGCCGATTTGATGCATGAGAGGATTGCGGAGCCAGATCCTCTGCACGTTTGCGAAGCACTGACACATTAACCAGTTGCAACTCATCAATGACTTCCTGCAACCAGAGCACACGCCGCTCCATTGGCTCGACAAGTACCACAGTGCACTGCGGAAGACACGCAGCCAGTACAATACCAGGGAAGCCCCCACCGGAACCTATATCTACCACTGTCGCTGTCTGACCATCAGTAGTCAATCGTTCACGCACAAAAGGCACAATGGCAGCTGAATTGAGTATATGCCGCTCCCAAATAATGTCTTCATCGCGGGGGCCAATGATTCCTCTCTCCACGCCCTCACGTAGGAGCTTGTCGTGAAAACGCTGCATGGGTACTAAAGCATCGCCGAGAACCTGCCTCAAAAGGGGACTATTGTTCAACTCATCATCCACAACAGCCATTTCAACTCCTCACATCTGCATTCGGCACACAATTAATCACAGCCACAGACCTTGACAGCGTCATACTGTCTTGTATCTCGTATCAAGCGGCATCTCACCCTGTCAGAATCGAAAACCTCTGGACTCCGAAGCCAGCCCATTTACCAACGTATGGTTTTCAACCACAAAAGAGCGTCAAAGGCACACATCAATATCCTAACGGAAACAGCATAGAAGGAAGCCTCTTATAGAGGATCACGAACCAAGAGCATTCCGAATTAAGCAGCATGGCAAACTAAGCACCATCATGAGCCAGACAAGACAACATACCTGCCGAATAGCGCTACACAGACCGATAACAAAACGGACTTACACAGTATGGCCGCACCAAACAATGGAGCAATCTAAAAAGGCCGACATCACAAATACTTCATCGGAGCATAGCTCTACTTGGCTCTACTGTCACTCCCTGTCCGCGTCAGCAGGATCGTCATCAGCCCTGTAGTCAGCCGAATCCTCGACCTGATCAGCGTCATCCGCGTCCCGCGGGACGTCATACCCGACTGGCTCGTCCTCAACGTCGTCAGGCAGGTCCTCGTCTTCGTTCTTGGCCTTCAGATAGACGGTGACGTACCGGTGAGGCTCCTCACCGTGGGAGCGTGACTTCAGCCCCTCCTCGCGAACCATGTCATGGACGATCTTGCGCTCGAATGAGTTCATAGGTTTCATATTGACGGGATCGCCGGTCTCACGAACCTCATCGATCACATCCAGGGCCTGCTCGCGAAGATGCTCACGCTTGCGCCGCAGAAAGCCGTCCACATCCACGATCAGATGGGAGCGCTCCCCTATTTTCTGCTGCACAGCCAGCCGCGTCAGCTGTTGAAGAGCGTCGACTACCTCGCCATCCTTGCCGATTAGATGCTTGATATCCGTATCGTCGTCAGCCACAATCTGCACGGTCGGACGGTGGTTACGCACCCCCATCTCGATATCGCCCTCGTAATCGACGATGTCCAGCAACCCCTCCAGATAGTCGGCGGCGACATCCGCCTCCTCATTGAGTTGCTCGATGGTCTTTCCCTGGTCCAGAGACTGAGACATCTATGCTCTCCTTACACGCGTTTACATCCGATTCATAACCTCAGATCCACTGGATTCCTGGTCACCAATCGAGTGTCCAGTATTGAGGATACACGGACGTAATGATTGCAGACTACTCCAGTATCCGCCCGATCGAAAGCTGGGTCACCGCGCCGGCCATTATGCCAATAGCCGCATCAACGACCGCGACGCTTGCGGTGGGGCTGAGAACGCTGGTGGGAGACGTTCTTGTTGTTACGGGCTTCCTCCTCCAGCCGCTTGGCCTCCATCAGCTGCTCCTCCTCCAAAGAGGGCAGCCCCTGGCGCTTGCGACGAGCGTTCTCATGGCGGTGATCTCGCTCCTCCTTGCTCTCTGCAGCCGGCGAGCCGGGAGTGGGCATATGGTGGACCTGGAAGAGGGTTCGGCCCAGATTCCAAAGGTTGTTGGTCAACCAATAAATCAACACGGCGAAGGGGAAGTAAATACCCGAGAAGATATACATGACTGGGAAAATGAAGGCCATCATCTGCTGCATCTTGTACTGCTGCCCCTGCATGGCCGACCTAGGCAAGTTTCGTCGAACATTATGGAACTGCGAGTAGAACATGGCCAGGCACATGAGCACGATGAAGATCACAATGACTATGCGGCCCGCACCCTGGGCAGACATAAAGTTGTCCGAAATCCGCAGCCCAAAGAAGGTGGTCTCCTCGAATTCTCGCGCCACCTGTCGGTTGAAGGCTCCCAAAGGTGCCCGCTTGCCCCGAGCGATGAAGGGCACAGCCGAAAGCACGTAGAACATGGTCATGAAGATCGGGCCCTGGACCAGCGCAGGCAGACAGGACCCCGTGGCGTTGGCATGGTTATCCTGATAAAACTTAATGGTCTCCCGCCTCATGGCCTCTTGGCTGGCTGGATCCTTCTTATTGCGGTACTTATTCTGGATCTTCGTTAGCTTGGGCTGCAGGGCCTGCATCTTTTGCATGGATCGCAACTGCTTGATGAAGAGCGGCAGCACGCACAGGTTGACGACCAGCACCAGCATCACTACCGAAAGCGCCCAAGCCACGCCGGGACCCTTGTGGAACCCGATCAGGGTCAGGAACTTGTGACAGTAGGTCATGATGTAGGTCATGAGCCACTCAATGGGATACAGGATCTTGTAGAAGAAGCCGTATATGCCCGTATCGAAAGTGAAGGTGTCGTTGTTCTGGAACATTATCAGGCCGTCTCCTTGTCTGGGGCCATGGGGGTCAGCCGGGCCTCCTCATGGGCCGCGGACCACGAGAACCGATAGAAGATGGAAAATCTTTGGGGCACGTCATCGATTCCGCCGTTGTTGAATGGCGTGCAACGCAATAGCCGCAGAACGGCCAGGATAGTTCCACGCAAGGCCCCGAACCGCCTCAGAGCGGTCAAAGCATACTGGGAGCAGGTCGGGTAGTAACGACAGCTCGGCGGCGAAAGGGGTGAGATGCGGCGCTGATACCAGCGGACTGCACCCTGCAGAGCCCGGGAGGCCAGGCCACTCATGCCCTGCACCCTTCACTGGCTTCCAAATGTTGAACGGGTTGACGCTTGGACCCGGCAAGCTGCAGCTCTGACTGTCCCTGTGCATCGAGGCCGCCGGCAGTCTTCCCGGTCTTGCGCATGAGGTCACGGAAAAGCCTGTCGACTTGTTCCTCCAGCTGTTTGTATGTGGCTGTGGCAGCGCTGGGTTTGGCGCGCATGACCAGATCACAGGAGGATGGCAGCAGGTCCTCCTTAGATCCGGCAAGTTGCCTGAATCTGCGTTTGACCTTATTCCTAGTCACGGCCTTGCCCACATTTTTGGATACAGCGAGCCCCATGCGGCGTCTGCCTGCAGGCAGGATGTCATGCCGCCCTTCGCGCACAGCCGATGTCACCGGCAGCAAGGTCGCTGTTCGGTCAGATCCAGGTATCGAATAATGTATGACCAGATCCCTGCTGCTGACCCGATGGCGTCGCCTGAGCACCGCCGTGAACTCCCGGTGGCTTCTCAGCCGTTCCACCTTCTGAAAAAGGATTGGATCCGACTCAGGCAGAGAGGGTCCGACGGCCCTTGGCCCGGCGCCGGTTGATCAGGGCACGACCGGAGCGGGTGCGCATACGAGCGCGGAATCCGTGCTTCATGTGACGACGGCGATTGTTGGGCTGGAATGTCCTCTTCATAATTCGTTGCTCCCGTGTGTAGACATACTCGAGTACGGCTCGTTATGAGTCAAGCTATATCACGGTACACATGAGCCGAGACGGAGTCAAACAGGCTTCCGCCATCCAGCTGGTGAGGACCGCTCCATACCCTGTGCAAACCCTGTCATAGCAGGAGAATAGGCCTCCTTACTTATCCACAAATTACATCACTGTTATTCACATTCATCGTAGATACAACACGCTATCCTGTGGATAACCGCGCAAAGTCGGTGTAACAATGAGCTACTGTCTACTCTGAGAGAAGCAGGAAGACCGGGAAATCCGTCGTCGAGAAGAGAGGAGCACACTGATGGCGCAGGATCCGCTGGATGCCGCTGCCCAGGCCAAGAGAATCTGGGATTCGGTCCTGCAGGTGCTCCGCTACAGCAGCTCATTGACCTCCAGAGACAAGGGCTGGCTGGAGGACATCACCCCCGAGGCGGTTTTCGGCACCACCATCGTTCTCAGGGTCTCCTCCAAGGCCACTCAGGAGGCTGTGCAGGGACCGCTCAGCCAGCCGCTCCTCAATGCATTGCAGCTGGTCACCAACAAGGAAATGTTCCCGGCCATCAAAATCGTCTACCCAGAGCAAATGGCCAAGCAGAAAGCTGCCGATCAACAGAATGACCAACGCGCGTCCGCCATGGCTGGCTCTGTCCCGGGCAGCGGCGAGTTCCGTCAGGTTCCCGGTCCTGCTCAGGATCCCTATAGCGACTACCAGCGTCAGGCCGGCATCGACCGATCGCCCGACTCAGAGACCCACTCGGACTGGCGGACCGAGAACGCTGGAACCTCCAAGTCCCCGATTGTTTCCGTCAATGACTTCCACGAGGGCACCTATGTGCCTATGACCCTGGATATGCAGGCCGAACTGTCCGAGCCCTCCCCCGCTGTGAGGTCAACGGCAGGCGCTGATGCCGACCAGCAGAGCGAGGCAGAGAGGACCGCATCCCGACCCGCCTTCACCGTGCCCCGCTTCCCCATGAGCCAGAACCGAGTGGAGCGCGACCCGCAGACCCACCTGAACAAGAATGCCACCTTTGATACCTTCGTCCCAGGCGACTCCAACCGCTTTGCGCGAACCGTAGCCTTGGCCGTGGCCGAAGGGTCAGGCCAGGATTTCAATCCTTTATGTATCTACGGCAGCTCAGGCCTGGGCAAGACCCACCTGCTCAACGCCATTGGCAACTATGCCCTGGTCAAGGATCCTTCGCTCAAGGTCCGATACGTCAACTCGGAGGAATTCACCAACGAATTCATCGACGCCTTGCAGAACTCCACCCAAGGGTCGGGCCAGATCGCGGAATTCAACCGCCGCTATCGGCAGGTGGATGTGCTTCTTATCGATGATATCCAGTTTCTGGGGGGCAAGGAAGCCACCCTGGACCAGTTCTTCCACACCTTTAATGCCTTACATGACGCCAACAAGCGCATCGTCATCGCCTCGGACGTAGCCCCCAAGAATCTGAAAGGCTTCGAATCACGACTGATCTCGCGTTTCGAT
Source organism: Bifidobacterium sp. B4111 (assembly GCF_026537235.1). Taxonomy (NCBI): domain Bacteria; kingdom Bacillati; phylum Actinomycetota; class Actinomycetes; order Bifidobacteriales; family Bifidobacteriaceae; genus Bifidobacterium; species Bifidobacterium sp. B4111. The sequence continues at coordinate 562,921 of NZ_JAFNMO010000002.1, read as the reverse complement.
TCGGGTCTGACTGTGGATGTCAAACCTCCGGACCGGGAGACCCGGGTGGCCATCCTCAGAATGATGGCCTCCATGAACGGGGTCAGCATTCCCAACGAGGTTCTGGATCTGATCGCGGAACGCTTCACCGAGAACATCCGAGAGCTTGAGGGGGCCCTGACCCGTGTCACCGCCGTGGCCAGCCTTAACAATCAGCCGGTCACCACAGCCCTGGCCGAACAGACTCTGCAAGACTTCTTCTCTACGGATGTGGAGATCAAGCCCACTGACATCATCTCCCAGGTGGCCAAATACTTCCATCTGACCTTTGACGATATTGTCGGCCGCACGCGCACCAAGAACATCGCCCTAGCCCGACAGATAGCCATGTATCTGGCGCGGGAGATGACCAGCATGTCCTTGGTGGATATCGGCGAGGTCTTCGGCGGCCGCGACCACACCACAGTCATGCACGCCTATACACGTATCTCCAATGAGATGCAGGAAAAACGAGAGATTTACAACTACGTCATGGAGCTGACCGTCCGGCTCAAACAGCCTCAGGAATGATACGACACGCAGACACTACTGTGGATCGGCAGAAAAAGATATCCACCTACTTATCCCCGAATGTGGGCAAACCTTGGGAATAACCCACTGCTTTTCCGGGGATAACTGGTGCATCTTCCGCGAACAAATCACATGTTTTTGTGGATAACTAAGCAGAACTCCAGACTTGTGGATAAATTGGCTTTTTAATCACACCGATTACACTACTTATCCACAACACTCAGGTGATGCCTATCCACTGCATTGCAAGGATCTGAGAACTTATCCACACCATCCACCAAGCTTATTACGATGACTCAATGTATATTTATGCAATAGTCACCTTCATACTCAAGCACACCTCTCACTCCAACCACATCACCCGACCTATTCGATAGAATGAATCCAGTTCATTCATCGACAAGAAGGCTCCCATGAAAGTAGAAGTGAATTCATCCGCACTCTCGGATGCAGTGGCATGGACCACCCGCATCATCCCCTCCCGGCCGGCTTCGCCGATCCTGGCAGGCATCAGGATGGAAGCCTCTGACGGAACATTGAAGCTCTCTGCTTTCGATTACGAGGTTTCGGCGAGGAACCACATCGAGGCAGGCATCGACGAATCCGGAACAGCCTTGGTACTGGGTAAACTGCTGGCTGACATCACAAAATCCCTGCCATCAGAGAAGACCTACCTGTCAACCGAGGGATCCAAGATGACCATTACCTCGGGCAAATCCACTTTTTCTCTGCAACTGATGCCTGACAGCGAATACCCCGACCTCCCTGCCGTTCCTGAGCCCATGGGCCAGGTGGATGCTGAGACCTTCATTCAGTCCATCTCCCAGTCCATCGTCGCTGTTTCCCGGGAAGAGAGCCGTCCTGTGCTGACCAGCGTCAAAACCGAGATCACTGGGGACAAGGTGGTCATGACCGCCACCGACCGTTTCAGGCTCTCCCGTTCGAGCTTCACTTGGACTCCTCGCGATGCCAACTTCTCCACCTCCATGCTTATCCGCGGCTCTTTGCTGCGGGACATCGCCCGTTCCCTGGACGAGCACCAGAACGTGACCATGGATTATGAAGCCGACAACCCCACCATCATGGGAGTGGAAAACGCTGGCAAAATATCCACTACCCAGCTGATCGACGGGGAATTCCCTGCAGTAGATCGTCTCTTTTCAGACGAGTACCCCATCCAAGCTGTCATCGCCCGGCAGGATCTGATCGACGCCATCAAGCGTGTGGCCCTAGTAGCCGAGCGCAATGCCCCAATCCGTATGGTTTTCTCCGGCAACGAGGTGACCCTGAGCGCAGGCACAGCTGACGAAGCGCAGGCCCATGAAGTTCTGCAGGCGGATCTGGACGGTGAGGACATCACAGTGGCTTTCAATCCCAACTACCTGATCGACGGGTTGGGCGCCATTGCTGAGCCTTTTGTCCGCATCAAGATGACCTCGGCAGTCAAGGCTGTAGAGTTCAACGGCCAGCAGGAGCAGGATTCCGAAGAGTCCATGGACTACCGTTACCTGCTTGTGCCCATGCGCTTCAACAACTGACACCCGGGCAGGTTCGAGGAACAATCGCCATGCACATCTCCCGTCTGGTTCTGGATCACTTCCGTTCCTGGGAGCATTGCGTCCTCGATTTGGAGCCCGGGGTGACCATTCTCGAAGGACGGAACGGCCTGGGCAAGACCAACCTGGTCGAGGCCGTCGAGGTCCTGTCCACCGGCAGCAGCCACAGGACCTCGTCCTCACTGCCCCTGGTAGAGCGTGGGCAGTCCAAGGCCACCATCAGGGCCAGGCTGGAGCAGGACGGAACCGCCACCGACTATGAGCTGACCATTGCCGCCAAGGGGGCCAACCGGGGAAGAATTAACGGCGGGCCTTCCCTCTATCAGCGTGACCTGGTAGGCCGGGTGCCCTGCGTGACCTTCAGCCCCGAGGATCAGCTGATGGTCTCAGGAGAGCCGGCAGCCAGACGTGCCGTGCTGGATCAGGCTGGCAGCCAGCTCGATGTTGACTACTTCCAGGTTTGGCAGGATTTTCGCCATGTGACCAGGCAGCGCGCTGCTCTGCTCAAGCAGCTCTCCCAGTCGGGCCACGACCCCTCGGGCGATGGGCGTGACGCAGCCCTGTCCGGCCTAGAGGTATGGACCGGGCAGTTTATTCGTACCGGGTTGGATCTGAGTCGACGACGGGCGGCTCTGGTAGAGGCCCTGGATCAGCCCTTCAGCGATCTGTATGGTCGGCTGGCAGGCCCTGATCAGGATGCCCGATTGACCTACCGGCCCTCCTTTGAGGAGATCGGACCCGATAGGCAGACCGGTCCCGAGGTTGCCGAGGCTGTCAGTCGTCACTTTCAGCGGATATACCCGGGAGAAGTGGCCCGGGGCACCAATCTGATCGGTCCCCAGCGCGATGATCTGGCCTTCACTCTCAACGGCATGCCTGCCCGGGAGTTTGCCTCCAACGGTGAGATGTGGACCCTGGCCCTGGCTCTGAGACTGGCTCTGCTGCAGGTGGTCAAGGATCGTCGCTCCTTGGAGCCCATCGTCATTCTGGATGATGTCTTTGCCCAGTTGGATCGGGGCCGCAGGGATCAGATTCTCGACTTTGCCCGCCAGCAGGACCAGGTACTCATCACCGTGGCCGCCGACAGCGATATTCCCTCCCTGCAGGGCGCCAGGTTGGTGGATGTGTCCAGGTTGAGGCCCTTGCAGCCATCCGATCCGGCCGCTCAGGATCCGGCCATCGCCAGTGCCATGCAGGATCTGCGGCGAACCAGGGGAACGGCCGATGGCGGCTCGGATATGCCGGATGGGCCGGAGGGGAACGACCTGTCATGAAGGCACCCATGGTCGAGACCCTGCACCTGGACCAGCGTCGATTGCCGGCCCTGGTCTTCGAAGGCTGCACGAGACGGGCGGCCACTCGTCGGCAGCGAGAGGATGACTCACGTAAGGCTTGGTATGCATTCGGCAAGCCAGGCCGCGACCCGGCCAAACTGGGAGGAGTGGTGACCAGCCTGGCTGCCGGAAGCGGGTGGACCAGCCATCTGAAGGTGGCCCGGCTGCGCAACCAGTGGGACAGTGTGGTGGGACCCGGCATCGCCGCCCATTCGAGAGTGGTCTCCTACCGGGAGGGCGTGCTGATCATCCAGGCGCAGACCACGGTCTGGGCCACCCAGCTGGCCTACTTGGTCCCCCAGCTCAAGGCGACCATTGTCAAGCGTCTGGGCATGCCGGTCAAGCAGATCCGGGTGACCGGCCCCCACAACTACAGCTTCCGCCGGTCACGGTTCGATCCACCCGGACGAGGCGTGCGCGACACCTATGGATGAACCCATAATCTACGAATACCGTCTTCCCAGCTTTCTGTAAGCCTAAAGTCCCCTAGAGCTGGTAATCTATAGGTTATAGGGTCAAACGCTTCCAAGGCCCCTTTATGGACGATTTGGAACCTGGTGACCATGACTTGATCCCCTGTTCGACCACGAACGGAAGCTGCTTTGTTGTCAGTGGCCGACGATAGGGGTGCAGAAAGGACTATCCGTGGCAGATCTCAACACTGACCCGTCCCGGACCCCGCAAGAGGGCCGGGAGCATGAGGAGGACAAGCCTCGGGATGACGGCATGACGGGCCAGGATCAGTTGGACGACGCGCAGCTGGATGACTCGCTCTCCCCCGAGCATTATGATGCCAGCGATCTGAAGGTGCTGGAGGGGCTAGAGGCGGTCCGCGTCCGTCCCGGCATGTACATCGGCTCGACGGGCTCCAGGGGCCTGCATCACCTGGTCTACGAGATCGTCGACAACTCGGTCGACGAGGCTCTGGCTGGGTACGCTGACCATATTGAAGTCACCATCCTGCCCGAAAACGGCATCCGTGTGGATGACAATGGCCGTGGCATTCCTGTGGACGAGGTGCCAGGCGAGGGCAAGAGCGGCGTCGAGGTGGTCATGACCAAGCTGCATGCCGGCGGCAAGTTCGGTGGTGGCGGTTACGCGGTCTCGGGCGGTCTGCACGGCGTGGGCATCTCCGTGGTCAACGCCCTGTCCACCCGGATCGACGTCCAGGTGCGCCGGCAGGGCTACCACTGGCATCAGAACTTCCGCAACCAAAAGCCCACCGCTCCTCTATCCAAGGACCAGGCCATGGGGCCGGACGAGAGCACCGGCACCTCGGTGACTTTCTGGGCCGACCCCAAAATCTTCGAGACCACGGTCTACGACTTCGAGACCTTGCGCAGCCGCTTCCAGCAGATGGCCTTCCTCAACAAGGGCCTGAGGATCACCTTGACCGATCTGCGTCCCAATGACCAGGCCGGCGACGAGGTGGCGGGCGAGGAGCAGACCCCGGAGCAGAAGGGCCAGTCCGTCAGCTACCAGTACGCCAACGGCATCAAGGACTATGTGGACTACCTGGTCAAGGTCAGGAAGGCCACGCCTGTGGAGGCCGAGGTCATCGACTTCGAAGCCGAGGACCTGAAGCTGGGCATCTCCGCCGAGGTGGCCATGCAGTGGACTACCGCCTACTCGGAGTCCGTCCACACCTTCGCCAACACCATCGCGACCACCGAGGGCGGCACCCACGAAGAGGGGTTCCGTGCTGCCCTGACCAGCATGATCAACCGCTATGCCAGGGATAAGAACATTCTCAAGGACAAGGATGACAACCTCTCGGGCGACGACGTACGCGAGGGGCTGACCGCCGTGGTCTCCGTCAAGCTGACCAATCCACAGTTCGAGGGTCAGACCAAGACCAAGCTGGGCAACTCCGAGGCCAAAACCTTCGTCCAGAGGGTCATGACCGAGAGACTGAGCGACTGGTTCGACGCCCACCCAGGCGAGGCCAAGGCCATCATCCAGAAGGCCATGGAGGCCTCCCGGGCCCGGATCGCGGCCAAGAAGGCACGCGAGAACACCCGTCGCAAGTCCATCTTCGAGACTGCCGGCATGCCTGACAAGCTCAAGGACTGCCAGTCAAGCGACCCCCAGGAGTGCGAGCTGTTCATCGTGGAGGGTGACTCTGCAGGCGGCTCGGCCATCCAGGGGCGCAACCCCATGACTCAGGCCATCTTGCCCCTGCGTGGCAAGATCCTCAACACGGAGCGGGCCAGCTTGGACCGCATGATGAAGTCCGACACCATCGAATCCCTGATCACGGCCGTGGGCGGTGGATACGGCGAGGATTTCAACATCGATAAGGTGCGCTATCACAAGGTCATCATTATGGCCGACGCCGATGTGGATGGTGCCCATATTGCCACCCTGAATCTGACCCTCTTCTTCCGCTACATGCGGCCCATGATCGAGGCCGGCTACGTCTATGTGGCCATGCCTCCGCTCTACCGGCTCAAGTGGACCAAGGGGCCCCACAGCTTCGTTTACACCGATGCCGAGCGTGACAGGGTTCTGGCCGAGGGCAAGGCCTCCGGCCGACAGCTGCCCAAGGGTGAAGGGATCCAGCGCTACAAGGGTCTGGGCGAGATGAGCTACCAGGAACTCTGGGAGACCACCATGGACCCGGATCACCGCATCCTCAAGAAGATCCGCATTGATGACGCCGAGCAGGCCGACGAAACCTTCACCATGCTCATGGGCGACGAGGTTGAACCCCGGCGTCTGTTCATCCAGCGCAATGCCCACGACGCCCGCTTCATCGACGCCTGAGACGGACGTCCTTCCCTTTTCACCATTTGAGCTAAGGATCGATTTTGGCAGACGATAACAACAACGACAACAGCCCGGACCAGGACGGCCTCAACCTGCCCGACGGGTCTCGTGAGCCGCTCAGCCCCCAGGAGATGGACAACACCGATTACGGCCTCCTTAAGGGTGAGCGGATTCAACCCATTGACCTCCAGCAGGAGATGCGGGAATCCTACCTGTCCTACGCCCTGTCCGTGATCGTGGAGCGGGCCCTGCCTGATGTCCGTGACGGCATGAAGCCGGTCCACCGCAGGGTCATCTACGCTATGTATGACGGCGGATACCGGCCCGACCGCGGTTACAACAAGTGCTCGCGCGTGGTGGGCGACGTCATGGGCAAGTACCACCCCCACGGCGATTCGGCCATCTATGACACCATCGTGCGTCTGGCCCAGTCCTGGTCCATGCGCTATCCGCTGGTGGACGGCCAGGGCAACTTCGGTTCTCCCGGCGATGATCCGGCTGCTGCCATGAGGTACACCGAGTGCCGCATGGCCCCCTTGGCCATGGAGATGGTGCGCGACATCGACAAGGACACGGTTGACTTCATCCCCAACTACGACGGCAAGACCCAGGAGCCCACGGTTCTGCCTTCCCGCTTCCCCAACCTGCTGGTCAACGGATCAGCCGGCATCGCTGTGGGCATGGCTACCAACATTCCTCCGCACAACCTGCGTGAGGTGGCCAAGGGCGTTCACTGGGCCCTGGAGCATTCCGAGGCCTCCAAGGAGGAGCTACTCAACGCCCTGATCTCCATTATCAAGGGGCCTGACTTTCCCACTGGCGCCACCATTCTGGGCCACAAGGGCATCGAGCAGGCCTACCGGACCGGACGCGGCCTGATTACCATGCGGGCGGTGGTCAACACCGAGGAGATCCGTGGAAGGATGTGCCTGGTAGTCACCGAGCTGCCCTACCAGGTCAACCCCGACCGGCTGGCCTCCTCTATCCGCGAGGCCGTGCGCGACGGCAAGATCCAAGGCATCGCCGACATGCGCGACGAGACCTCAGGCCGCACAGGCCAGCGTCTGGTCCTGGTGCTCAAGCGCGATGCCGTTCCCAAGGTGGTCCTCAACAACCTCTACAAACACACCCAGCTTCAGCAGACCTTCGGAGCCAACATGCTGGCTCTGGTGGACGGGGTCCCCAGGACCCTGAGCCTGGATGCCTTCATCCGCCACTGGGTGGACCACCAGCTGGACGTGGTCGAGCGGCGCACTCGTTATCTGAAGCGTGAGGCCGAGGAACGCGACCACATTCTGCAGGGGTATCTGAAGGCCTTGGACATGATCGACCAGGTTATCGCCCTGATCCGCGCCTCCAAGGATGTAGAGACGGCCCGCACCGGCCTGATGGAGCTGCTGGACGTGGACGAGGTCCAGGCCGATGCCATCCTGGCCATGCAGCTGCGCCGTCTGGCCGCCTTGGAACGGCAGAAGATCCTGGACGAGCATGAGGAGCTCATGCGCAAGATCGCCGACTACAACGACATCCTGGCCCACCCCGAACGCCAACGCACCATCGTGGGCGACGAGTTGGATGAGATCGTCGACAAGTATGGCGACGAACGGCGCACCCGGATCGTCCCCTACTCGGGTGAGATGAACGTGGAGGATCTGATTGCTGACGAACAGGTGGTGGTCACTGTCACCCACTCCGGCTTCGTCAAGCGGACCAAGGCCGACGAGTACCGGGCCCAGCACCGCGGCGGCAAGGGCATCCGCGGGGCCAGGCTGCGCGAGGACGACGTGGTGGACCACTTCTTCCTGACCAGCACCCACAACTGGTTGCTCTTCTTCACCAACAAGGGCCGGGTGTACCGGCTCAAGGCCTACGAACTGCCTGAGGGCTCCCGCGACTCCAAGGGGCAGCATGTAGCCAACCTGCTCCAGCTGGGCCCGGGCGAGCGGATCGAACAGGTCCTTTCCCTGCACGGCTACGACGATGCCGACTATCTGATTCTGGCCACCCGGACCGGACGGGTCAAGAAGACCCGCCTGGCTGAATATGATTCGCCTCGCCAGGGTGGCCTGATTGCCGTGCGGCTGATGGAACTGGGCACCGTCGCCGACGAGGAGGGCCAAGAGGCGCCTAAGAGCGATGAGCTGGTGGGTGCCGCCCTCTGCAATGCCGACGATGAAATCATCCTGGTCTCCCGCAAGGGCATGAGCGTGCGCTTCCCGGCTGACGACTCCACCCTAAGGCCCATGGGACGGCAGACTGCAGGCGTCCAGGGTATGCGGTTCCGCCCCGGCGACGAGTTGCTGAGCATGGACGTGATCGCCAGTGAGTCCGGCGATGACCTGCTAGTGGTCACCGACGAGGGCTTCGCCAAGCGGACTGCTCTGAGCGAGTACCGCCTGCAGGGCCGCAACGGTTACGGAGTCAAGGCCATCGCCATGGTCGAGGGCCGTGGTTCCCTGGTCGGCGCCCTGGTGGTGAACGAGGACGACCAGATCATGGCCATCATGAAGTCCGGCAAGGTCATCCGCTCCGATGTGGCTGAGGTCAAGCGAACTGGACGCAACACTCAAGGGGTCACCCTGGCCAAGCCCGACAAGGGTGACGAGATTCTTTCCATCGCCCGCAATGCCGAGCGTGACGACCAGGAGGAGAATGACGGTCAGGTTGACGTGGCTTCTGCCGCTCCCCTGGCGGCCAAGGATCAGCCCATCGCCACCACCGGAACCGGCGACGGCCAAGGTCTGGCCCAAGAGGACTGAGCAGGTCCGCTACCAGTCTGACAAGACTGGTAGCCTCGTAAGAAGTCGTCCAGGTCCTGCGGCGGTATGCGCGGACTGATGAATGCAAGGATCAAGGAGTGCCGATGAGTCAGGATGATCAAAAGCAGGCCAAGGCCGGTACCGGTAAGAAGGGTACAGCAAAACCCAAAACCGGCAAGACCAAGGCTGATGAATCCAAAAAGGGCGAGTCCCGCCAACCCTCATCGGCCACTCCCCCGGCTTCTGCTGCCGGCAGGACGGCATCAGGGCGTTCCGCAAGAACCACAGCTTCGGCTGCCGCTCCGGTCAAAGCCCCTTCGACGACGCGTCCTCACGTGCCTCGGGCCCGGCGCATGCAGCTGTCCTTGACCCGGCTGGAACCTTGGTCTGTGGCCAAGGTCACCTTCCTGCTGTCCATCGCCGGGGCCATCATTCAGGTGGTGGCCGCCGCCCTGCTCTGGATTCTGCTCAATGCTATGGGACTCTTTGACAACCTGACTCAGGTCATCTCCAAGACAGGCCTGGATGCTGGTGGTTTCGACCTAGGCCAGGTGCTGAGCCTGGGGACGGTTCTGAGTTCGGTGACCATTTTCTCTATCTTCGAGATTGTCATAGTAGTGGCTCTGGTTACCATTTTCGCCTTTCTCTACAACCTGGTCAGCTCCCTGGTTGGTGGCATCCACGTAACCCTGGGCGACGACTGACCTCTTCGTCGGCACAGTCAATCGGTCGATAGGCTTAAGCGCGATTTAGACTGGAATTGTGCTCTCGACATACCTGGACTACTTCAGCGGCTCCTTTGGCATATCTCTGGTCTTCTGGCCCTTGGCCTCGCTGATTCTGACCCTGCCCATTCTTGCCCTGATCTACAACCGCTATCACCGGCTCAGGCTGACAGCAGCCATGGCGGCCTACCTGACCGTCTTATATCTGCTGGCCCTGGTCTTCTTCACCCTCTGGCCCATGCCCGACGATCGTGCCGCCTTCTGCGCCACCCATCATCTGACCCCCCAGCTCAATCCCCTGCAGTTCCTGACCGACCTGAGCACAGGCGGCCGGATGGCCATGTTGCAGATCCTGCTCAATGTGGCCTTCTTCCTGCCCCTGGGCTTCATCATGGGGCGGGTCTTCCGCTGGCGCTTCATCCTGGCCCTGCCGGTTGCCTTTCTGGTCTCCCTCTTCATCGAAACGGCCCAGCTGACCGGAGTGTTCGGCATCGTGGGCTGCGCCTACCGTCTCTTCGACGTGGACGACCTGATTTGGAACACCTCAGGCGCTCTGATCGGCTACCTGGTAGCCATGGCGGCCAACAAGCTCGTTCCCACCCGTCAGGCTGACGCTGCCCAGCTGGTCACCAACCCCGGGTTCATACACCGAGCCGTCTCCTTGGCTCTGGATCTGCTTCTGGCCACCATTCTGTCCATGTCTCTGGGAATGGGCGTGACCTATGCGGTCCATCGTCTGGGCGCCTATCAGCTGGATGGTCACTACCGCTTTGGCGGATTGCTGATCGCCCCATCCGCTCTGGATGTATTCGGGACCGTGGTTGATCTTGCCATGCTGCTGATCTTTGAACTGCTCATACCCCTGCCCCGCCGGGGACGGACGCTGGGTGCCACCTTCACCCATATGACCGTCGAGACCAAGCAGCGGCATGGCTGGTCCCGCTTCCTCTTCTATCTGTGCCGGACCGCAGTCATCCTGGCCGTCTTCGGCCCCTGGACCGGCAAGGTTCAGACTGCAACGCGCATCCTGGCCCTGCTCCTGCTGGTCTTCTACCTGATCAAGCGGCAGATGCCCTACGACCTCTTGCCCGGGACAGCCTACCGGGAGGACCCGGCTGCTGAGGAGCCCTTCGATAGCCGGCGGGGATGAAGTCTGACTTCGGATAGGATGATGGCGGCGAAGATGATGGCGAAGCCCAACAGATGGGTGGCTGTCAGCTCCTCGTGCAGGACCAGGACCGAAACCAGCATACCGAACAGGCTCTCCGAGCACAGGATCAGCGAACCCTGGGCGGCGGGGACCCTGGAGAAGGCGATGTTCTGGAAATTCTGGGCCATCAGGGTCGAGATCAGCGTCAGATAAATCATGGAGCCCAGGGTCGAGGGCGTGAAGTCGGCCGCAGTGGGCAAGGGATCGAAGATCAGCGCGCAGACCAGGAAGAGGATGTCACCGAAAAGTAGCTCCAGGTAGGTCAGCGTAGGGGCGTCGAACTTCTTGGTCAGGAAACCAGTGATCACCAGGTTGACCCCGTAGAGCAGGGCACCGGCCAAAGTCAGCAGGTCGCCAGTGCTCAGAGCCAGCCCCTGTCCCCCGCCGTGGGCCGGCAGCGAGATCAGAGCCACGCCCAGGATGCAGATGGCGGCCGCGACGAAGTGCCGCAGGGCCGGCCGTCGGCGGGCCATAATCCAGACCAGGAAGGGCACAAAGATGCAGTAGGTGGCCGTCAGGAAGGAGTTGCGGCCCGGAGCGATGGTGGTCAGCCCCATCATCTGCAGGCTGAAGGCCGCCCAGTAACTGACCCCCAGGATCAGCCCCGGTACCAGGGTATGTATGGCCCCGGTTCTGCGCAGCCGGGGCAGCAAAAAGGGCGTCATGATCACGATGGCGCAGAGGATGCGAATGCCCATCAGCCAGCGCACGGTCAGGGTCTCCATGGCAACCTTTTCGAAGGTGTATCCGGCTCCCCAGGCGGCCGCGGCCATCAGCAGCATCAGACGAGCCAGCCAGGTGGACGGTTTCCAGGACGAGGAGGGTGCGAAGGTAGACATGTTTCGACTCTAATCGTTCCCGTCCACAAGTGAGAATAGATTCGCAAGGTAAAAAATGAGCAGTTCAAACTTATTTGCTTTTTCAAACCAACCCTCCTGCTTGTCAGCGTTCGGCTTCGGGCAAGCGGGGTCTGCCATGCGGATATCTCCGATATCATTGAAGAACGGTGATAACGGCGGCCACAGGTCCTTGGCCGACGGGGTAAGGAGTGTGTGCCAGGATGATCAGAATCGCAGTGGTGGATGATGATTCCATCAGCTGTCGGACCATGGTCAATTACCTGAGCCGTTACCGCAAGGAACGTCAGGAAGAACTGACGGTCAGCGTCTTCACCGATGGCAAGGCTTTTGCGGACGGCTATCGACCCGTGTATGACATCCTCCTTCTGGACATTCAGATGACCCCCATGGACGGAATCGAAGTGGCCCGTCGGGTACGCGATCGTGACGAGTCGGTGGTCATCGTCTTCATCACCTCCGCCCCCCAGTACGCCATCAACGGCTATGAGGTGGGCGCTCTCTCCTACCTGCTCAAGCCCTTGCCCTGGTTCGCTTTCTCCCAGGAACTGGATCGGTCCATCGCCCAGGTGCGCGGCCGCGTGGACCTGTCCATTCTGATCACCGAGGGTGCCCGATTCACCCGGATCCCCCTCAAGGACATTGTCTTTATCGAATCCGTCCGCCACAGCAGTGTCATTCACACCTTGGATTCCTCACTGACTACGAACAGCACGCTGAAAAACCTGGAGGGCCAGCTGGACCAGCGAGGATTCTTCCGTTCCAACTCCTGCTACCTGGTCAATCTGGCCCATGTGACGGGCATGGAGGACCAGGACTGCATCATGTCTACCGGCCAGCGGCTACGGGTCAGCCGACCCCGTAAGAAGGGCTTCATGACGGCTCTGACCGCCTATGTGGCAGGTCGGCCATGACCAGCACCCACATCCTCAATGCCCTGCCCGATATCCCCCGGCTCTATACGGCCATCAGCGAGTGGTTGGGTTGCCTGGTCTATCTGTTGGCCATCGGGGTGAGGACCTCACGCCTAAGAATGACGGTTGTGCTTCTGCCCGGTCTGGCCGTGCTCATCGGGGTCCAGTACTGGGCCGGCACCCTGCCTATCGCCTTCTGGATCATCAGCATGTGCCTGGCCGTGGCCTGCATGTACGCCATTATCATGCTGGCTTCGGGGTTGGGGGCGCTGGATGGGGCCTATCTGCTGGCCCGTGCCTTCGTCCTGGCCGAGCTGGTCGCCTCTCTGCACTGGCAGCTGGACTCCTTCATGCGGCCCTCGAACCACAGCCTGTATGACCCGCCCTCCCTGATTCTGCTGGTGCTGATTTATGGCGGCGTAGGCATGCTGGCCTGGCTGGCGGAGCGGCGCAACTTCGCCAATGCCCAGTCTTCCGTGCCAGGACGCAGCGTTTTCATAGCCGCAGTCATCGCTGTGGTCACCTTCGCCATGTCCAACCTGAGTTTCGTCTCCACCAACACACCCTTCTCCGGCCGGGTTGGCTTGGAGGTCTTCTACATCCGCACCCTGGTGGACCTGTGCGGGTTCGCCACGCTCTATGCCCAGCAGGAACAGTTGCGGGAGAGCCATACCAGTGCCGAGCTGGCCTCCATCAACGCCCGGGCTTACAGCCAGCACAGGGAGTACATACGATCCAAAGAGAATCTGGAGGCCATGGGCAGGCTTGCCCACGACCTCAAGCATCAGATTGCGGCCCTGCGCTCGCAGATGGATCCTGAGCGCAAGTCCCAGGATTTCGAAGAGCTGGAGGCTGCGGTCGGACGGTATGGGTCGCAGCAGCACACCGGCAACCCCATCCTGGACGTGGTCATGTCGACCAAGGAGCGCATCTGTTCCGAAGAAGGGATCACTCTGACCATGGTGGCCGACGGCTCCCTCTTGGAGGGGATGTCGCCCATGGACATCTCCACCCTCTTCGGCAACGCCTTGGACAATGCCATTGAGGCTTTGAGGAAGGTCAAGGAATCCGACCGCCGCCTGATCAAGGTGGCCCTGTACGCCCGTGGACAATTCGTGGTGATCCGCATTGAAAACTACTTCACATCGCCTCTGAATTGGAAGGGCAATGGCGAGCTGGCCACCACCAAGACCAGGACTGAGGATGGCCTGCATGGCTACGGGGTCAAGTCCATTCGACACATAGCCCATCGCTACCAGGGCGAGATAACCCTGCGCACCGAGCATCACTGGTTCAGCCTCTGCGTACTCCTGCCTCGGGTGGGCGATCAATTGAAGCCCATGGCGGCTTCGGCGGCCTTATAACCCAGCCGGATGGCCAAGCGGCCCGGCCTGCCCGGCATGTTGATCATCCTGCAGAGCAGGGTGGAACGCACGTCGGAGGCGATGACGGGGGAGCGGTGCTCCAGCCTTCGCCAGAGCATGTCCTTGTTCCGATAATTGCTTGGATTGCGAGAGAGGATAAGGAAGACCGAGGTCACCACGCAGTTAATGGACAGATAGTGGATCATATAACGATAAAGTCCGCGTGGAACCGTCCCTGGATCAGGTGTCGACTCGGCCATGAGTCCGTTGACCAGCAGCAGTTGTGAGACCCGGGCGATCATGATCGAGGTCTGCACTGACTGGCCCTGACGGCCGGTGTGATAACGGTAGAAATTCGTGTCCAGGTAGAGCAGGGTGTGCACCCAGGGCAGGGGCTGATAAGAGTAGATGAAGTCCACGTAGTAGGTGTGCTCGGGCAGGTGTGTGTGGGCCTGGCGGAGTACCTCGGTGCGCAGGATCAGGGCGTGCATGATCATGTACTGGGACAGCCCGAACCGGCGCAGATGGTTCCAGTCCAGCACCCGTCCCGGGTCCATGACGCTGCGGAAGTTGATGACCCGCTTATGTTTGCGGCCTTCTTTTTCGTAGACGTAATTGGTGACTACCATGTCCACCGGATTCGTACGTCGCGACTGGTCCCGCAGCTGGTTCAGAACCAGACTCAGGGAGGTCGGGTCCACCCAGTCGTCGGCATCGACCACCTTGACGTAGCGACCCCGGGCGGCTGCCAGGCCGGTGTTGACAGCGCCGCCGTGGCCTTTGTTGGTCTGGCTGATCAGACGGACAGTCTGCGGATGACGCTCTTGGTATGACTGTACAACCTGCGCTGTGGCGTCGGTGGACCCGTCATCGACCACGATGACCTCCAGATCGTCCTCCTCCCGGCTCAAGAGGGAATCCAGGCAGGTCGGCAGATGCTGGGCCATATTATAGGCGGGGACGATGAAGGTGAGAACGGGCGGTCTCGTGGAGGCCGGTCGGTCAGCTGTCATGAACGATCACTTCGCAAAAGAATGGGTCGGCGGGTATGTCGGCGGGGTTGCCGTAATCCCGCCGGCGGCCGTTGTATGCGACCACTGTACATGATGGGTTTGAGGAAAAGGCCCCGCCCCTCTGGCTGCCGATGCATGCCGGTTCATTGACAGCCGGGGGAGTGGGGCCGGAATTTTACTGGGCGCTCGCCTGAGATTCGGTGGGCTCCTGACGGAAGATGACCTTGAAGATGGGGAAGAAGACCCAGAAGGAGATGGCCGAGTTGATGATCATGGTGACCAGATCAGCAATGGTGGTCCCTAGGCTGCCCCAGTTCAGGGTGTGCTGGAAGAAGCCGTAGATGGGGTCCTTGTACCAACCCTGCAGCGCTGCCGCGATGATGGTGATGATCACGTAGGCCACTAGGTACCAGAAAGCCGCCTTCCAGACCGAGGAGTTGGACTTGAAGGTGATGTTGCGTTGGAGGAAGAAGTTGATGATCTGGGCGATCAGCAGGGTGATCTCCACCGCAAGGAAGTAGGCCAGGCCGCCCCCGCCGCCGTGGCCGATGGACCCGGCCGCGTAGTCGAACAGGTAGTAGGGCTTGCCGCTGACGGTCCCCATGCGCCAGATCTGGAAGTTGGTGCCCACCAGGGAGGTGCCGTTGAAGATGGCCTTGAGCACGGGCATGAGCACCAGCTGCAGGACGGTGACCCCGTTGGACAGGATGAAGAAGACGATGAACTGGGCCAGGGTGGTGTGTCGGTCGCTGAACCGCCGCCACCAGCGCACAATCGCCCACTGTGAGGCCGTCGTCGCCTTCCCTTGGGCCGGCTGTTCGGCCTGTTGGCTGTGCTGATCACTCATGATTGAGCTCCTTTCCGGTCCTGCGGTTGGCGGACATGTTTCTGAAGAATCCGGCGATGAATCCGCCCAGCCCCCTCCATAGGTGGCCGTTGGGGATGCGGACGATGGCCTCGACCATGGCCGTATCAATCAGCCCGTTGGTCATCTTGGCCATGGCCCTGGGAGGCATGTTGAGAAGGAAGAGGGTGTTTAGGTCGGGGTTGCCGGTCTTGGCCTCGTGGCGGTTCTCGCTCTTGGCGAGGAAGTTGGCCACGAACCTGGCTATGACGCTTCTTGAGTCCTTCCAGGATGAGAGCGGATCGTTGACACCGAAGGTGCTGACGGCGCCCTGTCGGACCACCGGGTGGCCGAAGAGCGCTGTCACAGCGGCATCGTCGACCTCCTTGACCCGGCCGGTCAGGTAAGCGCCCAAGGCAGGGTCTGGACTCTGCGGGTCGACGGTGCCCTGGACGTTCAGATGCTCGCTCAGCTCCATGTTGCGGGCATCGGACCCGATCATGATGGTCCAGTCGCCGGACTCGACCTGCCAGGAGTTGCTGGCCGTGTCGAAGTGCCGGAAGGTCGTCTGATCGAAGTCGATACGGACCTGGGTGGACTGGCCGGCATCCAGGCTGACCTTCTTGAAGCCTTTCAGTTCGCGGACCGGCCTGAGCACGCCACCCTTGGGCGCCTGGACGTAGAGCTGGGGAACAGTGGCCCCCTGCCTGTCCGAATCATTGGTCAGGGTGAAGGTGACTCCCTTGTCGTCCACGGTTAGATCGGAGTAAGCGAAGTGCGCGTAAGACAGACCGTAGCCGAAGGGGAAGCGTTCCTCCACGTCGGCGGTCAGGTAGTAGCGGTAGCCGACGAAGGGGCCCTCCCGGTAGATCGACTCGTGCGCAGGGTCGGGGTACCAGTCGGCGCTGGGGCAGTCGGCATAGGACTTGGGCCAGGTTTCCGCCAGGTGGCCGGAGGGGTTGATCCGGCCGGTCAGGATGTTCAGGGTGGCTGAGGCTCCAGCCTGCCCGGACAGCCCTATGTAGAGGACGGCATCGCACTGGTCGATCCAGTCGGTGGTGACGGGGGAGCCCGCCACCAGGACGACTACTAGGGGTTTGTCCGTCGCGCCAAGGGCCTTGATCAGGTCGACCTGGTTGCTGGGAATGTCCATGTGGGAGCGGTCCAGGCCCTCGGATTCGCTGCGTTCATCCAGGCCCACGCAGGCGACAATCACGTCAGCCTGGCCAGCGGCAGCCACGGCTTGGTCGATCAAAGACTGGTTCTTCTCGCCATGCCGTTCGTAGCCCTGACTGTAAGAGGCCAGCTCCAGGCCGTCGCCGTTGCCCTGCCTGAGCAGATCCAGCATGCTCTCCTGCTTGGCTACGTTGACCTTTGAGGATCCAGATCCTTGGAACCGTGGAGTCTCGGCCATATCCCCGACTAGGGCGATCCGGGTGCCGGCGGCCAGAGGCAGGCGTCCCTCCCGATTGACCAAAAGAACGGCGGATCCCTCGGCGATGCTCCGTGCCACCTGATGGTGATCCCGTATCTGTTCTGCGGTCAGGTTCCCATCAGGATCCATGTCAGAGTGGTAGGTCAGCTTGGCCAGTCGCGCCACCTCTTCGGCTCGGGCATTCAGATCGGCCTCGTCCAGGCGGCCCTCCTGTACGGCCTTGGCAACCTGTCTCACGGAGTCGTATCCGGCCTGAGGCATCTCAAGGGAGGAGCCATTTGCTGCTGCGGCGACCGCACTGTTGGAGCCGCCCCAATCCGAGACCACCATGCCGTCGAAGCCCCACTCTTTGCGCAGGATGTCCTTGAGCAGGTGGGAATTCTCGTTGGCATAGGTGCCGTTAACCATGTTGTATGAGGTCATGATGGCCCAGGGGTGGGCCTGGCGCACGGCGATCTCGAATCCGGTCAGATAGAGTTCGCGCATGGTGCGCTCGTCCACCACGGAGTCGGATGCCTGGCGGCGTAGCTCCTGGCTGTTCATGGCGAAGTGCTTGGGGGTGGCGGCCACGCCCTGGGATTGGATGCCTTCGATCAGGCCGGCAGCCATATGACCGGCCACCTGGGGGTCCTCGGAATAGTATTCAAAGTTTCTGCCGCACAGGGGATTGCGCTTGATGTTCATACCCGGACCCAGGACCATGTTGACGCCCAGGCTTCTGGCCTCGTTGCCCAGCGCCTGGCCCATGGTCTTGGCCAGCTCCGGGTCCCATGAGCAGGCCACAGTGCCGGCTGTGGGGAAGCAGGTAGCGGGCTTGGACTTGCCCATGCCTAGATTGTCCCCTGATCCGGTCTGGCGGCGCAGACCGTGAGGGCCGTCGCTCAGGACCATGCTCGGGATGCCCGCCCTCTTCAGGGCACGGGTCGCCCAGGTGGATTTTCCGGAGAGCAGCGATGCCCGTTCCAGAACTGTCAGATCCTTGACTTCCATAGTGTTCCTTTTCCGTGACGGGGGCTGATCCTGCGGCGGGAACCCTCGTTGCTTCCACGATTGGCCTCGGATTGGTCGTTGAATTCCCGGACTGTCGAGGCCTATACGAGTGGGTTGCATAACCTGTCGTTTTCCTGGCATGAATGTTGCCTATATACCAACAGGTGTGCTGATCCGTTCCCCGGCGGACGGTGCATAAGTCCGTACGCCGGGGAACGGATCAGCTTCAGATGGAGGATCAGGCCGTCGGCCCTTGGTCGGAGCTGTCCTCAGACGGTGTGGTCTCCATGCTGGCCGGATCCTGGGCGCGGGTCTGCCGGGCGTCATCCGCCAGATCGCTCAGAGTGCCCACATCCACAGCGCTGCGACGTGCCTTGAACCTTCTGAAGGCCAGGTACTCCAGAGCCAGGAAGATCAGGGCCAGCACAACCAGTGCCACATAGAGGGCAATTTGCCAGGCAGGGGTCTGCACCTTGGGGTCGCCATTGGCGTACTTGTATCCATGCACGACCGTATAGAGGATGTTGTGGCTGGCTTGGCGCATGGCCTTGACCGAGGTGGCGCTCTTGTCCTTGACGTGGTTGGTCACCTCGGTGGTGGCCAGCATGGCGTCGTTCCCGTTGCGGATCAACTGGTCGGCGTTCTGATAACCATAGACGCCGAAGTAGTCGGTCAGGACCATGCCGCGGAAGCCCCACTCACCGCGCAGCACATCCTGCATCAGCGGCGCATAGGCGGCCACGTAGGTGGTGCCGACGTAGTTGAATGAGCTCATGGCAGCCTGGGCGCCACCCTTGACCACAGCAGCCTGGAATGGCTTCAGGTAGATCTCGCGGATGGTCTGCTCGTTGGCCCAGGTAGCCAGCATGTTGGTACGGTTGGTCTCCTGGTCGTTCATGGCGAAGTGCTTCATGAAGGCGTAGACGCCCTTGGACCGGGCCGCTGCGACCTCGTTGGACCCCATGACCGCATTGATCTCGGGGTCTTCGGAGAAGTACTCGAAGTTACGTCCGGAGAAGGCACTGCGGTGGATGTTGAAGGCCGGCGCGTACCAGCCGGAGACATCCATGTCATGGGCCATGGTGCCGATCATCTCGCCGTAGCGGGTGGCTAGACCGGGGTTCCAGGTGCAGGCTATGGAGGTGGATGAGGGGAAGCCCAGGGAACCAACCTTGGTGAAGTTGTTGTTCAGGGCAGCGGGGCCATCGGCATCGGTGAGTTCGATCTTGCCGATGCCCTTGACAGCCTGGGTGCCATAGCCACTCATGGCGATCAGGCTGTCCATGTCCTTGACGCTGAGCTGATCCAGCAGCTTGTCCCACATGGGGTCGTCGTACTTCTTGTCGCGCAGCTGGTAGAGCCTGACATTGTTCTTGGCACCTGTCGTGGGCATCTTGTCGCTGTCTTTGTCAAACTTCTTGGGATCATAGTTGTCGTTGTTATAGAAGTGGGCCTTGGCCTCCTCGGGCATCTCGGTGCTCTTGGGTGCCGCCACAGCATCCGCATAGTTGGCGAAGTGGTTGGCCCGGGACAGATAGGTCACCGTGCCCTTGGCATCGTCGAACCTGTTGGTGGCCGCGACCTTGTCGACGGAGCGGGGATTGCTCTTGTCATAGGTGACCGTATGGGCAATGTTGACCGTGTCGGATTGGATCGGACGGTGGGAGTCGGAACGGATGGAGATGCCGTAGTCGCCCTGATCCAGCACGTAGGCCTTGGCATGGTCGGCATCATAGGAGGCCATGTCCTCGTCCTTGAAGCTCACGGGGATGGTCTGGCTCTTGCCGGGATCCAGGATATTGGTCTTCTTGAAGGAGACCAGGTTGGCGCTGGCCTTCTCTATGCCCCCATTGGTATAGGGGGGATCGAAGTAGGTCTGGACCGTGTCGCGGCCGGCCTTGGCGCCGGTGTTGGTGACGGTCACATCAAAGGAGATCTTCCCATCAGCATGATGGATCGGTCCCATCTTCTGGCTGAAGGTGGTGTATGACAGGCCGTATCCGAAGGGGTATTGGACCATCTGGTTGTAGTTGATCAGGCCTTCCTTGGCCGCAGTCTCCCAGAAGCGGTAGCCCACGTAAATGCCCTCGTTGTAGTCCACGAAGGTAGGCGTACTGGTTTCGGGCTTGCCGGTGAATCCGGTGAAGGTGGCCTTGTGGTCGTCCATATTGGTGTAGGTGAATGAGCCGAAGTTGTTGTAGGTCGGCGTCTTGGTCAGGTCGCGCACGAAGGTGTCAGAGGTCTTGCCCGAAGGGTTGACCTTGCCTTTCAGGACCTCGCCCAGGGCGGTGAAACCGGCCTGCCCCGGGGGCGGGCACCAGAGGACGGACTTGATCTGCGGATATTGACCCACGAAGTTCAGGTTGAAGGTGTTGGCGCCGTTGTAGACCAGGACCACCTTGTCGAAGGAGCTGGTGACCTTGGCGATCATGTCGCTCTCGGGCTTGGACAGCTCCAGGAAGCTCTGGCCCTGCTTGAAGTCCGGATTGGCCTTGTCATTGTCGTGATAGGTGATGTCCTTGGCCTTCATGTCCTTCGGCAGGTCGGCGCCCTCGCCGCCCACTCGACCGATGACCACCACAGCGGTGTCGGAGAACTGCTTGGCGTCATCCATGAGCTTGCTGGTGTACTTGTCTGCCGTGGGCTCGGGCAGGGTCCAGTCCTGGGCGAACATTTCGACCTTGGGGCGGTCTGCACGGTACTTGGTATAGAAGTCGCTCAGCTCTTTGTTGGTCTTTAGACCGGCTGAGGAGATGCCGTCAAGCAGGCTGGTTGTAGGGTTGTCTGCCGACATGGAGCCGGAACCTGTGCCGCCGTAGACGGGGTTGGTCGAGGCCCAGCCGAAGACATTGACCTTGTCGGACTTCAGGGGGAGTGTCCCATCCGAATTCTGCAGCATGGTGACGGACTCACGCTGGATGTCCTTGGCCAGGTTCCGGGCTGCGGTAACGGTCGCTGGCTGCAGCTCGTGCTTGCTGGTGGACTTGGTGATCAGGTTGGACAAGGGTCCCAGGAGCATGGTTGCCAGGGCTGCGACGACAGCCACGAAGGCCACCAGCCAGGACTGGGAGTGGATCATCTTTCGGTTGGCTACGTTTTTGACTGTGTGCTTGTTCACGGCGATCGTGATCAGCAGGGCCAGTACCAGAAAGACGCCGATGACCACCAGCTGGGGTATCAGCGACTTGAGTACGGCGACCACATCGCTCAGATTGACACTGAACATGTTCGCTACTTTCCTCTGTTCTCTGCCGAAGCTTCACCCGGTCACGACTATGGGCCGGTCACGAAGTAGACGGAGCGCTTGAACTGTGATCCGCCTCCTGGGTGGGCGAGCGACCTTCAGCTGCATCGACACGCCTTTATGCCACGATTTCAGTTAATCATTTATGACGTGTTTCTGTGGCTGTACATGCGCGAACTGTCGAATTTGCCGCATAACCTGACTTGTTTTGCGGCGTGTATTTGCAGGTGGTATGGGAACGGATTCCCATACCTCGTGTTACTACGATCTAGGAACTCCGGTCGACTCTCGTTCGATCAGGTGGCCTGGCAGCTCCACTAGCTTGTTCCAGTCATCGGTCCTGCCCCGCCCTTGATCGATGTCATCAATTTCTGTTTTCAATAGGTCGAAGGCCTTTTCTCCGGCCTTGAAGAAATCCTGATGGATCGTCGTCAGTGAGGGATTCCAGATCTTGGCAATGGGGTGATCGTCAAAGCCTGCTACTGATACATCTTCGGGCACTCTTCGGCCCACATCGTTGAGGCCTCGGATGATGCCCATGCCGATCTCGTCATTGCCGGCGAAAATGGCGGTGACCTCAGGTTTTCGTCCCAAGGCTGACCCTATGCGCTTGCCGGACTCAGGATCCCAATCAGCCTTTATGGGTGCTGGCGCCGGCACCCCGGCATCTTCACAGGCGGATCTCCAACCGGCTAGGCGGCTGTACCCGCCAGCACCGCCGGGAATGCTGACGTGATACACGGTTTTATGTCCCAACCCCAACAGATAGGAGGTTACCGCATACCCTCCGTCGCGCTCCTGCATGGAAATTTGAGTGACATCCGATTTCCGGTTGCCGGCAATGAGGATGATGGGCAGATCCTTGTTCACGTAGGCGAAGGCATCGTCGCTAACCTGATCGTAATCAAGGAGCACGATGCCTGCCGGATTCTGATCCAGAATCGATTGGATGCGCTGGCGCGACTGCTCGCCCGCCTCTGGGCTCAGAACTCCGATATTCAGTGTGTATCCAGCCTTTTGCGCTCTTTCCTCAATGCCGAAAATGGTCTGCGATTGACCGAACAGAGTGGTATTCGTCGATAGAACAGCGATGGTTTTGGTCCGTTCCTTGACCAAGGCTCTAGCAATGGGGTTGGGGCGGTAGCGCAGGAGCTTCACTGCCTTGGCGATTCTGTCGCGTTTTTCCTTGCTGACCCGTTCTGGGCTGTTGAGGTACCGGGACACAGTAGGAACCGAAACCTGGGCCAGGACAGCAACATCTTTGATTGATGCCGGTTTATTGTGATCGACTGTCCTAGCCATAGCAACTCCCATACCCATATGCCGCCTTATGCCTGACCATCGGATGGGATTAATACATACCCGCAGAATCAGACTGACGGACCGGCATCTGTTCGTCCGTCCTTTTGGCCGACCTCCACTGCCGAGCAGTTTCCGGCCACTTCATAGTACATGAGGAGGTCGAACGCAGACGGCGTCATGCTGATGCCTTGCCGCCAGTGTCCGACCTCTTGTTTTGGACTACTTTACTGCTCCACCAGTGATGCCCGAGATGATCTTACGCTGTGCCAGTGCGAAGATGATCAACAGCGGCAGGCTCATCAGAATGATGTAGGCGAAGATCAGATGCCAGTTGTTCAAGTACAGACCTGCAGAGGCAACGTTGTAAAGGTTCAGCGGCAGCAGATCCATCTTGCCGGACAGTATGAAGAGCGAGTAGAAGACGTCGTTCCAGATGTAGAGGGTGACCAGAATGGTTGCCGTGGCGAGCGTCGGTCCCAGGAGGGGGAGGATGATCGTGAAGAATATCCGCATAGGACTGGCCCCGTCCATGCGTGCGGCCTCTTCAAGAGAGATCGGTATCGTCCGGATGAATCCAGTGACGAAGAAGATGACCGTAGACAGGTAGATTCCGACGTAGACTCCGATCATTCCCAGAGCTGTTCCTGATAGGCCGATGATCTTGAGCAGCATCATAACGGTCACCACTGCCGGCGGCAGGACAAGGCCAGAGATGGAAAGGGCATACACCACCGTCATTGGCTTGGTGGCTCGACGGGCAAGTACCCAGGATGCCATGGAGCCCAGCAAGAGAGCCAGGAAGACCGAGGGCACCGTTACGATCACCGATCCGAAGAAAGCCTTGATCATTTTGCCATCGGTGATGACAGTCGAGAAGTTCTGCAAAAGCTGCCAATGGCTGGGCAGGCTCATCGTGGGGCGGATCGCCTCGGCCTGGCTTTTGCCGGCTGTAACAATGAGAAGCCAGAAAGGGACACCCAAGAGTATCAGCATGACCAGAACCACCAGTACTGCATGGACGATGGTGCCGGCTTTGGATCGCTTGTTCATGGTTGTGTTGCTTTGGGCCTGGGTGGCCGTATCTGGCGTGTAGGTTGCCGATGTCATAGGATCTTTGCCTCTCTTCTCCGCAGGTAGATGATCAGGGGGATGGCGATGATCATCACCATGACAAACAGAACCAGGCTCATGGTTGTCGACTGCGAGTAGAGTCCCTGACCGAAGGTTCTCCAAATAAAGATGTTCAGTATTTCCGTAGATCCGCCAGGTCCTCCTGCTGTAGTCGCTTGGACAATGTCAAAGCCGTTCATGGAGCCCAGGAGTGATGTGGCGACATTGAAAGTAAATGCCGGAGCCAGCAGCGGGAACTTGATCTTCCAGAATATCTGGCTTTTGCTGGCGCCATCAATGCTTGCAGCTTCCAGAACGTCCGAATCGATGGTCTTGAGTCCGGCCAGGAAGATCAGCATGGACAAGCCCATCCATTTCCATCCGTGGATTGCTGCGACAAGAACGATGGTCCATGTGGTGTTACCCAGCCAAGCCAGGTCGATTGTCCGTCCCAGGAAGAAGGAGAGTATCTGATTGAGGGCGCCGTCAGATTTGAGCACTGCCTGCCATATGTAGCCGACCGCCAGGGCCGACATGATGACTGGAACGAAGAACATGACACGAGCAAACCTGTTGAGGCGGGTGTCTTCTTCGAGAAAGACCGCCAGGATCAACCCGAAGGTGTTCTGGAATATAGCTACGAGAATGGCGTAGACCAGGGTGATGCGCAGGTCTCGCATCAAGGTGCCCGAGCGGAACAGATCGACGAAATTACGTACCCCGTTGAAATCAATCGTCTTGCCAAAGGCCGACCAGTTGGTGAAGGCGTAGATGAAATTCATGATCGTCGGAATGAAGAAGAAGATCAGCAGAACCACAAATGCCGGAATGACGAATTGCAGCGGGTAGTTCTGCTTCATAAGCGTTTTGATGGGATTGACGGGGGTGATCGATCTGTTCCTTCTTCGCCCTCCGTGAGGTGTGACCCCCTCGGTTGCATGGTTTACCATACTTATCTGCTTTTCCTTCCATGAGATGGGCATCAGGATCAGGAGCGCCGGCCCTGATGCCCATCCGATGTCGTGCATTATGACCGCTTCCGGCTGTTGCCTTGGTGCTGGCAGCTGCCGGAAGCAGGACAAAGACAGGAGCCTTTAGAAGTTCTTGGCCCCCTGTGCTTTAGCCAATTGAGCGAACTGGTCCTGGGTCGCCTTGGTCACATCCTGGGGCGACTTCGTGCCGTTGACCATATCGGCCAAATTGATGTAAAGGTCAGGATTGGCTATGGCCAGAGACTGCATGGAGCCTACGCCGGTCTTGATCGCAGCTGCGGAATCAATCAAGGCTTGAGGAACCGAATTAGGAGACTTAACCCCCTTCAGTACGGAGATGATCTTCTGGTCTTTGACGAAGTCTGCGTATCCGGTGCTCATCCAGTAATTAATGAACTGACGAGCGGCGGCCTCCTTCTTGCTGTCTTTGCTCTTGAAGGCCACCAGCGCGTTGTTCTGTTCGGGGATGATGGTTCCGACATTCCCATCCTTGGAAATGGGGAAGAATCCGATTCTTTCGTCCAAGGCCTGTTTATCATTCTTGGCCAGAGCAGCCACGGCGTTGAACAGCGAATTGACCTGGATGATCATTCCGGTCTTGCCGTCCCAGAGCGCTGCAGCCTGGTCGGTGTCCTTGGCTGATCCTGCGTCCTTGTTATAGAGGCCCTCATCGAAGAGCTGCTTGTAGTTGTCGACTGCGGTCTGAACAGTCTTGTCGGTGAACTTCTCTTTTCCGGTATTGATGCGGTCCCAGAGGCCGTTCTGAGCCGCCTCGGCCAGTTGGACGGATACCGCGTACTGGGTACCCCATTGTGAGCCTGCCATTTCGAACAGGGGGGAGTTCACGCCGGGGACATTGGCCGCTTTGATCTTCTTGGCAGTCTCGACTAGATCGTTCCAGTTTTTAGGTGTCTCGGTGATGCCGGCCTTCTTGAAGACTTCCTTGTTGTAGAAGACGCCCTCAACCGGTGGGGTGGAGAAAAGAGCCGCATAACGAGTGCCGTCCACCACGCCACCTGCATCGGCGATGCCTTGGGTGTAGTTCTTCACCCAAGGTGCATTATCGAGCTTTTGCAGCTTATCTTGGGCGATAAAACCAGCCAGCATGGACTTGGTGGGCTGCCAGAAGGCCAGGTCGGGTGTATCTCCAGTCGTGATCTTCGTCTGGACATTCTGCTCGTACGGATCAGGGATGGTCTGGACATCGATTTTGGCACCCGTAGCCTTCTCGAAGTTCGAGACCACCTTCAGCGGAATCTTGTTGGAGTTCTGAGCCACCCACATTTTCAGCTGAACCCCGTCGAGTTTCTGCGTTGCCGATGGCCAGTAATCCTTAGAGCTTGTATCGGCACTGTCACTGCTGCCAGTCGAGGGATTCGAGCACCCGACCAGAGAGAAAACCATTGCACCCGTCAGGGCGATGGCCGCTCCGACTCGTGTTGTGTTGAATATCTTCATTGAAATTCCTTTCCTATGTTCCACGATCCTTCGTAGAACCTTCTGCCCATCATGAATGGCTACTCGGAACCCCCCGGTTTGTAGGTGTCGACGCCTGCCGGTAATTCCTTAAAGACGACTTTGACCTTGGGCCTCCTTTCTCGTGATCAATATGGTTCGGGACGTGAATCGACGCTCTGGCGCTTGCAAACGCAGCTTGGCATTGTTCGGGTCCCAAAGGATTTTCCATGGTGCGAAGCGTTCGCCTGTGGGGAAGATGGTATGAACATCAACGGCTGAGTCGGCGAAATCAGGCAAGGATAGAACCACATTGCTTTCTTTGCCGGCGGGGTCTCGAGCCCACACCGTCACCAGTGCGCTCTGGTCATAGCGAAGACCGAGGGCCAATGCCTTGTCTGTCCATCCGGGCAGTCCCATGGGCCAAAAAGGAACAGCTCTGGAAACGATGGGCTGTATATGAAGCTTGTAGGTCTGTACGGCCTGGGCGATCAGGTTGCGCTGGTCCTCACCCATGGCATTGAGAAAGCCCGAAATGAACAATCTGCCCAGCATGCTGGTGTTCAGGTTGAAGGTGATCTCCTCCAGACTCATGGAAGCTTGTGGATAGGCCCAGTTGGCCGTTTGCTCCGGCACGGTCATCATGGGTGAGGATGCCGCGATCGGTGGATAGAGACGATAATCCTGCTGATCCGAAGTTGATTGGACGCGGAAGTGACTGGTCTGCATGAAGTCTTCGCGCATGCCGCCCGAGGAGCAGTTCTCAAGAATCAGGTCTGGGTAACGCTTATGTAAGGCATCCAACCAGTCACAGTAGGCCCGGTTGTGGCCTAGAAGTCCATCTCCCAGGCTATCGGCTTGATTGTCGGTGCCTGCTCCGGGAGAGACGTTGTAGTCGAACTTAAAGTAGCCGATGCCAAATTCGCCGATAAGCCTGTCAATTACCGAGTCCATGTACTTGCGAGCCTCATCAGCTCGAAAGTCGAGTAGATAACGGTCCTGTTCGACCACACGTCGACCATTGCGTTGGAAGAAGGCCGCGTTTGGCAGTGCGGCGGCGATAGGGCTACGCACGCCCACGACCTCGGGTTCCATCCACAGGCCGGGAACCATGCCGCGCGAGACGATGGCATCAATCACCTCGGCGAATCCCCCTGGAAAGCGCGTCGTGGAGGGTTTCCATTCGCCCACCGAAGGCCACCAATCGCCGGAATCGTCATACCAGCCGCAGTCGATGCAGAAGACTTGGGCGCCCACTTCAGCTGCGCTGTCGATCAGTGGAAGCAGCTTCTCTGTGGTCGGGTCACCGTTGATGGTATTCATGTAGTCGTTGAAAACCACTAGTGGATGTTGGTCCTTGGCCACGTGCGTGCCGAAAGTCCGCCGATAAGCGATCAGGGAATCGTAGGCCGATTGAAAGGAAGAGGCCAGAGTGACCGATGCCGGCACGGACGTAAAACTTTGTCCCGGCGCAAGGCATTTTGACCAGGAGTGATCTTCGTTTGTGGGTCCGGATAAAGCCATGTATCCATCGACGGTATAGTCGCCGACCTCCCATCGCCAAGCTCCGTTGTGCTCGACTTGGAAAATCCAAGTGGCTGTATGGCTCTTGTTGCATAGGACCGCGAGCGGAGCCTGGCGACCAGTTGACCAGGTGCCTGTGGAGATTGCCTTGTACTCGTTGCGTGGATTGTTTCCGGTCAGCTCCTGAGAGAGCTGAGGGAAGAGATCCTCGGTATTTTCAGAGCGCCAGCGGTTTTCGCCCAACCAGGCGAAAGCGCCGTGAAGAAGTTTCCAGCCGCTTGCATCTTGCTGCCCTCCGGGCGTGGATCCGAACAGACTGACCCAGCTGGTGACTGATTCGAGGCTGATCGGGCGGTTTCCGATGTTGGTCACTGTTACAAAGGTCCGGAACATGGTCTGATTCGTAGGAAGTTGATAGGTCACGTCAGCTTGAAGACCGGCGGTACGGTTCTTCATTCGTACGTGTAACGAATTGATACCGTTTTCAGATTTGTCAGAATGATGAGAAACGTATCGCATGCCAGCCCCGATTGAAGTACTGACCAGCCTTTCGCAGGCAATCCAATGACCGAAGCCAGCGGCCATGGTCTCCACAAGGGGCAGATTGTCGTCGATCCTCATGTCCACATCATCCGACGTAATCCGACCTATGCTGACTGGAGCGTCGTCATCCCAATGGAAAAACAAGGATAGACGATTATTGCCCCATTGAAAGTCATGTGTCATGATGTCCTCTGCCATATGATTACAGCCAAGTCGGGTGTCGGTGGAGATCGTGGTGACCGATAACCGCAAACAACCTTCCCTGCTTATTTGCTGATCGCCTCTCTGCGGTCTTGGAGAATGTTCATATCCCTATGGCCACGAAGGTCAATCCCTAAAAACACAGAGTAATTTGAAAACGTTATCGAGTCAATTAAGCGTGTCGTTTCTGTCGGGTTGTAAGTGTGTCTGCCGGCGATGCCGGTCTTCCTGTGGCTATCGCACTGGGGAATGGCCACAGGAAAGCCGTTAATTCGACCAAGCCTCACAGTATGCACAGTATGTCATGACTGTTTGCCGTGAGAATGCTGGATCATCATGAAGGTCAGAACGGAAGTTCCTACAAGCACGATGGTTGTAAGGAGGATGAGCGTAACTGCAGACCCCGTGGATGAAAGTCGGAATTCCTGACCTTTTTGTCCTGCTGCTTTCGCGCTCGACCTAGGCTTAGCTTTTGAATCGTTCGCGGTCGACGCATCTGCGGATGTCGCCGGAATCACCTGAAGACGGAAGGACGAGCTGGCACTTCCGGAACTTGCTGTGATCGTGCAGTTGCCAACCTCAAGGGCAGACAGCATGCCTTGGGGGTCTACCGTTGCTATGCGTGGATCCGATGTGGACCAGGTGATGGCGGCATCAGATGAACTCTGCGAATCTGTGGCGGTCAACTGCAATTTCTGGCCCTTACGCAGTGTCATTCGGCCCTGAGCCAGGCCGGGGGCATGGATGGTGACTGAACCTGGTTCTGATGGGTGGGACTCTAGGTCTTCGGATGTCGGCGTCCCGATGATTTCAGGGTAGAAAATCAGGGAGTCGATATTCGGTGCCACTCCCCAGGAGACAGCGCCTCTGCCCGTTCCAGCCGGATCCCAGTTCCCCAGTGATAGGGCCCCTCCATTCGTGGATACCTGCAGCGAGCGGTTCAAGAAGCTTCTGTCGGAATAGGTATACCTAAACGAACCTCTGGCAAGTTCAGGGCCGTGGCCATCCCCCTGGCGGATTTGCAGTCCGAGGTCCACGATTTGCGGGTTGTAGTCGTGCCTGCCGATGAAGGCATCGTTGGAGAATCTGACGGCCACCATATAGTCCCCACGAGGAACCGTGCCTGCCGGAATGGTCATGATGCCGGGATTGTGCGTATTCACCTTTGGTCTGTTGTTGCTATTCTCAACCACTACACGGGTGCGATCGCCGTATCCGGCTGGGCCGCTTTCAGCAGTGGTGAACTGATTTCCCAGGCCGATCACGTATTGGTGGTTTTCGGCATTGGACGAATTCTCAGTGATCGCGCTCGCCCCGCCGTTCAATTGTTGATCCTCTGCCTGAAGGGAGATGGCAGAGTGACGCAGATCCTTGGATGCGGCGACCTGAACATCGCGTAGACTCACGCCTGTTCCCGAAAGGTCCAGACTGTTGATGCCTTCACTCAGTGCCACCTCAAGACTGGTCGATTGCAGACCTGAGTAGGCGGCAGTGATTCCCGGGAGGATTTTTCCATTCATGTTCAGGGCAATCGGTGTTCCTTTGGCGGCCCGATAGACGAGTTTGATCGTGTGGTATCCCTGGGACCAGCCGTGGATGAAGGCATGAGCATGGCCTGATCGAAGTTCGGCGAACCCGCGACTGCCT
This sequence comes from Bifidobacterium sp. B4111, assembly GCF_026537235.1. Lineage (NCBI taxonomy): Bacteria > Bacillati > Actinomycetota > Actinomycetes > Bifidobacteriales > Bifidobacteriaceae > Bifidobacterium > Bifidobacterium sp. B4111. The sequence goes on along the minus strand of NZ_JAFNMO010000002.1, from coordinate 532,584 downwards.
TCATTGGAGAAATCGAGCGAGGCTCCGCCGGCAAGGCGAAATTGCGTAGCTGGGTAGTCTACGGCATCACTGGTTCCATCGCGATCCTCGGGAATCCTGTAAAGGAGGAACTTGTCAAGGGTGTTATCCAAGGCCGTCGATCCATGGATACTGATGATGTGTCGTCCTTGAGTAAGGTTCATCTCCAGCTGAGAGCTTCCCCTATACAGCCATTTCGCAGCATCTTTCATGGCAAGTTCGGCGTGATAGTCTAATTCACCAACGGCTTTGGAGTCCACGCTGACCTTATTAGTCCCTGGGAATCCAGTGTTTCCGCTGATTACCTGCAGCCTGTATTTGCCGTCAGCAGGGGTTTGGACTTCCCAGTCAGCTGTGGCCCCATCCTTGAAGTTGCCGACATCACCGTTGCCGGACGTCATGAAGTAGCTCCACCCATTGCCCGAAGGTGTTTTGTCGTAAGCACGGGCGCCGCCGGATAATTTGGTCCGTTCAGCTTCTGTGACTTGGAGATTTCGACCCAATTGGTCATCTGTGCGAAGTGACCGGTCCTGGTGTGGCGTGACGACGAGTTGATATGAGGCATACCGGTCCACACTGGTCGTGGTGACATCGAGTGTGCCATTGCGTACCTGAGCATTTGAGAGCGCATTGACCATGCGGGGGGTTGCAGCGATGCCGTCTGGTCCCGTAAAAGCATTCTCGCGCACTTCGACATCCACTGTGGAGCCAAACCCTGCCTTGTCTAATCCCGTCAGTTGCACGGTCACTGGAATGTTGGCTCCGGTATTCTTCACCTGATCGGCGTTCTCGTCGTTGGCGCCTCCGTATAAGACTGTTCCCTTATGGTTGGCGGTATCCAATGCCCCGATGCCTTGGAGCGAGTCGATTTTGTCGCGGTGATCGGAATCCACCTGAACAGTTTGATCTCCTCTCAGGTCTCCATACCATTTGAACTGCCACCAGCCTGCATTGGCAGCATTGGCATTGGCCATATTGTCTGATAGGTTGCCTGCATAGTTCCAGTAGGCGGTCTCGGCTTGGACTTTGGTGTCCTCGAACATGCTCATCCATTGCACAAGTTGACCAGGTACGGACATGTCGCGTAGCTCTCCGTACTCGGTGATGTTGATCTTTCTGGCGGGCACGCCGATGTCGTGTTCCAAAGCACGGTAATTCGCGTAGTGGGTCCGATAGTTCTGCAGGCTTTCTTTGCCCAGCTCATGCCAGACGAAGATATCCGGTAGGGTTCCCACTTCCTTGGTGTGGCGCAGAAAAGCTTCTGATCTATTCTGCCTGAAGGATGAGTCCCCAGGGCCGGCTATGCGGGCGTGCGCTGCTGTGGGGTGCACCTTGCTTGGTTTTTCGCCGGTTTTGTATTGTTGCCAGATGGTTTGTATCAGTTGGTAGTCTGCGTCCCAGTCGTTCAGGAAAGTTGTTTTGAACAGCGGGTTCTGGGCATCATCGCCCGTGTAGTACCAGTTGCCTCCGTCTGGCTCGTTGAAGGGGATGAAGGTGTATTGGTCAGGATGCTCTGATTGGGACAATATCTTATTGACGACGATTTCGACGACTTCGCTATAATCCCAACGTCCATTGGACTGATCGCTGTAGGTGCCATATCTGGGATCGCTGACAGGCACATTGGTTACATATGATCGGTCATCTCCCGGGCGTGAACCATGGTTATAGGACCAATCTGGGTAATAATCCTGCATGTATACGGCCAGTTCTCGTCCTCCATTGGCAAAGAACTGGCGCTCCAAGGCCAGGGCGTCCCCGCTGGGGTGTTGGGAGCCCGTTGGCGGTTTCTGTGAAGAATTTTCCACACGGGCGCCGTCGAGAATGGCATCTGTCGGCGATCCTTCGTCGCCTAAACCGTACAGGGTTCCTGAGGCTCCGCCGAGGAAGTCCCCGGTTGTCTTGCCCATATCGACTTTGAGGACTTGTGCTGGTTTGGCTTCATCGGCGTAGGCCGCTGGCAGAACGCATGTTCCGATCAGCAGGCTCGCGCTCGCCGCTAATGCTATAAGTGTCTGATATTTTCCCATGATGCGTTTCTTTCATCGGAATGCGAAGCAATCGCTCGATTCGGATTGTTCAGGACCCGATTGAGCGATGCCGAGAACTACATTGTTCACGCGTTGGCCGTCTGATTCTCAAGAGCAAGGTCATAATCGGCTGGGGTGCGCTGATATGTACAAGGCTCCTTTCGTTTTATTACTGGTCCCTCTTGTTGAATTCTTGCCGGTGACATCATCGACACGACATAAAACAGCATATTATGAAAACGTTCTATCGTCAAACACTGGTAGATCATAAAGCTCTATATTGCCTAAAACACATCCTATTTGATATTGTGCTCTTGATACCTAGATAACGTTCTCACTATTTGGATGCAGCTAGCTATTTGCAAGACCATCGGATAGGGAAAGAAGATTAGGCAATTTCAGGGAAGAAAAGCCAGCTCTGTTTCTGCGATGATTGATTCGCCGGTTTACAGATATGCTTAAGCAGCAGTCAATTATATTGATACGCGAGTCAAGAAATATGCGAACCGTGCATATACTTATACGCCGGGTTTTATCTCATTAAAGGTGATTTCAGCGCACGCTGGATGAGATATGGATAAAATGATTCCATGACTGGTCGCACCGTGGTAGTTCCCAGCCGCTCCCGCCTGTATAGGACGCAGATCAATGGCACGCACCTGGTATTCTCGATGAATCCGGCACCGCGTCGTGCTCCTATCATTCTTTATTTGCATGGTGGCCCAGGCGATGCTTGCATTCCGTTGACCATGCGGTACAACGCGGCATTGGAACGCGATTTCCGTTTCATCAACCTGGACCAGCGCGGCAGTGGGTTGTCCTACCATCCTTTTATCCCAGGCGAAGCAGTAACCATCGATTCTATAGTCGAAGATGTTCACCAGTTCGTGCTAAAGCTTCTTCGCGCCTATGGGCAGGATTCCCTGATCCTCATCGGTCATTCCTGGGGCAGCGTCCTGGGGCTGGAAATGGTGAAGCGCTATCCCTCGCTTGTCCGCTGCTACATCGGCCTCGGACAGGTTGTCAGTATGCATGCCGCTCTTCGGTTAAGACAAAATTGGGCCCAACAGCATTTAGGCCACCGGCTCAGTTCGATTGTCAGCGGGGAGAGCGGGATTGCCGACTTGGTGCTGATGATTGATGAGTTGCTGTCTCGCGGCGGGGCTGCCATGCTGTTCGGATTCCTGGGACGGATCATGACCTACCTGCGCTCGCCGTACTACAACTGGTCGCGTCTGCTTAACCAAGCCAAGGGGGTGGCTCAATCCCGGGCGCGCTTGGATGCTGAGCTGGAGCAGGTCGATTTCAGCGGGCGGACCTCTTTCGGGGCGCCCGTCTATTTCATTAGCGGCAGGTATGACCGTCATCTGCCGAGTAGTCTGGTTGAGCAGTTCGCCGATGGGTTGGAGAGCCCGCATCGGTTCATCTGCTTTGACCAGTCAAGGCATTGCCCGCAATGGGATGAGCCTGAACGGTTCGCGGCGACTGTTAAATCCCTCTGCCTGTAGCACGCTATTGATAAGCAATGGTTGCCTCGTCGCACGCGCTCATCCGCATGGTGGAAATACTTCCTGCGAACGACTAAATCTACTAACATTAGGCCTTGAAGATATTGGTATGAGCCTCGCTGAAGAGTGCACGGGGCTCCTGGATAGGCGAAGGCCGATGAAACGGGGAACATGTCGATGAAAGTCGACACGCCGTAAAAGCCCCGGAATCATTGGGTTCCTCCGATATTTTTGTATACCAATTTGCGGGACAACCTAAGTTCGTGTAAGTTTACTTCTTGCTGCCCGGCAGTGTTGAGTTCTCTTTGGAGGGTTTGGTGCTGTTGGTGTGGTGGTGGTTTGAGAACTCAAGAGCGTGTTTGTGCTACTTATAGCTTTTTGATTGCCAGTCCGATGCCCGCCCGGCTGTTGTCGGGTACGTGGGAGCGTTGTGAGGGGTGTCGGGGTTTTTCGTGGGTTGGTTTCCTCCTTATGGAAGCTGGCCCGTCAATTATTGATGTGAGTCGTTTCGGCTTCTTCATGTTTTTTTGTGGAGGGTTTGATTCTGGCTCAGGATGAACGCTGGCGGCGTGCTTAACACATGCAAGTCGAACGGGATCCGTCAAGCTTGCTTGGCGGTGAGAGTGGCGAACGGGTGAGTAATGCGTGACCAACCTGCCCCATGCTTCGGAATAGCTCCTGGAAACGGGTGGTAATGCCGGATGCTCCGCGCTGTCGCATGATGGTGTGGGAAAGGGTTTACCGGCATGGGATGGGGTCGCGTCCTATCAGCTTGTTGGCGGGGTGATGGCCTGCCAAGGCTTCGACGGGTAGCCGGCCTGAGAGGGCGACCGGCCACATTGGGACTGAGATACGGCCCAGACTCCTACGGGAGGCAGCAGTGGGGAATATTGCACAATGGGCGAAAGCCTGATGCAGCGACGCCGCGTGCGGGATGACGGCCTTCGGGTTGTAAACCGCTTTTGATTGGGAGCAAGCGAGAGTGAGTGTACCTTTCGAATAAGCACCGGCTAACTACGTGCCAGCAGCCGCGGTAATACGTAGGGTGCAAGCGTTATCCGGATTTATTGGGCGTAAAGAGCTCGTAGGCGGTTCGTCGCGTCTGGTGTGAAAGTCCATCGCTTAACGGTGGATCGGCGCCGGGTACGGGCGGACTGGAGTGCGGTAGGGGAGACTGGAATTCCCGGTGTAACGGTGGAATGTGTAGATATCGGGAAGAACACCGATGGCGAAGGCAGGTCTCTGGGCCGTCACTGACGCTGAGGAGCGAAAGCGTGGGGAGCGAACAGGATTAGATACCCTGGTAGTCCACGCCGTAAACGGTGGATGCTGGATGTGGGGCCCGTTCCACGGGTTCCGTGTCGGAGCTAACGCGTTAAGCATCCCGCCTGGGGAGTACGGCCGCAAGGCTAAAACTCAAAGAAATTGACGGGGGCCCGCACAAGCGGCGGAGCATGCGGATTAATTCGATGCAACGCGAAGAACCTTACCTGGGCTTGACATGTGCCGGACGGCCGCGGAGACGCGGCTTCCCTTCGGGGCCGGTTCACAGGTGGTGCATGGTCGTCGTCAGCTCGTGTCGTGAGATGTTGGGTCAAGTCCCGCAACGAGCGCAACCCTCGCCTCGTGTTGCCAGCACGTTATGGTGGGAACTCACGGGGGACCGCCGGGGTTAACCCGGAGGAAGGTGGGGATGACGTCAGATCATCATGCCCCTTACGTCCAGGGCTTCACGCATGCTACAATGGCCGGTACAACGGGATGCGACATGGTGACATGGAGCGGATCCCTGAAAACCGGTCTCAGTTCGGATCGGAGCCTGCAACCCGGCTCCGTGAAGGCGGAGTCGCTAGTAATCGCGGATCAGCAACGCCGCGGTGAATGCGTTCCCGGGCCTTGTACACACCGCCCGTCAAGTCATGAAAGTGGGCAGCACCCGAAGCCGGTGGCCCAACCCGCAAGGGGGGGAGCCGTCTAAGGTGAGGTCCGCGATTGGGACTAAGTCGTAACAAGGTAGCCGTACCGGAAGGTGCGGCTGGATCACCTCCTTTCTACGGAGATTATGAAATTCCTCTGCGTGGTCTGCGTGGGGGTCGTGCCTGCGGGCCGGCCGGTTGGCTGGCTGGCGTGGGCGTGCTGGCGTGGAACGGTCGGAGGGCTGTGGCATGGATGCGCTGTTGGGTTCCCGGACCGCCACCCTTGTGGGTGGTGTTCCCGCCGCCCGTCGGTTCCCGTGTGGGGTGTTGCCCCGTGTCGGGTGTCGTCGGTGCGCTGGTGGTTTGAGAACTGGATAGTGGACGCGAGCGGATGGCCGGCTTTCCGGCTGGCTGTCTGCTGTATTGTTTCGTCCGGGCCCACTTGGTGGGTTCGGGTCGATCGTTTTGTGATCGTTTAGTGTGATGATTTGTCGTCTGGCAGTTCGCAGTTGTTGTTGTCGTGGCATGGCCTGTGGTCGTGTTGTCGGCAAGGGCGCATGGTGGATGCCTTGGCAGACAGGACCGATGAAGGACGCGTGGGGCCGCGATAGGCCTCGGGGAGCCGCCGACAGGGCTTTGATCCGAGGGTGTCCGAATGGGGTAACCCGCCGGCTGTTATGGGTCGGCACCGCATTCGTGCGGGGGGTACGCAGGGAAGTGAAACATCTCAGTACCTGCAGGAAAGGATATTCCGTGAGTAGTGGCGAGCGAAAGCGGATGATGGCCAAACCGGTGCCGTGTGAGACCCGTCGGGGGTTGCGGCATGGGTGTTGTGGGACTTGGCGTCCGGGCTCCGACGGGCCCGGCGGCAGTGATAAAGCGGCGTGTGAGGCGAACGGGATTGAATTCCCGGCCGTAGAGGGTGATGGCCCCGTAGCCGAAGGCGCGCTGCCTGCCGGTTCTTGTTCCCAAGTAGCGCGGGACTCGTGGAATCCCGTGTGAATCGGCCCCGACCGTGGGGTAAGCCTGAATATTCCTGTCTGACCGATAGCGTACGAGTACCGTGAGGGAAAGGTGAAAAGCACCCCGGGAGGGGAGTGAAAGAGTTTCTGAAACCGTGTGCCTACAATCCGTCGGAGCCTTTCGGGGTGACGGCGTGCCTATCGAAAAATGAGTCTGCGAGTCAGTGGTGCGTGGCGAGGCTAACCCGTGTGGGGCAGCCGTAGCGAAAGCGAGTCCGATAAGGGCGTTCCAGTCGCGTGTCCTGGACCCGAAGCGGGATGATCTAGCCCTGGGCAGGTTGAAGCGCGGGTAAGACCGCGTGGAGGACCGAACGGACCTGGGTTGAAAACCGGGCCGATGACCTGGGGCTAGGGGTGAAAGGCCAATCAAATTCCGTGATAGCTGGTTCTCTCCGAAATGCATTTCGGTGCAGCGTCGCGTGAGTGCCTCCATGGGGTAGAGCTACTGGATGCTTGAGGGCCCGTATCGGGTACCGACAGCAGCCAAACTCCGAATACGTGAGAGGTGTATCGCGGCAGTGAGTCGGCGGGGGATAAGCTCCGTCGTCGAGAGGGAGACAGCCCAGATCGTCGTCTAAGGTCCCTAAGCGCGTGCTAAGTGGGAAAGGATGTGGAGTCGCATAGACAGCCAGGAGGTTGGCTCAGAAGCAGCCATCCTTGAAAGAGTGCGTAACAGCTCACTGGTCTAGTGGTTCCGCGCCGATAATGTAGCGGGGCTCAAGCACGCCACCGAAGACGCGGCAGCGCAGTTTGCTGTGCTGGGTAGGAGAGCGTTCCGCGTGGGGCGAAGCGGCGGCGTGAGCCGGCCGTGGACCGCGTGGAAGTGAGAATGCAGACATGAGTAGCGAGAGGCGGGTGAGAATCCCGTCCGCTGGATGACCAAGGGTTCCGGGGCCACGTTCGTCGTCCCCGGGTGAGTCGGGTCCTAAGGCGAGGCCGACAGGCGTAGTCGAATGGATGAAGGAGTCGATATTCTCCTACCGGCGTCAAGCCGTCCAATCCAAGACGTGGAAGCGTGCCCTTACCCGTGTCGGGTGGCGGTCTTCGGACCGTCCGATGGCATGGGACCGGCGTGTGGATGCGTGGCGGGTAGCGCAGGAGTGACACGGAACGGGAGCCGGGCCGCGGTGGTGGTTATCCGTGGTCAAGCATGCGGCGCGTCGGGCAGGCAAATCCGCCCGGCATGAGCGCGAGGTGTGATGATGGGGGGTCTTGTGCCCCGAATCCGGTGTGCCGTTCCGTCGAGAAAAGCTTCGGCGTGAGGAGTGGCGCCGCCCGTACCCTAAACCGACACTGGTGGTCAGGTAGAGTATACCAAAGCGATCGAGCGAATCCTGGTCAAGGAACTCGGCAAATCACTCCCGTGCCTTCGGTATAAGGGAGGCCCCTGCCGGTGAGGCGCCTTGCGCGCGGAGCCGGTGGGGGCGGCACAGACCAGGGGGTAGCGACTGTTTACCAAAAACACAGGTGCATGCGAAGACGTAAGTCGCTGTATATGCACTGACGCCTGCCCGGTGCCGGAAGGTTAAGAGGATCCGTCATCCCCTTCGGGGGGGCAGCGGTGAATTCAAGCCCCGGTAAACGGCGGTGGTAACTATAACCATCCTAAGGTAGCGAAATTCCTTGTCGGGTAAGTTCCGACCTGCACGAATGGCGTAACGACTTCCCCACTGTCTCGACCAGGAGCTCGGCGAAATTGCAGTACGAGTAAAGATGCTCGTTAAGCGCAGAAGGACGAAAAGACCCCGGGACCTTTACTATACCTTGGTATTGGCGTTAGGTGCGGACTGTGTAGCATAGGCGGGAGGCTTCGAAGCGGGTGCGCCAGCATCCGTGGAGCCGGAATGTGAAATACCGCTCTGTCCTCATCTGGCCTCTAACCTCGGCCGGTCATCCCGGCCAGGGACAGTGCCTGGCGGGTAGTTTAACTGGGGCGGTTGCCTCCCAAAGAGTAACGGAGGCGCCCAAGGGTTCCCTCAGCCCGGTTGGCAATCGGGTGTTGAGTGCAATCGCACAAGGGAGCTTGACTGCGAGACCGACGGGTCGAGCAGGGACGAAAGTCGGAGATAGTGATCCGGTGCCGGCGTACGGACGCGGCATCGCTCAACGGATAAAAGGTACCCCGGGGATAACAGGCTGATCATCCCCAAGAGTCCATATCGACGGGATGGTTTGGCACCTCGATGTCGGCTCGTCGCATCCTGGGGCTGGAGCAGGTCCCAAGGGTTCGGCCGTTCGCCGATTAAAGCGGCACGCGAGCTGGGTTCAGAACGTCGTGAGACAGTTTGGTCTCTATCCTCTGCGCTCGTTGGAATCTTGAGGAGCCCTGCCCATAGTACGAGAGGACCTGGGTGGACGAACCTCTGGTATGCCGGTTGTCGCGCCAGCGGCACGGCCGGTTGGCTACGTTCGGATGGGATAACCGCTGAAAGCATCTAAGCGGGAAGCCCCCTCCAAGATAAGGATTCCATGAAGCCTTCGGGCTTCTGTAGACCCCATGCAGAACACATGGTCGATAGACCGGACGTGGACACCCCGCAAGGGGCGCAGCCGACCGGCACTAATGGTCGAAGACAACACAACACCCGCCCCCCTGTGAGGGGCGGCGGCATCAACCCTGCTGCGTACACGGCCTGCGGCAATAGCACGGACAGCCACAGGCGATCGAACACGAAACACGCGTCCGCCATCCGGTCCCCAAACCGCCAGGAAACCCCAACCCTTCACGAGAAGGATTGGCAGAATTGAAGATTCGCGGCGGTCATGGCCTGGGGGAGACGCCCGGTCCCATTCCGAACCCGGAAGCTAAGACCCAGCACGGCAATGGTACTGCACCCGGAAGAGTGTGGGAGAGTAGCACACCGCCGCCACTACTCGGAATTGAAGGACCCATGCAGGCACACTCCTGCACGGGTCCTTTCTTTTTACACGCATCAACACAAATACGCCACTCAAAGGTGAGGGTACGGGGCATATTGAGCTCTCCCACTCGGGGCCTGGAAAGATACCGATTCAGGTTGTGGCCAGGTGCCTGGTGGATTGTATCGATACCAGACAGAGCATTGGCCATGCTGCAACATCCTGTGCGGTGACATGCCGATCAGGGAAGCCCTGATTGACGGAGCATGATTGAGTAATGAGTAGTGTAAGTACATGGTTGTAGTCCGCCCAGGTGTTTTCTGATTCGTAGATAGCGAGACCAGAGTCAAGCAGGTCTTCGGTGGTTGATCGGGTCGGACACACAGTAGCAGTAAGTGTGATCGGCATCCTGCCGAAACACGGAATGGAAATTCAGAAGCGGTATTGCTCATACCGGTTCTGATTGGTGAGACAGCAGGCGGGGCGGTCTGCATTCATACGTCCCCTATCAACGGACTTAAGACAACATTACACACCAGTCTCGGTGGACCTCAACCAACTTACTCTTTCTTGTAAAGGAGGTTGGGCGATGGAGACCGGATTCAAGAAGTCGCTGATTGGGTATTTGCTCAATCGTCGCGATTTCGTTCGTGGATCGGAGCTCTCGTCTGCTCTCAAAGTATCGACCAAGACCATCTCCCGGGCCGTCAGACAGATCAACCAGCAGATCAACCAGCAAAGCGGTCAGCATGGACTTATCGAGGCCAAGCGCGGTCGTGGGTACCGGTTGCGCAATCCGGATGCTGTTTCCCTCGGTGACGTAGGATATGCCTTAGGTGACGCCAACATCGATGTCAGCCATCTTTCATCCATTGAACGTCGCGATGAAATCGTCAAGCGTCTGTTGATCACGGCACCACAGAAGTATCGGATGAGCGAGCTGTGGGGGAAGTACTATATCGGCGACTCCTCCATGTCCACCGACTTGCGCTCGCTGCGCCTGATACTGGGCAGGTTTCGTCTGTCCCTGGAACGAGTCAGCGGGTATGTCTGGGTCGAGGGTGCCGAAGCGGATATCCGGCGGGCCATCAGCAGCCTTTTCGTCGATGAGGGCGACCTGGCTAACCATCAATTCATGCAGCCAAACCAGAGCATAGAGCAGCGCGATGCCGCCTTCGTCAACAAGCAACTTGATCTGATCGAGGAGCTGATCCATGCGGAGATTCCCTACCCTTACCGGGTTAACATCTTCACCCACCTGTACATACTCATAGAACGCTTTCGCAGGGTGGGTTCCCTGATGGAGGACACGTCCTGTCCGGAGGGTTACGGCGGGCCGGAGGAGCATTCCAAGGTCATGGACGTGTGCCGGTCCGTGATTGAAAACGTCAAGATGTACCTGGACGCCGACCTTCCAGATGCCGAGATCTACTACCTCTACCAGTATCTGACCTCCTCAAGGATCGAAGGTGGCCTTTCGGCCCCGGCTGAGATTCCTGAAGAGGTGCGCTCGGCTACCCAGTATCTGATCGGGCAGGTGGCGCTAGATCCCCGCTATAGGGATATCGATAGCCGAGAGTTATTCTCCGGTCTGGCCAAGCACATGAAGCCCCTCCTGAATCGGCTGCAGAACAAGATCAAGGTCAACAACAACCTGCTGGAGCAGATTCGCCTGGAGTACCCCCACCTTTTCCAGACGGTCCAGGATGCCACGAACGGGTTGGAGAATCGTTTCGGGCTCAACCACATCGACGAGGAGGAGGTCGGGTTCATCACGGTCTATTTTGCGCAGGCAGTCGAGAACCTGCGCACGCCTGTCAATATCCTGCTGGTCTGCACCACAGGCCTGGGCACGGCACAGCTGCTCCGTTCCAAGATCGAACGTCGGTTCTCCGACCTGAACATCGTGGAGACGGTGGCGATCAAGGACATCGACACCGCGCTGGACGCGCACCCTGAAATCGGCCTGGTGGTCTCGACTGTCGGTCTCCCCGAGAGCCTGACCATGCCCACGCTGGTTGTCAGCGCCATGCTGACCATCGAGGATCAGGAACGGCTTGAGCGTATGGCCGATCAGATTCGCGGCGGGGAGGCTGGTCGATGAAAACGATTATGGAATGGGAGCCTGATCTGGGCAAGACATCAATCGATGTTTTTGAACTCCTTGATTGGGTGATTGGCTACCTGTCCGATCTTGGATTGGTCAAGGAGCCGAACCGTCTCCGTGAGCGGCTGATGGACCGTGAAGCCGCAGGCAGCACCCTGGTCGGGATCAATCTGGCCAACCCCCATGCGCAGCTATCCGAGGTCAGCGAATGCCTCATTTTCTATATCAAATTGTGCGACCCAATCCTGAACTGGGACGGTAGGCATGACGTGGACCGGATTCTGGTTACTCTCCTGCCGGAGAAGCCCGACGGCAGGGACCTGTTGAGATTGCGGATGCTTTACCGACGGATGGCCGATGAGGCCTTCATGAATGTGCTTCAGTCGGGCACGGATACAGATGTTCAGCAGATATTACTGACAGAAGGGAAATGATTGTGGATTCAGCACCACTCAGTGAGGCGATCGATGCACGGACAGTGGTCACCGGACTCAAGGCCGATACCAAGGAAGAGGTATTCGCGGAATTGGCTCAGCGACTGCATGATGCCGGATACATAGATTCGGTGGATGAGTTCCTCAAGGCCATTCGTGAGCGCGAAGCCCAGGGTGCCACGGGTATCGGCGAGCACGTGGCCATACCTCACGGCAGGAGTGACACCGTGAAGAGGAACGGGGTCGCCATCGCCATACTCGATCACGAGATCGAGTGGGAATCGTTGGATGACACCGGTGCCAAGGTGGTGGTCCTCTTTGCTGTCGGTGCTGATGATAAGGGTTCCAAACGGCACCTTCATCTGCTTTCTGAATTCGCACGCAAGCTCGCCAAGGCCAACGTTGTCCGTGATCTTCTCCAGGCGACCAGCCAGGACCAGGTCATAGCGGCCCTGACCAAATGAGGCATTGCCAATACGGAAAAAGAAGAAAGAGGGAGCAATCAACTATGAAGATCGTTGGGGTGACTGCATGCACCATCGGCATTGCACACACGTATCTGGCCCAACAGAAGCTGGAGGATGCGGCCAAGGCCGCGGGTGATGACATCAAGGTTGAAACCCAGGGCACCATCGGTATCGAGAATGCTTTGACGGCGGAAGACATCGAGCAGGCGGATGTGGTCATCCTGGCCATTGATATCAAGATCGCCGACGAGGAGCGTTTCAAGGGGAAGAAAGTGGTCAAGGTCTCCACGGAAACCGCCATCAAGTCCCCCAACAAGCTGATCGCCAAGCTTCACGAAATCACCGGAAAGTAAACCGAGCGGACGCAACCATGCGGACAAGGAAGTCATCATGAAACAATTTATGAAGAAGGCCAACTTCAAGGGCCACCTCTTGACGGCCATTTCCTACATGATTCCGATTGTATGTGGTGCCGGCTTCATCATCGCTATCGGTATGGCATTCGGCGGCAAGACCCAGGACAGTCTGGTCATGGGGAAGTTCGACTTCTTCCAGGCGCTGGCCACACTGGGCGGCAAGGCTCTGGGCCTTCTGCCCGTCATCATCGCCACCGGAATCGCCTTTTCAATTGCCGGCAAGCCCGGCATCGCGCCCGGCTTCGTGACCGGCCTGGCGGCAGTGGCCATCAGCGCCGGTTTCATCGGAGGCATTATCGGCGGATACATCGGAGGCTGGCTGGCCTTTGCCGTACTCAAGTATGTCAAGGTGCCGAGCTGGGCCAAGGGACTCATGCCCACCCTGATCGTGCCCTTCTTGGCATCCCTTCTGAGCGGCCTGATCATGGTCTATATTGTTGGTACCCCCGTGGCCTGGTTCACCACCTGGCTGACCAACCTGCTGACCAGCATGAACGGCACCTCCAACCTGATCTTCGGTGGTGTCTTGGGCGCGCTCAGCATCGTCGATTTCGGCGGTCCCATCAACAAGACGGCCTTCGCCTTCTCCCTGACCCTCCAGGCCCAGGGCATCAACGGCCCCGTCACCGCCCTCCAGTTGACCAACACCGCAACCCCCATCGGCTTCGGTTTCGCCTACCTGGTGGCCAAGCTCCTGCGCAAGCGGATCTACACCCATGAAGAAGTCGAGACCTTGAAGTCGGCCGTGCCCATGGGCGTGGTCAACATTGTCGAAGGTTCGATCCCCATCGTCATGAATGACCTGGTCAGGGGCATCGTGGCCGCCGGTCTTGGTGGTATGTGCGAGGGGGCCATCCTCATGTCCCTCTCCGACGGCAAGGGTGCCACCGTTCCCTTCGGCGGCTTCCTGATGCTGCCGACCATGGGTGCCAAGTGGTGGGTCGGCCTCCTGGCCATCGCCGTCAACATTCTGGTGACCGGTATCGTCTACGCCCTGATCAAGAAGAACATCCCCGAAGGTGCTGATGAGCCCGTGGCCGCCGGAGCCGAGGATGAAGAGGATCTGAACCTGGACGATATCCAGGTAATGTGAACCAATCAAAGGAAATGCAATCCATAATGACAGCCACAAACACACAGGCATTGGTAACGCGTTCGCGGCGGATTCAACTGGCCCCCTCGCTGATGACCATGGATCTGGATCAGTTCAGGGAGCAGATCGGCTTCCTGAACAGCAGGGTCAACCTCTACCACATCGACATCATGGATGGTCACTTCGTGCCCAACATCACCCTGTCACCGTGGTTCATCGAGCAGACGCGCAAGATCTCCGATCTGCCCATGTCGGCCCATCTGATGGTGACCGACGCCCCCTTCTGGGTCCAGCAGCTGATTGACATCAAGTGCGAGATGATCTGCATTCCGGTCGAGGTCTCCAACGGGGTGGCCTTCCGGTTGATCGACCAGATCCACGATGCCGGTCTCAAGGCCGGCATGGTGCTCAACCCGGAGACCCCGGTCGAGACCATCCTGCCCTATATCGACCTGTTGGACAAGGTCACCATCATGACCATCGATCCGGGGTTCGCCGGGCAGCGCTTCCTGTCCGTCTGCCTGGACAAGATCGTCCAGCTGCGCAAGATGCGAGACGAACACGGTTACGGTTATCAGATCGAGATGGACGGGTCCACCAACCTGGCTCACTGGAAGCTGATTTCGGATGCGGACCCGGACATCTACGTAATCGGCCGCTCCGGCCTGTTCGGCCTGACCGAACGGATCGAGGACTCCTGGAATCAGATGGTCCGCGAATATGAGGAATCCACGGGCTACAGGTTCGACAACGGCTGTTACGTCAGCCAGAACTGAGGAGGAAACCATGGCAACTGAGTTCACCTTTACCATTTCCGATCCTGAGGGCATGCATGCCAGGCCCGCTGGAAGGCTGGTCGAGGAGGCGCAGAAGTACCGGTCCTCCATCATTTTGGATGACAATGGCACCACGGCGGACGCCAAGCGCATCTTTGCGGTCATGGCCTTGGGGGCGAAGCAGGGCGACGTGATTGACGTGACCGTCGATGGTCCGGACCAGGACAAGGCAGCGGAGGAACTCCAGGCCTTCTTCAAGGAGAATCTATGAGGGAGCTGAAAGGTACCGGCGTCTCGGCCGGCATCGCCATCGGCCCCATCAAGGTACTGGAGGAGGCCGGTCAGGTGGAACGTCGCACGGTTGACGACCCCCAGGCCGAAATTGAGCGCTTCCACCAGGCTCAGCAGGTCTCCATGGACCAGCTGGCCAAGCTTCGCGAGGATACCGCAGCCAGAATCGGCGAGGACAAGGCTGAACTCTTCGACACCCATCGGCTCATGCTCAAGGATCCGGATTATGTGGAGGGGATCGAGGGGCAGATCCGGTCGGACAAGGTCAACGCCGAGTTCGCAGTGGATGCCACCGCGCAGAGGTTTGCTGATATGTTCGCCGCCATGGACTCCCCGTATATGCAGGCCCGAGCGGCCGATGTGAAGGATGTCTCCCGGCGACTGATCGATAATCTGGGTTCAGGGGTCCAGGCAGGGCAACAGGACCAGGCGACCATCATCATGGCTTCCGACCTGGCCCCCAGCCAGACCGCACAGATGGACCCCTCCCAGGTGCTCGGCTTCGCCACCAGCCAGGGCTCGGCCAACTCACATACCGCCATCCTGGCCAGGACCATGGGGTTGCCGGCCGTCATCGGCCTTGGTCAGAGTCCCAGGCCCGAGGACCAGGGGCTGACCGCCATCGTGGATGGTGGCCAGGGCCTGGTGCTGATCGACCCTGACAAAGAGACCCTGGGGTCCTACGAGGCACGGCAGCGGGAGTACCGGGAACGCATGCAGCGTCTCCAGGAACTCAAAGGCAAGCCCACCAGGACCAAGGAGGGCCAGGAGGTCCATCTTTATGCAAACATCGGGAGGCCTTCGGACCTGGATGCAGTAGAAGCCAACGATGCCGAGGGGGTCGGTCTCTTCCGCAGCGAGTTCCTCTACCTGGAAAGCGATGACTTCCCGACTGAGGAGTTCCAGTTCCAGGCCTATAAGGAGGTCGCCCAGCGGATGGGTGACAAGCCGGTCATCATCCGCACCTTGGATATCGGTGCCGACAAGCAGGTCGGGTACTTCGGTCTGGAGCAGGAGGCCAATCCTGCCCTGGGATACCGGGCCATCCGTATCTGCCTGACCAGGCCGGAGATCTTCAAGGTGCAGCTCAGGGCCATCCTGCGGGCTTCCGCCTTCGGTAACATCGCGATCATGCTCCCCATGATCACCTCCACCGCCGAGGTCGACCAGGCCAGGGGCATCATCGATCAGGTCAAGAGTGAGTTGCGTGATAAGGGTGTGGACTTCAAAGAGGATATCCAAGTGGGTATCATGATCGAGACCCCGGCCTCGGTCATCATGGCTCCCGAGTTGGCCCGGAAGGTGGACTTCTTCTCCATCGGGACCAACGATCTGACCCAGTACACCCTGGCATGCGACCGACAGAATCCAAACCTGGGGCAGTTCGCCGACCCGCACTCGCCGGCGGTTCTGCGCATGATTCACATGACCGTGGACGCGGCCCACCGTGCCGGCATCTGGTGTGGCATATGTGGTGAGCTGGGTGCTGATCGGGCCCTGACCGAGACCTTCCTGGATGACGGTCTGGACGAACTTTCGGTATCTCCGACAAGCGTCCTGCCGGTCAGGGAGGCTATTCGCTCCCGCTGATTGCGATATTCGGATTGAGAGCCGGGAAACCCCTGATTCGAATCAGATCCCAATGGGGACTTCTTGACGGAAGCCCCCATTCTCATATTCGGCAAACAGTTGGCAGTCCAGATTCCGCGCATTCGCAATGATTCATGAAACCAAGGGGCTGTCGTCGGGTCAGATTCGTCCAGACGGTTATGCGTCTGATTGATGTGGAATTTGCTGCCGGGTGCACGGCGAGAGTATGGGCCAACTCTCTCGGTTCGTCAAATCGATGATGCGGGTACATCCCTGACGGGTAGGACAAGGTTTCTGCTGACTTGGTAGGGGTCCTGATTCCCGGCGGCTGCCTCCATCTGCCGGCAGAGGTTGGTCGCGGCCTGCTCGCCCAGTGCCGTCGGGTCCTGTTCCAACAGGTAAATGCCCTTCTGCACATACTGGGACCATTCCCAATCGTCGAAACTGACCAGGCCGAGGTCATCGGGGAAGTCCAGCTTCAGCCGCTTCAGGGATGTCAGCGCTCGGAAGAGGAGTGGCCCCATCAGTGATACCAGCAGGGTTCGGGATCCGGTCTTCTGTGCGGACCCACCGATCTCATCGCCCAGTCTATCGTCGAGCCAGTTTGCATCGTGGTCGCCAACTTCGATGCGGATCGCCCGCTTCTTGAGTGCCTGGGCGGCCCTGGTGAATCCGTCGGCGCGGATGGTCTGAGCGGATATCTGACTCATGACCCTGGTGAGGACGATCACCTTGTCGTAGCCCTCCGACAGTAGGCGGGACCCCAGGGAGAAACAGGAGTCGAAGTTGTCGCTGGTGACCTTGCTGATGTGGTGGGGCTGGTCGTCTATCTCCCTGTCGACCATGACCAGGGGGAGCTGTGAATCGGTGATGGTCTCATAGTTCCTGAAGTCCCGAGCGTCCGGCTGGATGATCAGCCCGTCGACCTGCTGGGACTGGAGACGGGTGATTTCGTCCCTCTCCTGATCAACGGAATTGTTGGAGTTCATCAGCATGACATCATATCCCGCTGGTTGCAGGACGTTGTAGATTCCCTTGAAAAGCAGGGAGGAGAAGACGTTGGAAATGTCGCCGACAATGACGCCTACAATCATGCTCTGACGGCGCCTCATCTGCCTGGCTGAGGCACGGGGTGAATAATGCAACCTGTCGATTGTGGTCTGGATGCGTGCGCGCGTCTCTGCACTCATCTTGCCGTAGTTGCCATTGATGAAACGGGAAACGGTGGTAACGGATACACCTGTTTCATGAGCGATGTCCGCTATGGTGGCTTTGCCCATTCCGTCCTCCTGGAGCCTTACGGCGTGATGGTCTTGTACGTCTCAGGCTAGCCCATTTATTGGATTGATCGGTTGGCCGCCCGGTTATCTTGCCTCGGTGAGGGGGATCCGATTTGACATAGTGAAAAGAGTCATGTATACCTTTAGGTAATCGATACACCTATGGAAACGAAGTAGTTTTAACCATGTAGGTTATCGATACACTATAGACATTAAACCATGCTGGCCGGAGCCCATATGGCCTGCCGACCCGAAGCCGAGGGAAAGGAAAGTCCATGGTGGACGAGGACTTCTCGTTGAAGAGCTTTGACCTGACCGATAAGGTCATCATCATTACTGGTGGGGCCAGCGGACTTGGGGAGTACTACACCCAAGCCGTCACCCAGGTAGGGGCCGATGTCCTGGTCGTCTCCAACACCGAGACCAATTGGGGGAAGATGGAAAGATACGTGAAGGCCCATGGGCGACGGGTCGTCTTCCTCAGGCAGGACATCACCGAGGAAGGGGCCGCTGAAAAGGTGGTCGACACCGCCCTGAAGGAGTTCGGCAGGATTGATGTGCTGATCAACAACGCTGGTATGCAGCGCCGTCATCCCCTGGAGGAATTCCCGGACGAGGACTGGCGCGCGGTGATTGACCTGAACCTGAATGCCCTGTACTACCTTTCCCACGAGGTCGCCAAGGTGATGATGAAGCAACGGTCGGGCAAGATCATCAACGTGGGTTCCATGCAGTCCTACAGGGCCGGTAAGTTCATCTTTCCCTATGCGGCCAGTAAGCATGCGGTTCTGGGGCTGACCAGGGCCTACGCGGACGCCCTGGCCCCCTATAACGTCCAGGTCAACGGCATAGCCCCCGGATACATCAATACCCCCATGACCAAGGCCCTGCAGGAGGATCCCGTCCGCAGTGTCGAGATTCGCGACCACATCCCCGCTGGGCATTGGGGTGAGCCCGTGGAGCTCAAGGGAACCATGGTTTTCCTCTGCTCCAAGGCCTCCGACTACGTGACCGGTGTGATGATTCCCGTGGACGGGGGATACCTTCTGCGTTGATCATGCCCGACCGGGGAATAGCGATATCAGCCCGGTCGAGGCCCTTGCCCGCCCCGGAGTCGATGTGGATTCCGGGTTTTACAGGGTGTGATTGTCATCAAATCCGAAAGAGCATCTCATGAAACTTCTCATAGTCGCCTGCGCCGTCGCAGTGCTGATATTTCTTATCGTCAAGGTCAAACTCAACACTTTCGTCTCCCTTATCATCACCTCGATCCTCGCAGCCTTGGTCCTGCAAATACCGTCCGACAAGATTCCCACCACCATTGAAACGGGTATAGGCGGACAGCTGGGCCATTTGGCCATCATCTTTGGATTCGGCTCCATGCTTGGGAAGCTGGTTTCCGATTCCGGCGGCGGCCACCGCATCGCCATGACCCTGATCGACCGATTCGGACGCAAACGAATCCAGATAGCAGTCGTTCTCGCCTCCTTCATCGTCGGTCTCGCCCTCTTCTTCGAGGTTGGGCTGGTCGTCCTTCTCCCCATTATTTTCGTCATCGCCCGCGAGTTGGACATGCCCCTGATGTACCTGGGCATTCCCATGGCTGCCACCCTCAACGTGACCCATGCCTTTCTGCCGCCCCACCCCGCGCCGACGGCCATCACAGCCACCCTGGGAGCCAATATGGGTCAGGTGCTGATCTACGGCATCATCGTCTCCGTTCCCACGGTGATTGTGGCAGGCCCACTCTTCAATTCCTTCCTGCACAAGGTGTGCCCCTCCATATACCACAAGAACATTGATGTGGCCGTTCTGGGGGATTTCAGGGAATTCGAGGAGAAGGATACTCCCCGCTTCTGGATCAGCGTCCTGACTTCCATGATGCCGGTCATCCTGATTGTCGTGGCTACCATCTGCTCCTTCGTCCTGCCCAAGGCCACCCTGGTAGGCAGGGTTGTAGCTTTCATCGGAGCCCCGGATATTGCCATGCTGCTCTCCCTCTGCTTCGCCGTCTGGTCTATGGGATATGCGCGTGGCAAGCGGATGCCTGAAATCGCGGGTTCGATGGCTGAATCCGTCAAGCAGATCGCCATGATGCTCCTTATCATCGGTGGCGGTGGTGCCTTCAAGCAGGTCCTGGTAGATGGAGGCATATCCGATTACATATCCACCATGTTCGCCAACATCAACATGCCTCCCCTGATTGCCGCCTGGTTGGTGGCGGCGGTTCTCAGGGTCTGCCTGGGTTCCGCAACCGTCGCGTCCCTGACCGCCGCAGGCCTTGTGGCACCCCTGATGGCCATGTCGCCGGTCAACCCGGCACTGATGGTTCTGGCCGTGGGCGCCGGTTCGGTTGTGGCTGACCATGTTAACGATGCGGGCTTCTGGATGATCAAGGAGTACTTCGGTCTCAGTCTCAAGGAGACCTTCATGTCATGGACCTCGGTGACCACGGTCCTTTCCGTGACAGGTCTGGCTTCCGTCCTTTTGCTCTCGCTGGTGGTCTGAACGGAAGCCAGTGCCTCTGTATGGCACAGGATCGGATCATCCCCTGAGGGACTGGTCCTGTGCCGGCTGGGAGGTGAGTGTGAGGATCTCATCCAGCCGGGCCGGCGACCTGGTCAGTTCATAGGCGGTCCCGAGAGGTTTCAGGACCTCCTTCACTCTGTTTTCGTCAGCGTCGATGGCGCGGAGAGTGCGTCCGTCCATGGAGACAGGCAGGCCTGCTGCGGTCAGAAGCTTCAGCGCCTGCTCCCATTCCTCCGTCTTGATGACCAGGGAGTGGTGGCCGCCGACAATCTGCTCCACGTCGCCCCTCGCCTGGACCTGGCCATGTGCCAAGACCACGCATTGGTCGCATTGGCTGGCTTCGGCCATGTAATGGGTGGTGACCAGGACACCTACGCCCTGATCGGCCTTCCGGTGGAGTTCACGCCAGAGCCTCATGCGGGAGACGGGATCCATCCCTGAGGTTGGCTCGTCCAGGATGAGCAGGTCCGTGTCATGGCCGGCGGCCAGGGTGTAGGCAAGCAGCCGTTGGGCACCCAGGGGCAGATTGCCCACCGGCGTCCGGCCCAGGGAGCGGGCGTACTTGGCGGTCCATCCCTGTGGGCTTGTGCCGTAAACGTCAGCTGTGAACTGTGCGTTCTGCCATGCCGTGAGGGTGGGGTAGAGCCCCATGCCTTGGGGAACGTAGCCGATTCGTCTGCGTGATTCCAAGGAAGGGGGCCCGCCAAGCAGGAGGGTGGATCCCTGGTTGGCCTGTTCCAGCCCCAGGAGAATGCGCATGAGCGTGGTTTTCCCCGCACCATTCCCACCGATCAGACCGATGATCTGACCGGGCTTGACTTGGAGGGAGACATCGTTCAGGGCTGTGAAGGATCCGAACTGCTTGACCATGTCCGTGGCCTGGATCAGTACCCGATCCGTGGTGTTTCCTGGACCTTTTCCACCAGGTTCGCCAGGTTCCCCGCCTGGCTGGCGGTGATTGGGGGTGTCCACATTCGGTGCCGCGGCCCGGGGTTTGATCGGCAGTCCGCTCTGGTCATCCTGGAGCAGATAGGCGATGCTGGCGTTTTCCAAGTCGAAATCGGTCCTAGTGAACCCTTCCGGGGTCCTCTCATCACCTGCTGCGGTCCAGGCCAGAGCCGTATCGGCCCTGCGCCAGTTGTGGAAGGCCGAGGGGGCGGGCCTGTCCTGGAGACTGGATCCGAAGAACGAATCCCGGGTCATTTGCTTCCCGACCGAAGCCGGGGCCTGCCAGAGTCTGCCGGGGGCCTTGGCACAGATGTCCTCGGCCCTGCCTTGGGCAAGAACCTTGCCGTCGTTCATCAGATAAAGGCTGGCGCACCGTTCGGCCTCGTCCAGATAGGTGGTGGCGAAGACCACCGTCTTTCCATCCGCCGCCTGGGCCGAGATCAGGGTCCAGATTCCTTCGCGGCTGGCGGGGTCGACCCCGGTCGTCGGCTCATCCAGGAGCAGGAGGTCGGGCTCATGCAGGGCGGCCATGATGAAGCCGAGCTTCTGACGCATTCCTCCGGACAGGTTCCGTCCCGTCGTATCTCGGGCATAGGTGAGGCCGGCGTCGGCCAGGAGGCCTTCTATTCTGTTCCGAGCCAGGCTGGAATCCATCCGATAGGCCGAGGCGATGAAACGCATGTTCTCGATGACCGACATGTCGCGCCAGACGCCCGAATCCGCAGGCTGATACCCTATGTCCTTCTTGTCGGGCAGGCCGTGGACGCTTCCTGATTGCAAAGGGGCCCGTCCGGCCAGCAGCTTGAGCAGGGTGGATTTGCCTGCCCCGTCCCCACCGGTCAATGCCGTTACCTGGCCGGGGAGGAAGCTCCCGGAGAATCCCTGGAGGGCATGGATGACCCCGTAGGAGACCCTGGCCTTGTCGAGGGTTACAGGCTCACGGTTCATCGTGCACCCCCATGGGTCAGCACATTGCGCAGCCGCAGAGTGGCGGCTGAGAAGATGACGGCGGCCTCACCAGCCAGGATGACCAGTGGAAGCCAGAGGGATCCCCAGGAGGCACCGCGCAGCATGGTGCCCTGGGCCAGTTCGTTGAACCAGGTGAGTGGCAGGAGGTAGCCGATCCAGCGCACCGAGGCGGCCATGGACTCCAGGGGGAAGATGATGCCACTCAGCAGCATCTGCGGCATGACCAGCATCATGGCCATCTGTACGGCCTGACCTGAGTTCTGTGACACGGTTGAGATGAAGATGCCCAGTCCCAGGACCACAAAAAGGAAGAGTAAGGTCCCTAGCAGGAAGACCCAGATATCACCTCGGAAGGGCAGGTCGAAAACGGCCATGCCAATCAGCGTGATGATGGCCATGTCGATCAGGGCCAGAAGCAGGTAGGGGGCGATCTTGCCGATGATGACCGCTCCGGGCTTCAGAGGCATGACCGCCAGCTGTTCCAAGGTGCCCTGCTCGCGCTCGCGGACCAGGCCGATGCTGGTGATCATGGTGCCGATCAGGGTCATGATCAGGCCAATCAGTCCGGGAATCATAACGAAGGAGGTCTTCAGGTCCGGGTTGAAGAGGACGGTCACGTTGTCCTCTCCCGTCTCGGTTGCACTTGCCGGGTCGGGCAGGTCGGCTTCCGGTACCTGAACCGGATCCAACTGCGGTGGGGCAGGCATGGGCGGGGCGGGTTGGCCCTGAGTCGTAGCGGCCTGTGCCTGGCTCTGGTAATTCTGCATCTGTCTCAGATAGTCCTGCAGGCCCTGCTTCTCCTGCTGGGCCGCAGCCTTGCGGGATTCCATGGCCTGCGATCTGGTGGCGGCTATCTGGTCCTTGGCCTCCTCGGCGTTCAGCTGGAGGAAAGTTCGTTTGGCGGACTGTGCAGCGAAGAGGCCGGAACCATCAAGATACACCTTGGTCCGGTTGGAAAGCAGATCCTTGCCCTGGTCCTGCTGGTCCTCCCTGACGACGATGACGGCATCGACCTTCCTGTCTCTGAGCAGGCTTGTGGCATCCTTTTCGCCGTGCTGCGTCGGATCCACGGTGACGATATCCATGCCGTCCTTGGCGGCGTCAAAACCCTTGACCTTCTCGGACACGGATTGGGCCCCGTCGCCGATGACGGCAACGGAGATCCTGTCAACTGAGAAATTGGCGGCGTATCCGAAGATGAACAGGAGCAGGATGGGCATGGCTATCAGCATGGCAACCGTGCGCTTGTCGCGCATCAGCTCTCTGAATTCCTTGATGATCAGCGCCTTCACGGTGCACCTCCTTATTGGTGAATCAAGCGAGCGGCCATACGCCGGGAAGCCGACCCCGGTCTGACCGTTGCACAGGGAATCATGACGAAGCTATTAATTCCTTGGTTGGCGAATAAAATCATAGCACTATATTCATCAAGCGGTGAATATTGTTTTTTCTTGATAGACTGACCGGGTGCGGTGATACCCAATAAGGAGAAGCGATCGGAATGGCAGAGAAATCAGCTCGTGAGGGAATCAGCCGGAAAGAAGCTTCGGAATCTCATGAGGTTGAGGTTTCCGCAACATCTCTGCGTCACCGACGTGGCCGACCCGGAGGAAAGAGGGCGTCAACAACCTATGATGATATCCTCTCGGCGGCGAGATATGAGTTTTCGCGTCAGGGCTTCGACAAGGTAACCCTGCGGGCCATTGCCCGCCGTGCAGGCTGCGACCCCAAGCTCATCCACTACTATTTCGGCGGTAAGGACGAGCTCTTCACCAAGGCGGCACAGCAGATCATCGGGGATAGCCATCTCCTCGACCTGTTCATTCAGCAGGACGCCAAGCGTGCGTCCTCCGTAGATGGCTCCTTGGGCGTTACCTTGATAAGGGCCTTTCTGAAGTTCATGGAAACGACCGAACCTGGCGAGGCCTACCTTTCGCTCGTGCGCAATGCGGGCCGGGACGACCACGCCCGAGACCTGATGGTCGCCCTGGTACGAGGGGAGCTGACCAGTGACCGGCTCAAAGCCATCAAAACCGACAGGATCGAAAAACGCATGGTGCTGGTGGGGTCGCAGATGCTTGGTTTAATAATAGCCCGCGATGTTTTCCGGGTGGAGCCCTTGGCTTCGATGTCGCCTGGTGCGCTGGCTCGTATCATCGGTCCCACGCTGGATCGATATCTCTACGCCGACCTGTGCTGGTGAGTTCGCGCCAAGGAACAGGTCCGCAGGTCTCGCGGCCAGATGGCGGCGGAACCTGCGGGACATCTTCGGTTGAAGGCGCCTGATTGCCGGGAGGATGCAGGCCGATCAACGTATCTGTCAGAACAGGCCGTTTCCGTTCCGGGATTGTATGCCTTCTACATTGTGCTCGATGACGTCCCAGTGCTCAGCCAGCTGGCCGTCCTGCAGCCGGTAGATGTCGCAGACCTTGTTGACATGGCCGTTCTTCAGCGTGCACTTGAAGAAGACGTACACCATGTCGTCCTCGCCGTTCAGCCTGATGATCTCGATTTGCGGGCCCAAGGACAGGAAGCCCTTGATGAATTCCAGGAAGCCTGCCTTCCCGTCGGCGCAGGTGGGGTTGTGCTGGATATAGTCGTCCCGCATGAACCTGTCAATGTTGCTGGTATCTCCTCGGCTGAAGACCTGGTCGTAAAATACCTGCACCAGGGATTTGTTGGCTGTCGTCTCGCTTTCGGTCATCATGAACCTCCACTTTCTGCCTGTACATAGGCTTTCGAGTTTCTTCATGATAGGTGTTTTCGCTCAGGCTAGTAAGCACATCCGAAATCACGTTGAGCAGGTGGGTAGTGGCTGACGGGAAGTGGTCTCAGGCCTTGAACCGGCGCTCATCGTTCATGGTGGCGAAGTTCAGGCCGATCAGGATGCCGCCGCCTACGTAGTTGCCCAGCATGGCCACCAGGACCACCAGGATCGCCTTCCAGGCATTGACCTGCCCGAAGACGCCCAGGATAAGGAAGAGGGCCGAATCCGCTATCGAGTGCTCGAACCCGCAGAAGGCGAAGACGAAGACGGCCACGACCATGATGATGCACTTGGTGAAGTCGTTGGAAAGCTTGCCGTTGTAGACCATGAGCATGGCGATGTTGATGCAGAAGTTGCACAGGATGCCACGTACGAACAGGTCGGCGAACCCCATAGGGCCGCCGGAGATGTAGCCGGTCTTGGTCGCCGCGGCTGTCAGCATCTGGTCCAGGGTCGGCCCGCTAACGATAGATGAAAAACGGAGGATCACGGCCACGACCAGGGCTCCTGCCAGGTTGCCCAGAAGGCAGAGGACCAGGATCCGCAGGGAGGCCAGCCAGCCCAGGCGCTTGTGATAGGCGCCTATGGTGACCACCATCATGTTGGAGGTCAGCAGTTCGGAGTTGGTGTAGTAGATCAGGACCAGGGCCCAGCCGAAGGTGGTCGCCGCCAGAACACGGCCTGCCAGGATCAAGCCGTGGTCGGCGGGGTTTTGCCCGGCCTGACCCATGATGACGAAGAAGGCCGTGAAGAAGATACCCACAAAGAGGCCGGCCATGGTGGCTCGCTGCATGTACTTGCCGGTCAGGGCGCCGCTCATGGTCTTCTTGCTCTCAACCACGTCCAGGACGGTGCTGATGAAGGCCCGCCCGGGGAAGAGGGGCTGCCTGTTCTGCTGGTCTGTCATCTGATTGGGCTGCTCATTCACGGGGTTCATTATGGCATCCCCAAGTAAAGAGGGACCGCCCTTAAGGCCAGACTGTGCGGGAATTCACTTCTTTGCCAGTGTCACTCAGCCTCACTCGGTGCGCAGGGCGGTGGCAGGATCCTGCTTGGCTGCCTTTCGTGAGGGGATCAGGCCGCCGATCAGGGTCAGAACCACACTCAGAATGACCAAGGCTATACCGCCTGAGGCAGGCAGGGCGGCGTTGACCTCGGTGGTCCCCATGAAGTGGTGCATGATGCTGTTGGCCGGAATGATCAGCAGCAGGGTGATGCCCACTCCCAGCAGGCCCGCCAGAAGTCCGATGAGGCCGGTCTCGGCGTTGAAGACGTTGGAGACGTTCCGTTTGGAGGCGCCCATGGCGCGCAGGATGCCGATCTCCTTGGTCCGTTCCAGAACCGATATGTAGGTGATGATGCCGATCATGATGGAGGAGACCACCAGCGAGACCCCGACGAAGGCTATCAGCACGTAAGTGATGACGTTGATGATGGTGGTGACCGAATTCATCATCAGGCCCACGTAGTCGGTATAGACGATCCTGTTCTTCTTCGCGGCCTTGTCGTTGTAATGCTTGATGGAGTCACCCACGGAATTCTTGTTCTCGAAGCTGTCTGTGTAGATGCTGATGCGGGAGGGGGCGTCCCGGGAGATCAGGCCGAAGTCGCTCAGGTTGTCGGCGTAGGTGCCAGTGGAGACGTACTGGTTGTATATGGCGACCAGGGCATCCTGCGGGGCGGTGGCGATGTACTGGTCGAAGGCCTGGGCTGTCTGCTGTTCGGCAGAGGCCCCCGTGGGGATGCCCGCAGAACTTTGGGCTCTTGCAGCGGCTCCGGCCCGGCCCTGGGCCTCCTGACCGGCCATGGCCGCTGGGCTTTTCATGATCTCCTGGGCCATGCTGGCTTTCTGGCTAACGCCCAGAGATGCGATATAGGCCTTGGCATCGTTGGCCTTGGCGGCATCGTCGGCAGGGGCGAAGGCCATTCCACTGAGGACGCTGTGGCCCTGATCGGCCTCCTGGTCGGTGACGATGGGGCTGGTCTTGGCCTGGTCGATCAGGTAGTCAGTCAGCTGGCGGGTATACCCGACGCCCACTTTGAGGGGCGTGGCCTTGGCCCCCTGGTTGGGGCGGACGATGCCGACGATCCGCAGTTGCAGGCCCTGGTCGGCGGCCTTGGTCATCTGGTCTGTGCTGTCGCCGATGTAGTGGTAGTGGCCGTCGGTCCCCTTGGCATACTGGTCCGCGGCGGGCACCAGGGAGAGCTTCTGGTCCATGGCCTTGGCGTATTCGATGGGCTTGGTGTCGACCTTGACCTCCTGGCCGCTGTTGAGCTTGTTCATCATGTCGGTGTACTGGCTGGAGGGGAGGACGCCCAGCTTGTAGAGGCTGGTGACGGGCATTTGGTTGTTCTTGTCGAGCACCAGGACCACCTGGTCCTTGGCCTTAGGCCAGGTGCCGTTCACCACCTGGTAGTTGTCGGTCACCACCTTGCTGATGGCGGTCTTGGCATCGGCCCCTGGCATGATCTCACCGAAGATCTCCGGGGCTTTGTTCTTCTCGGTCTTGCCGGTCAGGTAGGACATCTGCTTGGACTGGATGTCGCCCATGTCGCTGTCGGTGTTGGCCGTGGCCATCTGGCTGACGGTAGAGCTGGCGGCATCCTGCCCATTCATGGTCACCTTGTCCGCAGAGACCAGCTTGCCGTCCGGGTCGTGCTCGAAGACCGAGAACTTGGTGGCATAGGAGTACTGGATGCCCACGGATCCCACGTACTGGTGGATTTCGCTCCTGGGATTATCCAAGTATTTTTTGAAGTTGGTCAGATTGTTTTGGGTGATGCTGCTGGTCAGGCTGGAGGCCCCCTTGATGCTGGAGTCGTCCGGCTGGATGGCCTTGAGATCCTTGTGGGCTTCGGCCTCCTTCTGGGATTCCTGGGCAGAGTCCGCTATCTTGTTCAGGTCGAAGGACTGCTCCTGAATAGTGATGGGGTAGGAGGTCATGGTCTCCCGCTGCACCCTGTCGATGTAGCGGTTGACTCCGGTGGACACCGACAAGATCAGGGCGATGCCGATGATGCCGATGGATCCAGCGAAGGCTGTGAGTGCAGTTCGGGCCTTTTTGGTTCGAAGATTGTTGAAGCTCAACGACAGAGAGGTCAGCAGTCCCATGGAGGCCTTGCCGAAGGTGCGGTGGCGGGCCCGGCGGATGGGCACCTGGTCGTCGGGCAGGGGGTCGGAGTCGCTGATCACAGAGCCGTCGTGCAGCTCCACGATCCTGGTGGCGTACTGGTGGGCCAACTCGGGGTTGTGGGTGACCATGACCACAAGCCGGTCCTGGGCCACCTCCTTGAGCAGGTCCATAATCTGGATGGAAGTCTCGGAGTCCAGAGCTCCGGTGGGTTCGTCGGCCAGGAGGATGCGGGGGTTGTTGACCAGGGCCCTGGCGATGGCCACCCGCTGCATCTGCCCGCCCGAGAGCTGGTTGGGTCGCTTGTTCACGTGCTGGCCCAGCCCCACCTGCTCCAGGGCCTGCCTGGCCCGCTCCCGCCGCTCCTGCCGGTGCACTCCGGAGATGGTCAGGGCCAGCTCCACGTTGGACAGTATGCTCTGGTGAGGGATCAGGTTGTAGCTCTGGAAGACGAATCCCACAGTGTGGTTGCGGTAGGAGTCCCAGTCCCGGTCCTTGTACTTTTTAGTGGAGGTGCCGTTGATGATTAGGTCGCCCTGGTCGTAGCGGTCCAGCCCGCCGATGATGTTGAGCAGAGTGGTCTTGCCGGAACCGGAGGGGCCCAGGATGGCCACGAACTCGTTGTCGCGCAGGTTGACGCTGACATCATTCAAGGCCTGCTGGACGAAGTCCCCTGTTTTGTATTGTTTGGAGATGTGTTCGATCTGCAGCACCGTAGTCCTCCGCTTTCTGGATTCTCAATGGCTCAATGGCATGGGCTTATGGACTCTTGGAGTGCCAGCTTACGCCATCAGAATGGGTAAATGCCGATATGGCCTAGTCCACCGACTTGAGAGCCTCCAGCATGTCCACATGCTTGAGCTTGTTGTTGACCATCCAGCCCAGGCCGGCCGTGATGACCGTGATCATGATCAGGGGCACAACGAAGGCCACCCAGCTGATGGAGGGGTCAAAGAGGACGTCGTCCGGCGGCACGGTGGTGATGATGTAGTGGTGCAGCCAGGCCCCGAATCCGTACCCGGCAAGGACGCCGATGGCCGACAGGAGGATGGTCTCCCGGTAGATGTACATGGTCACCTCACGGTCGTAGAAGCCAAGCACTTTGATGGTGCTCAGCTCGCGGATCCGTTCCTCCACGTTCAGGTTGGTCAGGTTGTAGAGGATGACCAGGGCCAGCAGGGTGGCTACGATGATCAGCACCTGCATGATTATGTTCAGGGACCTGACTACGGTGTCGATCTGGCTCATCAGAGTCGTGTTCTGCACCACCCCTTGGATGCCGTCTATCCGCATGAAGGAGGCGGCCTGCCTTCTGGTGTTATCTGCGCTGGAGTCCTTGAAGGTGACCAGATGGGCGTTGGGCGAGAAGTCCTGGTGGAAGACGGTCCTGTAGGCCGATGGGCTCATGAAGACGAAATGCCCTAAGTACATCTCGCAGATGCCGTCCACCCGCATGGTCCTGTCCTTGCCGCCTGAATCCTGCAGGGTGATCTTGTCGCCGGTCTTTGTCCCTGTCAGCTGGGCGATCCGTTCGGAGAGGATCACGCCGTCGCCCTTGAGGCTCAGGGGCTTGTGCCTGGACCGGGTGTCCAAGCGGATGAAGTCGTCCAGGCGCTCGGAGCTGGCCGGCGCGATCATAGTGATGGACTGCTTGTCGGCATTGTGGCCGGCTGTCTTGCTCATCTCCTCGTAGCGCACATTCAGGGAACGGCTCACATCGGGCTTTTCCAGCCGTTTTTTGATGGATTGGCGCTGGTCGGTGGTGGCCTGGCTGTTCTCGGCAGCGATCAGGTCATAGCGAATGACTTGGCCGAATTGGTGCTCGTTGATGGCCGAGATGGATCCCTGCACGCCGAACCCGGCCATCAGCAGGGCCACTGACCCGCAGACCCCGAAGATGGTCATCAGCATCCGCTGCTTGTAACGGAAGATGTTCCTGGCAGTGACTTTGTGAGTGAAGCTGAGCCTGTTCCAAATTAGCGGGATATGTTCCAGGAAGATCTTCGAACCGGCGCTGGGCGGCTTGGGCAGGAGGAGGGCCGACGGCTTCTCGCGCAGCTCCCGCCAGGCGCTCAGGAAGGCCGGGACCACGGCGCTCAGGAAGGCCAGCAGGCAGGCCAGGAGGGTGATGGGCAGGTGGAAGCCATAGTGGATAGTCGGCATGTCGAAGGCATGGGCGTAAGCCTGGTAGACAATCCAGGGCAAGAGGGTGTGGCCGGCGACGATGCCCAGAAGCGCGCCCAGGGCCGAGGCTGCTCCGCCGTAGACCAGGAACTTGGCCATGACATCCTGGTCCCTGTAGCCCAGGGCCTTCAGTGTTCCGGCATTGATCCGCTCCTCGTCCACGAAGCGCGTCATGGTGGTGAAGGTGACCAGGGCGGCCACCAGATACATGAAGTAGGGGAAGACCTTGGCCAGCGAGTCCACGATGAAGGAGACGGAGGCGTAGACCTTGTAGCCCTCTGAGCCGGGCGCTTCACGGCGCGAATCCAGGGCGTAGACCGGCTTCTCCAGCCGGCTCAGCTGGTCGGCCGCCTTGTTCAGCTTCTTCTGGGCGTCGTCGATCTTCTTCTGGGCGTCAGGGCTCTCCCTGTTGAACTTGTCCAGTTTGGTCTGGTATTCCGCATTTTTCTGATCCAGGGTGGCCTGGGCCTGGTCGATCTGCCCTTGGGCTGAAGCATGGCTGCTGGCCAGCTGCTGCCGGGCCTGGGCTAGTTTGGCCCTGCCCTGGGCCAGTTGTGCCGAACCCTGATCAAGTTGGGCCTTGCCCTGGGCCAGCTGGCGCTCGCCCTCCTTCACCTTGGCCCTCGCTTGGGTCAGCTCTTGCCGCTTCGCATCCAGGGTCTGCTGGCCAGCTGCAACCTGTGCCATGCCGGGTGTGTACTGATTGGCCATGAAGGCATCGTGGCCCGCTTTGGCCTTGGCCACCAGGGCGTCGATCTGCGGCGACTGCCGGTTGAGCTCGGCCAGCTGGGCCTGAAGCCCGGCCTTTCTGCGGTTGAGTTCGTCCTGCTGCTGGGGGGTCAGCCCGGGTGTGGCCAGTTGAGCATCAATGGCCTGAATGAGGCCGGTGACCTGTGCGATGCCCTGTCTGCATTGCTTTTGCGCTTCCTGGGCCTGGGCTACAGCCTGGTCGGCCTGGGCTTTTCCGCCTTTCAGCTGCTGGCGGGAATCATCAAGCCTGGCCTGTCCCTGGTCGATGGCCTGCTGACCTTGATCGGCCTGTTGCCTGCCCTGGGCCACCTGGCTGGCGGAGGACTGGTACTGCCTCTGCTTCCGAGCCAGTTCGGCCGAGTTCAGGTCCACCTCCTGCTGTCCTTGGTCGATAGCTGCCTGGGCCTGCACCGTCTTGGCGGCCAGTTGGTTCTTGGCAGCCTGGATGCTCTGGGCGCCCTGGTCCAGATTTTTTTTGGCCTGGTCCAGTTGCTGCCGGTTCCCCTCGAGTTCATCTCTGAACTGGTTCACCTGGTCCTGCCCCTGGTCCAGCTTCTTCTTCAGGGGGGTCTTGATGTCATTCAGCCTGGCGGTGGGACGTCCTGACAGAATCCTGTTCAGGTCGTCCTTGTGGGTCTGCAGGGCCTGGGTGTATTGGTCGGAATAGTGGTCCCTGATCCGGTCCAGGTCCTTGAAAGTCAGGCGGGCGATCATATACTCGGCCGAATCGAAGGCCCCGGGCGTGGTCACAGCGTAGGAGTCCAAGGAACCGGATCCGGCTGTAGAGGGTCCCATGTTGACCTTGCTCAGAATTTCGGTCGACCTGACCGTGCCTACGACACGAAGCCTGTGATGCCTCAAGACCTTCCTGCCCAGCTGGTCGGCTTTCTCGTCCACCTTGATGCTGCTGCCGATGGGGTGGCTTCCGGCTAGGGCCGTGTCGACCGCCACCTGATCCGGTCTGCTGGGCATGGATCCGTCGACCAGCTCATAGGTGGAGATCCGGTCGGGGGCGGAGTAGATGCGCAGGCTCTTATCGGTCCCCTTGAGCACCACATCTTTCAGATACCCGTATTCGATTCCCGAGCTGCCGGGGGCGGTGTCGATGGCATCCCGGTCCTCCTGGTCCAGGCCATAGCTGCTGATGACCATCAGATCAGCCAGATGGTGGCTGGACAGGTAGACGTTCCCGGCCTGCCGCATGTCTGGTCCGGTCACACTCAGCCCGACCAGGGCGAAGGAGCCCAGCGCCACCAGGCAGACGACGGAGATGAACCGTCCCAAGGACTTGCGCAGGGAGACCCGGATGTCGTGCCAGAGCACCTTTCTGACGGGCTGCATCCTCACCACTCCACGTTTTCGATGTCTTCGGGGCTGTCGTTGGTCTGCACGGCCTGGACCCGTGCGTCGTGCATGCGGATGACCCTATCGGCGATGGGGGCGATGGCCGCGTTGTGGGTGACGATGACCACGGTGGCGCCCTTCTGGCGGCACTGGTCCTGGAGGATGCGCAGCACCTGCTTGCCGGTCCGATAGTCCAGGGCTCCGGTGGGTTCGTCACAGAGCAGGATCTTGGGATTCTTGGCTACGGCCCGTGCAATGGCCACCCGCTGTTGCTCACCGCCGGAAAGCTGGGCAGGGAAGTTGTCGATCCGATCGCCCAGGCCTACGTCGATCAGGGTCTGGACCGGGTCGGCAGCGTTGTCTACGATCTCCGAAGCCAGCTCCACATTCTCCCTGGCGGTCAGGTTGGCCACCAGATTGTAGAACTGGAAGACGAAGCCCACGTCATAGCGGCGGTAGGTGGTCAGCTGCCGGGCGTCATAGCCGGCGATGTCCTTCCCGTCCACGATCACCTGGCCCTCGTCGCAGGTGTCCATGCCGCCCAAGATGTTGAGCACAGTCGACTTGCCCGCCCCCGAGGCTCCGAGGATGACCACCAGCTCGCCTCTCTCGATGGAGAAGGTGACGTCGTTGTTGGCCACAATGGTCGTCTCGCCGGTCGCATACCGCTTCGTTTCTCCAATGACGTCGATATAGCCCATCATGCCCTCTCGTAACCCTGGCCGTCCGACGCAAGGGACGCCCCCCGATGCTCTGCTCCCCACTACTGTATACGTTCGTAGGGCCTGGGGCACAGGAGAACCGCCTGCCGGGCGGCAACATGTCCACAGGCCCGGCAAGGGCTCAGAGGGCTTGCAGGAGGTTGCCCAGTTTGCGACTGTCCCTGACCGGCCTGCCCTGGCGGAAGGTGATGAACCGCTGGCAGGTCTGTGCCAGGAACTCCTGATCATGCGAGATGACGATCACTATGACTCCCAGGGAACGCATATAGCGGATCATCCCGGTCACCTGGTTCATGTGGAGCAGGTCCAGGCCGCTGGTTGGCTCGTCCAGAACCGCCAGGCGTTTGCCCGACAGTATGGCGGCCGCGATGGCCGCTCGCTGTTTCTCTCCGCCGGAAAGGGTGTTGGGGTGCCGGCCCAGGAGCCGCTCCAGGTCAAGTTTTCGCGCCAATTCCCTGAAGAGATCGGTTCGTCTGGCCCCAAGGAGCATTTCGCCTTCGACGGTCTCGCTGAAGAGCTGGTAGCTGACATCCTGAAAGACCATATAGGAGTCCTCGACACGCTCCCTGCTGGTCTGCCTGGCCCCATTCAGGCTGATTTCCGACTTGTCGCCAGGCTTGAGCAGGCCGGTAAGGACCGAGGCGAAAGTGCTCTTGCCAGCACCGTTGCGGCCGATGATGCCGGTGATGTCGTCGCTGGACAGGGTCAAGTCGTCCACATCCAGGGCGGGAGCCTGGTCGCGGTGGTAGGCATAGGTCAGATTCCTGACCCGCAGTAGATCGGGGGTCTTCTCGGCGATGACCCTGGCAGGGGCGCTCACCTCCTGGGCCGCATCCAGCTTGAGGGCCCGCAGCCCCATGACCTGGCGGCTTGGATCATCCAGCCCTCTCATGGCGGCCGGCGTCATATGCTCCGTCAGCCTGCCGTCCTTCATGACCAGGAAGTCGTCAGCCAGGCCGTCCAGGTAGTAGAGGCGGTGCTCGATCAGGACCATGGTCAGGCCCCGGTCCTTCAAGCGGCCCAAAATCTGCGCCAGGACGGCCACCGCTTCGACGTCCAGGTTGCCGGAGGGCTCGTCCAGGATCAGAATCTGTGGATCCATCATGCAGGAGGAGGCGATGGCGATCACCTGCTTCTCGCCTCCGGACAGGGAAAAGATGTCCCGGTCCATGAGCGGGGCGATGCCGAAAAGGTCGGCCACCTGGTCCATACGCTCCTGGATGGCCTCCGGCTGTACCCCGGTGTTCTCTAAGGGGAAGGCCAGCTCGCTGCGGACGTCGGTGGTGAAGAACTGGGTCTTGGGATTCTGGAAGACCGATCCCACCCGCTCCGAAAGCCGGTAGATGGGCCGGGCCGTGGTGGGTTGGCCCCCGATGAGGCACTCTCCCCCCAGCTTGCCCTCGTAGAGCTCGGGAATCAGGCCGTTGATGATCCTGGACAGGGTGGTCTTGCCGCACCCACTCGGCCCAGTGACCACGGTCACCCGGCCCCGGTCCATTTGGCAGGAGACCTCTTCGAGGGATGGCCTGCTGGCGCCCTCATAGGTGAAGCTAAGCCTGGAACATTGCAACATAGGCTCCACATCCCATAAGGACCAGGCCCAGGGCGCACATGATCGCATCCAGTTCAGTGAAGGCAATCCGTTGGATGGAGGCCTTGGGCCCGGGGTCGCCGATCCCCCTGGTCAGGGCGGCCGAGGTCAGGTCGGTGGCCACATTGGTGGCGTTGTTGAGGAGGGGCACGTAAATGTACTCCATGGTCCGCAGTGGGTGACAGATCATGTCGCCCGTGGTGACGGCAATCCCCCTGAACTTCATGGCCCGTCTGATCTGGGCATAGTCGTGCCTGACGGTCGGGAAGAAGCGGAAGAGCACGCTTACGGGGATGACCAGCCACTGGGGGGCGTGAATCTTGCGCATCAGGTAGACCAGCTCCGAGACCTTGGTGGTACCCATCATGAAGGCCGCCACCAGCACCAGGGGGAGGACCCTGCCTACGCCGACGAAGAGGAAGAGCAGGTAATGCCCCGGCAGGTTTTCAGGAAAGACCATGGCCAGGGAGGCGCCCAGGGCGAAGACCAGGCAGACCAGAAGCCAGGCCTGGCCCTTCCTCACCCTGCCCACGATGACCTGAAAGCTGCAGAAGTAGACGTTTATGGCCAGAACCAGTGGGGTGGGCAAGGTGATGAAAATAAGGGCGTTGGCGAAGATGACCAGCAGGAATCTGGTGTAGATGGAGATAGGCCTCATTGCTTGGCGGGTATCCGGTTGAAATGCCTGTCGACGATCCTGGCGCCTATCCATGCCCCGAGCAGGGCGCCGACCAGGGTGGCCAGAATGCAGACCAGGAAGGTCGCTCCGGTGATGGGCGCGAAGACCCCGTTGATGTACTCCTGGCTTTTGCCACGGCGGACCAGGCTTGCCACGTAGGCGTCCTTCATGAACCAGAGGGGAAGGACGGGGCCGGTGCAGCCAAAGGTGAGGATGGCATAGCTCAGGTAACGGGCCAGATTGGGACGGCTCTCCCTGAGCGAGGACTGAACCAGATCAGCCAGCAGGCCACAGAAGGCGTAAGGGATGAAGGAGAGGGCGAAGTGGCCGAAGACCAGCAGGAAGAGGCCCATGATGACGCCGACGATGGTGACGGCCCCGAATCTAGGCACCTGACGGATCATCAGCATGTAGACCGGGCCAGAGACCAGTCCAACCATGGCTGGTATGAAGAGGGAGGAGAGGCCGGGCATAACCAGGCCCGCCACGAAGATGGTGATGAAGTTGCCCACAGCCATGCTGACGAAGTAGAGGGCCGTGAAAATACCGACGTTGACCAGGTCTTTTGTCTTGAGTGCTTTCATAAAGGATCGCTCCCGTGCGGGTGGCGGCCGCTCGGCTCTAGGCCATATATCCGCCGAAGTCGGGTTGTGCCGTCCATTCTAGGGGAGCTAGGAGGAAAAGTAAATGATATTCTTTTATTTCTCTTGCCGGGGCTTCACAATAAGGGTATTGCCTGGCGCGCAGGGATTTTGTTAGGGTTCACCGAGAAGGGCGTATCAGAAAGGCGGCACAAAGGACAGGCATGATCAGCAAGCGACTACTTCATCTACCGGGAGCCAGGATGGGCGCCAGCTTCCTGCTGGCCCTCCTGCAGACGATCGGCGCGCTGGCGGAGGTCCTCCTCCTGCCGGTGGCTATCGCGGCCGTAGGCCGTTCCCTTGGCTTGCCTGTCCCTCGTGCCCTTGCCTGGGTGCCCGGTCGGCCTGGGCTTCTGGCGGTCTTGATAGGCGGGCTGATTCTGGTTCGGTTCCTGACTCAGGCGGTCGCCAGATCCGTCAGCGCCAGGCTGGCCGATGGGATGGGCCAGGCGCTCTCCCAGGCCCTGTACTTATCCATGTTCGACCCCAATGGTCAGGAGAACGACCTGGACGTTCCGGCGCAGACCCTGGCC
This sequence comes from Bifidobacterium sp. B4111, assembly GCF_026537235.1. Classification (NCBI taxonomy): domain Bacteria; kingdom Bacillati; phylum Actinomycetota; class Actinomycetes; order Bifidobacteriales; family Bifidobacteriaceae; genus Bifidobacterium; species Bifidobacterium sp. B4111. The sequence continues at coordinate 495,989 of NZ_JAFNMO010000002.1, read as the reverse complement.
AGGCTTTCGACCGAGGGGGTCAAGTCGGTCGTCTCCTACTTTACGGCCTACATTCCGGCCCTGGTCCAGACTGCCCTGATGCTGGTCGTGACCCTGGCCGTCCTCCTGCCCGTCAGCCCGCTGGCTGCGGGGATCGTCGTGATCGGCATGGTGGCCCTGCCCCTGGCCTCCAAGCCCACCATGGGCGAGAACATCAAAGTGCAGCTGGGCCAGCTACGCAAGTACGACAAGGTCGGCGTCCACTTCGAGCATGCCCTGAGGGGGCTCAGCACCTTGAAGATCTTTGGAGCGGACCAGCGGCAGGCTGATGATCTGGCCGAGGAGTCCGAGGGGTTCCGCCGGATAACCATGGGGGTCCTGGGCGGGCAGCTGCGCTCGCTGATCAAGGCTGACGCGGTCATCTACGCCAGCCTCATTCTGGCGGTTGCAGCCACAGTCCTGATTGGGCAAGGAGGGTCCTCTCGAGTGCTATCCTGCCTGGTCGTCGCCCTGGCCGGGGTTCGGCTCTTTGCGCCCGAGCGGCAGCTGGTCTACATGATGCATTCCGGCATGGTCGCCATCAAGCAGGGCAAGGCCATCGACAACATTCTCCAGGCGCGGCAGGTGGGTGACAGGGAGTCGGCGGCTCCGCAATACGCCTCGGACGCTGTCCCAGGGCCCGCATCGGGATCTGCCGGTGCGCTGGGCATCCGCGCTCGCAATCTGACCTACACCTATCCTGACGGCTTCCAGGCTCTGACCAATCTGAACTTCGATCTCCCGGCCAAGGGGCATGTGGGCCTGGTCGGCGCTTCGGGCTCCGGCAAGAGCACCCTGGCGGGCCTGCTGTCCGGGCGCCTTCAGGGGTATACCGGAGAACTGTCTATTGGAGGACGCAAGATCAGCGATCTGTCACGTGAGGACCTGGTTGGCCTGCAGACCGTGGTTCGGGGAACCGACCACCTCTTCACCGGAACCATCAGGTCGAATCTCGATCCGGCCGGACTGGGCTACTCGGATGGTGAGCTGCTGGACGCGTTGGACAAGGTCGGTCTGACCGGGCTTGTCCAGAGCAAGGGCGGGCTGGACGCTCCCATCGACCCTGAGGGAGGCAACCTCTCCGGAGGACAGCGCCAGCGGCTGTCCATTGCCCGTGGGCTTCTGCGGCGTTCCTCTGTTTACATCTTCGACGAGGCCACCAGCGCCGTTGACCGCGAGCATGACGCCAGCTTGGCTGCTCTGATGGACGCGCTGGGCAAGGAGTCCCTGGTCCTGACCGTCACCCACCGCCTGGCCGGGGTCCGCAATGCCGATTCCATCCTTTTCTTGCGGGGGGGCCGTCTGGCGGAGAGCGGCGGTTTCCGTGAGCTGATGGATGCCGGGGGCGGATTCGCGGCCCAGTGGAAGGAGCAGGCCCAGTATGAGGACGGGGAGTGACAGAATGCAGCAGACGACCGGCAACCTGGTGATGATGCGCCGCATGGCCCGGCTGATGAAGCCTCTGGCCGGCACGGAGGGCAAGGCCATCCTCTGCGGCAGCCTGGGCCACCTCTTCGCGGTCTGGAGCATGATGGCAGCCGCTGCGGCCCTGATCGGCCTAGTCGCGGACTGGCCTCCGCTGAATGGACAGTGGGTCGTCTGGGCCTTGGCGGCGGTCCTGACCGCCCTCAGCCGGGGGGTCATGGCCTATGGGGAGCAGTACTGCAACCATGAGATGGCCTTCAGCATGCTCCGCGACATCCGCACGACGGTCTTCGACAAGATGCGGTCCCTGGCCCCGGCCGGTCTGCGCGACCAGGCGCGCGGAGACATGGTGACGGTGATCACCAATGACATCGAGTTGCTGGAGATTTTCTACGCCCACACCCTTTCACCCATCGCCATCGCTCTGGTGACTTCCTTGGCCAACCTGGCCCTGCTCACCTGGCTCTCGCCCTGGATGGGCCTGGCCGCCGTGATCTCCTACCTCATCGTCGGTCTGCTCATCCCCATCCTGAGCGCAAGACCCACCTTCAAGGTAGCCATGCAGGAGCGGACGGCCCAAGCCAATTTGCATTCCCTTCTTCTGGAGACTCTGCAGGGCCGCACAGAGCTGGCGGGGTTGGGCGCTCTGGGGAATACCCGTCGCCGGGTGGGAGCCGCTACGGGCCAGATGTTGGATGCGCGGGGCCGCACCTCTGGGCGGACTATTGCCAACGATCTGGTCACCAACGTGGTCACTCTGATCTGCGCTGGAGTCTTCACATTGATGGCCTGCCACCTAGGTTCGGCAGGGTTGGTGAATCCTGCACGGGGAATGATCGGACTGGTCGGCTTCCTCTCTTCCTTCGCTCCCTTGATACCTGTGGCCCGGCTAGGCGCCGGCCTGCAGCCCACCTTGGCCGCGGCTCGACGGGTCTTCTCGCTTCTGGATAAGGAGCCGCCTGTACGTGAGGTGGAATCCGGTCATGGGGATCCCCTGGCGGAGTTCACTGGAGAGGAGGCCAAGGCCGTCTCCTTCTCCTACGCTGGCAAGACTGACACGGGCAAGACTGACTCAGGTGAACATGGTGGCCGAATCTCGGTTTTGGACGGTCTGGATCTTTCCATCAAGCCTGGCGAGCTGATCGGCATCCAAGGCGCCAACGGAGCTGGCAAGTCTACCTTGATCGATCTGCTGATGCGGTTCCAGGAGCGCAGTGGTGGGGATCTGACGGTTTCCGGTCTGCCTATCGAGACGATTCACACTGTCGACCTGCGTGCCCAGCAGGCTTTGGTGAGTCAAGATACCTATATATTTAGCCTTACTTTGGCGGATAACATCGCTCTGGCCCGGCCCGATGCCAGCAGAGAAGATATTGAGAAGGCAGCTCATGATGCCTGCCTGGATGATCTGATCGACCAGCTGCCTGACGGCTTGGATCATCTGCTTGCTGACAACGGCTCGGACCTGTCCGATGGACAGCGGCAAAGGGTGGCTCTGGCTCGCGCCTTTTTGAGCTCGGCGCCATTCATGCTTCTGGATGAGCCCACCAGCAATATGGATGCTCTCCTCGAGGGCCGGGTCTTGACCAGGCTGATCGAGCGGAAGGGCGACCGTACCTGTCTGATCGTCTCTCATCGTCCCTCGGTCCTTGCCAGGGTTGACCGGTTGCTGACGCTGCGAGACGGCAAACTAGTTGAGGAGAAAGATGCCATGTCGTGCGCGGTAGGATAGAGATGAGAGAAGTTCGTGTTCTGCTGCTATTGCTTCTGAAGAATCTCTAGCCTTGTCAGGTGAATAGCTGATTGAGAGGTATGGCAACACATGATTTCGTTATAATTTGCTGACTTTTAGCTGTATCGAGTTAGGAAATCTAGCGGGATAGGTCTATATGCTATGCCAAACGTATGTAACAGTGGTCAACCGACAGTCTGTCTGTAGACTGCATAGGAACGCTAGAATGCGATAACTCTTTAAAAGATGATGCCAGCGAGTCGCAAAAGTTACTAGATGCCAGAAGGGGAACTGCTCAATTTGTTGTGTATGCCATAACCGGAAGAGCCGCCTCAGGGTTCATATCTTCATAGCTGACAGTGGCTTTCCTCATAGAGTAGAAGATTGCCATCGTCTCCATTACACACCTCGAATGGATGGGCAACATCGCCGATTAGTTGTTGGAGTTGTGGCCATCTTTTTTGGACTGACCGCCAGGTAAAGATATTAGCTGAGCAGGGTCATCCGAAGATAGCCTATCTGTATAGGAAAAGGCCGACAGCGCAATAGCTATCGGCCTTCGTTCTATCAATGGACCCCAAACGGCCCAATCGGGTACGGCACCAGCAGATGCTAAAAGAATTTATCCTTACCTCTTATATCTACCGGGTGATGCTGCCGTCTCCCGACAAACCCCATCATATCGCCGTCGACGACCGAAGAAGTTCATCATGGGATAAAATCAGATAGTCGCCATGCCGGTGATGCGGAGATGACGGCCGCCAGCTCATCCGGGTTGGCTGTTCTATCAATATACCGAGGTGGTTTGGATGCCTAATGGTAATCCAAACAAGGACGGTCGCGGATCGTACTTCATGGCTGCTGCTCTCGTGGGTGTCCCAGCGCTCGCGGGCAGGATGGATTCGTACGCTGCTTGGCTGATGTGTCTGGTCATGATGGCGTGTGCAGTCCTGTATGACGTGTGGCACAGGAAGCGGTGATGTCCAGGCAGCCCGTCCAACAGGGTGGGCTGCTCTCTTCCGTGAACGCGAAAGGTCCAGCCATTCCTGCCTGGCTCTTACCAGGCAATTAAATACAACACTGGTTGTGCAACAGACCAGTCTTATTAAGGTCCGCTGCATATGCGCGTTCTGGGAAGGCTCATGTCGAATACCCACTTGCCAGGTGCTTCCGTTTTCGATGATGAGCGTGGTCCCCGGCGTTTTGGCCACATGCCCAGTCGATTCTTGGCTGATTTTCCTGCTTTTCTGCCATAGTGTCCAGTCTGCTCCGCACTGCGGGTTGGGTCAGTGCTGTGGATAAACCAATCTAGCGGTGGCGTGGGGGCACAGCCCGACACTATGGAAGGTGTGGGCCAAATCGCTTTTAGATAAGGGGCCACCTGCGAGCGAGGTTGAGCTAAACTTCGACAATTCGCTAACGGAATTTATAGGAGAGGAGTCCAGGACGGTTTCCTTCTCAGACGCGGGCAGGAATGATCCGGGTAAACACGGCGGCCAAGTCGCTGTTCTAAAAGGTTTGGATTTTTCTCTTAGACCTGGCGAATGGATGCTCACTTTGGAGAGGAGTTCAAACCATGCTGATTGAACAGAGGGGTGGCCGCACTTGTCTAATCGTCTCCCTCGTTCCTCGGTCTGTGCCCGAGTTAACCATCTGCTGTCTTTCGCACATGGCAAGTTCAATTGAAGTCAGTTCGGAGAAAAGTGATTCAGTAAAACAGGTGTCAGCTCTCACTCGGGGTGGCGATATCTCGATAAGGTTCCTGCGCAAGCGTGGTTCATGGAGCCCAGCCGTCTTAAGAGAGTTGAAAAGTGGAGGATTTCTTTCGGCAGAGTTGAGGTAATTAAGTCCATCAGCAAGGTTATCGCTTTACTGATTTGCTTTACTAATTAATAAGCGGATGCCAGCCCATCTGGTCAGTCCGGCAGTTGTTAGTCGTCAAAGATACGGTTTCAAGCAACTTACCTGGGCAAACACGATTCCCGCTAGGGCGTAGCCTTTTCGATATCTTGAAGCCCCTGTCAAGGGTCTAGCTGGCTACTTTAATTCCATATCTGCGGATTATGGATGTCTGCAGCCTTGCATTCAACATTATGTGTTTCGTGGTTAAACAGCCGGATTTTCAACGATTTGAACGGATGAATATCCCCTATGAAGATCGTGAATTCGGAAGAGCGACAGGAAAAAATAAACAATTAATAGAAACGCTCAACAAAATGTTTATTAAATGGTTATACTATCTTTAGCTACTTCATGAAAGAGATGATGTATGAGCAACGATGCACAATCGGCACGCGACCTTAAGACGCAGGACAGCGTAGAGCGTGCCCTGATAATCCAATCCTTGGCCCAGCTGGTGGAGCCGCTGGCATCGCTTATGGCGGATTGCGAGGTTGTGGTGCATGACCTTTCACAGGTGCCCACCACCATTGTCGCCATCGCAGGAGGCTTGACCGGTCGCAAGGTCGGTGATCCGGCGACCGATGTGCTGCTCAAGCAGATGGCTGAGGGTAGGGTTCGCACCATGGTCAACTACAGCTCTGTTCTGCCTGACGGGCGTCGGATTCGTTGTGCCACTATCGCCGTCAAAGATAGCCGAGGGAATCCGGTCGCTGCATTGTGCATCAACAGCAGTGTCGAGATCTGGTCGGGGCTTCTGAAAATATGCCAGCAAATGCTCTACGGCAGTGTAGACGCAAGCTCTGAACCAAAGTCGGAAGCTGAACTTGATGAAGACTTGGATCAGAACCAACAGCGTGGCGCCGAGAAAGCCGGATCTGAGACAGGGCAGATAGATCAGGGAACAGGATCGGCCGAAGCCAGCTCCGCGGGTGAAGCCTTCGTCCACAACCTTGACGACTTGGCAAATATCGTGCTTGACCGTGCTGTTGCCAGCCAGGGTGTACCGGTCGAGCTGATGACGAAAAGCCATAAAAAGGAGGTGATACGACAAGCCAAAGAACAGGGCTTTTTCTTCCTGCGAGACGCGGCCGAGACCTTAGCCGACCGTTTGCAGATTTCACGGTTCACCGTCTACAACTATCTCAAAGAAATAGACGAGACGACCTCCGTTAAAGATAAGAAAAAGCAATAAGCGGGGGAGTGGTACCGAGGCCATGGTGGCCTCAGAGGATTGCATTGCTAATGAAGGCAAGGTATCCGGCATAGTTGTAAAGAAGGGAACAGACGTAATCATGGGTCTTCTACATCCCGTTTCAACCCAGGATCTGGGAAGAATACATAGCATCCGTTGGGATGATGCACATCGCAACTGCGGTGACGATGCCATATCCCTGTCGGTGGCAGATATGGATTTCAAAGCCCCGGACCCGTTGGTCCAGGCTGTGGTCGAGCGTGCTCAGGTGGGTGATTTCTGCTACACTTACCTGGACCCCTCGTATAGACAGTCAGTGTGCGACTGGTTCAAAAGGCGCCACGGCTGGCAGATCAGTCCCGCCAGTCTGGTGCCGGTAGGAAGAATGGTAGAATCCTTGCCGGCCATACTCAGGGAGGCTCTGCCGCCCGTCAGCTCGGTAATCGTTCCCTATCCTGCATATTCGCCCACCCCAACGGCGATCAAGGCCGCAGGGTGCAAGGTCCTTCCATGGATGCTGAAGATAGACGGCCAGGGAAAATACCGGTTCGATTTTGATGCGCTTGAAGACCTGCTTGACAAGGCCAATGCGATGGTAATCACCAACCCGCATAACCCCACCGGTCGTGTATGGACCCGTGACGAACTGGCTAAGGTTGCCAAGGCTGCCGCCAAGCATGATGTTCTGGTCATCTCAGATGAGTTCCATGCTGATCTGATCCATTCAGGATATCGATTCCAGCCTTATCTGACCTCTTCGCCCGAGGCAGCTGGAGGCATCTCCTTTACTTCCCCGGGGAAAACCTTCAACATCGCTGGGCTGGAAACTGCCAACATCGTCGTTCCTGATGCTGATCTGCGGCACAAGGTGGGAAAGGCCATCGATGATGCCGGCTGCCATAATCCCCGCTATTTTGCACAAGTTGCTACTCAGGCAGGATATGACCATTGCGCAGACTGGTTGGACGAGCTTCTTGCTGAGCTCGAGAAGCACACCAATCTTTTGCGCGACTGCGTTGCCGGAATGGATGGCGTGAAGCTGATCGAACCTGAAGGCACCTATCTGGCCTGGATAGATATGAGAGGGCTGGGACTTCAAGATGAGGAGATCGAAAAGCGGCTGACTGACCAGGGTCTGAAGCTGGATCCGGGGACTGACTTCGGTCTGGGCGGCAGCGGTTTTGTGCGTATCAACCTGGCAACAACTACGCCGATTCTGACCGAGGCACTGTCGCGCATGCATCGGGCGCTTGGTACTTCCACGAGAAAGGTGACCCTGCAATGACGAAGGAAAGGAAACAAAGAGAGCAGCGTTCCCCCACCCTGCTCTTGGCACTGACTCCAATTATCGCCATGGCGGTGTTTATGGGGGTTGGGGCTATCTGGCTGGAACTTCCCGCTGAACCGATGCTTATCATGGCTGCCGTGGTGGCAGCGATCATCGCCTACATGCTTGGCCACGGATACGATGAGATGCTCAACACCATAGCCGAGAAGATCGCCGGGATCATGCCTGCCATGCTGATTCTGATAGTGGTGGGCATGCTTATCGGATCCTGGATGATCGGCGGAACCATTCCCATGATGGTTTACTTCGGCCTCAAGATCGTATCGCCCAAGTACCTCTATCTGACGGCTCTGCTGGTCACGGCCATCACTTCGGTCTGCACGGGAACCTCCTGGGGTTCCGCAGGTACCATTGGCGTGGCCTTCATGGGAGTGGCGCTGGGCATGGATGGCATCAATCCCGCCATCGTCGCTGGTGCAGTGGTCAGTGGCGCCTATTTCGGAGACAAGCTTTCCCCTCTGTCCGGAGACACCAACCTGGCTGCGGCCATCACCCATGTGAATGTGTTCACGCATATGAAGCACCTGTTGTGGACCACCTTCCCCTCCTTGCTGGTGGCATCGATAGTCATGTTTGTGGCGGGCCGTGGAGTCCAGTCCACAGGCGGCCGTGGCTTTGACAAAGTCGCCGAGATGAACAACACGCTTTCGCAGGCTTTCACCTGGAACGTGCCCATGCTGCTTATACCACTCCTGATCATCCTGATCGGGTCGGCGTGGAAGAAGCCGACTATTCCAGTCATGCTGCTCTCGTCGGCGGTGGCCATGTTCAACGCTGTCGTCATCCAGCGCTTTTCCGTCACCAACGCGTTCAACGCCATTGTCAACGGATTCGACACCTCTATGCTCCCCAAGGGCTTCAACCTGGGTCCCGCAGCCAAGGACATCACCAGTCTGCTGAATCGGGGTGGCATGGAGAGCATGATGAGCACCCTTCTAATTGCGTTCTGCGCCCTCTCCTTCGCAGGAGTGCTTTCGGCTTCCGGGGCTTTGAACAAGATAGTGGAGTCTCTGCTTAAGATCAGCAAGAGCACTGGCTCGTTGATTGTCGTCACCCTGCTGACCGGCATCCTGACCATATCCACCACCTGCAACGGGCAGGTCTCCCTCCTGCTGCCTGGCGAGCTGTTGAGGCCTGCCTACATTCGTCGAGGTCTGCATCCTTGCAATCTCGGGCGAAGCATAGAGGACTCCGGCACCATATTCGAGCCGATCCTGCCTTGGACAGCTGCTGGCGCCTACATGGCGGCCACGTTGGGGGTGCCCACGCTCTCCTATATGCCTTGGGCAACTCTCTGCTGGACCGGCGTGATCTTTGCCACCATCTGGGGATACACAGGAATTGGCATCAGGAAGCTAACGCCGGATGAGCAGAAGGCCATGCTCGCTGAGCTGGATAAGGAGAAGGAAGCGTAGAGCCTTTTCTCTGTTATGGCTAATTAGCGCCACCACTGGGCAGTACCTGTTGTGGCGCTTTTCTTGTCAGTCGGAAAACGAATATGGATCTGCATGGGTTCGGTCTCTTTTCATTGTTCGGAAAGCAGCAAATTAGTCGTCCTGGCTTCAACGACCAGCGCTGAACTTAATGGCGTTAATGCAGGTTTCTATGTTTCTCTCGAGTGCAGAATCAGTAAGTTTGACTATGAAAGCAGCACTTATATAACTAGTCTGATCTCAGTGAACAGCAAAGATCAAATGTTTAGTAATTTTATCTTTAGATCGAGCACTTTGTCGGCGCTGTTATGTTGAATCGACAACAGATCAGTTTTAAATATTATGAAATTTGCTCGGTATTCATAACTTCAGAAAACATACTCAGCAGCACCTGATAAGTCCTTGAAAAAACAGAAAAATCTATCCTTTGTTTGCGTCAAAACCATATTTTCAACACGCGCGAAATAAATTGACAGATGCTTATATGTAATTAGCATTGTAGGTACAAAGTCAAAAGGGAGTTGGTCACATTGGCCAGCTCTTCACTAATGGGGCAGCGCTTTTCGAAGCGGATGCCCCATTAGTTTAGCTGCGCGGGCCAATGTGGACAGTTCAAAGCGCAAGTGTCTGGCTAAAAGCCTCGATTTTCAAATTGCTAATTTGCAAAACGACGGCATCGTATTCGATATCTGTAATGAGGAATCCGCTAAAGCATATCTATCTGCGAACACCTACCTATTTCGGATTAAGCGATATGCTTCTAATTTCAACAAGCACGAAGACGGGAAGTACAAGAATCTCGATTTCGCTGTACTCAAAGATTTGGCGGTCATTGACTATGAACTCAGGATGGCACTGGAATATTTGGTAGCAAACGCGGAACATGATTTGAAAGTGCGATTCAATAATTTATTGATGTCAAATTCTGAGCTTGACGGTAGACGAATTGCAAAGCTGGTTGATCCATATGATCGCTTTGTATTTGATGAAAAGACTGGCTATCGAAATCAACACGATGGCAGGCCTGGCAAGACAGGAATTAAGCTTAAATATTCTCCTTATTCAGATGCTATGGTTCGCAAATATTTCCCTGACCCAGAAATATGGAACTTATGGGAATGCTTCAATCTGGGTGATTTGATTGATTCATATATGAAGTATCTGGAGTCATTGCATCTGAGAGACAATGCTACATAATTTTTTGGCAACTTCCGTAGGTTGCGAAATGCGGTATCGCATAGTGCCCCGTTACTGTTGGATGTGGATAGGACAAACAAGCATGGCCATGTGCCTCAGACTGAGTTTGTTGATGGATGTTTGTGCGATTTATTCCAAATAGATAACCCCCCGGCGCCTATTCCGAGTACGATTAAGAAGTCGCAACTTGTCTATGACTATTCAAGTTTCTTGTGCATGTTTCTTATAGTCTGTAACAGTATGCCCATACGACGCATAGCAGCAAAATTGATGTCAGATCTAGAACAAAGAATATGCAAGAATTACGAGCAGTATTATCAGGGGAATTCGGAGTGCATCCACTTAAGGAATACTCTTGCATGCATTATTCGTATTTCGCGAGCGTTCTCGGAATACATTAAAGCTGAAAGTGACCAGCCGCATCAAAGCGGAAGATTGCATTTTATCCCTCAGCCTTTTTCAGTTAAGTGAATCCTGCTCAGTCACCGGTTTAAGGTGGTCATTTTATCGGAGAGCAAGAGTTCTGACCATTTCCTTCTTCATCAGTGTTGAAACCGACTGTGTAACTCAATAGTGATTGCAGGCTTTTATAATTGATTTCTCTGTTCCTGCTTGCAGTATTGTTGAAAGTTCTCTTTACATAGAATGATTCGGCGGGGTGTGGTCATACATTCGGTTGTATGAGCTTCAGCTGCTAGAGTGTCCACCCCACTGGATCAGTGTTATCCACGCTGTAGTAGTCGTAGTTGGATAGTCGATATTTGCCAAAGATGATGTAAAAAAGCCTCGAAAGCCTCGGAAATACTATCTGTGGAGCTAGCCGGATTCGAACCGGCGACCCTCTGCTTGCAAAGCAGATGCGCTACCAGCTGCGCCATAGCCCCGTGAATGTGAAAAGAACTTCAACCGCGCAAGAAATGCGTGGGCCTGGGAGGACTTGAACCTCCGACCTCATCCTTATCAGGGATGCGCTCTAACCAGCTGAGCTACAGGCCCATGCCGTGTGACCGAAGAATCACACAAATGGTTAGCTTACCATAGTGTCCCCTCAAGTCAATCTCGGCGGCGTCGCGTCGCGTCTTGGCGGAAGAATGGGGGTCATGAGGCGGAAACGGCGTGCGGAACCAGTCCGGTCGGAGCAGCTGGAGGTCGGTGGTGAGACTGTTCTGGTTATCAGAAAGCGGATCGCCAACGTCTATCTGCGGGTCAAGCCGCCTGACGGCCATCTGGAAGTGACGGCGCCTCTAAAGCTGGGCGACGACCAGATTCGTGCCTTTATCGACGGCAAGCACCGCTGGATTGCAACCACTAGAGAACGTCTGGCCCACTCACGCGATGTCTACGCCCAATCCGGAGCCGATGGTCAGCTACAGCCAGGACGATCCGAGGACGAAGCCAAGAGAATTCTCCAAGAGAGGCTGCCGACTCTGCTTGATCGGTGGGTCCCCGTAGTGGGTCGTCGGCCCGAGCGCATCAGTCTGCGGAAGATGAAAACGCGCTGGGGCTCCTGCACCCCCGCCACTGCCAGTATCCGGCTCAACACCGACCTGGCTTGGCTGGATTCCGATCTGTTGGAGTATGTGTTGGTTCACGAGCTGACTCACCTCTACGAGCACGGTCACGGCCCCGGCTTCCGCGCGCGGATGGATCGCTATATGCCCGACTGGACTGAGCGCCGTCGTCGACTCAACCGCTATTTGGCTTTGTGACTACAGAAGCTAGACATATTGTGACTACAGAAGCTAGACATATGAAGATATGACTTCGAGAGCCATGAATTCCGGAGCCATCAGCTCCACGTGATTTCAGAATTTGTGCAATGTGAGCTTGTAAATTACGAATCTGTGGCATCATACGTGCTGATGATTTCGCGTCCGAACCTCTGCTGTGTCTTTTGGAGCGAAGTCGGATTGGTTTTTGATGCGTTCTGTCTGTGCAGATCTAACCTGCCTATGCGGTCTGATTCAGACCGAACTGACTGTGAGCTGTTCTGACTCAGCTGATCTGCATTTGATTCGTGCTGACTCTACCCGAGGCTGGTTTAATGCGCCACATTTGTCCTCCAAAGCCGACAGGAGACTGCCGCAGCCCATGCTGGTGCGCTAGCGTTGAGGAAGAGGGGCGATCCTGCAGCAGCTAGGCAGGCTCCCTGCGGCCCGGAGGCGAGTGTGGAGCCGATCCGGGGCAATCGATCATGAAGGAGCAGATGAGATGACGGAATCCAAGAAGACAATCAAGCGTGCTGTGGTGACCGGCGCTTCGAGCGGCATCGGTCAGGCCAGTGTGCGAGCCTTGGTGGACAAAGGCTGGAAGGTGGTCGGACTGGCTCGGCGCGAGGACAATCTCAAGGCCCTCGCCGACCAGCTGGGTCAGAACTTCACCTATGAGGTATGCGATGTGACCGACGAGGACTCCACTCAGGTGGCCGTCGATGCTGTACTCAAGGGTGGACCGGTCAAGGCTCTGGTCAACTGTGCCGGTGCGGCATTTGGCAAGGACCCGGTGGCTACCTCCAGCCTGGACGATTGGCGCGGCATGTACGAGCTGAACGTCATCGGCACCCTGCGGGTCATCCAGAAGCTGCTCCCGGCCCTGAAAGAGTCGGAGGGCACGGTTCTCGTCATCTCCTCGACGGCAGGCATCGAGCCCTACGAGGGCGGCGGTGGATACTGTGCTTCCAAGGCGGCGGAACGGGTCATGGCTCGCATTCTGCGGCTGGAACTGATTGGCGAGCCAGTGCGCGTGGTCGATATCGCCCCTGGTCTGGTCCACACCGATGAGTTCTCCCTGAAGCGGTTCGGCGGTGATAGCGACCGGGCTGACGCGGTCTACGCCGGTGTGCCCGACCCGCTGACCGCCGACGACATCGCAGGATGCGTCACCTGGGCCTTGGAGCAGCCCGACACTGTGGACATCGACCAGATTGTGGTTCGTCCTCGTGCCGAGGGCTCATACACCAAGCTTTACCGTCGCAGCTGAGCCTGGTAAGGGACCGATTCTGGCAAAACTGATTCTGCCAAAAACCCAGTTTGACAGGTTGATTCTGGCAGGAACCGGGTCTGGCAGAGGTTGAGTCTTGGCAGCTAAGCCTATGTGTGCCTAGCGGAACGCAGTCGACCGGGGATAGTGCCGACGGCCACGATGAGCACGGACAGGACCGATCCCGCCAGCACGCCCAGCAGTGCTGGCTCCAGGCGCAGGGATCCGGCGAACGCCAGGTTGGCGATCAAGAAAGACATGGTGAAGCCGATTCCACAGAGCTGGCAGAGGCCGATCATGTTCCCGGTCGTGGAGCCAGCAGGCCGCCGTAGCCCCAAATGACCTGCCAGGATCACTACGGTCATGATTCCTAAGGGTTTGCCCAAGGCCAGTCCCAGCGTGGTGCCCCAAAAGACGCGGTCAGTCAGCAGTCCGGGCCCCAGCTGATCTAGGGAGATGGATAGCGAGAAGAAAGCAAACACGGGCAGGACAACCAGGGCGCTCAAAGGCGTCAGCAGGCGATCCAACTGTTCGGCAGGCGATGGTGCCCGGGAGTAACTCTGCTCAATTCCTATTGTCTTGGTCTCAGCTGGATTGGCCCCGGTAGATTCTGCTCCGGATGGTTCAGCCTCGCGTGACCTGGCCACAGGGGTCAATAGGCCCATCGCCACTCCCGCCAACACTGGGTGGATTCCAGCCTTGAAGAGGCCGTACCAGGCCAGAAGTCCGCCCGCTAAGGCGCCCAACAGGAACAGCAGCATCAACGGTCTCCAGAGTTGGGAGGAACGGCTCACCGCTCGGACCAGCAGGGCCCAGACCACAAGGCCGGCCAGGCAGACAAGCAGCCAGCTCTGTTGTCCCAAACTGGAGTAGCCCAGGGCTATCAGCAGGACGCCAATCAGATCGTCGAAGATGGCCAGGGTCATCAAAAAGGCCTGCAGGGCGGGCCCGGCCTTGGGCAGAAGCAGTTGCAGCGCCGCCAGGGAGAAGGCCACATCGGTGGCCGTTGGGACAGCCCAGCCACGCAAACCAGCGGGGGAGCCCAGGTTGAGCAGGCAGTAGATCAGGATCGGAACGGCCACACCGCCTAGAGCGGCCAGCATGGGCAGTAGGACCTGCCTGTGGTCGCGCAGAGTGCCCGTGGCAGCTTCCTGGCGCAGGTCAAGACCCATGGTCAGGAAGAATATGGTCAGCAGCCCGTCCTGTATCCAGTCCTTCAAGGACAGGTTCAGCCCGCTCGGCAGATCCAGAGGTACCCAGGCGGCAAGCGCATTCAGGCCTGGCCCGGCCTTCGGCAGATTGGCCAGGATCAGTCCGGCTACTGCGCAGACCATCATGAATGGCCCGGTGATCCGATCGTTTTCAGCCAAGGATGATAGGGTTGCGAAACAATTTGAACGATGATGTCTGTTGTGCTGGTCCCTGTCAGATCCGCCCTGCCCACGCTGTGGATTTGATGGTTGGGCATTCGATGGCTTGGAATTCTGCTGAGAATTCGAAAGTCGGGGTTCTGACGACGTGGATTGATTTGAGATGTTGGGAATGTGGGCGTGGGCGGCATGATGCTCCTGGTCGGGCGGATAGGGTTCGGTCTTCCGTGGCCGACCAGTCTTCCCGGCATGAGGCGGCGCCCGGCCGTCTCCCAAATGTCAATTCTATCTTGTTCAAAGAGTTATGCCAGCGGCCCTGCACCTTTTACGATGCAGGGCCGCTGGCATACCGCCTATCGGAGGCGGCGATGAGCTCTCAGAGCTCAGAAATCGAGTAACTCAGTAACTCAGAACAGGTGGCTGCGCATGAACCACTGGAAGTGCTCCAGCTCCTGCACGTGGTCCTGCACGATGTTGGAGCTGATGACGTCCAGGTCGTCCAGCTCCTTGATGGCCTCGCGATCGCGCTTGATGAAGGTGGTGTAGTAGGTGTCCAGGGCCTTCAGATAGTCCAGGGCATCCTGGCGGCCGGTCATGGTGATGCCATCCCAGTCGCGGTTCTTCATGATGTCGTCGGGCCGTCCGGCGGGGGAGCCGCCCAAGGTGGCGATGCGCTCTGCGGTTTCGTCGGCCATGTTCAGCACCGAATCGACCTCGGGATCCATCATCTCGTGGATGCCGATGAATTCCTTGCCCTTCATGTTCCAATGGGCGTGCTTGAGAATCAGGGCAGTCTCCTGCTCCTGGCTCAGACGGCTCTGCAGGATGGAGATGACCTTCTCGCTGGTCGCTTCGTCGAGTCCCGGTACGGTAAAGTTCAATGCCATAATCGCTCCTTAAATATGAATTATGCCTGTGGTCGGATCAGCCCCGGCCTTGTATCTCCAGACTAGATGAAAAGGCAAGGAAACGCTTGGATTTTGCGGGAATCAACCAGTGAAATCATTCACGGACCATCGGCTACGCTGACAGTCATTTTTCCTTGACTAGCGTGGGATGCTCGTAGGCTGACGGCCAGCCTCGGTCAAATCAATCTCAGTCAGATTAGAACCGCTCTGGTTATTCCCGGCCTGCTCCTGCTTCGGGATTCGACTTGTCTTCATCCGCTCCGTCTTCTCCGGCTTCGTCATTATCGCCAGACTGGCCCTCAGCCTCCTGCCGGCGCCTGACCTCAATGGTCTCGATGCGCCGCCCGTCCACCTTGGTCACCACCATGTCATATCCGTCGTCGGAGTGGACCACGTCGCCCACCTGCCCCATCCGCCCGGTCTGGGCCAGGAAGTAGCCGGCCAGGGTCTCGTAGGGTCCGTCCTCCAGCTCGATTCCGGTCAGGTCCGCGAAGTCCTCGATGGTCATGCCGCCGTCAACCGTGGCCACGCCGTTGACGAAGGCGGTTGCCTGGGGATGGGCCGGGTTCTGTTCCTCAGGCAGGTCGTACTCGTCGCGGATGTCGCCTACCAGCTCCTCGGTCATGTCCTCCAGGGTGACGATGCCGTCGGTGCCCCCGTACTCGTCGATGACCACAGCCAGGT
The DNA here is from genome assembly GCF_026537235.1 of Bifidobacterium sp. B4111. Taxonomy (NCBI): domain Bacteria; kingdom Bacillati; phylum Actinomycetota; class Actinomycetes; order Bifidobacteriales; family Bifidobacteriaceae; genus Bifidobacterium; species Bifidobacterium sp. B4111. The sequence goes on along the minus strand of NZ_JAFNMO010000002.1, from coordinate 479,801 downwards.
GGATGCCTTTCTTGCGCAGCTTCTCCAGGCTGGGCAGGAGCTTGGAGGTGCCGGGCAGGGCGATGCCGGGCCTGGTTACGTCGGCCACGGTCTTGGCCTGGGGATTGCGCACGTCCATCAGGTCGCGCACGTGGACGAAGCCCAGCACGTCGTCGAAGTCGCGTCCGGTCACCGGGTAGCGCGAGTAGGGCTCGTCGTGCACGAATTCGACCGCCTCCTGCAGTGGCATGTCTCCGGCGATGAAGACCACGTCGGCCCGGGGGCGCATGACCTCGGCCACGCTGGTCTCGGAGGCATCGAAGACGTCGCCCAGGATCATCCGCTCGTCCTTGCTCAGGTTGGTGTTGGAGGAGACCAGCATCCGCAGCTCGTCATCGCTGACCTCGGTGTCGGTCTGCTGGGGGTCGAAGCCCAGGATGCGCACGATGAGGTTGGTGTTCTTGCCGATCAGCCAGATCAGCGGCCTGCACAGGGTGGTGAAGACGTCGATGGCCGGGACGACGGCCCTGGCGATGGCCTCGGTGCGCTGCATGGCGATCCGCTTGGGCACCAGCTCGGAGATGACGATGGAGCAGTAGGAGATGATCAGGGTCAGGATCACCGTGGTCAGGGTGCCAGCCAGGCTCTCGTGCACTCCCCACCCGGTCAGGACGGGAACTACGTAGGGGGCGATGGATGATGCGCCGAAGGAGGCCGAGAGAAAGCCTGTCAGCGTCACGCCGATCTGCACAGCGGAAAGAAAGGTATTGGGGTCGCGGGCGATGCGGGCCACCCGGGCGCCGCGTGCGTCCTGCTGCTCCATCTGTTCCAGTTGCGATCCGCGCAGGGAGACCAGCGCCAGCTCGGTCCCCGAGAAGACGGATCCGATCAGGAGGAAGAAGAGAATGAGCAGGATGTTCAGCCATAATGCCATACCCTCAATGCTAGGGTATGGACGCCCCATGTGCCCTATGTCACACCCCAGCGGCGAACCTCTGTCTTCCCCATGCAGTGCTTCCTGACTAGCATGAAATACGGAGACAGGTTCGGCTTCAGGTCGACGTTCCCAACGCTCCCGAAAGGATTTTCCCATGTCACAGCTTCAGCACGAATTGACTGAGTTCACCACGCAGGCCTACCAGGACAACAAGACCTTCCCGGTCTCCAAGAAGGATCTGCTGGGACACTGGTCCCTGCTCTTCTTCTACCCTGCGGACTTCAGCTTCGTCTGCCCCACCGAACTGGAGGATCTGGCCAGCAAGTACGAGGACTTCAAGAAGATCGGCTGCGAGATCTACTCCGTCTCCTGCGACACTGAGTTCGTCCACAAGGCCTGGCACGAGGCCAACGAGAAGATCGCCAAGGTCCAGTACCCCATGCTGGCCGATCCGACCGCAACCCTGGCCAAGGACCTGCAGACCTACAATGAGGCTGAGGGCAAGGCCGAGCGCGGCGACTTCATTCTGACCCCTGAAGGCAAGGTCGTGGCCTACGAGGTCATCTCCTCCAACGTGGGCCGCAACGCCGACGAGCTGCTGCGCCGCGTTCAGGCCTCCCAGTTCGTCTACGAGCACGGCGATCAGGTCTGCCCTGCCAAGTGGGAGCCCGGCGAGGACACCATTGAGCCCAGCCTGGATCTGGTCGGTCAGCTCTGATCTGCAGCTGCCAATATCGGGAACTCGCCGATCGGAAGCGACCAGGGCGGGTTCCCTTTTCTGTATTCACGACCAGTATCCAACACCAGCACATCCGTGCATTCCTTCGGAAGAGGCATTCATGACGGAAGACAAGAATCTCTATGACGTGGTCGTCATCGGCGGTGGTCCTGCAGGCCTGAGCGCAGGCCTCTATCTGGCCCGGGCGCGGTATCGCACCTTGATCCTGGAGAAGGACGACTTTGGCGGCCAGATCACCATCACGGCCGACGTGGTCAACTACCCGGGCGTGGCCAGCACTGATGGCCGCAGGCTGACCGATACCATGCGCCAGCAGGCCCAGAACTTTGGAGCCGAGTTCATGAGCGCCGAGGCCACAGGTATCGAGGCCCAGGGCGACATCAAGGTGGTCCACACCTCTCGGGGCGACCTGCGCACCTTCGGCATCCTGATCGCCACCGGCGCCAGCCCCCGCAAGATAGGCTTCCAGGGCGAGCAGGAGTATGCGGGCCGCGGTGTGGCCTACTGCGCCACCTGCGATGGCGAGTTCTTCACCGGGCGCGAGGTCCTGGTGGTCGGCGGCGGGTTCGCAGCCGCTGAGGAGTCGGTCTTCCTGACCAAGTACGCCACCAAGGTGACCCTGCTGGTGCGCGAGGAGGACTTCACCTGCGATGCTGCCGTGGCTGACGAGGCCCGGAAGAACGACAAGATCGAGATTCATTACTCCACCGAGCTCAAGGGAGTCTCCGCTGGCCCCGGCGGGCTGGTCGAGGCCGCTATCCTGGACCGCAAGAGCGGGCAGACCACCACTTGGAAGCCCCAGGATGGCGGCACCTTTGGCGTCTTCGTCTTCGCTGGCTACGTGCCCCAGACCGGCATGCTCAAGGGCGTGGTGGATCTGGATGACCACGGGTACGTGCTGACCCACGACTACCTGGAGACCTCGGTGCCAGGCATCTACGCCGCCGGGGATCTGCGGGTCAAGAACCTGCGGCAGGTCATCACCGCCGCCTCCGATGGGGCTGTGGCCGCCGTGGAGCTGGAGCGCTACGCCTCCAACATGTCGGACAAAACCGGCTTGGTGCCGCCGCGGCCCGAGGACTCCCCCTACGCCCGTTCCGAGCGGCAGGCCGAGAACTCCGCCTTGGCCTCGGGCACCTCGCCCGCGCCTGTGGCCCAGGAGGACGACCAGACCCTGGCCAAGACCTCCGGCTTCTTCGGGCCGGACATCCGCAAACAGCTGGACATGGTCTTCGGCAAGATGACCGGAAAGCTGGAGCTGGCCCTGGATCTGGACGGCAGCCAGGTCTCCAAGGAGCTGGAGGCCTTCGTGGATGAGCTGGTCGGGCTCTCCGACGGCAAGCTGACCGTCAGGGTCGACTCCCGCACGGACGAGGACAGCAAGGACTACGATCCCTCCAGCGACCTGCCTGATGCACGTCCCAGCGTGCGCATCTGCCGGCTGGACGACCAGGGCGTCTCCCAGCCGACCGGATTGGCCTTCCATGGCGTGCCCAGCGGCCACGAGTTCAACTCCTTCGTCCTGGCCCTCTACAATGCGGCGGGCCCCGGGCAGCAGGTTGATCAGCCCACCTCGGACCGGATCGATGCCATCAAGGACCGGGTGGACGTGATGATGCTGGTCTCCCTGACCTGCACCATGTGCCCGACTACGGTCCTGTCCGCCCAGCGGGTGGCGGCCCAGAACGGCAAGGTGCGCGCCGAGGCTTACGACCTGGCCCGCTTCCCTGAGCTGAAAGATCAATACCAGGTCATGAGCGTCCCCTGCATTGTGATCCGCAAGGACGGACAGGAGACCGTGGAGTTCGGCAAGAAGTCCGTACCTGAAATGCTGGATCTGATTGGGGCCTGACCCTGGGTCTGAACCTGAACAGAGTCTGAGAAGGCGCTGGCGTCTATTGCCTTTGCGGTGATGATGCCAGCGTCTTTTTGGTATATGTTGCAGGTCTGCATTGATGAAAAGCTCTGGATATTATCCATGGTTTGGATAGTTTGTCGTATCAGCAGCCACAGGAGTGACGGATGGCTAGATCCGCCTTGATGATCTGCACGTCGGGGACCTGGTCCGGCTCCAAGGCCGCATTGATGGCGCAGGTGGCAATTTTCGCAGTGTCCTGCTGCATGGTGGTCAGCTGAGGCCAGGTGTAGAGGGAGTCGATGGTGCCGTCAAAGGAAACGATGGCTACATCCTCGGGAATGCGCAGCCCGCGTTCATGCAGGGCTCGCAAAGCACCCATGGCCTCCAGGTCCGATCCGGCGAAGATGGCCTGGGGTGGTCTGCCGCTGTCAATCAGGTCCAAGGTGGCGCGGTAGCCGCCCTCGCGTGTGAAGAAGGCCTGGCGAATCCTGCCGGCGGGAAGGTTGGCGTTCTGATGGGCCGCATACCAGCCCTGGATGCGGGCGTCGCCCCGGTCGTCGGGGGAGCCGCCGAAGAGCATGTCGACGCTGCAGTGCCGGTGCTTGATCAGGTGTTGGGTGGCGGTCAGGCCAGAGTGGAAGAAATCGGTCGACACGCTCTTGGCATTGCTCACCCGGTTGGGCTGGTCCATGAAGACGAAGCGACTCTCCTCGAGATGAGCCATGCTCAGCTGTGCGTAGCTGCGTGAGGATGAGAGGAAAATGGCATCGACGTTGCGCTCCAGCAGCTGTCTGATGGCCTGCTCCTCCAATTCGGGGTCGCTGCGCACGTTCATGAAGAGAACCGAGTATCCCCGCCGCATGGCCACCGTCTGCAGCTCGTCGTAGATGCCGGCGCTGAATGGGTTGGAAGAATCCGGCACAATGACCCCCAGCATCTTGGAATAGCCGGTGCGCAGGGCGCGCGCCGTGGGGTTGGGGTGGTAGTTCAGCAGCTTCGCCGCCTCGCGCACCCGCTTGGATGTGTTCGGAGCCACAGCCCTGGGCCCATTGTTGAATACGTAGCTGACCACGGCTGTGGAGACATTAGCCAGCTTGGCCACATCCGTGCGCGTGGCCCTTTTGCGTTGTCGGTGATCCTTGTTGTTTGCAGCCATCAGAGTTCGTTCCCATCTGCCTATTCGCCAGTCTCAATTTATGCTACCCGGAATAGGGAATCTACTCGAATTGATATTGCCGTCAAACCCGGTTGAGCGCCATCATTGATCTGTCTGCACATGTCTTGCTAAGGCTGCAAAATCAAGGTAAATAGCACTAAAAAACCAGCCGTTGCGGGTGCGTTTTTCCTCAAAAGCAACTGTTTAGGCAACCAGCGTCAGATATTTGACAGATGAATCTACTCGTGTATATTAAGAATCACGAATGAGTTCAGGTTCTCTCGGAACGTGTTCGGCGAAGAAGCAACCTACGAAGGAGTGGTTGATGAACAAGATCAAGACGGTGGCGGCGGTCGGCATCTGCTGCGCTATGGCAATAACCTCATTGGCTGCCTGCGGCTCTTCCTCCTCCGGGGGCAAGAAGACCGTGGAATTCATGACCATGCAGTCGACGGGGACCCCCCAGCTCAAGGCTCTGCAGGGCCTGGGCAAGAAGTTCGAGGCAAAGAATCCAGACATCGCCATCAAGATGGTTCCTGGCACCAACAACAACGAGAACGACATCAAGGTTCGTCTAGCGGGCCACAACCCTCCGGACATATGGAACACCCACGGCTGGTCGCGCGACCGGTACGGCAACTTTCTTGAGCCTCTGCAGAACAGGCCCTGGGCCAAGCGGCTCAAGCCGATAGGCAACGATGTCTTCAAGACCAAGGACGGCAGGTTCTACGCCCTTCCTGCTGATATTCAAGTGTCTGGCATCATGTACAACCAAACGGTTCTGGATGCGGTCGGCATCGATCCCAAGTCCATCGACACCTGGGACGCCTTTGAGCAGGCCTGCACCAAGCTCAAGGCCGCCGGGTACACTCCGCTCATCTCCTCCAACAAGGATGCGGGTCCCAATGGCGACATCGCCGACTACATGCTTCCGGGCATGTACGACGACAGCCAGCTCAAGGACCTTTCTGCCGGCAAGTTCGATACCGCAGTCTACGAGAAGTACACCTCCAGGGTGGCCAAGTGGGCCAAGGACGGCTGGTTCAATGTGGATTACACTTCCGCCTCCCAGGATGACATATCCAGGCTGATGGCCCAGGACAAGGTCGGCTTCTCCTTCCGCGCCAACGGCAGCTCCCAGCTGATCCAGTCCTACAATCCCAAGGTCAAGCTGGGCATGATGCCGGTTCCTGCAGAAGTCGGCAGACCCTACTTCTCTACAGGCGAGGACACCCTGACCTTCGGCGTCTCCAAGACCAGCAAAAACAAGGACGCGGCATTGAAGTTCATCGACTTCATGGCCGAGCCTGAAAACCTGCAGAAGCTGGTAGACGTGAGCATGAACGATTCGGCCCTGACCGGCGTCAAGTCCGCGCTGGGGCAGTTCGAGCCGACATACGACTACTGGGTCAACAAGAAGAAGACCAAGTTAGTCCCCTTCTTCGACCGCAAGTACCTGCCCAACGGCATGTACAACACTCTGGCCAAGTCGACCGACGGTCTGCTGACCGGTCAGCTGACTGCACAGGCCGCTGCCGATCAGGTCAAGACCTCCTTCAACAGCCTGTATGGCCAGAAGTCTTCCTGAGCAGTGAGCCAAGAGGAGCCGAGTCATGACAGATAGCCGCTCAGGGGCGATTCCTTCGCAGGACACCCAATCCGGATCACCGTTACATGGGGATAGCAGGGATGCATCCGTTGACCACGTCAGGGGTCCCGCCCCGCGTCGTCGCCGTTTCAAGGGTGCCTCGATCAATCTCTTCTATCTTCCTGCCGTCATCCTCCTGGTGATCTTCATCATCTATCCGCTCTTGTCGGGGATCGGACTTTCCCTGACCAACTGGGACGGGTACAACGAGGCCAAGTCCTTCGTGGGGCTGGCCAACTACAAGCAGATGCTGACTGACGCCAACTTCAAGCAGGTGGTCATCAACACCTTCATCTACGGCATTGGCAGCACAGTGCTTCAGCAGATCCTGGGCCTGGCTCTGGCACTGCTGCTGAACGCCAGGATCAAGGGGCGCACCCTGATCAGGGCCATCATCTACCTGCCCGCTTTGGTGGCCCCGGTCATCATGGGCATCATGTACTACTTCGTCTTCCAGTACCAGCAGGGCGCCCTGAACGCCGTCATGACGGCGCTGGGTCTGCACAAGGTGGCCTGGTTCAACAATGCGGGGTTCTCGGTCTGCATCATCGTGCTGGTGAATTCCATCCAGTTCGTCGGCGTCTCCATGATCATCTACCTGGCCGGTCTGCAGACCATGGACCAGGAGGTGGTCGAGGCCGCCGAGGTCGATGGGGCATCCGGCTGGAAGAAGTTCTGGAACATCACCCTGCCGCTCCTGTCGCCCGCCTTCACGACCAGCGTGGTTCTGAACCTGATCGGAGGGTTGAAGCTCTACGACATGGTCAAGGTGCTGACAGGCGGCGGCCCCGGGTATGCCACCAACTCCATCTCGACCTATATCGGCACGATCTACTTCGACAACCAGGCGGCCGGGTATGCCTCGGCCATCGGAGTCTTCCTCTTTGTCCTGATTGCCATCGTGACCTGGCTGGTCAACAAGGGGCTGGCCAAGCTGGATTGGGAGGCCTGACATGGCTAGCAAGAACAAGAATGCGATGACCCCTGCCGAGCGGTCATACCAGCGTGGGCGTTGGGCCATCTACCTCTTTCTGGTCATCGTCTGCCTCTGCCAGCTCCTGCCCTTCTACCTGGCGATCACCACCTCGCTCAAGCCTTCGGACGATCTGAGCTCGGCCCTGAGCATGCGCACCCACGACCTGGCATGGTCCAACTGGTCCGAGGCCGTCAACGAGGGCGGCATCCTCAAATCCGTTCTCAACAGCGTGGTGGTGACTGTTGGGGCGACGGCCCTGGTCTGCATCCTGGGAGCAGCGGCGGCCTACCCCCTGGCTCGTCGCCTGACCCGATTCAACAAGCTGGTATCGGCCTTCATCCTCTCCATGATGATGATTCCGCCGCTGAGCATCCTGGTCCCCCTCTACTCCTTCCTGGTCAGGATCGGCGGGGTGAACAACTACTGGGGCATCATCGTGGTGCTGACGGCCACCAACCTGCCTCTGTCGGTCTTCCTCTACACGGCCTTCATCAAGGCCATACCCCCGGCGATTGATGAGGCCGGCGAGCTGGACGGGGCCAACCGGCTCCAAGTCTTCATGCGCCTGGTCCTGCCCATGCTCAAGCCGGTGACGGCGACCGTGGTCATCATGACCGGCTCGACAGTATGGAACGACTACGCCCTGTCCAGCTACATCCTGACCGATCCCTCGGCCCAGACCATTGCCCCTCGTGTGGCCTCCTTCTTCTCGGCCAATACCAACAATCTGGGCGTCGCCGCAGCGGCATCTCTGATTGCGGCAGCACCCATGGTGGTCGCCTACATGTTCCTGCAGAAGTACTTCATTGCAGGGATGGTGGCCGGAGCAGTCAAGTAGTCTTTTAGTCAGGAGCCGTCCAACTGCAGTTGAGCGGGCGGCTCACTGGCTCATCAAGCATCGTTGTTTTTGCACATTTGTGCCGTAGTCACCAAAGGATTTTTCATGCTCTTTCCACAGTCGGTCCATTCGGATCAGCCACTCACCTATATGGCCCTGGGGCCCGTTACGCCGGGTGCCGATATTCCTGACATCAGAGGGCTGTATGCTGGCCCCGACCTGGATGGCTTGGAACAGAGCCCCGTCTGGGCCTCAACCCATTCGCCCCTGCTGCTGGAGCATGCGCAGAACACCTACCTGCATCCGGGCCTGACCGGGCATCGGATCACGCAGGGCCCCGAGGGCTTCCAGGCCGGTCGTTCCTGGTCGCCACGATTCCTGGTTGAGGGCCGGCCCGAGCAGACCGCCGACTCGCTGATCATCAAGGCTCGCGACGAGGGTGCCCAGCTTGGCTTGAAGACCAGGGTGGAGGCCATGGCCGGCGGCTCCCTGCGGATTCGTCACACCCTGCGCAACCTGGGCGCCGATCCCTTCCTGCTGGAGGGTCTGGAGATCCGCCTGCCCCTGGACGACCAGCAGACCCAGATTCTGGACTTCGCCGGTAGGCACGAGCGTGAGCGCAGCCCCCAGCGTCATGATATGGCCGACGGGGCCTGGGTGCGTGAGTTTCGTTGGGGCCGCACCGGCTTCGAAGGGCCCGTAATCATGGTGGGCACCCCCGGGTTCAACTTCCACCATGGCAGGGTGCTCTGCGTCCAGCCGGCCTGGAGCGGCAACACCGTGCTCCGGGTGGACCGGAACAGCGCCACCCCGGCCGGCGTCAGCGCTGGCGAGCTCCTCCTGCCCGGCGAGGTGGTCTTGGACCAGGGCCAGGAGTACAGCACGCCCTGGATCGTGGTCACCGCCTCCGACCATGGCATGGATCCGATCATGAACAGCCTGCACGCCTGGGAGCGCACTCTAACCGAGCATCCGCGCGAGCAGCCGGTCATCCTGAACGTCTGGGAGGCCATCGCCTTCAACCACGACTTCAATACCCTGCGCGATCTGGCCGACCGGGCCGCCCGCATCGGAGTGGAGCGCCTTGTTCTGGACGACGGCTGGTTCCACCTGCGCCGGGACGACAAGGCCGGTCTAGGCGACTGGTGGGTGGATCCTGCTGTCTGGCCCCAGGGTCTGGAGCCTTTAGTTGATTATGTCCATAAGCTAGGGATGCAGTTCGGCCTCTGGTTCGAGCCGGAGATGATCAATCCTGATTCGGATGCCTTCCGCGACCATCCTGAGTGGGTCATGAGGGCATCCTCCAGAAACCCGGAGCTGCAGCGCAACCAGCTGGTCCTAGACCTGACCAACCCCCAGGCCTTCAACCATGTGCTGGAGGCCATGACCGAGGTTCTGGGGTCCTGCCAAATCGACTACGTCAAGTGGGACCACAACCGCGACCTTCTTGAGGCCGGCTCACAGGCCCATGGGGGCGCGCCGGCCATCCACGAGCAGACCCTGGCTTACTACCACCTTCTGGACGCCCTCCGCGCTCGCTTCCCTGAGGTGGAGTGGGAGTCCTGCGCCTCGGGCGGCGGCCGCATCGACCTGGGCGTGATCGAAAAGATCCGCCGCTTCTGGAACTCCGACATGACCGATGCCCTGAGCAGGCAGCTGATCCAGCGCTGGACCGAGCAGACCGTGGCCCCCGAGTACATCGGCGCCCACATCTCCCAGCCCTCCTCCCAGCAGACCGGCAGAACCTACAGCCTGGACTTCCGGGCCGCCACGGCCGTCTTCGGGTCCATGGGCATCGAGTGGGACATTCGCCAGGCCAGCGAGGAGGACCTGGAGCGGCTCAAGGAATGGATCACCTGGTACAAGGTCAACCGCGGCTTCCTCCACTCCGGCCGCGTGGTTCGCCTGGACCTGGCTGACCCCTCGGCGCTGGCCCATGGCGTGGTGGCCCCCGACCGCAGCCGCGCCATCCTGGCCCATGTCCAGTTGGATGAATCCCTGCATAATCGTGGTGTTTGTCTACGTATTCCCGGTCTGGATCCCAAGGCGCTGTATCGGCTCGCCTGGACCGGCCCCGCCAAGCCCAAGGCCTCGCTGGAGCATTTGGACCCAACAGGTCCGCTGGGCACCGCCGAGGTCACCGGCACCTATCTGGAGCGTGTGGGTATCCGCATACCCCGTTGCCAGCCCGAGACCATCCGCCTGATCGACCTGGTCCGGGTCTGACCCGCCGCCGTCTGCCACACCACAGGGATGAAGGAGCACTGAGTCATGAACCCAACCAGCCTTAGCCTTGGAGAGCCGGATTGGATCACGCTGACCACCGATGCCGACAGGGAGACTGTGCCTGCGGGAAGACGCTTTCACACAGCCCCCGACGTGAGGGCCAGCCTTAAGGGCGGGTCCGCTCTGACAGTCAGCCTGACCGCCGGTTCAACCCCCATCCGGTCCCTGGCGCTGCGCTGGACCAGGCCCATGCCCTCCGATGACTTCTACCTGGGCGACGCCTGGGAGCGCGGCTACGGCCGCATGGGTTTCCAGACCATGCGTGCCAACCGGTTCATGCCCTGGTACTTCTTGGCGGTGGGTCAGGAGCAGGCCGAGGGGTACGGGGTGGTCACCGGAGCCAACGCCTTCTGCTTCTGGCAGGTCGATACGGCCGGTGTCACCCTCTTCCTTGATCTGCGCAATGGAGGCACAGGCCTGGTCCTGGACGGCAGAGAGCTTGAAGCGGCCACCATCGTTTGCCTGCAATATCCGCTTCAGGAGCGGGCTGGTGGTCCGGTCTTTGCTGTGGCCACTGACTTCTGCTCCCGGATCAGCCGTAAGGGCCTCATACCCACCGAGCCGGTCTACGGGAGCAACAACTGGTACTACGCCTACGGGGACTCCAGCCGCTCCCGGATTCTTGCCGATGCCGAGTATTTGGCCTCCCTGACCCAGGGCAGCGCCAACCGCCCCACCATGGTCGTGGACGACGGGTGGCAGGACCACCACCGGCTTGAGGACTACAACGGCGGTCCCTGGCGGCGTGGCAACGAGAAGTTCGGCGACATGGGCGCTTTGGCCGACCGGATCAAGGCCATGGGCATCAAGCCCGGCATTTGGTACCGCCCGCTCCTCAACGAGGACGAGACCATTGCAGACCAGTGGAGGCTCCCGCACAACGGATGCCTGGACCCCTCAAACCCGCAGGTCCTGGACTACATCCGCCAGGACATCGCCCAGCTGGGGGAGTGGGGCTACCAGCTGATCAAGCATGATTTCAGCACCTTCGACCTGCTGGGCAGGTGGGGCTTCCAGATGAACCCCTGGCCCAGCCCGGACGGCTGGCACTTCTACAACCGGAGCCTGACCAGCGCTCAGGTGGTCAAACAGCTCTACCGGGCCATCTTCGAGCAGGCCACTAAGACCGGGATGCTGGTCCAGGGATGCAACGTGGTCGGTCACCTGGGCGTCGGCTTTATGCAGATCAACCGGACCGGCGACGACACCAGCGGCCTGCAGTGGGAGCGGACCAGGCAAATCGGGGTCAACACCCTGGCCTTCCGTCTGCCCCAGAACGGGAGCTTTTACGCCACCGACGCCGACTGCGTGGGCATATCCGACTCAATCGACTGGGAGTTCAACCGTCAGTGGATGGACCTCTTGGCGCGGACTGGCACCCCACTCTTCTTCTCGGCCCGCCCAGGCAGCCTGACCGCTGAACAGGAGGGCCAGCTCAGGCAGGCCTTGGCCATGGCCTCGACCGGAGGCGCCCATGCCCTTCCCTCGGACTGGCTGGTCAATGACTGCCCTGAGATTTGGACTGACGACGGCGGCACCCGCCGATACTCCTGGTATCAGCCGGCTGGCCTGGAATTCGCTGACATGCCTGAGCGCTACGATGGGTACCTTTCAGCCATTTAGAGGAAGTTGGCGGCCGTGCTCGGTTGGGATGGGCACAGCCGCCAGATTCGCCGGATCGCAGTGTTGAGGATCCGGCCTTACTCGCAAGAAGCACAGTGGAGAACATTCGGTAACGCCATTTGCGGAGTTTCCCAAGAACTTTGCCGACTGTCTCCCTAACAGCCGGTGCGTGTCATTTACTCCTGCGTCTTTGTACGGCTGATGCAACTTTATCATTCTGCTATGACTATGGCAGCCTAACCTGTTATCAGCGAGATCCATGGCTGGCATGATGGACGAACAGTGGTCGGACCAGCTGGGGCTGTGCTCCCTCCCTCGTGGGCAAGGAGCATCCGTCGGCTTGGACGCTGCGCCCATGCCGGTCAGCAGTCTCAGCAGGACGAACGCAGACGGCCGGCTAGATATGCGAAGCCGGAACCCCTTGCCAACGCCGTTCGCCTTGCAATGTCTCGTCTGTCGAAAAGCAGTCCTGCTGTCAACGCGGGCCTTGCATCACTTCGCTCGAGCCATGGCGGAATCCAGCCGTCTTCCCGGCGTCCCCCCCCCCCCCCTCGCGCTACCATCCAGCTAATAAACAACACATATGGTCACGTCAGGGGCACTTGAATAAGCAGGGCCCCGCCTCCTGCAACTGCGGGAGAACGGGGCCCGTGCTTAACGCCGGGCCGGGGATCAGCCGGTGTTCTGCAGACCGGCTGCGACTCCCGAAACGGTGCAGAGGATCAGGTAGATGAAGTCGGCCTGTTGGCTCTTGCTGAGCTCCTCCTTGTCGTTGCGACGACGCAGGGCACGCAGGGCGCGCACCTGGGTCACCGACAGGGCGTCCACATATGGAGAGCGGATTCGGATGGCCTGGCCCAGCACGTGGCGGTGCTGCAGGGGCCACTCGTCGCCCACGATCTGCAGAACCCACTTGCGGGTCAGCTCCATCTCCGAGAGGACCTTCTGGCTCAGGTCGTCCCGGTCGCCCAGGGAGAGGTACATCTTGGCGATACGCTCGTCGGTCTTGGCCAGGCTCATCTCGATGTTGTCGATGAAGGTGCTGAAGAGCGGCCACTCCTCGTAGGCCTGACGCAGGGTATCCAGGTCGCCGAACTTCTCGCAGGCGGTGCCCAGGCCGTACCAGGCGGCCAGGTTGATTCGGGCCTGTGCCCAGGAGAAGACCCAGGGTATGGTCCGCAGATCGTCCAGGGATTTGGCGCCCAGACCACGCTTGGCAGGCCGGGAGCCGATGGGCAGCAGGCCGATCTCGTTCAGAGGCGTCACGATGGAGAACCAAGGGGCGAAGTCCGGAGTATGCAGCAGGTCCAGGAAGCGCTCGTGTGCGGCCTGGTCCAGTTCGTCGGCCATATCCGCGTACTTCTCGGTCATGGTGGTGTTGCGCTCCTCCACGCTGGGCGCGGATTGGAGCAGGGTGGCCGCAGCCACGGACTCGATGTGGCGGATGGCCAGGACCGGGTTGCCGTAGCGGGCGAAGATGACCTCGCCCTGTTCGGTCAGCTTGAACCGGCAGTTCACCGAACCCACAGGCTGGGCCAGCACGGCCCGGTTGGCAGGGCCGCCTCCACGGCCTACGGCGCCGCCGCGTCCGTGGAAGAGGGTCAGGTCAATGTCATGGCTCTCAGCCCACTTGGCGATGCGCTCCTGGGCGGAGTGCAGGGCCAGGGTCGCCGAGACAGGGCCGGCATCCTTGGAGGAGTCGGAATAGCCCAGCATGACCTCCATCTTGTTGCCGGTCTCCTTGAGCCGGGCCTGGACCTCGGGGATCTTGATGATCTCCTCCAGCACGTCCACCGAGTTCTGCAAATCCTCCAGCTGTTCGAACAGGGGGATCACGTCGATGACCGGCACGTCCTCGGCATGTTCGAAGGCCAGCCGGTTGAGCTCGTAGACGTCCTTGACGTTCTGCGCCGACTTGGTGAAGGAGATGATGTAGCGGCGGGCGGCCTTTTGGCCGTTGCGCTTCTGGATGGCTCCCAGGGCCCGGAAGGTGTCGAGCACCTCGTGGGTCATGGGCTGCAGCTCGCCGCGCTCGCCATGCAGGCCATGCTCACGGATATCCTCCAGGGCGCGGGCGTGGACCAGGGAGTGCTGGCGGAACTCCATCTCCACCATGTGGAAGCCGAAGGTCTGGGCCTGCCAGATCAGATCCTGCAAGGGGCCGTAGGCCTGACGGACCGCGCCCGCCTTGGCCAGGGAGTCCTGGACCACGCGCAGGTCGGCGATGAAGTCGTCACAGTCGGCATACATGAGGTCGGCGTCACGCTGGATGGTGGCCTGCAGGCGGTCTGCGATGACCAGGACTACGGCACGGTGCAGTTCGTTGTGAGAGATGGTGGCGGCCCGATCGGTCAGCCGTTCGCTCATCTCCTTCTGGTGGCTCCACAGGCTCCTCAGCTCGGGGCTGGGGGGTGTGGTGGTCACCTCCATGGTCATGTTGCGGCCCACGGTGGTGGTGGCCTTGACCAAGGCCTTGAGCATGTGGTCCGAGAACTTGCGGGCTACTTTGCGCGAGACCTTGGCAGTCACATTGGGGTTGCCGTCACGGTCGGAGCCGATCCAGCTGCCCGGGTGGAAGAAAGCAGGGCAGACAGGCTTGACCATGCCGGCCTTCCTGCCCAGCATCCAGTCATCGAAGCGGCGGTAGACCCTGGGAATGGTCTCGAAGAGCGTGGAGTCGAAGATATCCAGGATGGTGTTGGCCTCTTCGACGGGCGTCGGCTTCTTGGCTGCGATGGGCGAAGTCCGGAAGAGGGCGTCGATCTCGTTATGCAGCAGACGCTCGTTCTCCTCCAGTTCGGAACCGCCCAGACCACGGCGAACGGCCAGCAGGTTGGCGATGCGCCGGATCTTGCCCTCCACGGCCTTGCGCCGCGCCTCGGTGGGGTGGGCGGTGAAGACGGGGTGGAACTCCAGCTTCTCCAGCAGCTCCGAAGCCTTGGCCGGGCCCATCTCCTGAAGGAGCTGGCTATAGGCGCTGGTCATCTCGTTGATGGGATCGGTGCCCTTGACCTCAAGGTTCACCTTGCCCTCACGCTCATGCAGGACCTTCACCCGGTAGTTTTCTTCGCAGAGGTTGGCCAGGTGGAAGTAGGTGGTCAGGGCGCGGGCCAGCAGCTGGGAATCCTTGACTGAGGTGTCGTCGATCAGGGCCACGGCCTTGGACAGGCCGTCCTCGTCAGGCACGGGGTCCGAGGGGTGGCGGTTGAAGTGCTCGGCGCTGGCCGTCATTACGTCCTCGCGCAGGGAATCGAACCGCTTGAGCAGCTGTTGATCGAACTCCCCCAACACATCCCTGAGCAGCCGCAGGCACAAGGCCATGTCCTCGTCCAACGATTGAGGCAGCTTGCGTTCCTCCGGCCCCTTGGTCCCGGTGCCGGATGTGACCAGGGTCGCATCGGCAGCCGTGATTTGCTGATTACTATCTGTCATCAGTCCTCCTTGTCGAATCGCAGGTTGCCCGGTCTTCGGCCATTCCACGGCTCCTCCGCGGTTATTGGTGGTCGGCGTTGCAGGCCCACAGCCTTCGATTCGATGGCTCGCGGCCCATTCTAGGACGTTTTCGGGTCGAATACGTTTCATGGTCCCATGCGGCGGTGCAGGGGCACGTGACCCGGGTGGAGTATGAATGTGGGTGTGAAATTCAAGAGCAGAAGTTCCAAGGATGGCTATCGCGGCAGGACCGCAGCCGAGGTCAGACGGGTCAGCAAGTACCACACCCACTCCATTCCGCTGGACATGGAGGATATTGAACGCGATTACGACAAGCCCATTGTCGAGGCTTGCATCGCGGCCAAAACCAGTCTGATTGTGCGGGTGGGCATGCTGGAGCTGGGGGCCGGCACGGGAAGCTTCCGCGTGCGCGAGATGATGCACAGGATTGCCTACCCCATGGGCGTGCACGTGCGGGCCGACGTGAACCTGACTGACATCGAGGCCACCTGCACGGATGGCGTGTCTCGGATTACCGAGGTGGTGGACCTGCCCACTACTGGGGTCAATACCGAGCGGATCTGGCTGCTGGAGCACTTCGCGGACTGGCTCAGCGTCAAGTGCGGGCAGGCGGGGACGTACCACGCCATGTCGGTGGTCTCCCGGGAATTGGTGGACAACCTGGACGAGCCGAACATCTACGCGGCGGCCCGCAAGGCGGTCAAGGAGGTGCTGGCCCAGGACCAGGATGCGGCCAAGGCGCTCAAGGATGCGGTGGCCACCGCTGTGCACAACGAGGACGAGATCAGCCAGAGCCGAATCGATGCGGCGGCCATGGACACCAGGACGGCCGCCGGTCTGGGCACTGTAGGCTCCACGCCTCGGCCCGAGGATTCCAACGATCCCAAAGCCGCTTCCGCTGCTGATGCCGTTTCTGCAGCCGCTGAATCTTCTGCAACCAGTCAAGGACGCGATTCGGGGGCTGGGCGGCCCGCTTCCGGACAATCTGCGTCAACCCAAGGTGGAGCGCGTGAGAAGGCCAGGTCTTCCGAGGGCGCCGCGTCCTCCGAACAGTCGGTGTCTTCCGTCTGGTCCGCGTCTTTCAAAGAGGCTGTATCTTCCGATGGGCCTGTTTCCTCTCACGAGTCCGCATCCTCGCAGACGCGGGCTACGGATGGCATCACAGTCCGACAGGCGCATGAACGCCTGGACCTGATCGAGCGACGCAGACCCCTCTACTCGCCCCTCTTCTCGGGCTTCGCCTCGGCCGTGGCCTGCGCGGCCTTCGTCTTCCTGCTGGGCGGCGGCCCCTACGACATGGCCGGAGCTTTCGTCGGCGCTGGCATAGGACAGTGGGTGCGTCGTCAGATGCTGGGCAGGCGGATCAACCAGTTCTTCGCCACCGGAGTGGCGGTCATCATCGCCGCCCTGGCCTGTGTCGGCACGCTGAGGTTGGCGGGTATCTTCGACCCTGTGGCTCTCAGGCACGACACGGCTTACATTGGCGCCATCCTCTTCGTCATTCCCGGCTTCCCCCTGGTCACTGGCGGCCTGGACATCGCCAAGCTGGACTTCCCCTCGGGAGTGCAGCGCATCACCTACGCCTTCTCGATCATTCTGGTGGCCACCCTGGGCGGCTGGGCCGTAGCAAGGATGGTCATGCTCAACCCCCAGGGCTTTGAACCCATGAACCTGAGCCCCTGGCTGATGGCTGGCCTGCGCTTGGTAGCAGCCTTCTGCGGGGTCTGGGGCTTCTCGGTCCTCTTCAACTCACCCCAGCGCATGGCCCTGGTGGCCGCCGTCATCGGCGCCCTGACCGACACCATGCGCTTGGAGATGCAGGATCTGCTCCACGTTCCTCCTGAGATGGCCGCCTTTTTGGGCGCCTTTCTGGCTGGCATGCTGGCCACGGTCTGGCGTTCCTCAGTCCGCCACGGCCTGCTGCCGCCCGATCTGGGCTATCCAAGAATCAGCCTGACTGTGCCCTCAATCGTCATTATGGTGCCCGGCCTGTATATGTACCGGGCCATGTTCTACCTGGGGCAGTTCAATACGCTCAACGCCCTGGACTGGGCCTTCCGGGCCTTCATGGTCATCATCTGCCTGCCTATCGGCCTGGTTACGGCTCGGGTGCTGACCGACCGCTCCTGGCGGTACGACGTCTAGTAGCGCATGCCCATGGCCGAGCGGACCTGATCGAGGGTCTCCTCGGCTACCTGGTTGGCACGCTTGTTGCCTTCAACCAGGATGTCGCGCACGGTGTCCATGTCCTTGGCCAGCTCGGCGCGGCGCTCGCGGTGGGGTGCCAGGAATTCGTTGACCGACTTGGTCACATAGGCCTTGAGGGCGCCCGAGCCGGCATTGCCGATCTCCTCGGCGATATCCTCGGGCTTCCGGTCGGTCACCAGGCCGGCCGTGGTCAGCAGGGCCGAGACTTGGGGGCGGTTGACAGGGTCGAAGGTAATCCTGCGCTCGGAGTCGGTGGGGGACTTGCGGATCAGCCTGGCTGTCTCCTCCGCGGTGGCGCCCAGCATGATGGAGTTGCCGTAGGACTTGCTCATCTTGCGGCCGTCCAGACCTGGAATCTCAGGGGTGTCAGACAGGATGGCCTCAGGCTCGGGGAAGACCGGAGCCTGGCCGGGGTAGCGCTCATCGAAGCGGCGGGCGATGGTCCGAGTCAGCTCCACATGCGGCAGGTTGTCCTTGCCGATGGGCACTACGTTGGCCTTGCAGAAGAGTATGTCGCAGGCCTGGTGGACCGGGTAGGTCAGCAGCAGGCCGGTCAGGGCGTGGCCACTGGCCTCCATCTCGGCCTTGACGGTGGGATTGCGGTGAAGCTCGGCCTCGGTCACCAGAGAGAGGAAGGGCAGCAGCAGCTGGTTCTCTGCAGGAGTGGACGAATGGGTGAAGATCATGGTCTTCTTGGGGTCGATGCCTGCGGCCAGATAGTCCAGCACCAGGTTGAGCACGTTGTCGCGGATGTGCTCGGTGGTGTCCCGGTCGGTGATGACCTGGTAGTCGGCGATGACGATGTTGGTGTGTACGCCGCGATTCTGCATCTGGACGCGCTCGCGGATGGAGCCGAAGTAATGGCCCAGATGGAGCCTGCCGGTCGGGCGGTCGCCGGTCAGCATGGTGTAGCGGCTGGGATTCTTGTCCAGCTCGGCCAGCACCTGGTCGGACCGATGCTTGGCGGCTCTGAAGCTATCGCTGATCTCGTTGCCTGCCGCTGTGACTTCTTCCTGCATGGTCCCACCCTCGTCGTCGTGCCGAATGTCCTTCTGGGAATTGCTTTTATGGTAAAAGTCCGAGCCGACAAGATGCGTAGGTGGTACTCTCATAAATGATGCAAATTCACATTCAAGTTGCCTAAGTGCACGTTACCTGGCGAAGGGGGTCGGATGGGCCGCGGACGTCAGAAGGCTAAGCAGACGAAAATAGCCCGGAAGCTCAAATATCTGACAACGGACACGGATTACGACGAGCTGGCCAAAGAGCTCAGCAGCAAGGAACCCGGAACCAGGGGCAAAGATCCCTTCAAAATGGTTGAAGAGGAATACTCCAAGTCGGATTCACGCAAATCGGGGGGCCAGGACCCCGAGGATTCCATGGACGATGATCTGGACGATTACGCCCGGTGGGCCGCCGAGGCTGCTGCCAAGGCCACCTCGGGAGAGATGCCGGCCACGCCCAAGCCGCACAAGCGCATACCCATTCCCGTGCCCAGCGCGCTCAAACACCGCAGGGATCAGAAGAGCGCATCCAAGGAGTCCGCGAGCAAGTAGCCGGCCGCAGAGGTAGCCGGCCTCATACCAGTGGCAGCAGCTCGTGCAGATCGTCGCGCTCGCCCACGGCGCTGATATGCCCGGCGGCGGCTTCTTCACTCCAACTGGTGATGCCGGCGGCCAGCCGCAGCCAGACATCCGGGTCCAGTTCGATGACGTCGGGCGGGGTCAGGTTATGCGGGTCGGATGCCGGCCCATCCAGAATCTTGACTGCTCCCCAAGGTGCCACTCTGACCTCTACGCCGGGGCCTGGGGCCTTGATTTCCAGCATGTGCAGGGAATAGCGGACGGCCATGGCCTTGCTGCGTCTATCGGTTTGTGGGGCCACTGATAGTCGGTCGCCTTCCGGGCCCAATTTATTCGCGACCTCCTTGGCCGCATCGCGCCAGGCCAGAAAATCCCGGCGGCCCTCTTCCATGTCTGCTTCCCGTATGGCACTCATGGCTCCATTCTGACGCGCCGCCCTAACAGGCGTGTCCGGCAGGCTGCGGGTCAAGCCGCAATCAGGCATGAAAAAAGGAATCCGTTGCCCTCACGTCCTTGACGCTGGGTCGGATTCCTTCCCGACCGGAACGGTCAGGCCTGTGCGCCCGCTTGCAGAGGGGTCTCAGGATCCTCAGATCCCTTGTCCTCCTCATCCTTGGCCAGGCCCAGGTCGACTGGCGATGAGCTGTTCTCCCAGGGCTCCTCCCAGGGATCGTAATCCGGGTTCTGCTGCTTGTATACGAACAGAGCGACAACGCCGGCCAGCAGCGTGCCGAAGAGCAGTGCAAAGAACTTCCAGCCGTTTGAAGATGAATTCTCCATGTTTGGCTCCTTTCGACGACTTTCGTCGGTCCTGCCCACTTCGACCGACCTAGTCATCATCCTAGTAGAAAGCGGCGAACTGTGGGGCGCATCGGTGCCATTGCGGCACGGAAACCGCACACCCCGGCCGGATGGTCAGGTAAGGTAAGGTTCATGGTCAATGGCATGGGCACCGGTTTCACGGGCGGAGGGAATGGTCGGGGGCCGCTGGGATGGATCCGGCGGCACTGGGGTGACCATGCTCCGGTGGTGACCATAGCCATCACCCTGATCTGCATGGTGGCCTGGGTCATCCAGATGGTCCTATACCTGTTGGCTCCGCTTCGCTATCAACGGCTTTTGCTGGGCTACTGGGCCTTCGTGCCGATTACGGCCATTCATGAGCCTTGGATGTTTGTGACCAACATTTTTCTGCACGCCACCAATGTCTCGCATATCCTCTTCAACATGATCACCCTTTGGGTTGTGGGGCCGGTGCTGGAAAATCTGATAGGGCACGGGCGTTTTCTGGCCCTCTACCTGATCAGCGGGCTGGGTGGAGACCTGGGGCTGATGGTCTATGCGGTCCTGGCGCCCAATGGATGGGGCACCTCGGCCATCGGGGCCTCGGGCGCACTCTTCGGGCTCTTCGCCGCCATCCTGGTGGTTTACCGCCGTCTGGGGATTGACATCGTTTCCATGGTGGTCTGGATGGCCATCAACTTCTGCATGCCCCTGTTTGTGCCCGGCATCGCCTGGCAGGACCATGTGGGCGGATTTATAGTCGGCGGCCTCTTCATGCTGGCCCTGCTGTACATGGGCCGGCCTAGCTCGCGGGTGCATGGCCTGCTCTCCTGGCTGCTGCCCACGCTGATCTTCCTGGC
Source organism: Bifidobacterium sp. B4111 (assembly GCF_026537235.1). Taxonomy (NCBI): domain Bacteria; kingdom Bacillati; phylum Actinomycetota; class Actinomycetes; order Bifidobacteriales; family Bifidobacteriaceae; genus Bifidobacterium; species Bifidobacterium sp. B4111. Next base: position 458,874 of record NZ_JAFNMO010000002.1, on the reverse strand, counting down.
GGTCCTGGTTCTACTGGCTCTGGGCTGCAATATGGTCAACCCAATGCGCTGAAAATCGGCATCTGTCTGCTGCGTTGCTGCCTTCCGTAATTGATAAATGACATGGGTGTCATCTATCCACATTTGTTGACAATCGTGTGGATAACCTGGGAATAAGTATCCAGAACTGGTGCATATATAGCAGCAAAAAGTGGATAAGTGAAGGCAGAATCCAATCAGCAGTACGGCTGTGGACGAGTGTCCTAGTGCGTCCACGAGAAATTCGGGCGATTGTGGATAACTTTGGCTTGAGTCTGGAACTGGTGGATGAAATCGGTGGAGCTGAGTAGCCGAATCCACACATGCCTGATGCTCAGGTGTGGATGGGTATACAAAGAACCCCACAGCCGTGCCTGAGCGGTTGTGGGGTCCCTAAAGAACAATGTGGCAGATGGATCAGTGCCACCACATGGTCATGAGGAAGCCGACCAGCAGAATGCCAAAGCCTACGGCCAGGTTCCAGTTGCCGATGCCGGGGATGGGGAAGACATTGCCCCGAGTGGAGGCGATGTAGTAGACCACGATCCAGATCAGGCCCACCACCATCAGCGTGACGAAGAGAGGCACGAACCAGCGTGGATTAGCCTTGGTGCTCTTGATGGTGTCCTCCACGCGGCGGGTGTTCTCCTCCTGTCGCTGCACGATGCGACGCATCTGCGGGGTCATATGCTTTTTGTCAACGCTCTGGTTGAGCACGGCCTCCACCTTGTCCATGGACAGGCCGTACTCCTCGTCCTCGGCATCCTCACCAGTGTCAGCGGTCTTGGCCTCGTCCACCGCCTGGTCCTCGTCATCATGGAGTTGATGCTCTGCCATGAGGTTATTCTCCTTCAGTAGATCTACTAAGCCATAGTAGCGGTTAGACTCGAACGTAATACTATCGCAGACGAGGATGAGGGTATGCCTATGACCAGACGGACGGGACGGCACGGTGCGCGCAGGTCCCTGGTCGGCACAGTGTCCGTGGCTGTGGTGCTCGCCTTGGTGGGGTACATGCTGACCACCAACATCCGCGTCAACAGGACGGTCACGGTCACCTCGGATACGGCCGGGCTGGTGGAGGAGCGCCAGAACAAGGCTGCCGAGCTGCGCAAGGACATCAATGACATGAGCTCGCAGATCAACGCGCTGAAGACCCTGACCGATGACAAGGGCAGTTCGGACCAGTCCCGCGAGGACCCCGGCTCGGGCACGGTGCTCAAGGCCGTCCAGGGGCCGGGGCTGACGGTGACCCTCAACGATTCCTCGCTCTGGCAGCAGAAGGTGGGGTCCGACGGGTCGACGGCCAACATCAACGATTACGTCATCCACCAGCAGGATGTGGAGAGCGTGGTCAACGCACTCTGGGCCGGGGGAGCCGAGTCCATGCGAATCCAGGATCAGCGGGTGCTGCCCACCACGGCCGTTCGATGCGTGGGCAATGTGCTGCTGTTGCACGGCCGAAAGTACTCGCCGCCATATAAGATTTCAGCCATAGGACCAGTCGATCGGATGACCAAGTCCCTGAATGCTTCGCCATCCATCCGCGTTTACAAGGAGTATGTGAACACGGTGGGTCTGGGTTGGAATGTCGAGTCTTCGGACAATCTGAGATTCCCTGAGACGACGGCTGTCCTGCAGCCACTCCAGTACGCATCGCTAGATGAGAAGGCACGGTAAATGACGACAGAAGACTCGGAGAACGACAAAACGCCGGCCGATAAGCCGGCGGATAAAGGGCGAACTTGGCTGGTGGGCATTGCAGAAATCATAGGGGAGCTGCTGATTACCCTGGCCGTCATCTGCGCACTCTACGTGGTATGGCAGCTCTGGTGGACCGGTGTGCAGTCCGAGCATCAGCAGTTGCAGGCCCGGGCCTCGACCTCCTGGAGCAACCCGGGATCGGGCGACACCCGCAAGGTGGCCAAGCCTCAGAAAGGGGCGCCGCCGGTGCAGCCCAAGCAGGCCTCCGAGGGTGAACTGATGGCTCAGGCCTATATTCCTCGTTTCGGACAGCATTGGGAGCGCAACGTGGTTCAGGGCACGTCGCCCCGAGAGCTGGCCTACGCGGGACTGGGGCACTACCCCAATACGCAGATGCCGGGCGAGATGGGCAACGTGGCCATAGCCGGACACCGTGCCGGCTATGGTGAGCCGCTGGGCCATGTAGACGAGCTGCGAGTGGGCGATGCCATCGTTCTGCGCACCAAGGATTACTGGTACGTCTACCACTACACCCGCTACAAGATCGTCTCGCCCGAAGAGGTGAGCGTCATCGCCCCCAACCCTTATTCGCCCAACGACGCTCCTGATCGGCGCATGATCACACTGACCACCTGCGAGCCCAAATACACCACGGCCACCCATCGGTGGATCAGCTGGGGCGAATTCGGCTACTGGGCCAAGGTGTCAGACGGTGTGCCCAAGGAACTGCTGGGCGACCGGGGCAGCAATGTGGCCTTTGCCGACGACAAGGGCTCGATCATGGCCAGGCTGGGTTCTCTGCAGCCGGTCTTCCTGGTTTTGGCAGCAGCCTATCTGATCATCTACCTGGCGGCACTGGCTGCCTGGCGGTACCCCTTGCTGAAGCAGATTCGCAAGGGCGAGAAGCCCCAGCCCATGATCAGCCTCTACGGCTGGCTGCTGCGGCACCAGTCCGGCATAGCCCCGATTCGATGGCTTCTGCTGATTCTGCTTCTGCTGACTCTGGTTTGCGCCCTGATGGAATGGGGCTTCCCATGGTTGGCCAGCAACGTGCCCATGCTCAGACAGATGTCCAACTACTCCACCTTCTGACCTAGGCGGCATAGGAAGAGCGGCGGGGCCGCAGGATCCAATGTGATCCTGCGGCCCCGCCGCTTATTGATGTCATATCTTGCCGACTGCCGGAAGTGATTACCCTGGTTTATCTAAGACACCACGGTGGCCATGGTCTGGAAGGCGCCGCTATATTCACCTCGTACTCATGCTGCCTGGCCTTATATGACCCAACATATGGCCCCGACGGCAGGACTGTGCCCGCCGGGGCCATATCAGGTCAGTTGGTGGAGCTGATGGTGGTCACCGTGATGGGTGTGTTGTCGTCCACCCTGCTTCCTGCCGCTGGGTTTACAGCGGTCACCTTGTCCGTGTCCTTGCCGATGGAGGTGACCCTGTCGGCGCTGACACCGCTGTTGGTCAGCTTCTGCCGGTAGCTGCCCAAGGTCTCGCCCTGTGAGAAGGGCGGGATGCGGATGGCTGTGGTCAGGGTGATGGTGTCCTTGGACTTGTCGAAGGAGGAGCCAGCGGCAGGATCCTGGCCGGTGACCTCGGCGTTGTCGTTGTTGGGGCCATTGACCTTGATATTGACCCCCTGGCCCAGGGTGCGCTTGGCCTCGCCCAGAGTCATACCGATATAGTTGCCCAACTGCATGCCGTTGCTGACGGTGACCGTGATCATGGTTCCCTGCTGGACGGAGGATCCGGCAGCCGGATCGGTGCTGATGACCATATCCTTCGCCACGCTGTTGGATGCCTGCTCGCGGATGGTGATGTTGAAGTGCAGACTCTGCAGGGTCTTGGTCGCGTCGTCCTTGCTCTTGCCAGACAGATCAGGCACCTTGGTCATGCCCGAGGAGATGTAGATCAGGATGCTGGTTCCCTTGGCCACGCTCTGGCCTGCGGCGGGATCCGTGCGGGTCACATGGTCCTTGGGCACGTCCTGGCTGTCTTCCACCGAGGCTGCTGGAGAGACCTTGAATCCGGCTTTCTCCAGGGTTCTGCGGGCCTCCTGCTGGTTCATGCCCTTGACGTCGGGAATGGCTGTGTCCTTAGGCCCGGAGGAGAACCAGACGGTCACTGTGGAGCCTCTGGGAGCCATGCTTCCGCCCTTGGGGCTTTGCTTGGTGAAGGTCCCCTTGGGCTCGGCCGAGTCGTGGTCCTCCTTCTCCTGATAGTGGAAGCCTGCGGCGGTGACCTTCTCGCGGGCGAGGATCCGTGACATCTGCGCGTTGATGGTAGGCACCTCGGCCATCTGATGATGGTTCCGGTTCACGACCGTCCAGAGACCCAGTCCAGCGGCTACCAGAAGCAGGGCTCCCAGGACGGCGCCGATGATGATCTTCTTGCGCTTTTTGGCCTTCTGCTGGGCCGTCTTGGCGGCTGTGCGCTCAGCTGTGGCTACGCCGGTGGCAGCAGGGTTGAGCGAATCCTGGACGGGGTTGAAGGCCTGGGTGGCGGCCGTCTTCTCTTCGGTCAGCGGCATGGTGGCCGTTTCGGCCCCCTGCTCGGCATCCTTGCGGGCCTTGACGTTGGCCAGGTCGGTCAGCGGGTTGAAGGCGGCAGCCACCGGGGTTCCGCCGTTCATGAAGGCCAGGATGTCGCTCTTGAAGGCGGAGGCCTTGGCATACCGGTTCTGCCGGTCCTTGGCCATGGCCTTGGCGCAGATGGAATCCCACATCTTCGGCAGGCCGGGCACGATGCTGCTGGGCGGGGTGGCCACCTCGGTGACGTGCTGGTAGGCGATGGCCACGGCCGAATCCCCGTTGAAGGGCGGCCGTCCGGTCAGCATCTCGTAGAGGACGCAGCCGGCCGAATAGAGATCGGAGCGCATGTCCACGCTCTCGCCGCGGGCCTGTTCGGGGCTCAGGTACTGGGCCGTGCCCACCACGCCCTGGGACTGGGTCATCGTGGCGGCAGAGTCGTCCATGGCCCGGGCGATGCCGAAGTCCATGACCTTGACGATGCCCTGCTCCGAAATCATGATGTTGCCGGGTTTGATGTCCCGGTGGATGACGCCCATATGGTGGGAGTAGTCCAGGGCGCTGAGCATACCCAGCATGACCTGCTCGCTGTCGCGCTGGCTCAGGGCGCCGTTCTCCTTGAGGATGGACCGCAGGGTCTGGCCCTTGACGTATTCCATGACCAGGTAGGGCACCCGCTCATGGTTGCCCTGGTCGTCGGTCAGTATCTCCTCGCCCGAGTCGTAGATGGAGACGATGTTGGGGTTGTTGAGCAGGGCGACCGAGTGGGCTTCCCGCCGGAACCGCGATAGGAAGACCTCGTCGTTGGCCAGATCGGATCGCATGATCTTGACCGCGACGGTCCTTCCCAAACGTGTGTCCACAGCCTTGTGAACCTCGGCCATGCCACCGCGTCCGATCAGCTGTCCCAGACGGTATCGTCCGTCCGCTAGGGACGGCGGCAGTGTGATGCTCATAGGGTATCCCCTCCGTTCGTCGCTTCAAGGCCGCGCTGTGCGCTTCCTTCTCCATAGTGCCCCCAGAAGGGCCTGAAGATGTCTTTTACCGCGTGCGGCCTGCTCATAATGCGTCGAGGCATGGGTGCGCGTGGATTGATGACCTCCGTCTCGCCCAGCTGCTGGTCCAGCAGCCGTTGCTCGATCCTGGCCAGCGTGTGCGAGACCACCAAGGCATTCGCCGGGCGGTCTCGCGGGTCCTTGGCCAGCATGGACATGACGAAGTTCATGAGTTGGTTGTCCACTGAGTCGGGCAGCGGCGGCACCGGGTCGTTGACGTGTGCTGCGGCGATGTCCACCGGGGTGGCGCCGGTGAAGGGCCGGTGCCCACAGAGCCCCTCGTAGGCCACCACGCCCAGGGAGTAGATGTCTGACTGGGGCGTGGCCTGGAGACCCTGGGCCTGCTCGGGCGAGATGTACTGGGCCGTGCCTACCACCATGCCGTCCTGGGTGATCTGCCCCTGGTTGGTGGAGTAGGAGACGCCGAAGTCGGTGATCTTGACCTCGCCGGTGTCGGAGACCATGATGTTGGCCGGTTTGACATCCCGGTGAATGACACCGTGGGAGTGAGCCACGTAGAGCCCTCGGGCCGTCTGGATCAGGATGGGCAGCAGCTCGATGGGGCCCAGGGTGCCCCGGTCTCGGTAGATGTCGGCCAGGGATTGGCTGGGCACGTATTCCATGATCAGGAATCCGATGCCATCGTGCTCGTAGTACTCGAAGAGGGCGGCGATGTTGGGGTGGGCCAGGTTGGCGGAATTGTGGGCCTCGGCCCGAAGCCGAAGAAGCTTGGACTCCTCGTTGGTCAGGTCCTCGCGCAGGGCCTTGATGGCCACCACGCGGCCCAGTTCGATGTCATAGCCCTTCCAGACCTCGCCCATGCCCCCCTGGGCCAGGCGGCGGTCCAGGCGGTACCGCCTGTGGATGAGCTGTCCCTGCACCAGTTTCACTTGGCAGCCTCCTGCATGACGCGTTTCATGATCGGCTCGGCGATCTCCATTCCATAGGAGGAGATGCCGTGCACCACGACGGCAACGGCCACCTTGGGACTGTCGGCCGGGGCGAATCCTATCATCCACCCGTCATTTGCCGCATTGCCAGCGCCGATCTGGGCTGTGCCGGACTTGGCAGCCACCTGCATGCCGGGGATGGCCAGATTGGGGTAGCTCTTGGTGGTCACTGCTTCCATCATGGTGGTCAGGGCCTTGGCGGTGTCCGAGGAGAAGGCCTGCGAGTAGACCGAGGGCGTGGTTTCGCTGATGACGCTCAGGTCGCTGGAACGCACCCGGTCCACCAGGGTCGGCTGCATGAGCTTGCCGCCGTTGGCCACGGCAGCGGCCGTCATGGCTGCCTGCAAGGGGGTGGACAAGGTGTCCCCCTGGCCGATGGATGCCAAGGCCAGCCGATCCTGGGACTGGTCCTCGGGAAACTTGGAGGCCACGGCCTTCATGGGCCGGCCTGTGGAGTTGGTCCCGTCCAAGGTGATGGTGGAACCGTAACCGAACTTGCGGGCTTGCTCGGCAAGCGTTTTATTCCCCAGACTGACACCCAACTGAGCGAAGGCGGTGTTGGAGGAGTATGCCAGCGCGTTCTCCATGCTGATCCTGCCGTTGACCCCGTTCCCCGTGGCTGTGGCGTTGGTCAGGTTGTAGTTGGTGCCCGGCAGGGTGTATGAGGCCCCGGCCGGCAACTGGCTGTCGATGTGGTACTGGCCGGACTCCAGGGCGGCCGCGGCCACGACCACCTTGAAGGTGGATCCTGGAGGATACAGCTGCGAGGTGGCCCGGTTGAGCATGGGGTTGTCGGAACGGGATGCCAGTTTCTGATAGGCCTGGGAGGCATCGCCGCTGTCGTGGGCGGTTAGGTCGTCGGGGTTATAGCTTGGCGTGCTGACCAAGGTCAGCACGCGGCCGGTGGAGGGTTCGATAGCCACCACCGACCCGGACAGGTTGCCCAGCATGTCGTAGGCGGCTTCTTGCATCTTGGGATTGATGGAGGTCTCAATGGAGGCACCCTTGTTCTGGGTTCCGGTGAAGAGGGACTTGAGCCGATCCATCCACAGACTGTCTGACTGGCCGCTCAGCAGACGGTCGCGCGAGGCCTCTATTCCCCGGTCTGCCGGGCTGGTGATGGAGTAGTAACCGGTGATGGGCGAGTAGGCGGCACCATTGTTGTAATGCCGCTGGTATTGGAAGGAGTCGTTGATGGGATCGGACTGGGCCATGACGGCGCCGTCCGAGGTCAGGATGGCCCCCCTAGGTGCTGCGTACTCATGGTAGAGGGCGCGCAGATTGCGAGGGTCCGAGTTAAGGCTCCCAGCCTTGATCACCATGATGATGGAGCTGGAAAGCCCTAGGATGACGAAGAGGACGATGACGGCGTTGAAGAGTTGACGCAGGGCCTTGTTCACTGTCCGCCTCCTCGCACCTGGCGGACTGGGATGCGGCCGGTGGCTGGCAGGTCGGTCTCCTCATCCCGATCAGTCGGCTCGCCCGGTTCGGCATGACGACCATGGACTTCTTGGTCGTCGGAGTCAGAATCAGAGTCCGAGTCGTCCTGTCCGCTGCGCTTGCTGGTCTCCTGCTGGCGCAGGACGGCCAGGGCCTCGTACTTGAAGGTGTCCGAGCTGACCTCCGGCGCAGGCTTGTTGGCCGCGTTGGAAATGATGATCAGCAGGACGGCCAGGATGCAGTTGGCCACCAGACTGGAGCCGCCCGCCGCCATATAGGGCATGGTCAGGCCGGTCAGGGGGATGACCAGGGTGATGCCGCCCACCACGGTGAAGACCTGGAAGGCCATGGTGAAGACCAGACCGGAGGCTAGGAGCTTGCCGAAGCCGTCCTTGATCTTCATGGCCGTGATCATGCCTGAAGCCACGATAACCAGGTAGAGGGCCAGAACCACCAGCAGGCCGCTCAGCCCCAGCTCTTCGCCCACTGACGTAAAGATGAAGTCGGAGTTGGCCAGAGGGGTGATCCAGGGGCGTCCCTGGCCCAGGCCGGTGCCGGTCAGCCCGCCGGCAGCCAGGCCGAAGATGCCGCGTACCAGTTGGCCTGACCCGCCGAAGGTCTTGCCGAACTCAGCATCGCTGAAGGGGTGCAGCCAGGCATCCACGCGGGCGCCTACGTGGGCGAAGACCATGGAGGCGGCCACCGCCCCGATGACGAAGAAGACGGCGCCGATGGCGATCCAGCTGGTGCGGCCCGTGGCCACGTAGAGCATGGAGACGAACATGGCGAAGTACATCAGCGAGGTGCCCAGATCATGCTGGATGACCAGGACGGCCAGCGAAATAAGCCAGACGATAATGATGGGGCCCAGGTCCTTGATTCGAGGCATCCGCATGCCTAGGACCTTCTTGCCGCCCACAGCCAGCTGGTCTCGGTGGTCGAACAGATAGGCAGCAAAGAAGAAGGCCAGGAAGAGCTTGGCGAATTCGCCGGGTTGCAGGGTGTGCGACCCTACGCCGATCCAGATGCGGGCGCCGCCGATTTCGCGGCCGATGCCGGGCAGCATGGGCGACAGGAGCAGGACCAGGCCCGCCACCATGCTCACATAGGAGAAGCGTCGCAGCAGCCTGTAATCCCGAAGCAGCACCACCAGCAGGCCGCACAGGACCAAAGCCAGACACAGCCAGATAAGCTGGGTGAAGCCCACTCGTGTGGGCTGGCCGATCCGAGCGTTGCGCAGATCTATGCGGATGATCAGAGTGATGCCTAGGGAGCTCAGGATGACGATGCTGGGCAGGATGGCCTGGCTGCCATAAGGCTGGAAAATCTCCAACAGGACCCAGAGGGCAATGAAGAGGGCGGCAGTGACTGCCAGCAGGGCGGCGTAGTCCCCGGGGAAGCGGCCTGCAGCTCGGGCGAACATCTGGAAGAAGCCGATGAACCCCACCAGCAAGGAGAAAAGCAGAAGGCCTATGCGGCGCAGACGCGTGGTGATCATGACTACTGCCGCCTGCTCTGGTCGGTTTTCGACGGTGAGGGCGAGGTTGACGGGGAGGCCGCTGTCTGGTCAGACTCGTTCTTGCCCTCCTTGGCGCGCTCGCGTTTGAGGTCGCCGGCCTCCTTGCGGATAAGACGGGCGTGCTCTTGGGCATCATCCATGCTGGAGACGGTGATGCCCTCTTCCAATTGGTCGCGCCAGGATTGGGGAAGCCCCTTAACGGAGATGTCTGTGGTCTGCACCGGGTGGGACAGCGAGAGGGCGAAGGCTTTAGTGGGCACGCCCTGGTAGATGACTACGCGGCCCTGGTCCGCGCCCAGGTAATACTGTTCCTGGCTCCAACGGTAGGCAGCCGTCGTGCCTCCGGCCAGTGCAAGGATTACCAGGGTGATGATGCCAGCCAGGATCAGCCGAATCCGCCGATGCCGGGAACGCTGGCGCCTGCGCTGTTCCAAATGCTCCTTGTGGATGGCGTCGGCCACGTCTGGGTCGTAGGGATCGGCTGAGTCCGAACCGTCCTCCTTGTGGACGACGGGGATCTCGCTGGTGTCGGGCACTTGCCGTTCGCCGCTCTCTTCGCGGGCAGCCGAGGGCTGGGCGGTGTGGCTATCGCTATCCTCGCCCTCCTGCTTGCCGGAATCCCGGTCTTGGGTCAGATCGGCGGCCCGCTTGGCGGGCGATTCCCGGGACTCGTCACGCAGGCGCGGTGCGGCCGTCACGGGCTCATCCAGAATGTCGGCCAGAGCCTCCAGGTTGGAGCTGGCTGCACCACCGACCAGAGGGGTCTGATGGGGCAGATCGAAGGCATCGGCATCCAGGGCCAGCGTGGCATCGGCGATGACCACGGTTACGTTGTCGGTGCTGCCGGCTTTCAGGGCGAAGGTGACTAGCTGCTGGGCGCACTCCGCCTGGTCCGAGACCGAGGACAGCACCTCGGCGATGGTCGAGTCCTCCAAAACGCCGCAGAGACCATCCGAGCAGATCATCCAGCGGTCTGCAGGCAGGGCCTTGGAGATGGAGATGTCCGGGCGAGGGTCGATGTCGAAGTCACCCAGAACCCGCATGACTACGTTGCGCTGAGGGTGGTTGCGGGCTTCAGCCGGGGAGATGCGGCCGGTGTCGATCAGGTGCTGCACGTAGGAGTGGTCCTGAGTCATCCGGATCAGCTTGCCCTCCCGCAGGAGGTAGCCTCGGGAGTCCCCGATATGGGCCAGCACCCAGGAGTCGTCGGCCAGAGCCAGGGCCGTTACCGTTGTGCCCATGCCTGACAGGCGGTGTTCGTGCTTGGCCTTGCCCACGATGGCGTCATGAGCCGCGATGACCGAGGTCTCCATCATCCGGGCCAGGGATTGCACGTCCTGCTTCCTGTCGTCGCGTTCGATGTGGGCCAGGGATCGGATGGCTATGGTCGATGCCGTGTCCCCCCCCGCATGACCGCCCATGCCGTCGCACATGGCTACCAGGCGCTCGCCGGCAAAGGCCGAATCCTGGTTGTTGCTGCGCACGTACCCCACGTCTGAAACCGCCGTGGAGTAGAGGAACAGCTTTTGGTTCGCATCGTTCCTGGTCATGGGCGGCTACCTCAACTCGAAGGTGGTGGCTCCGATGCGTACGGGAACCTCCGCCGGTAGGATTGTCGGCGCCGTTATTTTCTGCCCCGAGACGACGGTGCCGTTGGTGGACCCAAGATCCTCAATGGCCCATCGGCCCGATGCAGGATCCTGGTAGACCCGCGCATGATGGCCGGAGACGAACTCGTCGTCCAGCACCAGGGTGTTCGAGGAGGAGCGGCCCAGGGTTATGGGTCGTCCGGACAGCGGCGTAGAGGAGCCGGCCAGGGGTCCGTCGATAACCACCAGCAGGGAGGGCCCGTCGCTTGCAGGTTCAGGCTTGCTGACCGGGGCGTTGGGCACGGGTCCGGTGGCTGCCGGCAACTTGCGCTGGGCTGCGCGTTCGCTACGTCGACGAGTGTACGAAGTTTTGGGGCTAAAAGTTTCGATGTCTTTGCGGAGTGAACGGATGGCCAGCCAGACGAATACCCATAGCAGAGCCAGGAACCCGTATTTGAGGATGGCGAATGTCAGTTCAGTCAGCATAATGGTTCGACCTTACTTCAAGGTCTGGGCGATTTACGAATCCTGTTCCTGCGACGATGCCCAGTAGAGGATGCGGGTACGGCCGATGGTGATGGTATTGCCGTCCAGCAGAGTGGCTGCGGGAACCTGATGTCCCTCTACATAGGTGCCGTTGGTGGACCCCAGATCGCGGGCTACCACGCCCTTGTCGGTGATCTCGATCTGCAGGTGTCGGCGCGAAATGCCTGCGTCGTCGATGACGATATCACAGGAGGATCCACGGCCGATGGTAGTGACGGGGGCGGTCAGCAGGTACTGGCGGCCGTTGATCTCCAGAACCGGGCAATCCTTGGACTCTTCGGGGGTGGTGACGGGTGCCGCGTTGCCCTGGACTGACTCGGCAGATAGGTGGAAGTCGCCCTTGTTCAGGTTAAGGTCCTCCTCGAAGATGACTACAACCGGACCGACGAAGGCATAGTGCTGGCTTTCGGCATACTTGGTCAGGTTGTCTGCCAACTCGTTGGCCAAAGCCTCCGAACCCCACTGCTCAATGCGGTCGAAGTCTGGGGTGGATAGTCTGAACCGATACTCGTTGGGCGCCACAGTGCGGTCGCGACCGACGGGCATGGCCTGTGAGTCTATCTCACGCTCGAGGGCGCTCGACAGGTCGACGGGCTGTAGGTCCTTGGAGCCGAACTTCGAAAAGACACCGTTAACGGCGCCTTCCACGCTCTTCTCGAAACGATCGAGAACGCTCATAGTCATCCCTTTCCATATAACCCTTTCATAGTACGTGACACTGCTGAAAGGGGGTAATGGGCGGTCGGATGCTTGCAATTTCTTCAATGAACAGGTTCGAACGAACGCGATTGCCAGGCATGGATAAGGCCCGTGGCCACAATGGGCCAGGGGCCTTTGACCTTCGATCGTCATGGGTCAGGCCGAAGCCTGTCGACTCACAGAGACAGCTTGCGGCGCAGACCCAGGGTGATGCCGGCGCTCAGGCAGAGGCCAGCGGCAATGGCCAGAGGGGCCATAGCATCAGCGCCGGTCTTGGCCAGAGCGGTGTCGCTCCTGGCGGCCTTTCCGGCCGGATCCTTGGCGGCGGCCTTGCCAGTTGCTTTGTCGGCGGTCTTGTCGCCGGCCTTGGCAGGCTCCTTGGCATTGTCGGCCGGGTTGGTCTCAGCAGGCTGAGCAGGAGCAGCCGCCTTGGTGTACTTGGCTACGAAAGTGGCATCTTCAGAGAAGACGGCATCAGGGTTGAAGGCTGCGTTGCTGTCAGCACCGAACCATCCTTCGAAAGTGTAGCCGGGGTAGCTGGGCGGGGCACTGGGCTGTGCCGCCAGCTTGTGGCCCTCGCCAGTATACAGCGTCTGCGTGGCAGGTTCGTGGTCGAGGTTGGTCGGGTCCTGAGCGACGAAAGTGACTGCATTAGCTTGGTCCCATTTTGCGAAGACAATGGTGTCCGCCGTAAAGGGCTTCGTGAAGTCGACTGTGTCAGAACTCGTCGCTACATAGGTCCAGCCGACGACAGTCCAAGGCTTGTCGGGCGACTGCGAATCCTGCATGGAATCAGGTACTGGTATGTTAGTGGGGATCTTGCTTTTATCCAGTATGCCCTGATTGTCGGTCTCTACAGGGATCCCGTTAGCGCCTGTTTGGTCCTCTGGATCGCCGACGAAGGTGATCTTGTAGGGGGCGGACTTGGCCTCGGCCCCCTTGTTGCCCTCCACAGCCTGGGCCACGGTAGGCAGCAATGCCAGGCCGCCGGCCAGGGTGGCGCCGGCAGCGAGCACCGCGCATGCGCGTTTAAAACGAACCATCATGTTCATTGGTTACCTCTATTTTCTCTATTGTGGATTGCTCCCCATGTGCAGTCATGGTGTCCTACCTTGACACCCCTATCCCCTGGGAAGCAGGGATTATCGGCCAGTCATTGGCGATAAAGCGATATTATTTTATCGCAGGGAGTGCCCATCGGCTGGTCGTAGTCCGGCGGTACGCCTTATTCGTGATACAAATTTCCCATGTAGAACGATTGACGTCTGCTGCTGGCCAAGATGACGCATTGCGGTTGGGGCTGATCGAATTCCCCTTTGGCACCTAGGCGCTTATCATCGTGGCAGACGCAAGATCATGGTGATCATGTCAGAGATATTCGAGGAGCGAGCATGACCGAAGAGGTGGATCGGGCAATGGAGGCATATCCGCGGGTCAAGGCCCGGACCCTGCGGTTCACCTTGGGCGCGCCACGGTCGGTCTCGGCGGTGGGGGATGGCTCACGTGCCGTCTTTCTGCGCTCGGACGGGCCTGAGGATCTGGTGACCGGGCTCTGGCTGTCTGTCTTTGATCAGGAGGGCCGTCATCATGAGGTGCTCCTGGCCGACCCCAGGGCTCTGCTGGAGGATGCAGACATGGAACATGTGCCGGCTGCCGAGCTGGCTCGGAGGGAGCGTTCGCGAGAAGGCGGCGAGGGCATTGTCGACTACAGCGTGGATGCTGCCGGGGATCGGGTGGTCTTTGCCCTTGGTGACCGACTCTGGCTCTCGTTGATCGCCCCAGATGGTCTCACTGCCTCTACGCGGGCCCTGAGCTTGGAACACAGCGATTTGGCTGTGCTCAATCCAGTCATCAGCCCGGACGGCACCATGGTGGCCTATACGACTGGTGACCAGCTGATGGTGGTCGCCATCGGTCAGGATGCCGGACAGGACCGTGAACGGGCTGTCCTGGCCCTGCGTCCCGGCACCGATGACCGGATGCTGTTGGGGCTGGCCGAGTTCGTGGCTGGCGAGGAGATGGATCGCTATCAGGGGTTCTGGTGGTCGCCGGACTCCCGAGCCTTGCTGGTCGAGCACACGGATTCCTCCGACGAGCCGATCTGGTACATCAGCGATCCGGCCAACCCCCAGGTCGGGCCGCGCGCCCGGCGGTATCCCCAGGCTCTGACGTCCAATGCCCGTGTCGGGCTGAGCCTGGTCCTCCTGGGTCAGGACGATGCCCATCCCTGGGTGGGCGAGGTGGACTGGGATCATCAGGCCTTTGAATACCTGGCTGTGGTCCGCTGGCAAGAAGGGCATCGGCCGCTGCTGCTGGTTCAGAACCGTCGGCAGACCGAGGACAGGATCCTGGAGGTACAGGTGCCGGATGATCGCCAGGGTTTGGATCGGGGACAGGACATGACCTTTCTTGATTCCGATGCAGCGCCCAAGGTGGCTACCAGGGTGATGCAGGAGCATGGCAATGACCAGTGGATCGACCTGGTGCCCGGGTTGCCGGCCTATCGGCCCCAGGGCGGGCTGGTGGACGCCTTCATTGACGTAGAAGCCGACACCACGAGGCTGCGCTTGGATGGAAGGGTATTCTCCCCGGCTGGCTGCCAGATTCGGCGGGTGCTGTCTGTGGAGGATCGCGATGTGTTGGCGGTGGTTTCCACTGATCCCCGCAGCTTCGACCTGATGCGCCTGAGCTATGACGGTTCGATCCATGTGCTCAACCGGCTGCCCGGAGTGTGGTCCGCCTCTCGGGCCGGTCATGGCATCGTGGTCAGCGGCCGGACTATGGCCTCGGCGCATGGGCAGGTGCGCCACTGCTATCTGGGTGCTGATGGAGATCTGGACCGCCTGGGGGCCGAAGGGCTGGGCCTGGTGAGCAAAGCCCGCTCTGACGGCAGCGTAAGATCCGCTGGTGGCTCCAGTGCCTCAGGCCGGGTTGGCGGTCGGCAGGAGCACCATGATCGTCCTGATCGCCGGGCCATGGATGCTGGCCATATCAATAGCCAGGGGGCCATGTGCGCCGTCCTGGCCGATGTCAGCAGTGATCCCGGATTCATCCCCAACGTGGACTTCGTACGCATGGGCCAGCGCGAGCTGTTCGCAGCCATCGTCAGGCCGTCTGAATCCAGTCCCTACGCCAGCGCCGACAGCCTGCCCGTCCTGCTCAAGCCTTACGGCGGTCCAGGCGCCCAGCAGGTGGTCTTCAATCAGTCCTACTACTGGGAGTCCCAGTGGTGGGCGGATCAAGGCTTCCTGGTTCTGACCGTCGATGGCCGGGGTACGCCGGGTCGTGGGCCTGCCTGGGATCGGGCCATCTTCGAGGATATGGCCCAGGTGACTTTGGATGACCAGCTTGAGGCTTTGAAGGCTCTGCCTGATTTCGCTCCCGAGGCCGACCTGGGGCATGTGGCCATGATCGGCTGGTCCTATGGCGGCTTCCTGTCGGCCCTATCGGTTCTGCGGGCTCCCGACCGGATCCATGCAGCCTGTGCAGGTGCCCCGCCCACGGACTGGACCCTTTACGACACCCATTACACCGAGCGCTATTTGGGGATGGACCCGGCCGTTTACCGCCGCAACGGCATTATCGACGATGCGCCTTCGCTGCGCCGCCCGCTGATGCTGATACACGGGTTCGCGGATGACAACGTCTCCGTGGCCAACACCCTGAGGCTCTCCAGCGCTCTCATGGCGGCCGGTCGCCCTCATACGGTCCTGCCGCTGACCGGCATCACCCACATGACCAACGACGAGACTGTGGCCGAAAACCTGCTTATTGTGCAGCGGGACTTCCTACGGGAGGCCCTCATGAACAAGACGGACTGACGGAAAGGCTGCTTGGGCTAACACTCTGCTGGCGGTTGCTTCCGCTAGATTGGAGTTGTGCATATCCAACGAAAGCCTGACCAGGATCCAGGTCCCGAACGCGGATTCCGGCTTCCTCGTAGCTGGGGTCTGGCGGTCTCGGTGCTCTGCCTAGGTCTATTGGTCGGGCTTTCCTCGGGCCTGCTGGCAAGGTTCTTTGAGCTGTCTCAGGTCGGCCTGCTGGGTTTCGCTGAGACCCCAGGGGCTCCCACGGCTGAGGTGGTTCCGCCGATCAGAAGGCTGGCCTCGGTGACCTTGGCCGGGCTGATGGCCGGTCTGGTCTGGGCCTGGCTGCGGACGAGGACCAGGCTGGTTCCCTCGGTCGATCAGGCCGTCAAGGGTGCATCCATGCCCCCGGGCCGGACCGTGGTTCATGTGCTTACCCAGATCTTCTTTGTGGCTGCTGGCGGCTCCATAGGCAGGGAGGTGGCCCCTCGCGAGGCGGGGGCTCTTCTGGGCGGTCTCTGGACCAGGCTGGGACGACGGCTGGGGCTGCGTGATCAGGACGCTGCGCTGCTTGTGGCTTCGGCGGCAGGTGCAGGGTTCGCCGGCATTTACATTGCGCCTCTGACTGGGGCCTTCTTCGGCATCGAGGTGCTGCTGCGGCGGGTGGATACCGAAGTGGTGACGGTCAATCTGGCTATGTCGGCCTTGGCTACCCTGGTCGGCGGATCTATCAAGGGTTTTACCCCTTACTATAAGGTCGGCTCCGATCCCTTCCGGCCATGGCTTATGGCAGTGGTCCTCTTGATCGGACCAGTCATGGGGCTGCTGGGGGCCGGATTCCGCTGGATGACATCCTGGGCAGAGTCCCATAGAACTACTGGCCCTGCCGCCATCTGGCAGCTGACGGGGGTAGCTCTGTTGACCGGGCTGGTCGCTCTGGCTGTCCCCCAGGTCATGGGCAACGGCCGGGCTCTGGCCCAGATGGGCATGGATCAGCTGCTGTCCGTCGGGTTCTCAGGGCTCCAGCTGGCTCGGTCACTTGCCCTCTTGGCCCTCTTTGCGCTGGCCAAGGCTCTGCTGACCACAGCAACCATCCGTGCTGGGGCTTTCGGCGGCACTCTGACGCCATCCATAGCCCTGGGATCCGCCATGGGCGCTGTTTTGGGCCTGCCGCTGGCTTGCCTTGTGCCCGGCCTGCCGGTCTGGCAGTGTGCCGTGATCGGCGCCGCCTCCCTGCTGGCCGCCTCCCAGCAGGCTCCGCTCATGGCCATGGCTATGCTCATGGAGGTCTGCCGCCTGCCGGTCATGGCCTTCATGCCCATGGGCCTGGCTGTGGCCCTGTCGATGGCGGTCTCGCGTCTGTTCGTGGCCAAGGCATAAACCGTCGTCAGAAGCCCTTGCTGCTCTGACGGTCCGGCCTTGCATGGGCATTCACAATCAGCTGACTGGTCTGGGCCAGTAAGGAAGGGTGGCTATACTCAGGCCGGACGTAGGTCCCGGGAGGATGCAGCCGATCCGAGTGGAGTAGGCCAGTGCCGTGATCCCCTGGACAGACAAGAAGGAGGTTCCTGGCGGTGAAGACCGTGTTGGCCATCTTCAGGCGAGATCTCTGGCGGATACTGCGCAACCCCGTGGCCCTGGTGGTGACCATCGGCGTGGCCGTGCTCCCGTCCCTCTATGCCTGGTTCAATATCATGGCCCTCTGGGACCCCTATAGCAATGTCAGGAACCTTCCCGTGGCCGTCGTCAGCATAGATCGGGGAGCGCAATCGGCAGAGACGGGCAGGATCAACGCCGGCAGATCGGTCATCCAGGAGCTGCGCGGCAATAAAAGCCTGGGCTGGAAGTTCATGGATGATGATGAAAGGGCCATCGAAGAGGTCCACTCGGGCCAGTGCTACGCGGCCATCATCATTCCTGAACGGTTCAGCGCCGACCTGGTCGGCATCGTCGAGGGGGCCGGGAACAGGCCCGCTCTGAACTATTACGTCAATGAGAAGAAAAACGCCATCGCTCCCAAGGTGACCGACACCGGCGCCTCCACCATCGACCAGGAGATCAACGCGGTCTTCGTCTCGGCCGTCAGCGACGCCTTGGCCGGGAAGGTCCTGCAGACCGTCGGCGATGCCCAGGGCGCGGCCGAGCAGAGCCGCAGCCAGGTGGTGGGCGACCTGGGGGAAATTATCGACCAGCTGGATCGGACGGACGGCCAGCTTGACCGGATCGGTTCCACCATGGGCCAGGCCCGGCAGACCGTGGCCGGCTCCAGAAGCGACATCAAGGACCTGCAGAGTCAGATATCGGCCACCCAGGCCACTCTGAACAGAGCTCAGAGCAGCATGGCCAAGACCCGCGACGACAGTCTTCGGTTCTCTTCTGCCCTGAACCAGGCTCTGGCGGACGGGTCAGTGCGGCTGTCCAGCGCGGTCACGGATGTGAATACAGTGGCAGGCGGGATCACCGCCGACCTGAACGCCACCCAGGACAAGGTGGACCGGGTCAATTCCGGCTTGGGTCAGCTGGTCGATGCCAATGGGGAGGCTGTGGACCGGCTCCAGTCGGGTCTAGACCAGTCCGGGCTACATTCTGGGGATCCGGCCTATGAGAGCATCCAGCGGCAGATTGACGATCTGAAAAAGACCAACCAGAAGCAGAAGTCATCCCTTGATGCCTTCAAGAAGAACTCCTCGACGGCTCTGGACTCGGGCAGGCGGGCCGCATCAGACCTGAGCTCGGCCATGACCGACACCGGCGGCACAGGCATCAAGGCTCTGGCTGCGGCCAGCCAGAGCCTGGCTGGGACCACCATGCCCAACCTCCTTACCGGGCTGGATGCCCTCAATGCCTCCAACGGCTCTCTCCAAGGTGCCCTGAGCAACCTGGCCACCACGGCCGTCCAAACCGATGCCCTGCTGGATCAACTGGATTCCACCATCGGTCAGGCCCAGTCGACCCTGTCCACCACCAGGGCCTCCCTGGCCTCGGTCAGGTCCGACCTGGAGGGGGTTCGGACCGATGTGGCAGCCCTTGGGTCCTCGGCTGCTTGGAACCGGATGACCCAGACCCTGGGGTTGAGCCCGGAATCCTTCGGAAAGGCCATGGCCTCGCCGGTGGAGCTGGCCTCGCACACGGTCTATCCGGTCAGCAACTACGGGTCATCCGTGGCGCCCTTCTATACCAATCTGGCTCTCTGGGTGGGTGGGTTCATCCTGATAGCCATCTACAAGCTGGAGGTCGACAAGGAGGGCATCCGCAAATGCACCGCCACCCAGGCTTACCTGGGTCGTTGGCTTCTGCTGGTCTTCGTCGGCTTCTTCCAGGCGCTGATCGCTACAGTGGGCGACCTGATGCTGGGCATCCAGTGCCGCCAACCCGCCCTGTTCGTCCTGGCCGGGGTCTTTGCCTCCTTCGTCTACATCAATATCATCTATGCCCTGGCCGCCTCTTTCAGGCACATCGGCAAGGCCTTGGCTGTGGTTCTGGTCATCCTGCAGATACCTGGGTCCTCGGGCATGTACCCGATTGAGATGATGCCCGACTTCTTCCGCAATCTGAACCCGTGGCTGCCCTTCACCTACGGAATCAACGCCATGCGTGAGACCATCGGCGGCATGTACGGCAACCACTATTGGCAGGACATGCTCCACATCTTCTGGTACCTGCCGGTGGCCCTCCTGATCGGACTGGTGGTGCGGCGGTACCTGCTCAACCTGAATGCCCTCTTCGACCGGCGGCTTGGTGCCACTGACCTGATGCTGACCGAGCAGAACCATTCAGCCGACCGCCGTCTGAGCCTGGGCAGCCTGGCCCGCTCCATCCTGGGCGAGGGCGACTACCGCGCCGTCATAAGGCGGCGTGCGCATCGCTTCCTGACCCTCTATCCAACGCTGATCCGGGGTGGTCTGGTCCTGGTTCTGCTGCCAGTGCTCTTCCTCATCCTGTTGTTCAGCACCGAAGCCAAGATCGTCATGCTGATCGCCTGCATCGCTTCCATCGTCCTGATAGACGCCTACTTGATCATCGTCGAGTACATCTGCGACAGCTATGTTCGGCAGCTGGGCCTGACCGAGCGTCCCGGCATGGACTTCCTCACCCTGATTCGCCCGCGTCGGCAGGGTCCCTCGGCCATGACCAGGCTGACCACGGCCGTGCGCGAATCAGTCATGAGCCGCGATGAGGAGGACGCTCCCGAGGATGGTGATCGCCGATGAGGAACATCTGGAGGATCCTGCGCAAGGACCTGGCCGATGCCACCAGCAACGTCATCGCCATCATCGTCCTGATGGGCCTGATTATTGTCCCGGCCCTCTATGCCTGGTTCAACATCGCCGCCAGCTGGGACCCCTACAAGAATACCAAGGCCATCAAGGTGGCCGTGGCCAACACCGACAAGGGGTACAAATCCGACCTGATTCCGGTCAGGATCAACGTGGGGGAGACGGTCACCAGCACCTTGCGGGCAAACGACCAGCTGGATTGGAGGTTCGTCAACCGCGACCAGGCCCTGGAGGGGGTGCGCTCAGGCGAGTACTATGCTGCCATCGTCATTCCCAAGGATTTCAGCGCGGACATGATGACCCTCTTCTCGCAGGACGTGAAGCATGCCAGCCTTGAGTACTACCTGAACGAAAAGAAAAACGCCATCGCCCCCCATGTCACTGAGCAGGGGGCCGACACTGTGGCCACAACCATCGACAAGACCTTCGTCAAGACCGTGGGCCAGGTGGGGATCGACCTGGCCAGCCAGGTTTTCACTTACTCCCAGAGCCCCCAGGTCCAGGATTATCTGGCCAGGGCGACCGGCCACATCGATCAGATGTCACAGCGGCTGACCACTGCCTCCAGTCAGGTGAATGCCTATGCGGGCCTTCTGGATTCCTCCGGAAAGATGATCGACGCCACCGGCAGGATTCTGGGTCGGTCTGACTCCGCCATGGCCGATGCCAGGAAGGCCCTGAACCAGGGAACCAAGGGGTCCAAGGATCTGGGCAAGTCCCTCTCCGGGTCGGCCCAGGCGGTCGACGTTGCCCTTGACCAGGCCTCGGGTGCCTATGACACCATCGGCTCTAAGATCGATGACGCTTTCGACAAGGTGGGCCAGCAGAGCGATGCTGTCAGCAGCCAGCTGAACTATCTGAGCGAGCGGATCAGAGACTCGGCGGCCGACTACGACGGGATGATCGCCAGCCTGGAGGATCTGCGCAGCACTGTGGAATCCGATGCCAATCTGACAGCTGACCAGCGCCAGGCCCTGCTGACCGCCATCGATCAGGCCCAGGCCGGAATGCGCACAGCCCAGGCGGCCCAACGTGACCTGGCCGACCGGATCAGCCAGGCTTCCCAGGCAGCCAAGGAGGGCAAGGACAAGCTGGGCGGTCAGCGTCAGGATCTGAAGAACAGGATCGCTCAGGCCCGTGCCTCGGTGGATCAGGTCCGCACCCAGTACCGCAATGACCTGAAGCCTCGCCTGGACGACTTGGCTTCATCCATGGACACCGTGGTCACCTCGACCGATCGGCTGCTGACGGGTCTGGATGGAACCGTCAAGGGCGCCTCTGGGCTGACGGGCCCTATGACCAGGGATATCAGCCAAGCCAAGGACCAGCTGGGTGAGATCTCCCAGCGCCTGGAGCAGGCCTCCAAGCGGCTGACCGACCTAGGGGGACATCTGACCCAGGCTTCGCAGGGCAAAGATACGCAGGAGGTCAAGACTCTGCTGAGCGGGGATTCCGAAACCATGGCCGCCCTTCTGTCCTCACCGGTAGGCATCCATCGGCATGCGGTCTTCCCAGTCATGAACTACGGGTCGGCTATGACCCCCTTCTACACCATCCTCTCCATTTGGGTGGGTGCCACCATTCTGGCGGCCATGATGAAAGTGGCTCTGTCAGACAAGAAGAAAGCCTCTGTCCTGCACCTGGACTCCCTGCAGGATGCATGGAAGAGGGCCGATGACCTGGATGAGGATTCCGAAGGCCGCCGCTCCTGGGGAGACTTCCGCCCCGAGTCGCCAGGCAACGCCCGCCGCTTCGGCCTTCAGCTCTACCAGGAGTACTTCGGCAGATTCGCGGTCTTCGCCCTGATGGCCATCCTCCAGGGCTGCCTGATCGCTCTAGGAGACCTCTTCTACCTGAAGGTCCAGTGCGTCCATCCGCTGATGTTCGTGCTGGTGGCGGTCTTCGCCTCATTCGTCTTCATGAATCTGATCTATACCCTGGTCGTCTCCTTCGGGGACATCGGCAAGGCTATTGCCGTTATCCTCCTAGTCATGCAGGTGGCTGGCTCGGGCGGCACCTTCCCCATGGAGACCCTGCCTGGCTTCTTCCAGGGGGTTTACCCCTTCCTGCCCTTCGTCCATGCTATAGGAGCCATGCAGTCGGCCGTTGCCGGAGCCTACGGCATGGAGTTCTGGCGGGAGATGGCCACCCTGGCCCTCTTCCTGGTGCCCTCGTTGCTGCTGGGGCTGGTCCTGCGCAAGCCCGTCATCCGCTTCAATGACTGGATCGTCAGAAACCTTGAGAGCACCCGGCTCATGTAGGGCGAGTCCGGCAGAAGGTGGTATAGGGTGAGAGCATGAGCGTCCAACTGGTTGAGGAACGCCGCTACGACCAAATCATGAAGGATCGTGTCCTTCCTGACCTGGCCTCCTGTCGCAGTGACGGATGGATGATCTCCCATGACGGCGGCGAGGACGGGGGAACCCTCCTGGACAAGGCCCATCTCAGCGGCGTGGACCCCTCCCGACTTCTGCATTACGTTTGCTATGACAGGACGCTGTTCCGCAAGGGTGCGGTGGAGTCCGGCTCAGCTCGTGTGCGCGGGGCCGCGATCATCTCCTTCGGTTTTTCGGAATTCGCCGACAAGTACCAGGAGATGGCCTGGTACTTCCTGATGCAGGGGTACTCCGTCTGCGTTCCCGAGCATTGGGGGCATGGTTTCTCTGGCCGTGGTGTGAACGATCCCAGCCTGATCTGGGTGGATCATTGGCAGCGGTATGTGGCGGATCTGGCCGCCTTCTGCTCCCAGGTGGGCCAGCAGTATGCCCAAGACGAGCCCATGGTGCTCTATGCCCATTCCATGGGCGGCGGCGTGGCTGCGCGGATGCTGGAAACCTTCCCCTCCCTCATCGACAAGGCGGTCCTGTCATCACCCATGATTGCTCCGCGGACCGGGTTCATGCCTTCGGTGGCCTGGACGGCAACAAACGCCGCCTGCATGATGGGCCGCTCGCGCAGCATGGTTCCGGGGTTTGGGCCATTCCGCCCCGAGCTGGACATGGGCAAGTACCCCAATGGCAGCCAGGCGCGGGTGGCCTGGGCCCATAAGTTGCGGGCCCAGGAACTGCACTACCAGACCAGTGCCGCCACCTTCGGCTGGGTCAGGGAGAGTCTGGAGATGAGCCGGGCCATACTGCGCCCCAACCGGTGCAGCCGAGTGGAGACCCCTCTGCTGCTTTTCCAGGCCCAGCCCGACCGGTTTGTGCTGCCGATGCCCCAGAACCGTTTTGTCGACCAGGTCCAGCAGGGCGGCTGCCAGGCTAAGCTGGTGCGCATCCCGGACAGCATGCACGAGCTCTACCAAATGCCGGACAAGGTCCTGAGGCCTTACTTGGAACGCATCTTCGACTTTTTCGACCAGCCTTGGCAGCTCGCTGACGACCGCTGATCAGATGCCAAACGTACGATCCTACTTGTTGAGCACCTTCTGCGGATCGGCGTCGAAGGTATCGACGCAGTTCTGCGAGCAGAAGTAGTAGGTCTTGCCCTGGTAGTCGCGCTTGGCTGCAGCTGTGTCGGGGTCGATGGACATGCCGCAGACCGGGTCGGTGACCTTCTCTGCTGCTGCCTGATCCTGCTGCATGTCGTCATGATGATGGAAGAGTCCCATCTCGTTTCCTTTCTCTTGGTTGTGTTCTTGGTGTGTGGAAATACTGAGGTCCCTGGTCAGGGCATCCATGTCGATTGGCTCGACCTCCTTGACCGGCCTGGCTTTTAGAGGCGTGTGCCGCAACCTGTTGGCGTTGAGCACCACCGACAGGGAGGAGAATGCCATGGCCGCCCCGGCGATCATAGGGTTGAGCAGGAGGCCGATGAAGGGGTAGAGCACCCCGGCGGCGATGGGGATGCCCAGCCCGTTGTATCCGAAGGCGAACCAGAGGTTCTGGTGAATGTTGCGCATGGTCGCAGCAGAGAGGTCAATGGCCTTGACGGCCGCGTTCAGGTCGCCCGAGACCAGGGTCACGTCGGCGGATTCGATGGCCACGTCCGTACCGGTGCCGATGGCCATGCCCAGGTCGGCCTGGGCCAGGGCCGGGGCGTCGTTGATGCCGTCGCCGATCATGGCCACCTTGTGCCCCTGAGCCTGAAGGGCCTTGACGATGCTCGCCTTGTCTTCAGGGTGGATCTGCGCAACCACCCGGGTGACACCCACCTGCCCCCCGACCTGTTCGGCAGTGCCCTGGTTGTCGCCAGTCAGCATGATGGTCTGGATGCCGCGCTCGTTCATGTCGTGGATGGCCTGCTTGGAGCCGGACTTGACCTGGTCGGTCACGGCCAGGACTCCGGCAAGCTCGCCGTCGATGGCCACGAAGATGGTCGTACGGCCCTGGCCCTCCCAGCCGCGGGCGGTGTCGAAGAGGGATTGCGCGCCTGCCTGGTCTGACGTTTCGCTTTCCAGCTCGATTCCCTTGTCCTCGAGCAGCTTGCGGTTGCCGACAAGGACATGCGAGGTGCCCTTGCATCCTTCGAAGGATCCGGAGGGGAAGGTTGCATCGATGCCTGCCCCGGTGACCGAATCGAAGTCCTTGACCGGGACCAGCTTTAGATTGCGGCCCTTGGCAGCCTGGACGATGGCCTGGGCCAGGGGGTGTTCTGAATCGCTCTCGGCGCTCGCGGCCGCTCTTATTAGCAGGTCCTCATCCATTCCCTGCACGCTCAGGGCATCAGCCAGTTCAGGCCTGCCCTGGGTGATGGTGCCGGTCTTGTCGAGGACGATGGTATCGATGTCATGCGCTCCCTGCAAGGCTTCCGCCGATCGGTAGAGCACTCCGGCACGGGCGCCGCGTCCGGTGCCGATCGTCACGGATAGCGGAGTGGCCAAGCCCAGGGCACAGGGGCAGGCGATGACTAGGACGGAGACCGCCGCCACGATTCCATATACTCCGCGTGGCATGGGGCCGAAGGCCCACCAGGCCACGAAGGTCCAGAGCGCCACAAGAATTACCCCGGGGATGAAGATGGACGATATTCGGTCGGCCAGCTTCTGGATGGGTGCCTTGGAGGTCTGAGCCGTCTTGACCAGCCGGATGATTTGGGCCAGAACCGTGTCCTGCCCTACCTGGGTGGCCCTGTAGCGCAGAGAACCTGTGCTGTTGACGGTGGCTCCGACGAGGGAATCGCCCTCCTGCTTGAGCACGGGCATGGGCTCGCCGGTCACCATGGATTCGTCCACAGAGGATGATCCCGAAATGACCTGACCATCCACCGGCAGCTTCTCGCCCGGATGGACCTGAATCACGTCTCCGACGGCCACATCATCGACGGCGATCTCCTGGGTGGCCTCCCTGCCGTCCTGGTCGGTCCTTACCACGGTGGCTGTCTTGGGCCTCAGTCCGACAAGGGCGCGGATGGCATCACCAGTGCCGCGCCGGGCCCGTGCCTCCAGGATCTGGCCGAGGATCATCAGCGTGATTATGGTGCCCACGGCCTCGTAGTAGGGTTCGCGGCTTCCCTCAGGCAGAAGTTGCGGGGCCACAGTGACCACCAGTGAGTACAGGAAGGCCGTGGCAGTGCCCAGGGCAACCAGGGAGTTCATCTCCGGTGTCCGGTGTGCCAGCGCCAGCCATCCGGTGCGGTGGATGGGCCAGCCCGAATAGAACATCACTGGCAGTATCAGGCCCAGCTGGACCCAGGGGTTCATCAGAATGTGGGGCATGGGCAGGAACATGCCGAACATGGCCGGAATGAAGACCGGGAGCGTGAAGACCAGGGCTACGATGAATCGCCTGGTCAGATCGCGGATTTCTGCCGTACGCTCCTGATCCGCCTCGTCCTGGTCGCTGCCGCCATTGGCTTGAGCGGGCTTGGCGGATTCGGTCTGTGGTGAATGCTCGTCTTGCGACTGGCTGCTTCGTGCTTGTTCGGATTGTGCCTCGGCACTGACGGTCGTCGGTCCATCGGTGGCCCGGAGCATCCCGTGAAGCATGTTCATCCCACAGGCGAAGGGGTAGTCGCCGGCCTTGGGTGGGGTCAGCTGGACAGTCGAGGTTTGGAAGGCGGGCAGGGTCTTGTCGATGTTGAAATCGTTGAAGACCACGTGCGAGGAGCATTCCCCGCTCTCCTGGCGGTCGAAGACCAGCTTGACCGGTCGCCCGGCCTGAACCTGGATCAGCTGGGGGCTGTATCCGCCCTTGACTGTGATGTGGACGGTCTGGATGCCGCCCTCATCCTTGGCCTGGGTGGCCTTTCTGGGCGCGAAGAAGTACCAGATGATGCCTGCCGTGATGGCCAGGGCTGCTATAAGGACCAGGATGCTGCTCATGTGGCCCACTATACCCCCCAGGGGTATACTGATAGTGAATTTCGAGATGGGTTTCATGGATTCGGGTCGGTCCTGGCTCTGCCATGAAGACCATTGACTAGGAATGGAGTGAATCGTGCCCGGATATGCCAACGATAAAAAGCGGACCATTACCAGACTCCGGCGTGTCGAGGGCCAGGTCAGGGCCATCGAGCAGATGGTCGAGTCAGACACTTACTGCATCGATATTCTCACTCAGATTGCCGCCTCGACCAGCGCCCTGAAGTCGGTGGCCCTAACCCTGCTGGACGACCACATGAACCACTGCGTCCGCGAAGCTGCCGAAAAGGGAGGTGAAGAGGCCGACGAGAAGATGGAGGAGGCCTCCGAGGCCATCGCCCGCCTGGTCCGTTCTTAGCAATCCTCGTCAGACAGGCCTAATCTGCCCGGGAATAGCAGTCCATAAGCAACGGGTATAGGCATTCTTCCGGGAATCGTTGGACTTCCGCCGCTCTCCTGTTAGATTGAACCCCAACCCCAGGCCGTTTGGTCCTGGGGAGGAGAGATCGATGAGGGAGAGGCAATGTCGGAAACGAGTTGGGATTGGGCGGCCCTGATAGTGGTCGTCATTCTCTTTGTGGGGCTGGCCCTGCTGAGCAGGAGGACCAAGGTCAACTTCAGTTGGCGGGTCATCATAGCGACGGTGCTGGGAATCCTGGTGGGTGTGGGCTTCTCAGGTCACACGACCTATGTGGGGGCATTCGGCAACGTTTGGTCCGAGGTCATTTCGGCCTTGGTGGTGCCGCTCCTGCTCTTCAGCATCATCGCCAGCATCAGCCGTATCGGCGGGTCCGGTCGGCTGAAAAACATCAGTCTGAAAACCATCGTTCTGCTCCTGGTCAACACCTTCACAGCAGCCGTGATCGCCCTGGTTCTGGGGCTGCTCTTCCAGGTCGGCAAGGGGTTCGACCAGGCCCTGCCCAAGGGGGCCAAGCCTCACGAGGTGCCAGGGGTGCTTGACACCCTGGTCGGTCTCTTCCCCTCGAATCTGGCTGAAAACTGGGCCCAGAACCAGGTCATTCCTGTCGTGATCTTCGCCATCCTCCTGGCGGTCTCTCTGAACAAGGCCGCCTCAACCCCGCGCGGCGAGCAGAGTGTGGCCCCCTTCAAGGCTTTCGTGGAAGCCGGCAATGTGGTCCTGTCCAAGGCCACCCAAATCGTCGTTGGCTTCACCCCCTATGCGGTCCTGTCCCTGATCGCAGCCGCCATCGGTCGAAGCAACCTGAAGACCCTTCTGCCCCTGTTGGCTGTCCTCTTGGTGTCCTACCTGGGCTTGGCTATTCAGCTCTTCCTAGTCCAACCCCTGATCCTGGCCCTGGTCGGCCGGGTCAATCCTCTGCCCTTCTTCCGCTCCCTTTGGCCGGCGGGCGTGGTGGCCTTCACCTCCGAGAGCAGCATCGGTACCATCCCAGTCACAGTCCGTCAGTTGCGTTCCGCTGGTGTTCCTGAAGAGACGGCCTCCTTTGTGGCCAGTCTGGGAGCCAATCTGGGCATGCCAGGATGCGCCGGGCTCTGGCCCGTTCTTCTGGCGGTTTTCGCTATCAATGCTCAGGGGATTCCTTACTCCCCTCTCCGTTTTGCGCTCCTGATCGTCTTTGCTCTGGTGGTTTCCGTGGGGACGGTGGGTGTGCCAGGCACAGCTACGATCACCGCCACCTCCCTCTTCACAGCAGCTGGCCTGCCCGTACCCTTCATCGCTATCATGCAACCTATTTCCCAGCTGGTGGATATGGGCCGCACGCTGGTGAACGTAGCAGGTGCCGCCAATACGGCAGTCATCGTGGCCAGGACCGAGAACGAGCTGGACCTCGACCTCTACAAGGGCCGCAAGGTCTTCGACGACCAGGACATCGAGTGACTGGTCTGTATGATCAAAAGCTGCGTGGTCGGGCGGCAGGCGGCAAGAGGATGAACCATCCTGACCCGACTTGCGGCGGCCAGAAGGCCGGATAGCCAGAACGGCCTCAGCTGTAATTCGACCAATAAAAAATGTCTTCGACTGACATCAATCAGTCGAAGACATTTCCATTTCTTTGTGCGAACGGAGGGAGTTGAACCCTCACGAGCATCAGCTCACTGCCACCTGAAGACAGCGCGTCTACCATTCCGCCACGTTCGCAGACAACTGGAAAGGTTAGCACGGTTGTCTGCGCGGCGCAATAATGGCGTGTTGGTTCAGCCCTTGGATCCGTGGGCGTAGAACCTGGCCAGCGTCTTCTTCTTATATTCGTCGAAGTAGCCGCCGTCAATGGACTGGCGGATCTCGTCCAGCAGCCTCACGAAGAAGCGTTCGTTGTGGATGGTGGCCAGCGTGTAGCCGTTGAGCTCATGGGCGCGAAGCAGATGGTCGATGTAGGCCCGGGAGTAGTGGGTGCAGGTGTAGCAGTCGCAGTCCTCTTCGATGGGTCTGAAATCGGCCTTGAACTGGGCGCGTTTGATGTTCCAGCGGCCGT
This sequence comes from Bifidobacterium sp. B4111, assembly GCF_026537235.1. Lineage (NCBI taxonomy): Bacteria > Bacillati > Actinomycetota > Actinomycetes > Bifidobacteriales > Bifidobacteriaceae > Bifidobacterium > Bifidobacterium sp. B4111. Next base: position 429,980 of record NZ_JAFNMO010000002.1, on the reverse strand, counting down.
CACGGGTGAAGACGGCCCCGTTGCGGCCGCAGCGAGCCGGGGATACGCAGTCGAAGGTGTCCCCGCCGTTTTCCACGCCTGCAAAGATGTCGTCCACGGCGGCGATGCCCAAGACGTGCCTGGGCCGGGATTCGGGCATTTCGTCGCAGATCCAGGCGCAGGTCTGCCCCAGCAGCCGTTTCTCTATGGCGCCCCCGATGCCCACGCCGTCAAAGTCCAGGGAGGCGATCTGGCGGGCGGCGCGTCGGCGGAGATCCTCGTAGTTGGCCCCTTGTACCACGCCGAACAGGGCCTGATAGGGCTTGCCGGTCCGCGCCTGGGTCAGCCTGTGGTGCTCATCCACGCAGCGCTTCGCCCACCGGAAGGTGCGCTCCACTGACTGTTCCTGGTAAGTGCGGGTGTTCATCAGTGTGGTCAGCTCGTCGAAGGAGAACATGATGTCGGCGCCGATGCGGTGCTGGATGCCCATGGAGATCTCAGCCGAGAAGCGGTGCCGGTCGCCGTTGAGCGGAGACTTGAAGGTGACTCCGTCCTCATCCACGAAAGCCAGGCGCTCCTTGCCCTCGGCGATCACCTGGTCCGACTTCATGCCGGTCACGTCCATGGCCAGTGTCTTCTTGAATCCCGCTCCCAGCGATAGGACCTGGAAGCCGCCCGAGTCGGTGTAGGTGGGGCCGTCCCAGTTCATGAACCGGGCCAGGCCGCCTGCTTGGTCCAGAATGTCGGGGCCGGGGCGTTCGAACAGGTGGAAGGCGTTGGCCAGCAGGACCTGGGCGCCCAGCTGACGCATTTGCTCTGGCAGAACGGCCTTCATGGCCGCCTGTGTGGCCACGGGGATGAATGCGGGGGTGTGGATGTCTCCGTGCGGAGTATGGATGATGCCGGTGCGGCCGTAGCGGCGGCCATTGCGTCCCAGGCCTTCGGGGCTGTCGGGCAAGCGGTTCAGGGTCTCGAATGAGAATGCGGTGCGGTCGCCGGGTCGGCCCGGTGTGGCTCCCAGCGGGTTGGTGATCAGGCTCATGGCTCCACTGTATCCAAGACATCCAACCGTCCTGCTGCTGCCCTGCGTACAGTCGATATGACTTTCATCCAACGTCCAGACAACATTCAGCATTTCGGCCCTAGACTTGGAAGCAATGCATGCGAGGACCCGCTTCGCCTGTCAGCCGGAAACGGCAAAAAGCGCGGGCGACGGGGTAGATTGACAAGCGTGACCGAATAGCAGGCAGTGGCATCGATCCGAAGGAGCAGAAATGGCTGAAGAGCATAAGGCCGACCCGTGGAGGGGCGGCGATGACGGTCAGTCCTGGCAGCCAAGCCACATCGAGCGCGGGGCCGCCGAGCAAGAGCAGGAGACGGGAGCCTCCACAGAACAGACCGACTCTGCTCAAGTCCCAGCGACAGAAGAAGGGGACCAGCAGACTCAGGCCTGGGACCAGAGGCCCACGACACCTATTGCCATGCCTGGTGGCGATGCACGGCTCGCGACTACAGAAAATGCGTCGAATGACAGTAGCGGCACCGGGACCTCAGCCTCCGCCTCCGGTGGCTCGACTGCGGGGCAGGATGCGCAGACGCAGCAGCCTTACTATCGGCCAGCGCCCGAGTATGGTGCTTATGCTCCCGCAGGCTCGCGTCCACCTGCCAACAATCAGGGTCAGCAGCAGTCCAACCAGCAGTCCAACCAGGGGTATGGCTCTGGTCCTCGGCAGAGCTTCTTCGGACAATATGGACAGCCAGGCCAGTTCGGTCAGAATGGCCAGCCTCGCCAGAATGCCGGTCAGAACCCCCAGGGTGGCCGACCCGCCAGCCAGGGGCCCTACGTGCCCTTCGGAACTGGCGGCCCCAATGGTCGGCCCGGTCCTGCCAACAATGCCAGCAGCAGCATGAGCGGCACGGGCAAGTACGTCTTTACCGCCGTGGTGGCCGCCCTGGTGGCCGCAGCCCTCATGCTGGGCCTGGGCTGGGCGGCTCTGTCCAACGGGTGGATCACTCTGCCCTCGTCCTCCTCGCTCAGCGGGGTCTCCTCTAACTCCTCGGGCCAGGGCACGGCCAAGGTCGAGGGCGGGCAGGCTCCTGACTGGCAGGGCATCAGCAAGCAGGTCTCCGAGTCCGTGGTCTCCATCCAGGTGCAGACCAAGAGCGGGGTCGGGGCCGGATCGGGCGCGGTCTTCGATACTCAGGGCCATGTGGTCACCAACAACCACGTGGTCGATGGCGCCCAGGAGATCCACGTCACCCTCTCCAACGGGCAGATGTACACGGCCAAGGTTGTCGGTACCGACACCACAGCCGATCTGGCCATCCTCAGCCTGGATCAGGCGCCTTCCGACCTGAAGCCAGTGAAGTTCGCCGACTCCGAAAAGCTGGCCGTGGGCGAGAACGTCATGGCCATTGGCAACCCCCTGGGCTACGAGAATACGGCCACCACTGGCATCGTCTCGGCTCTGAACCGCCCGGTCTCGGTCATGGACGAGAGCAATAACAACCCCATCGTGACCAACGCGGTCCAGCTGGATGCGGCCATCAACCCCGGCAACTCGGGCGGTCCCACTTTCAACGCGGCCGGTGAGGTCATCGGGATCAACTCCTCCATCGCCTCCATGGCCTCCTCCAAATCTGAGGCAGGGTCCATCGGCATCGGATTCGCCATCCCATCCAACCTGGTCAAGCGGATTGCCGATGAAATCATCAAGGACGGCAAGGCTAAGCACGTCTCCCTGGGGGTCACCATCCAGAGCAGCACAGCCCAGGCCAACGGGGTCACCCGCGGCGGCGCCAAGGTCACCAATGTGGTTTCAGGTTCTCCGGCGGACAAGGCCGGCATCAAGGTCGGCGACACCATCGTGGCCTTCAATGGCCATGCCGTCAACAACAACTACTCCCTGCTGGGCTTCGTCAGGGCTGCCGCTTTCGGTGACTCGGTCAAGATCACCGTGGTGCGCGACGGCAAGACTGCCGAGGTGAATGCCACGCTTGACAGCGAGGAGCAGAACGTCCAGGGCAAGCCCAGGACCAACAGGAAGAACTCGGACGGCAGTGGCCAGGACGGTGGCTCCGACCAGGGCGGTTCGGGCGATGACGATGACTCCATGGATCCCTTCCGCTTCTTCTTCGGGCAGTGATCCGGGACTGAACCCAGGGGGCCGCACCCGTCACATGGCGGGTGCGGCCCCCTGTCGTATCCGCCATCCATCACTGGCTCTGGCGCGGTATAGGCTTGATGTACAAGAGGACAAGAGAGCTGTAATCCGGCTGCGGTCGACGGATCGACAAGTCCGGATCGGGGAAGTGGTCATGTCAAGAATTCTGCGTTTCGCCAAGAAGGTCCCCATGCTTTGGGTGGTTCTGGCCTGCGGACTGGCCATGGGCCTGCTCTGGCACCCCTATCGCCAGGCCGCCCAATGGTTGGTCGCCGTCCTGGTGGCCGTTTCGCTGGTGGACACCCTCAAGGGGATGATTGATGACGTGCGACATGGCCACGTGGGCGTGGATATCCTGGCTGTGGTCGCCATTCTCTCCACCCTGGCTGTCAAGCAGTATTGGGCCAGCTGGGCCGTGGTCCTCATGCTCTACTCCGGCGATGCCATCGAGCAGTATGCAGGGAACAGGGCACAGAACAACCTGACGGTACTGGTTCAGGCCGCTCCTCAGGTGGCCCACGTTGTCCAGGTAGACCTGCCGGAGGGAGAGCATGGCCTTCCCAAGGAGAGCGACTGGAGCACGGTGGCGGTCGATCAGGTCCGCCTGGGCGACCTCCTGGTGGTCAAGCCCGGCGAGACCGTGCCCGTTGACGGCGAGCTGATAAGCCGCACCGCCACCCTGGACATGTCCACCATCAACGGTGAGCCCATGCCGCGCAGGCTCTACCAGGATGCCCAGGTCATGTCCGGGGCGGTCAATGGTTCGGGCACCTTCCTGATGCGGGCCCGGCAGCTGGCCCGGGATTCCCAGTACCAGCGAATCCTCAACCTGGTGCGCTCCGCCCAGAACTCGCGTGCTGCAGTCGTCAGAACAGCCGATCTGATGGCGGTGCCCTTCACTGTAGTGGCCTTCATCATCGCCTGCGTGGCCTGGATCATCTCCGGAGCGCCGACCCGGTTCGCCCAGGTTCTGGTCCTGGCCACCCCCTGCCCTCTGTTGATCGCCGCTCCTGTGGCCTACATGGCCGGGACGGGAAGGCTGGCCAAGGCGGGGCTGCTGATCAAGACCCAGGACGTGATTGAGAATCTGGGCCGGGTTTCGCACATTTTCTTCGATAAGACCGGCACGCTGACCGTCAGACGTCCCCAAGTGGTTCGAATCGATCTGCCTGACGGTGAGGGGCAGGAGGTCGATACGGACCGGATTCTGGCTATGGCGGGCGCTGTGGAGTCCTACTCGGTTCACATCCTGGCTAACGGGATTGCCGAGGCCGGGGCCGCAGTCCAGGAGCGTTTGCGTGCACAGAGCAGCGGTGAGGTCCATCTGCATGCGCGGGAGGTTCAGGAGGACTCTGGCAATGGGGTCCAGGGTTTGGTTGACGGCCATCAGGTCAAGGTGGGCAGGGCCGAATTCGTGGCTGGCGAGCAACCAAGCGAGTCATTTGGCCCCCTGGCTCCTGACGAGATGGCCTCCTACATCGCTATAGACGGGGCCTTGGCCGCGCGAGTCGTCATGAAGGACGTGCCCAGGTCGGATGCCGCTCAGACCATCGCCCGGCTGCGGGAGCTGGGGATCACCCGCCTGTCCATGGTCACCGGAGACAAGGAGGCCTCGGCCCGGATCATCGCCGACCAGGTGGGGATTACGGACGTGCATGCCGGCCTCTTCCCTGAGGACAAGGCCGATCTGATCGCCGAGGCTGCCAGGGAGAAGCCCAATCGGCAGCCCTTCTGGGACATCTGGCTGTCCAAGTTCCTAGGTGAATCGGTGACTAAATCCATCACCATGATGGTGGGGGACGGGGTCAACGATGCCCCGGTCCTGGCTGCCGCCGACGTGGGCATGGCCATCACCGACGGGACCACCACGGCCGCCTCCGAATCCGCCCAGGCCGTGATCATGAACGACGACATCGCCTGCCTGCCCAGGTCGATCACCATCGCCCGCAGGACCAAGCGGGTCATGCTCCAGGCGGTCATGCTGGGGCTGACCCTGGCCACGGTGGGCATGCTCTGCGCCGCCTTCGACCTGATCCCGGTGGTTGTCGGCGCCTTTACGCAGGAGGCCATCGATGTGGTTTCCATCCTCTGGGCCCTGACTGCGCTGATAGACCGGGACTGAGACCATTTCGCGACGCTTGGTGAAAGTCCCGGGGATGGAGCCCGACTAGCTCTGTTCCCGACCGACGCTTTGCGTTAGGCTGACAAGCATGAGCGATATTACTGTCAACGATTCCACCATGCCTGCACCGGCCCGCGGCGAGGAAGCTGGCCCACCCCTGCGCGTGGCCGTCATAGGCGCGGGGCCTGCAGGGGTCTATGCCTCTGACATCCTGCTGCGGCAGCTTCGGGAGAAGGGTGCCGACCTGGGTCTGGGCGACCGGGCCCGCATCGATCTGTTCGAGAAGCTGCCCGTTCCCTTCGGTCTGGTCCGTTACGGCGTGGCCCCGGACCATCCCAGCATCAAGTACATCGCCGGCGCCTTGGAGAAGACCCTGGATAACCCCGAGATCCACCTCTATGCGGATGTGGAGTTCGGCAAGGACATCAACCTGGATGATCTGCTTCAGCGCTACGATGTGGTCCTCTTCGCCACCGGTGCGGTGGACGACCGCCCCCTGGAGATCGCCGGGCACGAGCTTGATGGCGTTCACGGGGCCGCCCACTTCGTCGAATGGTATGACGGCTATCCTGACGCTGACCAGAACTGGCCCCTGGACGCCAAGCAGGTGGCCGTCATCGGAGGCGGGAACGTGGCCATGGATGTCTCCAGGATCCTGATGCGGCGGGCCGACGACCTTCTGGGCACCGACATCCCCGACAATGTCTACAAAGGGATTCAGGGCAACCAGGCCCGCGAGCTGCACATGTTCATCCGTCGCGGGCCGGCCCAGGCCAAGTTCTCGGTCCAGGAGCTGCGCGAACTGGAGAAGCTGCCCGGGGTGCAAATCGTCCTCGACGAGGAGGACTTCGACCTGGATCAGGAGACAATCGATCGGGCCGGTGCCGACAAGCTGACCCGGCAGATGCTGGAGGAGCTCTTCACCATCAGGGAGATGGCCGAGGACATGGCTGAGGACGGCGGAGTCGACTTCGAGGGCAATCCTGCCGATCGCCGTTTCTATATGCACTTCTACCGGATGCCTGCCGCAATCATCGGCCAGGATGGCACAGTGACCGGCATTCGCGTGGAGAAGACTAGGGTCACGCCCGAGGGCACCATGGAGGAGACCGGCCAGTACGAGGAGTACCTGGTTCAGGCCGTCTACCACGCCATCGGCTACAAGCCTGCCGAAGTTCCCGGCATTCCATACGATTTCTCCGGCTACACCCTCTCCAACGTCCACGGCCGGGTGACCACTGCTCCCGAGGAGCAGGGCGGCAGGTCCATCGACCGTCTCTACGCCACGGGCTGGGCCAAGAGGGGGCCCGTGGGTCTGATCGGATCCACCAAGTCCGATGCCCTGGAGACCATCGGCAACATGCTGGATGACCTGGCTGCCAGCCCGGATCATGGTCGCTTCGCCCAGGACCGGGACGACGATTCGATTGACCGCTTCCTGGCGGACAAGGGCATCCAGCCTATCGACTTCGCCGGCTGGAAGCGGGTGGATGCTTATGAGCGGGCCGAGGGCGCCAAGGTCGGCCGTGAGCACATCAAGGTCACCGACCCCGACCAGCTCCGCCAGCTCGCCCACGGCGAGTAAGCGAGCGGTCCTGGTTCGGCAGCGGCAGAATTTGGATGAGGTTCATGAATCCTCGTCCAAATCCTGTTTTCTTGGTCGGCACCACGGGGAGGGCATCTCGCAGAGTATTCAATCGCCTATACGGTTGAATCGTCCCTTTGTATTCGTTATCTTAAGGAGTGTGCCGGTTAAGCGTTGACGAACACACTCTAGATTCTCTAGTCCATGAAGTGGAACCATGCAGGTGAGTGGACAGCCAGGAGGCTGAACGATGAGGATAGCTGTCGTCTTTGGTGGGACCAGTACCGAACGCGAGGTATCGGTCGCTTCGGCTATTGAAGTCATTCGTGCGCTCCGTGAACGAGGCCACGAGGTCGTCGCCGTTGACAGTGCCCGTGGCAGATTGAGTTTGGAGGAGGAAGGCAGGCTGGCCCTTTCTTCATCGGCATCGACTTCCATCCAGAATCATCCAGGCGCCAAACAACTTGAGACATTGAAACGTGCACATTCTGAGGTGAATCTTTCGTCGGCGGTCCTGGACTGCGATTTGGTCTTCCTGGCCCTTCACGGTGGCTCTGGTGAGAACGGTCAGATCCAGGCCCTTTTAGAATTGACTCAGATTCCGTTCACTGGGTCGGGAAGCACAGCAAGTGGCCTGGCCATGGATAAGGAGGTCTCGAAGAGAGTGGCTGGAAGTGCGGGCATCCTCACGCCTGAATGGTTGACGGGCTCCGTCGACGCGACTGAGGTTGAGGATCGTCTGGGCTGGCCAGTAGTAGTCAAACCGGATGCCGAAGGTTCCAGTGTCGGCCTGAGTATTGTGGACAATCCTGATGGTCTGCCTGCTGCCATTCAGGAGGCGGCTGCCTATGGCCAGGTGATCATAGAGCGTTTCATCACAGGCAGGGAGTTCACTGTCAGTGTTATCGGCGACTCTGCACTTCCAGTCGGTGAAATCGTCAAACCGGATGGGCAGGTCTTTGACTATGCCTCAAAGTACCAGAAGGACGGGGTGGATGAGATCTTCCCGGCCCGAATACCTGCAAGCTTGGCTGAACGGCTCCAAGAGGGGGCCGAGACTATTCACCGGGTTTTCAAACTGAGCGGTTACAGCCGCAGTGACTTCATTGTGGATGAAGAAGAACAGATCTGGTTCATGGAGGCCAACACTTTGCCCGGCCTGACGCGGTCCAGCCTCCTGCCCAAGGCGGCAGCTGCAGCTGGTATAAGTTTTGGCGATCTATGCGAACGGATCTGTCAGCTGGCTCTGGCTAAGGAATAAATCGCTCTTTGGCTCATGAAACTGCTCCGTCAAGCTTCTCCCGGGGTATGTGTTTCTGGTCTGACGTGTATGAAACCCGTGGGATGTACAGGCTTCGTTCAGCAGAAATTCAGCAGCATTGTCTACCATGGTGTCCATGAATGGCAAGCTGAAGGTTCACGGACATTTCAACGGCCTGAAAACGACGCTTTTGTTCGCCCTTATGTGGGCCGTTATTATGCTCATCTGGTGGCTGACGGGTGGCCGTCAGGGGACTCTAGGCATCTATATCCTCATAGGCCTGGCCACCACTTTCGGGTCCTACTGGTTCTCCGACAAGGTGGCGATCGCCTCCATGCATGCCCGGCCGGTCAGCGAGCAGGAGGCTCCCGACCTCTACCGTATCGTACGAGAACTGTCGGGGAGGGCAGGCAAGCCCATGCCCCGTATATACATCGCCCCCACTGACTCTCCCAACGCTTTTGCCACAGGCCGTAACGAGCGCCATGCCGCCGTCTGCTGCACCCAAGGAATCCTGCGAATCCTCAACGAGCGTGAGATCCGCGGGGTGCTGGGCCACGAGCTCATGCACGTCTACAACCATGACATCCTGACTTCTGCAGTGGCTTCGGCCATGGCCACGGTCATCACCTATCTGGGATACTCTCTCATGTATTTCGGCGGCGACAGCAGGGACAGGGATAACGATTCCGGCGTCTTCGGCCTCCTGGGTGTGCTGATCAGCTCGATTCTGGCCCCCCTGGGCGCTTCCTTGATCCAGATGGCCATTTCCCGCACCCGTGAGTATGACGCCGACGAGGACGGCAGTCGGCTGACTGGGGACCCAGCGGCTCTGGCATCGGCGTTGAACAAAATATCCTACGGGTCTCAGGCTGTGCCCATGCCTCAGACTGCCGGCACCCAGAGCGCCGCCGCCATGATGATCGAAAATCCCTTCTCGGTCAAGGGGTTCAGCAGGCTCTTCTCCACTCATCCGCCCACGGAAGAGCGCATAGCCCGCCTGATGCAGATGAGTCAGGAGATGGGGCAGACCCAGGTGAATTCCGGGCATGAAGCCCAGGTGGGGTACTGAGAGGCAGAGCAGCTTTGCGCTTCAGTCGATGGGAGATGATGCCTGGGATGACGGAGACCATCAATCTGGCTATCGTCGATGATCAGGAACTGGTCAGAGCAGGACTGGTCTCGATACTGGCTGATGAGGACGATATCAAGATTGTTGCGGATGCAGCCAGTGCCCGGGAGCTTCTGGAGCATCCTCGTCTGAGCGATGTCGATGTGGCCCTAGTTGACTGCCGGATGCCTGACATCGACGGGATTTGTCTCATTGGCATTCTGCGGAAAAGAGGACTAAAAGTCCGATGCGTCGCACTGACGGCATTCGATGAGGATGAGAATCTTGTGGGGAGCATCAAGGCTGGGGCATATGGGCACCTGCTCAAAGACGCCGATGCCGAGGAGATTATCGGTACTGTGCATAGGGTCTACAGGGGCGAACGCGTCCTTGGGGCTGCCGAGTCGGGCAGACTGATGGATCTCATTAGCAGGGAAGGAGTCGACGATGCCTGCGACTTTGATCGGACGGACCGTCAGATTATCGACATGATTGTGACTGGCTCAACCAACAGGGAGATCGCCGATCGTCTATGCCTGGCTCTGGGCACGGTCAGGAACCGCGTCAGCAACATTTTCGACAAGATCGGCGTGCGCAACCGTACCGAGCTGGCCATGACCTTAAGGCGGCCATGAGCCCGTCAGAGCCTGAGCCATCTCAGGAGCGGAAACCAGGGTCCCTCCCATATGTAGGCCTGGTGGAGGTCGCCTCGTTCTGCTGCTCCTTCCTATGGTCAAAATACGGCAATCCGCTCAACTTCTTTCTCTTCCAGACTGCCATGGTTTCGGCCTGGCTGGGTTATAGGCTGATTCGGCGACGTATTCCCGCCTTGATCTGCGGGGGCCTTCTCATCGTGGTTTGTCTTGCAGCCACCCTTTTCGACAATCCGCCGCAGATGTTTCTCACCGCCATCGTGACCGTGGATGTTCTCTTCGCCTTCCCGGAGATCTGGACCTGGGTCTCAGTGGGAGGGGAAATTGCGGCCTATATTCTGCATATGGCATGGAAAAGCGGATGGCGGCAGACCATCTGGGGCGATATGATCCTGAACTTGGCTCTGATTATCTTCTTCGCGGTGGCTTTCCTGTTTTATGCACGGGCCAGCCGTCTGCTTATTGAAAAGAACCGGCAGCTGGCCAGACAGTCGTTCACAATCGAGAGTCTGGCCTTGTCCAAGGAGCGGGCGGAAATGGCCTCGCAGATGCATGATTCGATTGGTCAGTACCTATCGGCCATGCACATGGAGCTTGAAGCAGCGCAAAGGACTCTGCACAAGGGTTTGTCCATCGACCGAGTCCTCGCTCATGTGGCTAAGGCCGAAGACATCGATAAGAAGGCTCTGACTCAGGTACGTCAGCAGGCCAGGGCTTTGAATCCGGCCGTCTTTGGTGGGGAACTGACCAAGGAGTCGATTGTCAGTCTGGCAGACTCATTTGAATCCACGGGTCTGCATGTGACCGCTACGGTGCATGGGAGCCTAGAGGGCCTGTCGTCGCAGAGCAAAGTCCTTATCTACCGGGCCTTGCAGGAGACTTTGACTAACGTGGTCCGTCACGCTCATGCCTCATCCGCCTCGATTGTCATTGATCTGGCACCAAGAACCCTTCGCCTGAGTGTGACGGACAACGGAGTAGGTCCTGGCGACGGATCCGTTCGGTTTGTGCCTGGCTTCGGCCTGTCCTCCCTGGAGCAGAGGGCGAAGGCCCTGGGCGGCTCTCTGGATGTGGGGCCGGCAGAGGCATCGGAGTCTCCTCATGGCACTAGGGTGGCGCTTTCTTTTCCGCTGGCTGCGCAATCCGGTAGGTAACTTCGGACCTTCGGCCAGGATGACGACTTCTGCAAGGCAGTGACATTCGTCCACTTGATAGTGACGTCTGTCGGTGGCCTACCTGTTGCTTGCCCATGTAGCTTGGTCCTATGCAACGGACAAGAATAGGCGGTGACGGGAAAGAATCCGGGGCGGAATTGCCTAGAGGGCGGGGTATCAGGATCGGATACATCCGCCTGGTGAATTCCCTATGGAGGGAGAACCGCGGCCTGCAAACCCTGAACGTACTGGCTGGAGCCTGCCCCATGGCCTTGATCTTCCTGGTCCTTGAGGCCATGGCCAGGGGAGAAGGGCGGCCCGACTCGACCACCCCGGTAGCTATGGTGGCTATATTTTTAGCATCCTCGGCCTCCGTTTCCAAGACCATCAGCGATCACGCCTTTACAGCTCAATGGGACAGGCTCATGCGCATCCGTCTGCTGGGCGCCTCCCCCAGCCGGCTCTTGGGATCGATATTGGTCGTCCAAGGTCTCATGGCTGTCTTCTCTGGCCTCATCGGCGTGATCATGGGTGAGCTGGTGATGCCTCTGGCAGGGTCGGCCATGTCCCAGCTGGGCATGCTTCTGCCAAGGCAGAGCAGCCTGCCGAGCTTCTCCTCCATTCTTGTGACGGTTCTGCTTTCCGTCTTGTGCCAATGTCTGGGCGCCATGTTGGCTGCAGTGAGGGTCGTCAGAGCTCGGCCTGACTTGCAGTCCATGCCCTGCTCGTCCGGGAGGCGCCGCCGCGCCCTGTTTACTGTGGTCATTCTTTTGGCGGTCTCTGCGGCCTGCATGATGATCTGCCTAAAGGGGACTGGAGCGACCGCCGGCAGTTTGGGCATCTTCCTGATTCCTCTTCTGGTGTGGGCCTTGGCACGAATGGGCAGGACCCTATTGAACCGAATAGCGAGCGTTATCCTGGCTGGTCGTCTGAAAGGTCCCGTGGTCACTTTGGCCTTGCGCAGTCAGGAGACCGCCAGGGCGGCTTCCCTTTTCACGATGGTGGTCGTCGCCGCTGCGGTCACTTGTGGGCTTTTCGGGTTTTTGGGGTACAGCGATGCCAATGCGCGCGCCTCCCTGACCGAAGCGCTGGCAGGCGGGTCTGTGATCAGACCGGTCGGGCGCGGCCAGGGGACTTTGGATCGTTGGTCCGCCTATGTAAGGTCGCGCGATGCTGACCCTCTTATTCTGGCTCCTGCCACGGTTGTGCCTATGGAGAAGAACGGTGGAGGATGTGATCGGCAGGTCCAGCGGGCAGCCTCTTACTATCGTGGTGCCTCCCGTCTTCAAATAGACGGCGATCTAGGCCGGGTTCTTCCATCCGCCGCCCTCCGCCATGCGCAGGACGGAACAAGCCTGGAGAGGCTCGATGGGGTGGTAGCCTCCAAGCCGGAGGCGGGGGCGGGCGTGTCAGTCGACAGCCCGGTCTGTATCGATGATGGGAGCGGGTCAGCCCGACGTAGTCGAATTGCGGCTGTGGCCGATTTGCCGGGGGGAATGGGCCAGTACTTCATCCCCTCCCGTCTGTCGTCTTCTATATCCCGAGGTTCATGGAAGTCCGGATATGAACGTTGGGGTGAGCACACGCCTCTGGCCCTGGTTTCGTCCCGGCCAGATGGCCGGGAGGTGCCGACAGGAGTTACCGACCAGGCGGCCAAGGCATGGGTGGCGGATCTGCCGACAGGCAAAATCTACACGCAGACTGGGGGGGACGGGATGAGAGAGATGGCTGTCATCGTGTACCCAGTCCTGGCCATATGCGCTGTGGGCGTCCTGTCGCTGATCTTCACCATGGTGGAGGAGGGGCGCAGAACCAGGGCCGTGACCGTTCTCCTGGACCTGGGAGTCTGGCGGTACGGGTGCAGCGGGACTCTCAGGTATCTGGGCGAAGTTTTGTCGGCCTTCTTCCTGGGCTGCGTCGGCTCGCTCCTGGTCGTCAACCTCTGCTCCCACCCACAGTCAGTCGAACTCTACGGGGGTATCTCCTTTTATTGCCCGGCTAGGCAGCTGGGCCTGCTTTTGACGGTAATCCTGACGATGGGTCTGGTGGCCCTGTCCGCCCACATGGTTTCCTATGCTCGTCTGGCTTGCCAAGGATGAGCGAGCAGCCTGTGGCGGTGGCGGTATGGGAATGAGTGAGGGCACGACGGACGGCCGTGCAGGCGGGGGTGGGGGATAAGTGGCCTGAGAAGTCTGTTGCGGTCATCACGAAATGCGTTGCTCGCAGCAGTCGTGCAGCTGGCATTTCGAAAATCGGACGTAGGAAAGAGGGACATATGGAAACAAGACATGGGGGACGGGACGCAAGGATAAGGCTGAAAACTGCTCATGACGGGGATCCGGATGCCAACGATAAGGTCTTGCAGGCCAAGTCTGTCTGCTACGACTATCCGGACAGCGGTCGCCGTAGGCGTCGTCTGCTGGGAAGGTCGCATGACAGGAATGGGTCGGCCCCGCAGATCGGGCCGGTCGATATAGTGTTGCAATCTGGTCGGATCACGGCCTTGATCGGACCTTCGGGATGCGGGAAGTCTACTGTGCTCAAGCTGCTTGCCGGCATCCTGACCCCGTCGCGAGGAGAGGTCTGGTATGGGCATCGGAACATCGCTCAGCAGCCGGGTTTTCGCCGGGCAAGGCTTCGCAGGACCGAATTCGCCTTCATCTTCCAGGATTACATGTTGGTCGATTCCCTGACAGTCGCCGAGAACATCATCCTGCCGCAGTCCTTGAATGGTTCAGCCGCCGATGTTCATGCTGTACGTCGGGCTCTGTCCTGTGTGGACCTGCCGACCGGTGTAATGGGGCGAAAGGTGGGCGAGCTGTCAGGAGGTCAGCAGCAGCGGGTGGCCATCGCTCGGGCCATGATCATGGATGCGCATGTTCTCTTTGCGGATGAGCCCACCGGCAACCTGGATCCCAGAGCCCGTGAGGACACACTTGATGCCATCCAAGCAGCCATGAGTGCGGGACTCAAGGCCAGCCTTCTGGTCACTCATGATGCCAGGGTGGCTTCCAGGGCTGACAGAATCCTGTATATGCGGGATGGGAGGATTTGCGGTTCCTACCATCATATGGATCAGGAGGATATAGAGCGGCTCCTTCTGTCCGGATCCGAGCAGAAGGAGCCGCTCAGATCAATTCAGGTCTGAATTCTGCGCCCGTTGCAGACCACGGTTTTGACGGACCAGTCGGCCGGGCTCAGGAGGAGGAGGTCGGCCGCATAGCCGGGTGCCAGCAGACCCAGTGGAGCACCTGTGATCGGGTTGGGACGGTCCAGCCCCAGAGCCCGGGCTGGTGTCAGAGTGGCGGCTTCCACGGCCTGGTGGGCCGGGAGACCGATGGCCTGGACGGCTCTGCCGACTGCCACATCCAGGGTCAGGGTTGAACCAGCTATGGCTCCGTTGGAGGTCAGGCGGGCGTGGCCGCCTTTCACTGTTACGTCCAGGGAGCCCAGCTTGTAGGCACCGTCCTCGCAGCCGGTAGCCTCCATGGCATCGGTGACCAGGGCTATCCGATGGGGAAAGAGCCTGAAGGCCAAGTCGACGCAGGGGTCCTGGACATGGAAACCGTCGTTGATCAGCTCGGCCGTGACACGGGGGTCCTCCACGGCGGCCGGAACAGGTCCTGGCTGACGATGATGGATGCCGTTCATGGCGTTGAAAACATGAGTGAGTATGCGGGCGCCGGCATCGAAGGCGCGGCGGGTCTGGTCGTAGTCGGCATCGCAATGGCCGACCGCAGGAACCACGCCGGACTCAGCCAGGCGGGATATGGCCTCGTAGCCATGGTCGCGCTCGGGAGCCAATGTCACCTGGCGTATGCAACCGTCGGCAGCCTCCAGAAGACTGTCGAGGGCCGCAGGTTCAGGGTCGCGTAGACACTTGGGATCGTGCGCCCCTTTACGGGAGAGGGCGATGAAGGGCCCTTCCAAGTGGGCCCCCAGCACGTCGGGTCTGGAGTCCATGACCCGCCTGACCGAGCGCAGATTGACGCACATCGTGTCGACTGGGTTGGTGATCAGGCTGAGCACCTGCCTGGTGGTTCCATGGACCATATGGCAGGCTCTGGCTGTACGGATGGCCTCGTCTCCGTCATCGAAGGAGTGGACCCAACCGCCGTGGGAGTGGATGTCGATGAACCCGGGAGTGAGGATGGAGCCGGTCGCGTCGATGAACTCTACACCGTTCGCATTCGCGTCATGGTTATCGGATCCAGGCTGAAAGAATGAGAGCAGGCTGGGCAGGCCAGCGGCTCTCAGGGCGGATTCCAGGCTCTCCCTGCCTTGCCCGACCTGCTCAATCCTGCCATCCAGGGCCAGAATCCAGCCAGCTTCCCTGATGCCGCGGGCATCTATCAGCCTTGCGCCGGTCAGGACAAGGGGATGGGCAGGTCCATTCAGGGATGACTCGACCGCGAGCCCTGCCGACTCGTATGCTTCCTTGGACATGTATGATCTGCCTTCTGTGCTTTGCCGGTCAGGACGATCAGATGGATTGCCAGTCAGGCTTGTTGGCATATGCCCACTTGTAGTAGTCGCGGTTGCGCAGGCGTGAGGCGGCGGCCTCGTCCACGATCACGGTGGCATGAGGATGCATCTGGAGGGCGGAGGCTGGGCAGAAGGACGATATGCCGCCCTCTACGCTCTCGGCCACGGCTTCCGCCTTCCCGGCGCCGAAGGCCAGAAGGACCAACTGGCGTGCCTTGAGGATGGTTCCGATTCCTTGGGTGATGCAGTGGGTAGGCACCTGGTCCATGTCATTGTCGAAGAAGCGGGCGTTGTCGATGCGAGTCTGCTCGGTCAGGGTCTTGATGCGTGTGCCCGAGGCCAGGGAGGATCCGGGCTCGTTGAAGCCGATGTGTCCGTCGGTGCCGATGCCCAGGATCTGCAGGTCAACGCCGCCGGCATCCTCGATTGCCTGGTCGTATACGCGGCCAGCGTCCTTGATGGTGTCCAGGTTTCCATCAGGTACCCTCACCTTGGCGGGGTCCAGGCCCAGAGGCTCGACCACTGTCCGGTCGATGGTGGACCGGTAGGACTGGGGGTGGGCCGGATCCAGCCCTGCATACTCGTCCAGGGCGAACCCGCGCACCTGGGAGACGTCGATTCCCTCCTTGTGGACCAGATTGGCAAGCGCCTGGTATGCCGCCAGTGGGCTGGACCCCGTGGCCAGACCCAGCACGCAGTCGGGCTTGCGCCGGATCAGGTCGGCCGTGCAGCGGGCATAGATTTCGCCGGCTTCCTCCTGGGACTTGACGATGATGATTTCGGTCATGATGCGGTTTCCTTTCCAATAAAGTCAGATGGGCGACTATCGGCGGCCATGCGTCCTGCCAGGGCTGCGCCGATGGCCGCGATGGGCAGGTCGGCTGGGGCTAGACGAAGCCGGTCGGGCAGACTCAGCGAGGCGATGAAGTGGCTGCAGGCCGCACTCCTATTCAGATGCTCGGTGACCAGATCCAGCAGGGGCTGACCGGTTTTGCTCATGCCTCCGCCCAGGATGATGACTGCGGGGTCGATGGTCAGGGCCACGATCTGCACGGCCAGGGCAATGCCATGTCCAATGATGTCCAGCACATCCTGGGCCTGCTGATTCCCCTGGCCTGCCTGGGCGATAAGGTCAGGCAAGGGGTGCGCGATCCCCGGCCAGAGGGCCTGCGCGGCCGAGCCGGAGGCCACGGTCTCCAGACAGCCCCGCTGGCCGCACTTGCAGGGAAACTGGTGGGCATCTACTGGGATGTGGCCGATTTCGCCGATTGCCCCGCTGGCTCCGTGTTCGATCCGGTCCCCGCTGATGATGCCCGCTGCGAGACCAGTGCCTAGGTTGATGAAGGCCACCGTGTGGTCGTCATGGTCGGGCAGGGCCCTGGGGCCGTCGCGTCCAGGCTCAGTTGCGGGTCGTCGGGCCTGGTCCCGAGCAGCCTGGGAGTGGGGTGTGGCTCCAGGGGTCATCAGAGTGTCGCCAGTCTGCGAGGCAGCTCCCAGAGCAGCGATGTTCACATCGTTCTCGACGCGGACGGGCAGACCGGTCGTCTTGGCGACGGCAGGGCCCAGAGCCATGTGGCGGATGCCTAAGTTGACCGCGTCGTCCACCATCCCTCGATTGGCGTCCACTCGCCCCGGGATGCCTAAGCCTACGGTGACCGGACCCTGGTTTGGGCCCACCTGGTCCAGCAGGTGGCGGATAAGCATCACTGTGTCGTCATGAACCGCTTGGCTGCCCTCGCGCGTGGGGATCCGATGGCAGGCCAGCAGGTGTTCGTTACCATCCATGGCCACACCCTCGATCTTGGTGCCGCCGATGTCTATCCCTAAGCTGATCGGGTCGGCCTGGACGCTATTTGTGCCCGCCCTGAGGTGCGGGGTCGCTGCTGCCATGGGGTTTTAGCGGGCCTGGGCCTGGTTCGCCCATCCCTGTCCGCAGGCCTGCTTGATGGCCGTAGCGATGGAGACCGCCGGGTCGTTGTAGGGGATCAGGGTGGATTGGAAGGCGTGGTAGAGGTCGGACTTGCCGGGCCAGACCGTGCCGATCACGTGGTTGTCGGCATTCAGCTGATGCCACCAAGATCCGCCCTGGTGGTCGATCAGGTAGTGGTCTACGTAGCTGCAGAAGGTTGCGTACCAGTCAGCGTAGGTGGTCTTGCCGGTGGCTGCGTAGAGGGTGGACGAAGTGTTCAGGGCCTCGGCCAGGGTCCAGTGCATGCGGTCGTGGACCACCGGGCCGCCCTGCCAGTCGGTGGTGTAGACCAGGCCTTCGGACCCGTCGGCGGCCCAGCCATCCTCCACAGCCCTGGCGAACAGGTGCTCGGCTGCCTCGGTGTAGCGGCGGCGGTCGGCCTCCTGATCGAACCTGCTTAATGCGTACTGAGTGATCAGCCTGGCCCATTCGATTCCGTGGCCCGGCGTGGCCCCGTAGGGCTTGAACTGATCGGCCTTGTTGTCCTCGTTGTAGTCCAGGTCGGCCTGCCAATCGCTGTTGAAGTGCTCGGGGATGCGCCACTGATTGTTCTCGGCCCAGCCGATGACCTGGTCGATGATGCGTCCGGCGCGCTCGCGGTATTCCTCCTTGCCGGTGGCATCGGCTACGGCGAGGAAGGCCTCAGTGCTGTGCATATTGGCGTTGAGCCCCCGGTAGGGGTCCAGCCGGGTGAAGCCGCTGTCCCAAGTGTCGACGGCCAGGCCCCTGTCATCATCCCAGAAGTAGCGGTTGAAGATCTCCAGCGCCTGTTCCAGCAGGGATTGTCCATCGGAGTCGCCCGCCAGCATGGCCGAAGAGGCGGCCAAGACCACGAAGGCGTGGGTGTAGCAGGTCTTGCCGCTCTCGGGCTGGCCCTGCCAGGAGACCGAGGGGTACCAGCCGCCGTGTTCGTCATCGTGCAGGTTTCCTTGAAGAGCCTGGACGCCGCGGTGGACCAGTTGTGATGCTCCCGGGTAGCCCAGGAGGCTGCCGATGGCGTAGACGTGCGTCATTCTGCAGGTGATCCAGGTTTGGATTCCCTGGTCTGGGTCGATGCTGCCGTCGTCATTGAGCCAGCCGGCGCCGCCCTGCTCGGTGGGGAACCCGCGCCCGAAGTCCAGGAAGCCATAGGTCTGCGAGGCCATGAAGATGCGATTGGCTTCGTTTCCCAGCAGGTATCGGGGATTCATGGCGGAAGATGAGGCTCCCGGATGGTTCGGTGTTTTGGTCATGGCGATCGCTCCTTTGCTCAGCGAGGGATGCAGCTGTTTCTGGTATCTGTTAACAGCCTAACACGTAATTGTTAGGGAACTGAACTTTTTACTGACTGTCTCGTAGTCTTGCCCATGATGCTAGTGCGTAGTCTTGAAAACGAACCAGTTTGATGCCGTTATGGCGAGATCCGGATCTGTCCGGGCAAGGAAGTTTACAATATAAGGAGCAAGCATGGATGGGCATGGTCACGGGGTTCAAGGCCCAATCCCCATGGCGGGTCCCCGTACCCGCATTATCTATCGTCAGGCGAATTATGACCAGCAATAGCGGCAACCTGTCCAAGGCATTGCCCAAGTCGGTGCGGCACCACAATCGAGCAATCCTGCTCAGATTGCTCTATCCCGATGTCAGTATGACCAGGGCTGATCTGGCCCGCGCTTCAGGGCTGACCAGGGTCGCCATATCAGATATTGTGGCCGAGCTGCTGGGCGAGCATCTGCTCATGGAGGTGGGTTACAGCAAATCCACCGGGCCGGGCAAGAGGGGACGGCTGCTGCGCATCAATCCTGACGGGCGCAGCATCCTGGCCCTGGACCTTTCCACGCCCTACGTTTTCAGGGGGGCGGTGCTCAACCTGACCGGGCAGGTAGTGGCGCGTGAGGAGATCCCTCTGACTGCTGACGGCAAGGTTCCCCTGGACTTGGTGGGGGAGCTGACCGATTCATTGATGCAGCGGGCAGCCCACCCCATCATGGGCATCGGTGTATCCAGTCCTGGCATCGTCAGTGCTGAAGGCGTGGTGGATGATGCCACCAACCTGGGCTGGGTTCAGACCGACCTGCGCGGCTATTTGCATGAGAAGACAGGCCTGGAGGTAACGGTCAACAACGATGCTAACAACGAGGTGCTGGCCGAGCAGCAGTTCGGCTCAGGACAATCTGACCTACTGCTGGTCCATCTGGGCGACGGAGTTGGGGCGGGGTTGCTGGTTTCCGGCGAGCTGGTGACCGGTTGCAACCGTGCGGCCGGCGAAATTGGCCATGTGGTCGTTGACCCCACAGGCCCTCAGTGCCGCTGCGGCAAGCGCGGCTGCTTGGAATCTCTGATCAGCGTTCCCAAGCTGACTGCTGCAATGGACGGGGATCCTGACAATCTGGCTAGCATTCTGCGCCGGGCCGGTGAACTGCTGGGCCGTGTTCTGACCATGTCTGCCGGCCTTATGGATATTCCTCGCGTGGCTGTTTTGGGCGATTCCAGAGTGGTCAACCGCATCTTTCTGAGCGCCATGGAGAAGACCATGAACGATGCTCTGGCCACTGATTTCCGGCGGCCCCTGGTGGTCGACCGATCGGCCTTGGGTGAGGATGCCGCCTTGCTTGGGGCCTGCTCCACGGTGGTGGCTGACCTGATCGAGCCTGACGGCACCGTCTGAAAGTGGATTGAAGACCTGTCTCGTAACCGTGCCCGGAGTTGGTGATTCGCGCACATCGCCGAGACCTGCTACCATAGTGACTCGCATGCGGTTGGCCGAGGTCTGACCCCGGTAGCCAAACTTGCGGGCGTAGTTCATTGGTAGAATGGAAGCTTCCCAAGCTTCAGAGGCGGGTCCGATTCCCGTCGCCCGCTCCAGTCGGATTCACGGACATGTCGATGAAGATCGGGATTTCAAACCTTTCATATTTGCATATATTTTGAGCTTTATTATCATAATCTGGTTTTGAGATCGCGCCATATGTCGCAAATCTGACATATGGAATATGGGGTGCTTACGTGGGTGTTTCCTGGTCATAGGCTTATCGAGTCCGTATATCTCCGCAAAGCGCCTTATTCCTAAACGGCTTTTTATTGGTTCTAGGTAAGAAGACTCTTGAAAATTATTTCTCAGTAACAAACGCGGAAGAATGAATGCCGAAGTCATGCGTGTGCTTTTCGGTATTTGCAGGATCATGTCGAGTTGTCGCCAGACTCCGCTCTAATCACAGAGCCACTTTGTATTTGAGACAGGAGTTGCAACACAGGGCCGGGTCTTTGATGAACAATATTCCTGAAAATTCTGGAGTGTCGAAGCACGGTGTCTCAGGTCGGGCAGTGGAAGATGAGGGGGTACAGGGAAGTATGGAAAGGACGGCCATCATGGCTGATTATCACGTGCAATACGACGGGGATCGCGATCTCTGGACAGTCAAGCGTGCCGGGGCTTCACGCGTCTCTCGTACCTTCGCCACCAAGGCGGAGGCCACCAAACAGGCCAAGGTCTTTGCAGATCGGTCCGGCGGCGGCGAGGTCAACATCCATAACAAGGGCGGCAATAAAATCCGCGACAAGCGCACCATAGGCAAGAAGGATCCCCGAGACATCAAGGGCTGAACTCCAACCGGGCTCCAGGTTCTTTCGCCGTCATCGGACCTGTGCTGGTGCCGAACGTCGCGGCGATAAGTAACTAGGCGCTTCTAATATGCCTATCTATCAGTCCAGCAGGATGTTGGGATGGTGAAGCATTGGCCACCGGCGCTGGTCTGCATGTGTCCGCCCCCATAGACTGAAACCAACCGTGAAAGGTGGCGAGGTCGATGGCCGATGGATTCAACCAGCTGGATCAGCGGCTGGCGGACAGCGGGTATGACGAGGGTCTGCCAGCCTCCTATCCTCCTCGCCCGGATATTGATGAGCGTCCTATTCAGATAGCCCATGCCAACATCTGGAGTCGGTTTGCGGCGGTTACAGGGCTGGTCTCAGCCCTGGCGGGCGCTGCCTTGCTGGCCCATGCCATAGCCCCCTCCAGGCTAGGGGTGATAGGCCAGGTGGGCATCTCGGCCTGGGTGGGTGTCTCCGTGGCCTTTGCCCTTTTGACCATAATCCTGGTCGTCATAGCCCGTCACTCCGGAACAATCCCGAACCGGCCATCCGTGGGCTCGGCGGGCATTATTCTTCTGATCTGCGGAATGCTCCTGACCGTGGCAGGCCTGCTCATCGCCAACTCTTTTCCCAAGGGCATCATCAAGGCTCCTGCGCGTGACGAAGCGCCCATCAGTTCGGCCCAGGCTATGACCGGCGGTATCGACAAGGCTGTCGGTCAGTGCGCTTCGGGTTGGCATGACATTGGCCTAGATGGGTATGTGGGCATCTCCCAGGCCCGGTATTGCACGGATACGACCATAGCCTACGTGGTCTTCGACAACGATTCTGCGGCATCTCTGGCCAAGGGGCCCATCCGCGCCCGCGTGCCTGACCTGCTCTCCCGCTACGGAGGCGGGCTGCAGCCCCAGGATCTATGGCTGCTGACCGGCAAGCGTTGGATGGTGGTAGGCAGCAAGACCCAGGTGACCGGACTGCAGGGCCAGTGGGGTGGCCAGGCCGAGCCGCTCATGAGTCAGCATTGAATGACCGGCCCGGTCGACTATCGTGGCAGATATGGATCAAGCACAAAAGGATAATGGCGGATTGGTGGGTCGGCCCTCCACGGTGGTGCCCGGACGTTTTGGGCAGGAGCTCAAGGTCGAGCAGGTCCGCTGGTCCCGCAAGCAGGGCACAGGCAACCCCTCGCGGCCCATTTTTGTACTCATGCACGGCTGGGGCTCCAACGAGGAGGACATGGCTGACCTGATGCGCTACGTGGCCCCCTACAACGACTATGCATCCCTGCGGGCGCCCATGGTGGTGCCGGGCAGCGAGCGCGGCATGTTCGGCCCTGGGTACACCTGGTTTCACGATATGCGCCCCGAACAGGAGGACTTGGATCGGGATGGCTACGCAGCGGCTCGAGCTGTGGATGCCTGGGTTTCAGCCAACATCCCCGAGGACCGACCTGTGGTGGCCATGGGCTTCTCGCAGGGAGCCATGCTGGCGGTTCATCTGCTTCGGGTCAACCCTGAGCGCTACCGGGCATCCATATGCCTGTCCGGGTTCCTTGCCCCAGGCCTAGTGCCCGGCACTGCTCCGGCGGATGAGCGCCTGGCTGGCTTGAACAAGCCGGTCTTCCTGGGCTTCGGTTCGGATGACACCACGGTGCCCAAGTACGAATTCCGGGCCCTGGCCGCCTGGTTGGACGAGCACGTATGGCTGCACACCACCGAGTACGATCACTTGGACCATGCCGTCGACATGCGCGAGATGAATGACCTTCGCCAGTGGCTGGGCGAGATCGACGTGACCTCGGGCCTTATGTAGATCGGCTCACAGGGCCGAGTCGGCATCGACCTGCATGACGTAGACGTTGCGGCGCATCTTCCTGGCTGTCGTGCGCGAGATCTCTCCGGATTCGACCATGTCCTGGATCTGGCCCAGCTCGATGGCATACCCTTCGCGCTTGGCCTCCTCCACCTGATCTCTGACGGCCGGCATGCCCGCGTATTCGGTCTTTCCCTCCGCCGAGGATTCGATCATCTGGTGGTTGATGATGGTGTTGAGCAGGTCCTCGGTCTTGAAGCGGCCCTTGCCCAGCTCGGAGTAGAGCTTTTCGATCAGGAAGTGGTTCATCTCTGCCTGCAGGTGGCGTCCGGCCACGAAGACACGATCCTTGTCGATCGGCTGGGTCAGGTGCTTCAGGCGGTGGAACTGGCTGTGTAGCAGGCCCCTGAGTCGCCTGCGAGCCGTGTAGGCCCTCCAGCGGAGCTCTCCGCCCCTGTCCAAGTGGAAGAGGGAGCCGGATATGGTGGACAGGATCCTGCGTGCTGCCTGTTCCTGGCTGCGCAGATTCAGCAGTTCCTCCTGGTCGTCTCCGCGGTCGTTGCGCCGGTCGATCAGCTGTGCATCGGCATCCCTGTCGGCTACGGTCTCGGCCTCGGTGCTGGGTTCGGCCTCGGTCGCAGGATGTGCTGATGCAGGTGCCTGCTCAATACTGGCGTCTTTGCTTTTGAGCCGTTCCTCCAGCTGATCCTGGGCCTCCTCAATCCGGCTCAGCCGTTCCTCCATGTAATCCTGCTCCCACTCCATAGTCTGCACCTGCAGGTCCTGGAAGTCCTTGGGGGAATACTGACCGATCCGCGACTTGAGCTTGGCGATGCGGTGGTTGTACTGCTTGATCACGTGCTGGATGGCCAGCCGGTTCTCGTCAGTGATTCGGCTGGAAAGCTCCCGGACTGTGCCTCTGAGCACCTTGATGGATTTTTCGACCTGTTGGGCCGGAACTTCGCTGCTCTGTGAAGGGGCCAGCAGCGGCAGGGCGAAGTTGGCTAGCACCAGGGTGACGATGATGACCCCGGCGGCCACGAAGATCAGCTCGCTGCGCATGGGGAAAGCGGACCCGTCGTCGGTCATATAGGGGATGGTCAGGGCCAAGGATAAGGTGATGGTCCCCTTGGGTCCGCCGAAGGTCATGACGGCCGCCGACCTCAGGAGCTTGGATGTGATCCTTCGTCTGCTGCCGGTCTCATGGTCCTTGGTGAAGATCAGGACGCTGGCTGTCCAGAGGAAGCGCAGTACAATCACGGTCAGGCAGACCAGGGTGATGGTGGCCACCAACATCCAGTTGCTGACCCGACGGTCTCGCCAGCTGGTGCCCATGGCCGCCGGCAGCAGCATGCCCAGAAGGACGAAGACCGCGCCGTTGAGACTGAAGGAGAGCACCTTCCAGACGCTGGATGAGACGATGTTGGCCTTGGATGTGTTGGGGCCTACTCCGGTGTGGTCGAAGCGAACCAGCAGCCCGGTGGAGACCACGGCCAGGACCCCGGACACATGCAGGATGTTCTGCCCGACCATGTAGATCAGGAAGGGCAGGAAGAGCTCCAGCAGGATTCTGGTGGTGGTGGTCTCCCAGCCCAGGCGGCGGGCGGACTCAAAGAGCCAGTTGACCACGAAGCCCATGATCAGGCCGAAACCGATGCCGCCTACGAACTCGAGGAGGAACTCGCCCAGGGCTTGAGGCAGGGAGAAGGAGCCGGTCACGGTGGCCAGGATGGCGAACTGGAAGCCGATGACGCCAGTGGCGTCGTTGAAGAGCGATTCACCGGCAAGAATGGAATGTTCGTCCGGTGTAAGGTCGGCACTCTCGCCCAAGGAGGAAACAGCCACGGCATCGGTGGGCCCCAGGGCGGCACCCAGGGCCATGGCTGCAGCCAGGGGAAACATGGGCCAGGCAGCGTGCAGGATGACGCCCACCATGATCATGGTCAGGGCAGCCAGTCCGATGGCCAGGGAAAGGGATGATCGCAAGCCCTTGAGCAGCTCCACCTTGTTGATGGTGTGGGCTTCGTAGTAGAGCAGGGGCGCAATGAAGAGAACCATGAACAGCTCAGGATCCAGCCGCATCCGCGGAAAAATGGGCAGCAGGGCCATGACCGCGCCCAAGGCAATCTGGACCAAGGGGGTGGAGATCCGGGGAATGAATCTGGAGATGAAGGAAGAGACGAGGACGGCAGCAAGTATGCACAGAATGAGGATGAATGTTTCCACGGGCTTCCTTTCCGCCACGCAATCCCGGGCGGGCTGCCGCAGGCCCGACTAGTAGGGTTCATTCGACCGATGAAGGAATCTCCGAGTACAGGGTTGCATGAGGATTGACGTCGCACAATCCATTGTACGGAATCACGGTATCCAGGAACAGCATTAATGGACAATGTGCGCTAAGTTGACACCTCAAGGCGAAATGGTGGACAGACTGCGCTCGCGATAGGCGAACATTTGTGAAAATCCGGCCTGGGGACTCCCGTAAGTGCATGAAGAGCCGGCTCAATCGGTATACTCATGAAGACCGGGAAGGCTCCGAACCTCCCAGCGGGCACTGCTTGCGGCGGCTGACCATGGAGCCCCATCTCTTGACCCCGGGGACTTGCGCGCACGCTATTGTTTCCCCGATGCTTTTGGACATCCCCCGGTCCAGAAGGAAGATTGCGAGAAAGACTGCAGAGGGTCGCATGCGGGGACAAATGACCGATCCGGTTTGGAAAGGCCAGGTTGACCGATGACATCATCCATGACATCTACAAGCATTAAGAATCAGAACGCAGCGGTAGCAGGGACTGACATGCGTTTCGACGACACCGATTGGCACAGCCTGGAGACCTCGGCTGTGCTGGAGACCCTACGCACCGGGGACCAAGGTTTGGATACGCAGGAGAGCGCACGCCGACTGGAGATCTTCGGGCCCAACAGCCTGGCCGAGGCCCAGGCCAAACCCCGTTGGAAACTTTTCCTGGAGCAGTTCGCCGGCCCCCTGATCGCCGTTCTGATGGTCTGCGGCATCATCACCATTTTTCTGCAGCACTATGTGGACGCTGCGGCCATATTCCTGGTCCTTTTTCTCAATGCCATCATCGGCTATGTGCAGGAATCCAAGGCGGACAAGGCCGTGGAGGCCCTGACCACCCTGTCCACCCCCACCACACGGGTGGTGCGCCAGGGCAGGGTGGAGCAGATTGACGCCGACCAGCTGGTTCCGGGCGACCTGGTCCTCCTGGAGAGCGGCGACCGCATCCCCGCCGATCTGCGATTGATCGAGGCCCTTCACCTGCGCATCGACGAGGCCATGCTGACGGGCGAGAGCGAGGATGCCAAGAAGAATACGGATCCCGTGGACCGCGATGCAGCCCTGGGCGACAGGCGATGCATGGCCTTCTCGGGCACCATGGTCACCAGCGGCCGTGGACGCGGGCTGGTGGTGGCCACTGGTTCCGACACCGAGCTGGGCGAGATCAACGATCTGGTCCATGTGGCCAAGGGCCGCACGCCCCTGCAGCGAATCATCCACCGTACCGAGGTGGGCATCGCCGTCGCCGTTATCCTGGTGGCCATCTTCGTCTTCATCGGCGGAGCCATCCTCAATGGCGATGCTACCGGGGCCTTCCTGTCTGCGGTCTCCTTGGTGGTGGCCTCCATGCCTGAGGCCCTGCCCATCGTGCTGACCGTGGCCATGGCCTTGGGAGTTTCTAGGATGGCCGAATACCATGCCATCGTCCGCTCATTGCCGGCCGTTGAAACCCTGGGCTCCATCACCGTCATCGGCTCGGACAAGACCGGCACGCTGACCCAGAACCGCATGACCGTGGAACAGTTCACCCTGGGCGGCGGCCAGCCGATCCCCGTAGAGGGCATGGACCTGGGCGCAGCGGCCGTATCCGACGACGACCGTATGCGTGGTCTGTCCGCCCTTGCTCGGGCTGGGGCTCTGACCAACGAGGCCCACCGGCAGCCGAATGAACAAGGCGGCATCGAATACAGTGGCGACGCGGTCGATATGGCCATGGCCCGCCTGGCCGACCAGACCGGGGCTGTGACCACCGAAGACCTGGACGCTCCTATCGTCATGGAGACCCCCTACGAGCCGGAGCTGCTCCACTCCATGACCATCCGCCGCAGCCCGGACGGCACCCTGACCCAATACGTCAAGGGTGCCCCCGATGCGATCATGGCCATGAGCCGAACCATGCTGGACCCGGATGGCCAGGTCGTTCCCTTGGACACCCAGGCTGTCCACAAGTCCTACGAAGCAATGGGTTCCCAGGGGTTGCGGGTGATCGGCGTGGCCAGCAGGGTCCTCTCCTCTGACCAGGATCCCGCCTCCCGCCGTCGACCTGACGACCTGACCTTCCTGGGGCTTGAAGGCATGCTCGATCCGCCCCGACCCGGCGTGCGCGAGGCCATCGCCGAATGCGCCGGGGCCGGCATCCGCGTGGTCATGATTACCGGCGACCACCCGGTGACCGCAGCCGCCATAGGTCGTCGCCTGGGTCTGGAGCATACCGACCAGGCGTTGACCGGCAGCGAGATGCTGGAGATGAGCGACGAGGTCCTCCGGGCCCGTCTGCGTGAGACCTCCATCGCCGCCCGCGTTTCCCCCCAGGACAAGCTGCGCATTGTGGAAGCCCTGCAGGATGAGGGCCATGTGGTGGCTGTGACCGGCGACGGCGTCAATGACGCCCCAGCGCTGAAGGCTGCCTCGGTGGGCATCGCCATGGGCCGCTCCGGCACCGACGTGGCCCGGGAGGCCAGCGATGTGGTTCTGACCGACGACAACTTCGTCACCATCACCCAGGCTGTGCGTCAGGGGAGGGTCATCTTCAAGGCCATCCGCGGGTCCGCCTACTTCCTCCTGTCCACGGCCGCAGCCGCCATGATCGCCGTGGGGGTCAATGTGATTGCCGAGGAGCCCCTGCTCTTCCTGCCCCTGCAGATGCTCTGGATCAACTTCGTGACCAACGGCGTCCAGGACATAGCCCTGGGATTCGAGCCGGGCAGCGGGGACGAGCTGGAGTCGCCCCCGCGTTCGTCCGGAGAGGGCTTGCTCTCGCGAGTGCTTTGGGCACGGCTTGCCGTCTGCGGGCTCTGGATGGCCACTTGCATCCTGGTCCTGTTCCGCCTCAACATCAATGCAGGGATGGATCTGGCCCACGCCCGGACCATGGCCCTGACCTTATTGGTCCTCTTCAACTTCTTCGTCGCCATGTCGGCCAGGTCTGAGAACAGGCTGATCGTCCAGCTCAACCCCTTGGACAACACCTTCCTCCTGGTGGCTTCGTTCGTGGCCCTGGGCATCCACGCGGGGGCCATGTATCTGGCTCCGGTTGCAAGCGTTCTGGGCATGGCTCCACTGAGTGCAAGCCAGTGGCTCATCTGCCTGGGGATTGGACTGACGGTTCTGATCTTCAGCGAGGGGGACAAGATGGTTCGTGCCTTCCTAGCCAAGCGAGGCATCGACACGTCCGGGCGGCCCAAGGCCCATCTGCACCATGTGCGTCGCCGTATCGCAGGCATGATCAACTGAACTGACCTGTCGGGCTGGACTGCCAGACTGAACCCGTGCAAGAACAGTGGAAGGCGCCCATGGAGGAGGCCCTGCGGCTGGCCGGCTTGGCTGGAGACCGTGGGGACGTGCCCGTGGGCGCTCTGGTCTTGGATGCCTCGGACCGCGTCATCGGCCGGGGCTTCAACCAGCGGCAGGCCCTGGGCCGTCCCCTGGCTCATGCCGAGATGGAGGCCATCGGGAAATCCGACGTGGGCTGGGATCTGGCCGGGTGCACCATGATCGTGACCCTGGAGCCCTGCCCCATGTGTGCAGGGGCGCTGATGGCTTGTCATTTCAGCAGGGTGGTTTTCGGAGCCTGGGACCCCAAGATGGGAGCCTGCGGGTCGGTCTGGGATCTGCCCCGTGACCCGCACACCGGAACAAAGGCCGAGGTGCTGGGTGGTGTGTGCGAACAGGCGTGTGCCAGGATTCTTGCCGATTTCTTTGCACGGCACCGCCAGGGCTGAGCCTGTTTTTAGCGGTGGTTGTGATTGGCCATGTACTGCTGGAAGACCGGGGTAACCTGGAGGGCCGCCCAGATGCAGCGCAGGACGATCAGGCAGAGGTAGGCGGCGAACAGATTGGCGCCCACTCGCGCGCTGACCCCCGAGGCCGCCCAGGTGCCCACAGGTGTGGTCAGAGCGGCCACGATTCCCAGAAGTAGCCCCTGACCGGCGTGGACCAGGTGGTGCCGCAGGTTGGTGAACGTTCCCGACAATGAACTGGGCAGGATGGCCAGCAGGGAGGTTCCCCTGGCGATCAGGTCGCTGGCGCCCAGCAGAGCCAGGGCGGGCACCGCGATGGCTCCGCCGCCGACACCCAGCAACCCTGACAGGGTTCCGATCAGGACGCCGACCAGCAGAATGATCAAGGCCACCACTGGGCTCAGCTGGATGCTGCTCTCCCTTGAGGGCGTGGACAGCAGCTGCTGGGCAATGACTGCCATGAGGAAGCCCACGTAGAGCCATCTGAGGATCACCTCAGGAAGCCGGTCCAGCAGCCAGGTGCCGACCTGCGCCCCAATGACCGTGCCCACGGCCAGCAACAGAGCCGCCAGCCAGTCCACATGCCCGCTCAGGGCGTAAGAGGCCACCCCGGCCAGCGACATGGGGATCATGGAGGCCAGCGACGTGGCAGAGGCCTGCCGTTGCTGCAGTCCGGTCCATACCAGGGCAGGCACTATGATCGATCCGCCGCCGATGCCGAACATCCCCGACAGGAATCCGCTGATCACGCCCACCAGGACCAGGATGGCCAGGGTCCGCCGGTCCATCCCCCCGGCTCCTCTCTGCTCTCTTTGCATGGGTTCTAGCCTATGCCGGTGTTTTTGCCGGGATGGCTGGATGTCCGCTTATGCTCCTATCGGCGTCGATTAGGCGTGGCGAGGCTTTCCACGCTGCAGGAATCCACGCATGCTCCAGTCCTTATGTCCACTATGCGAGCGTTGTCCTGGTCCCCTTCTGCCGTCCCGGCATACTGCTTGGTATCCCTCGGGCCGGTCCCCGAAGGTGTGTCGCCTAGTCAGGAAAAGAAGAGGGTGTATTTCGATGCGATATACGGTCATCGGTGCCGGAGCCATGGGCTATCGTCTGGGTGTGCTGCTGCAGGAGCAGGCCGGCCTGCAGGTGGATTTCGTGGATACCTGGATGCCCAATATTGACAAGGTTCACGACCAAGGAGGCGTCTATGTCTCCCGCGATCATGAGAATCGGCATTTGGTGTCCGTTAATATTTACACCCCTGAGGACTACAAGGGCGACCCCGACGTCTGGATCGTCATGCTCAAGCAGATGCAGCTGGAGGCCGTCCTGGAGCGCTGCGCACCGCTCTTCCGCGACCATCAGGTGGTCGTCTCGGCCATGAACGGCTGGGGTCACTTCGATAAGCTGCTCAAGTACTTCCCCCAGGAGCGGATCTATGGTGGCACGGCCATGATCGGCACGGTCCTCAATGGGCCCGGCGACGTGGATTTCATAGGCAAGTCCGGGGCCGGCTCCCTGCACCTGTGTGCCATGACCGAGCAGACCACCGACCTGGAGCGCAGGATGGCCGAGGACTTCAAGGCCGCCAACCTCAACCCCATCCTGACGGAAAACTTCGAGGGCACCTGCCTGGCCAAGATCATCTTCAACTCGGTGGTCAACACCATCTGCACCATGTATCAGATCACCATGGGCCAGTTCATCTCCTACCCGGGCGCCAAGGATATGTCCCGCCAGCTGATTGACGAGGCCTATGACGCCTGCGAGAGGGCTGGCAAGCAGCTGATCCAGACCCGTCAGGAGACACTGGACGAGGTGGACTATGTCAGTCGGGTGAGCAACCCGCTTCACTACCCCTCCATGTATCAGGACATGTCCAAGGGCCGCCCGACCGAGGTGGACTACATCAACGGCTACCTGGCGCGCCTGGGCCGTGAGCATGACTATGTCTGCCGGACTCAGGAGTTCCTGACCCACGGTGTCCACCTGGCCGAGCTGGCCTTCCGTGTTCACCACGAAGAG
Source organism: Bifidobacterium sp. B4111 (assembly GCF_026537235.1). NCBI lineage: Bacteria > Bacillati > Actinomycetota > Actinomycetes > Bifidobacteriales > Bifidobacteriaceae > Bifidobacterium > Bifidobacterium sp. B4111. The sequence continues at coordinate 399,057 of NZ_JAFNMO010000002.1, read as the reverse complement.
CAGGTCGGCCAGAGCTGATGTAAACAGCTGCTGAGCGGATTTCCATGAATTACTTTCCCAAGTAAGAAAAACACGCCCTTCCAGACAAGTTAGCCGCGGGTTCTTAGCATGGAGCCTGATTTATCAGCCTCGGCGAGCGGCATCGCCGGGCTTATGGCGGAGGTGTCATGGAGGTTCATCGCGGCGGCCCGAGGATGGGGTCTTATCAGAGCAAATCGAATCTGGGGGTTCCCCTCAGGTTGGTTTACATGGAGCAGTCCGAGCTGTCCCTTGCTGCTCTTTTCCCGGGGAGGGGTCTGCCGCGAATAGTTCACTGGGGCGATCCAGTGGCCGATCCGCAGGCCCTTCTGGGAACCTATGACGCTCTGGCCCCGCAGCGGGTCTCAGGAGGACTGGACCTGACGGCCTGGCCCAGCATCCTTCCGACCCAGTCCGAGGCTTGGACCGGACAGCGCCGACTGCGCATCTGCCGCAGCGGTGTTGAGGTCTTTTGCCGCTTCCAGGTGGTGTCAGTCGATTTGGGCACAGCCCAGGTCCGCCCTGACGGCTCCGCCGTTCCGACGCTGAAAGTTCAGGTATGCGACCAGGGCCAGGGCGTGGGGCTGACTTGGCAGTGCCAAGTGCTTTCGTCCGGTCTAGTCAGGCAGCGTGCGGACCTGTTCAACCTGGATAAGGTCAGAGAGCTGGATGTCAACGGCTTGGAGCTGGCTTTCCCCTTGCCGGCCGAGGCAAGCGAGATTCTGACCACCACCGGTCACCACCTGCGCGAGCGCAGCCCGCAACGCCAGCCATTGACCGTAGGCCGTCTGGAGCGTTCAAGCTTGGTGGGCCGGCCGGATTTTGATTCCTCCCTGGTCATGTGCGCGGGTCGACCCGGGTTCGGATTCGAGCATGATGAGGTATGCATGGTCCACTTGGGTTGGAGCGGCAATGGTCTGCTCAGCGCCGAGCGGATTCCTTCAGCTCCCGCATTGCTGGGCGGCGGCGAGATTCTGATGGCGGGAGAAATCGCGCTTCCTCCTGCTGATGGCCATTCCGGCCAGCCAGCGTATTCCACGCCCTGGCTCTATGGTTCCCGGGGCAAAGGGTTGGACCAGGCGGCCAATAGGTATCATGCTTTCCTGCGATCCCTGCATCCCGGGTTGGCCTCACATCCCAGGCCTGTCACTCTGAACACCTGGGAGGCGGTCTACTTCGACCAGTCCTATGACAAGCTGGCTGCCCTGGCCGAACAGGCCGCCCGTATAGGTGTGGAGCGTTTTGTCGTTGATGATGGCTGGTTCCAGGGCAGGCGTTCGGATGAGGCCGGACTGGGGGACTGGTCCATCGATCGGCAGGTATGGCCCGAAGGGCCTAAGAGCCTGGAGGCTCTGGCTGCCAAGGTGCATCAGCTGGGAATGGAATTCGGCCTCTGGTTCGAACCCGAAATGATCAGTCCAGACTCAAACGTCTTTCGCGCACATCCTGACTGGGTCATGTCCCCGGGGCCTTCCCGGCTGCCTGTCGAAGGCCGCAACCAGCAGGTCATGGATCTGACCAATCCCGATGCCTATGGCTATGTGTTCGATGCCATGGACTCGCTCATTGCGCTTATGAGCATCGACTACATCAAATGGGATCACAATCGTTACGTGACCGAAGCCTGCTCGCCCCGGTCGCGACGTCCTGCCATGCATGCGCAGACCGAGGCGGTCTATAGAATCATGCGCGACCTGAAAACCAGGCATCCTGGCTTGGAGATTGAATCCTGCGCTTCAGGGGGCGCACGCATCGATCTGGGCGTATTGGAATACGCTGACAGGGTTTGGGTCTCGGACTGCGTGGATCCGGTCGAGCGGGCTGACATCCAGCGCTACACATCCTTACTGCTGCCGCCGGAGATGATGGGTGAGCATGTGGGCGATTCCCCGGCCCATTCCACCGGCCGTGCCACCTCGCTCGGTCTGCGTGCGGCCATGGCTTTCTTCGGCCATATGGGCGTGGAATGGAACCTGCTTGCCGTGCCCCAGGATCAGCTGGATGAGCTGGGGCGTTGGATTGATCTTTATAAGCAGTGGCGGCATATGCTGCACACCGGTCGTGTAGTGCATGGCGACGCACCCGACCCGGCAGTCCGCTTGGATGGAGTAGTCTCTGCTGGCGGCTCGCAGGCGCTCTACCGCTTCACCCAGTTGACCTCTTCGGTCAATTACCCTCCGCAGCCCTTGGCGCTTCCCGGTTTGGATCCCAAGGCTGATTACAAGATCAGACCCTTGGATGTCTGCCGTGACCTGGATCGGATCGGCAACGGACAGAGCCCTCTGGCCTGGTGGCGTTCCCAAGGCGTGGTCCTTCCGGGCGCGGTCTTGGGCGCTCAGGGAATCCGGCCACCGGTCGTTCACCCGGCGGAGGCAGTGATTTTTGAAGCGAGCCGTATCTGAATCCGTCCAGTCGTTTCCTCGTTCATTCGGGCTTATCGGCCTCTCCGGGGCCCTGCAGGTACCGGGCAATTGCTCTGGCCGCCGGTGCTTGGGCCCAGCGGAGCCAGTCGCCGTCAATGATTTTCACGGGAACCTCGACCATCTGGCTGTGGCGGAATGATGCAGTGCCCTTGCGTACGGATTCGACGCACCTTTTCATCAAATAGGAAGTCTCCCCGCCAACCAGAACCTTGTCAGGCAGGGCCACGTTGGCCACCAGAGCGATCAGCACCCCTAGCCGATAACCGGTCAGATTGAGCAGGGTCTCCGCCTGTGGCATGTCCTCCTCCAGGTCTTTGACCAACTCGTCAAGGCTGGCAGCCTGCCCGATGGCATGCGAGTACTGCTCAGCCAGGGAGCCTGTAGTCAGGCACTGGGCGCAGCCACGATGACCCAGATAGCAGACCGGTCCGTCCGGATCCACCAGCTGATGGCCAATCAGCCCAAAACCCTCATCCGGTGAGGAGACAGGCATGCCGTGCTCGCTCAGGGCATAGCCGATGCCGGATCCCATGGTGATCAGAGCGAAACGATCCAGCCCGATGCCCTCGCCGAACCATCCTTCGTACAGGGCCAGAGCATCGAGATCGTTGAAGACCAGACAAGGCAGATCACATGTATTCTCCATCTGGGTGGCAAGATCAATAGGTTCGCTCCAGTGCAGGAAGGGGGCGTAGGTGACGATCCTGTCTCCCTCCGCCCGACCCCCAAGGGAGATGGCAAGGCCGGAGGGGCTGGGCAGCCCGGCCTGGCTGATCTCGCGCATGCATTCCTGGGCAAGGTCTGACAGCATCCTTACGACCTGGCCTGGGCTTCGCTGTCGAATGTGATGACTGTGGGGCTGGCCGACGGGTCGGCAGGCCAGGTCCGTCGCCGTGGCCAGCGCGGTGCCGCCGTGAAGATTGATGCCGATGAAGGTCTTGGCTTCCCGGCGGATGATCAGAGCCTGCTGCGGTCTGCCTACGCTATTGGAGCTATGATTGCCGTCATCCTGTCTTCCTGGGTCTTTCTTTGCCTGCGGCAGTGTGCCTGCCTCTCTGATGACCCCGCGGTGGGTCAGATCGTTGGTGATGCGCGATACGGCACCCTGGGTCAGGTTGAATCGCCGTGCCAGGGCCACTCTGGAGATCGGGCCGTGCTGGAGGATCTCAACGGCGATGCGGTGGGTATATTGGGAGGCCGTGAACCAGGCTGGGAACGGCCGTGCTTCTCCTAGGCGGTAATCGTTCTCGTGATGGTTTGAGCTCTGGTTGTCTCTGTCGGCCACGGTGCCTCCTTACGGAAAATTGGTCCGACCTGATTGCGGACAAACCCCATGCACTGAACAGCATATCTTAATTACTTTCTTAACGAAAGGAACTCGCCGGGGCTGGGAATGAAATATCCCTGTCCCCTATGCTGGTCCGCAGAATCATCTAGGTCATTGTTGCCCGTGCGGATGGTAAAGGAGCCAAATATGAAGGATATCGGCAGTAGGGAGGGATCCGGGCTTGGTCGAATGACGACCTGGGTTCGCAACGGAGTCGCCTCGCTCCTGGCTCTGCTGACCGTCGTGGCCATGGCGGGCTGCGGCTCAGCAGATTCAGGCCAAGTCACTCTGGACTTCTTCCAGTTCAAGTTCGAGGCCGCCGACCAGTTCAAGGCCATGGTTGCACAGTTTGAGAAGGAGAATCCTGACATCAGGGTGAACATCAATAATTCGGCTGATGCCCAGACGGATTTGCGCACTCGTCTGGTCAAAAACCGGGTGCCCGACGTCATCACCTTCAACGGCGATATCAGCTTCGGCATGTTCGCGGCATCCGGGGTCTTCCATGATTTCACTGACGATCCCTTGGTCAAGGGGCTCAATCCGGGCATGGTGTCGATAGCCAGGAATCTGGTCCAGACCAAGGATCCTTCGGCCAAGCGCCTGTATGGCCTGCCCTTTGCCGGCAACGCCAGCGGGTACATATACAACAAGACGCTTTGGCGAAAGGCAGGGCTTGACCCTGACAATCCGCCGCGCACCTGGTCGGAGTTCACGGCTGTCATGGACAAGTTCAAGTCCCTGGGCATCGAACCTGTGCAGGGCACTCTCTCTGATTCCTGGACCGCCCAGGCCCCCTTGGCGTCACTGGCGGGGACCCTGGTCCCCGAGAGCAGATACAGGGATCTGATGGCTGGGAAAACCGATTTCAAGACCCTGTGGACGGAGCCGGCTCGGCGCGAGGTCGAGCTCTTCAGCCATTCCACTGGCGACAAGGGCGTCACCTACCAGCAGGGCACCCAAAATATGGCCAAGGGCAAGGTGGCGATCCTTCCCCTGGGAACATACGCCATACCGCAAATCAGGATGATCGAACCGGATGTGGACCTCGGATTCGCCCAGATGCCCGCGAATGATTCCCGCTCCCGGCAAATACTGACGGCTGGCGACGATGTCATGCTGACCATGGGCGCCAACACCAGGCATCCCAAGGAGGCCATGCGGCTGATCCGTTATCTGATGCAGCCCCAGCAGCTGCGCACGTATGCCAAGGCCCAGACGGCCTTCACGCCGACCAGAAAGGTGGAGGCAGGTGATCCGGCCCTGAACGGGGTTCTTCCCTTCTTCCAGCAGAACCGCTTGGCCGACTTCTGCGACCATTACATCCCCTCTTCCATCAATATCGGCGGCTATCTGCAGACAATGGTCACCAAGGGGGATGTGGATGGCTTCATCGGTTCCATGCAGAACGAATGGGACAAGGTCCAGGCAAGGAACTTCCAATGATGAAAGGTCAGGATTCAGACATGGCACAATCCAAGGTCGTCGGCATCCGTACTGCTGACGGAACAGCCAAGGCCGGAAAACGGCCTTCAAGGTTCTCCAATCGCAAGGTCGACCGCGCTTTCTACTGGATGGCGGTCCCTGCCGCCCTGATTTTCATGCTCTTCCTCTATGTGCCCTTCCTCCAGGGCGTGGCCTACTCTTTTACGAATTCCCAGGGATACGGGCGCTTCTCAAGGATCGGCTTCAAGAATTACGGCGCCCTCTTCCGTGACGGCCGCGTGGGCCACGCTTATCTGTTCACTTTGCTGATCGCCATCCTGATCACCCTGCTGGTCAACTTCATCGCCCTGTTCATCTCGGTGGCGCTGAATGGAAAGATCGCTTTCAAGAACGGGTTCCGGGTCATCTATTTCATCCCCTACACGCTCTCGGTTCTGGTCATCGGCTATGTCTTCAAATACATCTTCATGACGCCCCTGCCGGCTCTAGGCAAGGCCCTGGGCATCAGCTGGCTCTCCCAGTCCCTGCTGACCAGCGAGCACTATGCATGGATCCCTATCGTCTTCCTCTCGGTTTGGCAGGCGGTGGCTTATTCGACCCTCATATATCTGGCGGGTCTGCAGACCATCGACTCGGAGGTTTATGAGGCTGCATCCATCGATGGCGCCAATGAGTGGCAGAAATTCTGGAGGATCACCTTCCCCTTGATTGGCCCATTCTTCACCATCAACCTTGTGCTGACTCTGAAGAATGCCTTCAACACCTTCGACCAGGTGGTGGCTCTGACCGCAGGAGGGCCCGATTCCAAGACCGAAACAGTCACCTACCTCATCTACAAGGGCGGCCTTACCGGAGGCGAGTACGCCTACCAGACAGCCAACGCGGTCATGTTCTTCATCGTCCTGGCTGTGATCGCATTCATCCAGCTGGGCATTTCCAGAAGAGGGGAGAAGATCTGAGATGGCACAGACAGCGCTTATGCAACCGCAGACACCGGCACAATCAGCAGAAAGAAGGGGAAGGCGGCATTGGGGATCCCCGGGATCGCACCTCAAGAGGGTCAACTGGTGGCTGACGGCCACCGTGGCTGTGCTCTCCCTGACGATTCTTGTGCCGCTCTACTTCACCGTGGTCACGGCTCTGAAGACCCCTGCGGAAGCCGGAACCTTCAGCCTGCCCTCTTCCTGGCAGTGGCATAATTTCGCCGATGCCTGGAACAAGGTCAACTATCCCAAGGCCGCTCTGAATTCAGCCGTCGTCACGGTCTGCGCAGTGGCGCTCACCCTGCTGACCAACACCTTCGTGGCCTATGCCGTGGCCAGGAACATGGACAAGCGCTTCTTCCGCTTCCTCTACTACTTCTTCATCGCGGCCATGTTCGTCCCCTTCCCCGTGGTCATGCTTCCCATCGCCAAGCAGTTCGGCAGCTGGCACTTGGACAACGTGCCAGGTCTGATCCTGCTCTACGTGGTATTAGGACTCGGCACCAACCTCTTCATCGCCACGGGGTTCATCCGATCCATCCCCACCGCTCTTGAGGAGGCCGCCCGATTGGATGGCGCAGGCACCTGGAGGATATTCTGGACCATCATCTTCCCCCTTATGGGTCCAATCAATGCGACCATCGCCATCACCACGGCTCTCTGGGCCTGGAACGATTTCCTCATGCCGCTGATCGTCCTGACGGATCAGACCAGTCAGACCATCCCTCTGGCACAGTATGTCTTCAGCTCCCAGTTCGCCACCAACTATCCGATGGCCTTCTCCAGCTACCTGATGGCTCTGGCGCCCATCCTGATCGTCTACCTGTTCGCACAGAAGTGGGTCATCAGCGGCGTTATGAGAGGAGCTGTCAAGTAGCCCAGCCAGGACAGGCAGTCAGGGCGGCCTATAGTGGAGGTCACAGAACAAGGAAGTCCCAGGAATCCAACCTTCGTGAGGAGGGCCATGACCCAGGAAGAACGCATGCAGCTGCCCGATAGGGTGCGGACCAACGGAGCCGCTCCCAATCCCTGGTGGGCCAACGCGGTGGTCTATCAGATCTATCCGCGGTCCTTCCAGGACACCAACGGTGACGGCTACGGCGATCTGCCGGGCATCACCCAGCGGCTGGACTACTTGGCCGACCTGGGCGTGGACGTGATCTGGCTGAGCCCGGTCTACAAGTCTCCTCAGGATGACAACGGCTATGACATCGCCGATTACCAGGACATCGACCCCATGTTCGGCACCATGGACGATATGGATGAGCTTCTGGACCAGGCCCACCGGCGGGGCATCAAGGTGGTCATGGACCTGGTGGTCAATCACACCTCGGACGAGCACGCCTGGTTCCAGGCCTCCCGCAACAGGGATGACCCGCACGCCGACTGGTACTGGTGGCGTCCCGCCAAGGCCGGCCGCGAACCCGGCACCCCTGGCGCAGAGCCCAACCAATGGGGGTCCTACTTTGGGGGCTCCGCCTGGCAATACGATCCGCAGCGGGGCGAGTACTACCTGCACCTGTTTTCCAAGAAGCAGCCCGACCTCAACTGGGAGAACTCACAGGTCCGGCAGGCCGTCTTCGGCATGATGAACTGGTGGATGGACCGGGGCATCGACGGGTTCCGCATGGATGTGATCGTCATGATCTCCAAGACCGTCGACTCCGAGGGCCGTCTGCCCGGCGAGGACGGATCGGCCATTGCTGACGGTTCTGTAGGGCCCGAGGGGTACTCGTCCTCGGCGCCCTTCTGTGTGGACGGCCCCAGGCTGGACGAGTTCCTCAGACAGATGCGCAGCGAGGTTTTCCAAGGTCGGCATGGCTACCTGACCGTGGGGGAGGCTCCCAGCCTGGCCCCAGCTCGCAGCGGGCAGATCACCGACCCGGCCAACCACGAGCTGGACATGCTCTTCCTCTTCACCCAGACCGAGGTTGACACCGGGGACAGCAAGTGGGACATCCGCCCCTTCCAGGTCTCCCGGCTCAAGGCGGCCATGAACGAGCAGCAGCAGGCTGTGGCCAAGGCCGGGTGGGCCAGCCTCTACTTCGACAACCACGACCAGCCTAGGATCGTCTCCCGTTGGGGCGACACCTCCAGTGATGAGCTGCGCTCCCGTTCGGCCAAGGCCCTGGGACTCCTCCTGCACATGCACCGGGGAACCCCCTACATCTATCAGGGCGAGGAGCTGGGCATGACCAACGCCGGCTTCACCAGCCTGGACCAGTACCGGGATCTGGAGTCCATCAACCTCTACCACCAGCGGGTCGACCAGGCGCACGAGCAGGATCCGGAGTCCATGATGGCCGCCCTGGCTTATATGAGCCGCGACAATGCCCGCACCCCCATGCAGTGGGACTCCACCAAGTTCGCTGGTTTTACGGCTTCATACGCTCCTAAGGAGCCCTGGATGGCCGTCAACCCTAATAGAAACAAAGTCAACGCCAAGACCGAGCTGCGCGATCCGGATTCGGTCCTGGCCTTCTACCGGGAGCTGATCCGCCTGCGGCACACCAATCCGGTCGTGGCGGCCGGCGACTTCACCCTTCTGGATCCGGAGGCGGACCGGATCTATTCATTCACCCGTTCCCTGGACCAGGTGCCGGAGCCCAAGTCGGGACCTGAGGCTGCCAGTGTGCTGGATGCCCTGCCCTGCCAGCGCCTGCTGGTTGCGGTCAATCTGAGCAGCCGCCCAGCCTCGCTGCCGCCTCAGACCGCTGCCATTCTGGGCCTGGATCAGACCGGATTCACCTCTATGGCCCTCGGAGCGGTGGACCCCGACCGGATCCTCATAACCACCTACCGGCCTGAGCAGACAGCCAGCTCCCTGCTGACCGGCCGCCTCTCCCCATGGGAGGGTTTCGTCTACCGACTCTGAGGAAAACTTCGCCGTCGGCATGCTTTCCCGGCTAGAGTGGAAGTCAGCGATGCCCCGTTGTGCCTGTACGGACCGGTTGGGTCCCCGGGTTCCGGGGCGATGGGTCCGCGTCATGGCAAGTCGTGACGACTTCGTCGCGGACGGAAAAAGAAAGCGGGTTGCATGTCTCGTCTGATCATCGTCTCCAACCGTTTGCCCATGTCACTGCAGGCACGGGAGGGCGGCTCTTACACTTTGCGCCAGAACGTCGGAGGGCTGGCCACGGCGATCGGCCCCTACCACCGTTCCCATAAGGACAGCCTTTGGATCGGCTGGAGTGGTATCGATCCTCAGAAGTACTCCGAAAAGGAACTGGCCGGGATTCGTCAGGCCTACCGGGAGAGCCGGTGCATTCCCATCTTCCTAAGCAAGGATGAGCTGAACGGCTACTACGCCGGATTTTCCAACAACACCCTCTGGCCCCTCTTCCATGACTTCTCGCATGAGGCGGTCTTCCGTCAGGAGGACTGGGAGATGTACCGCAAAGTCAATATGCGTTTCGCGCAGGTGGTGGAACCGCTCATTCGCAAGGGCGACACCATATGGATCCAGGACTACCATCTGATGCTCCTGCCCAAGATGCTGCGCGAACGCTACCCTGATGCCTCCATCGGCTGGTTCCTGCACGTGCCCTTCCCCAGCGCCGAGATCTTCCGATCCTTGCCCTGGAGTCGAGAGATCCTGGAGGGCGTCCTGGGCGCCAACCTGATCGGCTTCCACACGGTGGACTTCTCCGCCAGCTTCCTGGCTTCGCTGCACAGGCTGCTGCCCGAACTGCCAATCAACCAGGACGGCGTGGTCGAGATGCCTGACGGCCACCGCGCAGCCATCGACGCCTTCCCCATCGGCATCGACTACAACCTCTACCGGCGTACTGCCCATTCCAGCCTGGCCCGGGCCATGCGCCGAGGGATCGACGAGGTCTGCGGCAAGTCCCCCCGTCATCGCTACCGCACCTCGGTGACCGCTGAAGGGGTCGCAGCCAACGAAGCCGCCGCGTCGGACGCCAACTGGTGGAGCCACTACATGAAGGAGGACATCCCCGAGTCCACGCTTGCCAAGCAGGCGGCCTCCTCGGTGGGCAGCCGGTCCAACAAGGTCATCGTCTCGGTGGACCGGCTGGATTACACCAAGGGTCTGCCCGAGCGGCTTCAGGCCTTTGGACGCATGCTGGACAAGTACCCTGAATGGGTGGGCCATGTCACTTACTACCTGCTGGCCACCCCCTCGCGTGAGGTCGTCGAGTCCTATCAGCGGCTCAAGGCCCAGGTGGATCAGCTGGTGGGCGAGATCAACGGCCGCTACTCCCTGCTGGCCTGGACCCCCATCCACTACATCACCCGCTCCCTGTCCATCAAGCCGGTCTGCGGTATATACACGGCTGGCGATGTAGCCCTGGTCACCCCCCTGCGCGATGGGATGAACCTGGTGGCCAAGGAGTACCTGGCCTGCCATGACGGGCGCGACGGCACCCTTGTCTTGTCGGACATGTGCGGGGCAGCCGACGAGCTGACCGATGCCTTCATCGTCAATCCCTACGACATCGACATGGTCTGTGAGGCGCTGCACAACGCCCTGGAGATTACTCCCGAGGAGTCCAAGCGGCGTAACATTCGCATGCAGGCCCGGCTCAAGGTGCGCACTGCAGCCAACTGGTGCGCCTCGTTCCTCGACTCCCTGCGGCAGGTGTCCGCTCCTGGCATGACAGATAGGAGGCTGCGTATGGATCACCACAACGCCATCGTTCGTCAGTGGGACGGCGCCCATCGTCGTCTGGTCCTGTGTGATTATGACGGGACGCTGACCCCGCTGGTTCGCCGTCCTGAGCGGGCTAAGCCCACCCAGGCCCTCCGCCGTCTGCTGACCCAGGTTGGGAGCAATCCCGATGTGGACTTCCTGCTGGTCTCCGGCCGCAGCCATCAGATCATGCAGGACTGGTTCGGCAACCTTCCGGTGGGGCTGATTGCTGAACATGGCGCTTGGAACCGCAACCTGCCTGGCAGCGACTCGGACGAGTGGCAGCGGGCGAAAGGCCTGCCCGACTCCGATACCTGGCAGAAGGTGATCCGGCCCATCATGGATGAATCGGCCACAAGGGTTCCTCGCTCCTTCGTGGAGAGCAAGTCGGATGCGGTTGCTTGGCACTACCGGATGAGCGACGCCCAGGTGGCCGACCAGGAGCGTCAGGATCTGCTCCATCGCCTGCGCGGAGTAGTGGTCGGCCTGGGGCTGATGATCATGGAGAACTCCAAGGTCGTCGAAGTCACCCCCGTGGCCACCAGCAAGGGCCAGGCCATCCTGCCCTTCGTCAACAGCGGCGACTACGACTTCATGATGGCCTTGGGCGACGATGAAACGGACGAGACCATGTTCGCCGTCATGCCCGATAAGGGCTGGACCATCAAGGTCGGGCCGGGCCAGACCAAGGCCCGTCTGCGGGTCAATGACCCGACTGCGGTCACCTTGCTGCTGGCCGACCTGGGCGCCGGAGTAGCCCGTGACTCTGATGAACCTGTGGCCTCCCACGACTTCCGTGATGACCATACCGTGGTCGACGAGGCACATGCCCAGTCTACTGACGACAAGTAAGGCAGGTGATCGCTAGCCCCACCGGTGACTGCTGGTGAAGTTCGATAAGCTTGCGGGCAGCTGGCGGTGATTGACGCTCACCGCAGTGACGGCATGTGATGACCGGGGGCGGATGACCATGGGCTGTAGGTTGCGACTGTTGCCTGCCACTACCTGTCAGCGACGACTGTCGGGAACTGCCGACAACTTTTTCGGGTGTTTAGATGTCCGAGTGCTCACATCTTTTGGTTTTCGATAAGTTTGGGTGTCCACCATGTTGACGGCTGACCCCGTTGGCCGGGCTCGCCGACCATACTTGGAGCATGGATGCCTCAACAATCACTGCCTGTCTCGAGTCCGATCATGCTGCTGATCTGCGTAACGCCGCACGTCGTCTGGAGGGTGTGGCCCGCCACACCCTTATCGAGCAATCCGATGACCTGGGTGCTCGGATAGGCCATCGTGTTCTGCTCAAGCCGGAGAATCTGCAGCTGACCGGATCCTTCAAGATCCGTGGAGCTTACAACAAGGTGGCCTCGCTGAATCAGGACGAGCTGGACCGCGGCATCGTCACCGCTTCCGCTGGCAATCATGCCCAGGGGGTGGCTTTTGCCGCCCGCAGCCGGGGCGCGAAGGCCACCATCGTCATGCCCAGGATCACGCCGCCGCTCAAGGTCGATGCCACTCGGGCCTATGGCGCCGAGGTTGTCCTGCAGGGTGAGGTCTTCGATGAAAGTTCTGATTACGCCCTGGGGATGGCGCGTGATCGCGGCATGACCTTCATCCCGCCCTTCGATGACTACGAGGTCGTCTGCGGTCAGGGGACTATCGCCATGGAGATTCTTCAGGACGTGCCCGATGCCACCGATATCGTGGTTCCCCTGGGTGGGGGCGGGCTGGGCGCCGGCGTGGCGCTCGCTGTAAAGACTTTTAAGCCTGAGGTCAGAGTCATCGGAGCCACCCCGGTTGGATCTCCCGCCTGGCGTGAATCTCTGACAGCTGGTCATGTGGTTGCAGCAGATCAGATGCGTACGGCTGCCGAGGGCGTAGCCGTCAGACGTCCCGGCGATCTGAACTATGCTCTGCTCAGCCGCTATATGGATGATCTGGTCCAAGTGACTGAAAGCGACATCTCCGAGATGATCCTATTCATGCTGGAGAAGCACAAACTGGTGGTCGAGGCAGCCGGTGCCGTCTCCCTTGCAGCACTGGGCCAGTTGGATCTGCAGTCCGATGTCTTCCGGTCCGCCCCAGGGCCGCACGTGATCGTCCCCATCATCTCGGGTGGCAACATCGACACGGTCACTATGGGCGCAGTCATCCAGCGTGGAATGATTTCCCGCGGGCGCATCATGCAATTCGGCGTGGAATTGCCCGACGTTCCCGGCCAGCTGGTCAATGTGGCCACGGTCTTGGCCGATCTGCGTGCCAATGTGATCGAGCTCAACCATGATCAGTTCAAATCCTCTGGCCACTATGACAACGGCGTGCTCTTGGAGGTGACCGTGGAGACCAACGGCCCCGACCACATCACCCAGATTTTGGATACCTTGCGCAGTCGAGGCTTCCAAGTCCATCAGAACTACTGACTTGGTTTCCCGGTCGGAACCAGGCTCCGGTGCCCGTCATCCAGGCTTCCGCGATAAGGATCATGGCCGGGTGAACAGCTAGAATGGCTCCCTATTGCTGAACTTGGCTGATGGGACCCATATGAGCCTGTGGGATCTATCAGAAATCTGCAGAATGTCACTCTGCTTCAAAAAAATAGGCGGAGCAGTCAGCGAATCATCCCTGTCCGGCGATGGTTTTGTCGACGAGTTTGGGCAGCGCCTCTTCGATGGGTTCGTGGATGAGCCGGGTTGCCAGAGAATCATACCGGGTCGAGCCCATGTTCATGATGGTGATCGGTACGCCAGCCTGGGCTGCCGCCGGCACCAGCGAGGCCGCCGGATAAACCTCCAAGGTGGAGCCGATCACCCAGAATTGATCGGCCTGGCTAGCCAGCCTCATGCTCTTCTCCATGGCTCCCTCGGGCAGGGCCTGACCGAAGTAGACCACATCGGTCTTGATGATGCCGTTGCATGGCATGTTGCCTTGGTAGGGCATGGGCTTGTGGCAGTGCGGATCGGGTTCCTGATCAAGCTTGGCCATGATGTCGGCTGTCCGGTATGCCTGACCGCATTTCATACAGTGGGAGGTGCCGATGGTTCCGTGAAGGTTGACGATGACGTCCTCGGAGTTGCCGGCTTTCTCGTGGAGGGCATCGAAGTTCTGCGTAGCCAACAGGTTCAGCATGCCTGCCTGCTCCAGCTTGGCCAGTGCCTTGTGGGCCACTCCCGGTTGGGCCTTCCATACAGGCGACTCCTTTTGCCACCGCCATGAATACTCCCGCTGTTTCCGGTCGCTCATGAACAGGTCCAGGTCATAGACGCTCATTTGATCAGGATGCTTGGTCCAAACCCCGTCAGGCCCGCGGAAATCCGGTATGCCGGCTGAAGTCGAGATGCCCGCCCCGGTCAGTACTGCAATTGTTGTGCTCATACACCCGTCTTACCATCCGTCAACAGAATCCATGATCCGCAAATCAACATAGTGCGTGAATGTGCACCTATATCAATACCGGCATTCATAAGCTGTGGATGATAGAGGATAGAAGACTGAAGGCGAACTCAGCATCGAGCATGACCGTCCATGATCTGAATTCAAAATGACTATTAAAGGATTGTGCTGACACGCCGATCCAGCTGTGGCCTGACCAGCACTTTGTGAATAAAATGTGTGCATGAAGTCGTGAGGGTGCGCTGAAGTTCCTTCTTCGCGGGGCTCAAAGCCAGAAAGTCTCATGCAGCGACACGCCGTTTAAAGGCCTGCTATTGCTTGTTTTGACCGTCCCTGCGTGAGGGCCGAGTTGCGTTTTGGCCGGCTCGTGGTAAGTTTACTTCTTGCTGCCCGGCAGTGTTGAGTTCTCTTTGGAGGGTTTGGTGCTGTTGGTGTGGTGGTGGTTTGAGAACTCAAGAGCGTGTTTGTGCTACTTATAGCTTTTTGATTGCCAGTCCGATGCCCGCCCGGCTGTTGTCGGGTACGTGGGAGCGTTGTGAGGGGTGTCGGGGTTTTTCGTGGGTTGGTTTCCTCCTTATGGAAGCTGGCCCGTCAATTATTGATGTGAGTCGTTTCGGCTTCTTCATGTTTTTTTGTGGAGGGTTTGATTCTGGCTCAGGATGAACGCTGGCGGCGTGCTTAACACATGCAAGTCGAACGGGATCCGTCAAGCTTGCTTGGCGGTGAGAGTGGCGAACGGGTGAGTAATGCGTGACCAACCTGCCCCATGCTTCGGAATAGCTCCTGGAAACGGGTGGTAATGCCGGATGCTCCGCGCTGTCGCATGATGGTGTGGGAAAGGGTTTACCGGCATGGGATGGGGTCGCGTCCTATCAGCTTGTTGGCGGGGTGATGGCCTGCCAAGGCTTCGACGGGTAGCCGGCCTGAGAGGGCGACCGGCCACATTGGGACTGAGATACGGCCCAGACTCCTACGGGAGGCAGCAGTGGGGAATATTGCACAATGGGCGAAAGCCTGATGCAGCGACGCCGCGTGCGGGATGACGGCCTTCGGGTTGTAAACCGCTTTTGATTGGGAGCAAGCGAGAGTGAGTGTACCTTTCGAATAAGCACCGGCTAACTACGTGCCAGCAGCCGCGGTAATACGTAGGGTGCAAGCGTTATCCGGATTTATTGGGCGTAAAGAGCTCGTAGGCGGTTCGTCGCGTCTGGTGTGAAAGTCCATCGCTTAACGGTGGATCGGCGCCGGGTACGGGCGGACTGGAGTGCGGTAGGGGAGACTGGAATTCCCGGTGTAACGGTGGAATGTGTAGATATCGGGAAGAACACCGATGGCGAAGGCAGGTCTCTGGGCCGTCACTGACGCTGAGGAGCGAAAGCGTGGGGAGCGAACAGGATTAGATACCCTGGTAGTCCACGCCGTAAACGGTGGATGCTGGATGTGGGGCCCGTTCCACGGGTTCCGTGTCGGAGCTAACGCGTTAAGCATCCCGCCTGGGGAGTACGGCCGCAAGGCTAAAACTCAAAGAAATTGACGGGGGCCCGCACAAGCGGCGGAGCATGCGGATTAATTCGATGCAACGCGAAGAACCTTACCTGGGCTTGACATGTGCCGGACGGCCGCGGAGACGCGGCTTCCCTTCGGGGCCGGTTCACAGGTGGTGCATGGTCGTCGTCAGCTCGTGTCGTGAGATGTTGGGTCAAGTCCCGCAACGAGCGCAACCCTCGCCTCGTGTTGCCAGCACGTTATGGTGGGAACTCACGGGGGACCGCCGGGGTTAACCCGGAGGAAGGTGGGGATGACGTCAGATCATCATGCCCCTTACGTCCAGGGCTTCACGCATGCTACAATGGCCGGTACAACGGGATGCGACATGGTGACATGGAGCGGATCCCTGAAAACCGGTCTCAGTTCGGATCGGAGCCTGCAACCCGGCTCCGTGAAGGCGGAGTCGCTAGTAATCGCGGATCAGCAACGCCGCGGTGAATGCGTTCCCGGGCCTTGTACACACCGCCCGTCAAGTCATGAAAGTGGGCAGCACCCGAAGCCGGTGGCCCAACCCGCAAGGGGGGGAGCCGTCTAAGGTGAGGTCCGCGATTGGGACTAAGTCGTAACAAGGTAGCCGTACCGGAAGGTGCGGCTGGATCACCTCCTTTCTACGGAGATTATGAAATTCCTCTGCGTGGTCTGCGTGGGGGTCGTGCCTGCGGGCCGGCCGGTTGGCTGGCTGGCGTGGGCGTGCTGGCGTGGAACGGTCGGAGGGCTGTGGCATGGATGCGCTGTTGGGTTCCCGGACCGCCACCCTTGTGGGTGGTGTTCCCGCCGCCCGTCGGTTCCCGTGTGGGGTGTTGCCCCGTGTCGGGTGTCGTCGGTGCGCTGGTGGTTTGAGAACTGGATAGTGGACGCGAGCGGATGGCCGGCTTTCCGGCTGGCTGTCTGCTGTATTGTTTCGTCCGGGCCCACTTGGTGGGTTCGGGTCGATCGTTTTGTGATCGTTTAGTGTGATGATTTGTCGTCTGGCAGTTCGCAGTTGTTGTTGTCGTGGCATGGCCTGTGGTCGTGTTGTCGGCAAGGGCGCATGGTGGATGCCTTGGCAGACAGGACCGATGAAGGACGCGTGGGGCCGCGATAGGCCTCGGGGAGCCGCCGACAGGGCTTTGATCCGAGGGTGTCCGAATGGGGTAACCCGCCGGCTGTTATGGGTCGGCACCGCATTCGTGCGGGGGGTACGCAGGGAAGTGAAACATCTCAGTACCTGCAGGAAAGGATATTCCGTGAGTAGTGGCGAGCGAAAGCGGATGATGGCCAAACCGGTGCCGTGTGAGACCCGTCGGGGGTTGCGGCATGGGTGTTGTGGGACTTGGCGTCCGGGCTCCGACGGGCCCGGCGGCAGTGATAAAGCGGCGTGTGAGGCGAACGGGATTGAATTCCCGGCCGTAGAGGGTGATGGCCCCGTAGCCGAAGGCGCGCTGCCTGCCGGTTCTTGTTCCCAAGTAGCGCGGGACTCGTGGAATCCCGTGTGAATCGGCCCCGACCGTGGGGTAAGCCTGAATATTCCTGTCTGACCGATAGCGTACGAGTACCGTGAGGGAAAGGTGAAAAGCACCCCGGGAGGGGAGTGAAAGAGTTTCTGAAACCGTGTGCCTACAATCCGTCGGAGCCTTTCGGGGTGACGGCGTGCCTATCGAAAAATGAGTCTGCGAGTCAGTGGTGCGTGGCGAGGCTAACCCGTGTGGGGCAGCCGTAGCGAAAGCGAGTCCGATAAGGGCGTTCCAGTCGCGTGTCCTGGACCCGAAGCGGGATGATCTAGCCCTGGGCAGGTTGAAGCGCGGGTAAGACCGCGTGGAGGACCGAACGGACCTGGGTTGAAAACCGGGCCGATGACCTGGGGCTAGGGGTGAAAGGCCAATCAAATTCCGTGATAGCTGGTTCTCTCCGAAATGCATTTCGGTGCAGCGTCGCGTGAGTGCCTCCATGGGGTAGAGCTACTGGATGCTTGAGGGCCCGTATCGGGTACCGACAGCAGCCAAACTCCGAATACGTGAGAGGTGTATCGCGGCAGTGAGTCGGCGGGGGATAAGCTCCGTCGTCGAGAGGGAGACAGCCCAGATCGTCGTCTAAGGTCCCTAAGCGCGTGCTAAGTGGGAAAGGATGTGGAGTCGCATAGACAGCCAGGAGGTTGGCTCAGAAGCAGCCATCCTTGAAAGAGTGCGTAACAGCTCACTGGTCTAGTGGTTCCGCGCCGATAATGTAGCGGGGCTCAAGCACGCCACCGAAGACGCGGCAGCGCAGTTTGCTGTGCTGGGTAGGAGAGCGTTCCGCGTGGGGCGAAGCGGCGGCGTGAGCCGGCCGTGGACCGCGTGGAAGTGAGAATGCAGACATGAGTAGCGAGAGGCGGGTGAGAATCCCGTCCGCTGGATGACCAAGGGTTCCGGGGCCACGTTCGTCGTCCCCGGGTGAGTCGGGTCCTAAGGCGAGGCCGACAGGCGTAGTCGAATGGATGAAGGAGTCGATATTCTCCTACCGGCGTCAAGCCGTCCAATCCAAGACGTGGAAGCGTGCCCTTACCCGTGTCGGGTGGCGGTCTTCGGACCGTCCGATGGCATGGGACCGGCGTGTGGATGCGTGGCGGGTAGCGCAGGAGTGACACGGAACGGGAGCCGGGCCGCGGTGGTGGTTATCCGTGGTCAAGCATGCGGCGCGTCGGGCAGGCAAATCCGCCCGGCATGAGCGCGAGGTGTGATGATGGGGGGTCTTGTGCCCCGAATCCGGTGTGCCGTTCCGTCGAGAAAAGCTTCGGCGTGAGGAGTGGCGCCGCCCGTACCCTAAACCGACACTGGTGGTCAGGTAGAGTATACCAAAGCGATCGAGCGAATCCTGGTCAAGGAACTCGGCAAATCACTCCCGTGCCTTCGGTATAAGGGAGGCCCCTGCCGGTGAGGCGCCTTGCGCGCGGAGCCGGTGGGGGCGGCACAGACCAGGGGGTAGCGACTGTTTACCAAAAACACAGGTGCATGCGAAGACGTAAGTCGCTGTATATGCACTGACGCCTGCCCGGTGCCGGAAGGTTAAGAGGATCCGTCATCCCCTTCGGGGGGGCAGCGGTGAATTCAAGCCCCGGTAAACGGCGGTGGTAACTATAACCATCCTAAGGTAGCGAAATTCCTTGTCGGGTAAGTTCCGACCTGCACGAATGGCGTAACGACTTCCCCACTGTCTCGACCAGGAGCTCGGCGAAATTGCAGTACGAGTAAAGATGCTCGTTAAGCGCAGAAGGACGAAAAGACCCCGGGACCTTTACTATACCTTGGTATTGGCGTTAGGTGCGGACTGTGTAGCATAGGCGGGAGGCTTCGAAGCGGGTGCGCCAGCATCCGTGGAGCCGGAATGTGAAATACCGCTCTGTCCTCATCTGGCCTCTAACCTCGGCCGGTCATCCCGGCCAGGGACAGTGCCTGGCGGGTAGTTTAACTGGGGCGGTTGCCTCCCAAAGAGTAACGGAGGCGCCCAAGGGTTCCCTCAGCCCGGTTGGCAATCGGGTGTTGAGTGCAATCGCACAAGGGAGCTTGACTGCGAGACCGACGGGTCGAGCAGGGACGAAAGTCGGAGATAGTGATCCGGTGCCGGCGTACGGACGCGGCATCGCTCAACGGATAAAAGGTACCCCGGGGATAACAGGCTGATCATCCCCAAGAGTCCATATCGACGGGATGGTTTGGCACCTCGATGTCGGCTCGTCGCATCCTGGGGCTGGAGCAGGTCCCAAGGGTTCGGCCGTTCGCCGATTAAAGCGGCACGCGAGCTGGGTTCAGAACGTCGTGAGACAGTTTGGTCTCTATCCTCTGCGCTCGTTGGAATCTTGAGGAGCCCTGCCCATAGTACGAGAGGACCTGGGTGGACGAACCTCTGGTATGCCGGTTGTCGCGCCAGCGGCACGGCCGGTTGGCTACGTTCGGATGGGATAACCGCTGAAAGCATCTAAGCGGGAAGCCCCCTCCAAGATAAGGATTCCATGAAGCCTTCGGGCTTCTGTAGACCCCATGCAGAACACATGGTCGATAGACCGGACGTGGACACCCCGCAAGGGGCGCAGCCGACCGGCACTAATGGTCGAAGACAACACAACACCCGCCCCCCTGTGAGGGGCGGCGGCATCAACCCTGCTGCGTACACGGCCTGCGGCAATAGCACGGACAGCCACAGGCGATCGAACACGAAACACGCGTCCGCCATCCGGTCCCCAAACCGCCAGGAAACCCCAACCCTTCACGAGAAGGATTGGCAGAATTGAAGATTCGCGGCGGTCATGGCCTGGGGGAGACGCCCGGTCCCATTCCGAACCCGGAAGCTAAGACCCAGCACGGCAATGGTACTGCACCCGGAAGAGTGTGGGAGAGTAGCACACCGCCGCCACAACACATTGAAAGGCCTCTGATGACAACAGTCACCAGAGGCCTTTCCTGTCTTGCCCGAATCACAGCCCCCAGGACACACGGAAACCCAAAACAGTCCGCCACACCCACCACTCAGGCTTGAAGATTGCGCCTCCTCGTAAAGGTAAGCGCCAAGTAATCGAATACGGTTGAGCAGAATATGAAAGGCAACCACGTACTTAAGCTGTCTGGCACTTAGCCAGTCTGCAATTTGATACTCGAAAGCACTGATTCGGACACTCTGGCCTAATATGCCGCCTGTTGCTTATGGCCCGGAAACGTAAAATGACAACAGACAAATCAGTCCCGTAAACACGTATGCGGAGAAAGCGGATGAGCATGGGCAAAAGAATCATTCTTATAGGAGCCACCGGCAGAGTAGGTGCATTGACCCTTGAGGACTTGGTCGAAGCCGGCCATGAGGTGGTAGCCTGCGCACGAGGAGCTTCGAAGATCCGGGCAAGCCGACAAGTGGAGTCCATGACCTTGGATCTACATGACCCGCTTGCCCAAGTAATAGATGCCTTCCGCGAGATGCATGCGGACGTTGTTGTCTTCACCGCAGGCTCGCGCGGCAAGGACATCAATCAGATTGATGCCCTGGGAGCCATGAAGACCATAGAGGCCGCCAAAGCAGTCGGCATCACCAGGTATGTCATGCTGGGAGCCATGTATGCAGCTGACTGGCTGCGTTGGGAGCAGCCCCAAGTCAAGCCTGCGATAGACGCCCTCGCCGATTATTACGTGACCAAGAACATGGCCGACCAGTACCTGATCAGTTCCGGACTGGACTACACCATCATCGAGCCAGGAAGCCTGACCGAACAGGACGGCACAGGAACCATTCATGCAGAGCCCGACGGCCCCGGACCCATACCGATTGCGGATGTTGCACAATCCCTTGCCGACTGCGTCGACCTTCCCCAGACCGTCGGCAGGATCTACAACATCATCGGAGGCAGCACGCCTATCAGACAGGCCCTGACCGCAAAGCAGTGACAGAACCCGCTAATTATTCAAGAACAGCTCTGACTTGAAACCACGGTGTGCACAGCAACGGGTAATTGCACCTTAGTTGGAATGCTTGCACTGCAGATCGCACGCTGGCATGCTGCGTACCTGTAATCTTTGCGAGGATGAGGTGGCTTGGAGACAGGGCGAATCTTAAGGAGGTCGTTGATGAACATCACCAATTTTCGGGATCTGGGTGGCATGCGGACCATTCATGGCCGCCGGGTCCGCACCCACAGGTTCATCCGGTCAGGACAGCTGGTGGGTCTGGACGAAGATACGAAGAGGGAACTGGTCGACCGCTACCGGGTGACACAGGTCGTGGACTTCCGCCGGCCCTTTGAGAGACAGGAAAGTCCTGACGACAGGATCGATGGTGTGACCTTTACCAACATTGATCTGCTGGAGCAAAGTGGTACCAACGGCGCCAGCCTGGACGATTTCGCCTCGCTGGGTTTAGCGGATCAGGTCAACGGCCACATGTTGAATGTCTACCATGACCTGGTCATGAGTCCTGCGGCTCAGCGGGGATATGGGAAGTTCCTGCGCATCGTCGTGGACAACATCCAGGGGGCCACTCTTTTTCACTGCTTTGCCGGCAAGGATCGGACCGGGTTCGCCGCGGCTCTGGTGCTTTGGCTGCTGGAAGTGGACGACGACCAGATATTCGCGGACTATCTGAAGACCAACCAAGAGAGGGTCGCGGCCAACAATCAACTGCTGGACCAATTCCGCGCCAAAGGCTTCGACCAGGATTCACTGGATGCAATACAGATTGCGCTCTGCGTCAAGAAAGAATACCTAGCCCATGCCCAACAAACCATGGTCGAGTCCTACGGGGATGTCTTCACCTATGCCCAGCAGGCTCTAGGGTTCGGACCGGACCATGTGGAGGCACTGCGCAGCAACCTGCTGGAGTAGCCGCACAAGGCTGGAGGTAGCCGGTACGGGTAGACTCGAGCCTAGACGTCAATTGCGAGGAGGGCATTGTGCGATACATGAACTTAGGACGGTCAGGATTCCGGGCCTCCCGTGTGGCCCTGGGGGTCATGCGGATCGATCAGAAGAGCCGCGAGGAAGCGCGGACCATTGTGGAGACGGCCATGAACGCAGGAGTGGACTTCTTCGACACAGCAGACTGCTACCATGCCGGGGCCAGCAGCCGAGCCCTGGGACAGGCTCTGAAGGATCTGAGCGTAGACCGTGACAGTGTGGGCATTCAGACCAAGTTCGGCATTTTCCGCAACCCGGACAGCGATCAGATCACCCGCTACGACTTCTCCAAGGATCACTTGCTGAAGGCCCTGGATGAGGAGCTGGTCAACCTGCAGACCGACCATGTCGACTTCGTACTGCTGCATCGCCCCGACACCCTGGTCGACTTGGACGATCTGGCCGAAGCCTTCAATGAATTGCAATCCAGTGGAAAGGTTCGGCACTTCGGCGTCAGCAACGTCAACCCCATGCAGGTGGAGCTGCTGCAGAGCGCGGTAAGCCAGCGCCTGGAGGTCAACCAGCTGCAATTCGGCCTGGGACACACCGGCATGGTCGACCAGGAGATTCATGTCAATATGGGCGACGATCCCAGCCTGGACCATGATGGCGGTCTTTTGGCCTATTCACGGCTGAAGTCCATGACCATTCAGGCGTGGAGCCCCTTCCAGACCGGATACTTTGACGGAGTCTTCCTGGACAATCCCCGCTATCCCGAACTCAATGCAGAGTTGGACAAGTTGGCTCAACAGCATGGGGTAACCAAGAGTGCTATTGCTGTGGCTTGGATTCTGCGGCATCCGGCTGGCATACAGGTGCTTCTGGGATCCATGAACCCTGAGCGCATCACCCAGATGGCGGCTGGTGCGGATGTGGATCTGACAGCCCAGGAATGGTACGACCTCTACCTGAGTGCCGGTCACGACCTGCCCTGATCCGTGCTCTAGAGTCGCTCGCGTCCGCCCGTCTTTAACTGCTTCTGGTTATGAAGGATTGCGCCCTGCCAGTCTGATCTTGCATCATTCGGATGTGTCATCTGGCAGGGCCTGCCCGATCGGGCATTGGGCGCTATGAGTGCAAAAGTGCACAGAAGGATAGTCAGATTGGTTTCGAGGTAGTCGTACGCTGTCATGCATTATTTCACCCCACGACGTTGCACTGCTACGTCCAAGATCATGTATCACGATCGGGCCAAGGCCCAGCAGGCCGCCGACCGCAGCATGGTCGAACGCAACGTTCTTCTGTGGGTCTACCGTTGCGATTACTGCGGAAACTGGCATCTGACCAGCCATGAGCCGGGCTCCTACCAGCGTATGAGGGCGGGCTCGCGAACTCTGAAACCGCATAGCCGCAAACGTGGGTATAAACCTCGTCGTCGGTAGGGACAGTCATTGCCTCTGCAGCTCCAGCGTTCGACTTGGCATTCTTGATGATCGCCGAGTTGGTTCAGACGGCCCCAGGCAGCAAGATCGGATTCCGCTGATCTCGCTGCCTGGGGCCGATTGGGCTTTGTTTGTTCACCACTAGGCTGCTGAACTAGGCTGGTGAACTTCTCAGGTGAGCCTTACAGTTGTCTGGCCAGCAGGGACTTCGTTGCCTAGCAGGCTGGGTCAAAGCCCTGCCGGCGGATCGAATCCAGCATGGGTTCATGGCCGGAGGCAGGGTTGCGAACCTTGTCAGTCATCATGGCGCTGAATGAACGGTGGGGATCATCCAGGTGCCGGATGTCGCGATAATAACGTGTGACCGTCTGGTCGAAGTCGGCCAAGGCATCCTTCATGTCTGCATCATCGTCGGCCCGCTGATAGGTGTTGGTGAAGATTTGCGCCTGACGAGGCATCCTGGGCTTGTGATCCGGATCCTGGGCCGGATGGCCAATGGCAAGACCCAGCACCGGGTAGACCAGCTTGGGCAACTTCAGCAGATCGATTAGTCTGTTCGTATCATTGATGACACTGCCCAGAATGACTCCGCCCAGGCCCAGGGCGTTGGCTGCGGTCTCCATGGCGTGCAGGGCCAGGACCGCATCATTCTGGGACTGCAGGAAGACATAACCGGAGTTGAGCAGGGTGGTATCCGGATCCAGATCATCGTCGAATCGTCGGACCAGATCGGCATTGCGGCGCTGATCGGCGAGGAAGATGTAGAGTAACGGGGCTTCGGCGACGTAGCGCTGATGGGCCATATCCGCGATAGCCAGCGCCTCATCATGATCCGTGACCCTGATGGCCGACCATTCGTGGAAATACCGGCTTGTCGCTGCATGCTGGGCCGCCTGCTCCAGCAGGGCGACGGTCTGGTCGTCTACCGGTTCGTCAGTGAATCCGCGGATGGAGCGCCGTTCAAGCAAGGTCCGTATGGTGGGATCGTCGGCCGGATTTGCGGTCGGGGTTTTCTGTGAATTTGATAAGGTCATTTTGACATTCTGGCCGTCAACGCCTGCCAATGCAAGACCTTGTCGTCAAAATCACGCAATCAGCGTTATCAGACCCAGCCTGGTTATCAGTCAGCGTCCCTTGCTTTCAGCGCTGGTGACGACGGTCGATCAGAGCCTGGGAACCCCGCTCGGACAGACCTGAGACCAGGGCGGTGACGGCTGCCGACAGAACGCCGAAGAGAAGACCGGCGGTAGCGCTCTCCTGATCCTCTTCGGGGCTGTCCACGCCTCCATTGCGCTTGCGGACCAGTCCGCTCCAAAAGGCCTGGAAGAGCTTGCCAGCCAGCAGTGCGGCGATGCTGGGAAGCACAAACTTGACCAGTTTGTCTATTAGCGATTCCGGGTCAGATTCAATCGAGTTACGCATGTCATTCACCTTGCTATCCACCTGATGAAGCATGCCGACCACTTGGTCGGCCATCCTGCCAGGTTCCCGTCCTGAGTCCGTCATAGGTTCATTATCCCACACGCAGGGAGCTTGGGGCGTGACCGGACCTGGGGTTAAACTGCCATCTATGTACATTGCGAATGATACGTCGGGCAATGATGCCTCGGCCAAAAGCGAAGGCTACGCTGTGCTGCTGCGGCATGGTCAGACAGTTTGGAGCGAAACCGGACAATATACGGGGTGCACTGATATCCCTCTGACTGACCAAGGGCGTGAACAGGCCAAAGAGGCAGGTCAAAGGCTGGCCAAGGCCTTCCCCAATGGGTTTGACCCCGACTGCATTTTTTCCAGCCCCCTGCAACGAGCCAGGCAGACAGCCGAGCTGGCCGGTTTCCCTGATCCGGCGCCGATGGATGAGATCCTGGAGTGGGATTACGGTCCGGCCGAAGGGCACCGTCCTCAGGATGTGGTGTCCAGCCTTGGACGTGATTGGAAACTGTGGATCGATGGTCCGCATGCTTTGGGCATCGATGAGCTGACTGGCGACCGGGTGGTCAATCTGTCCTCGGGCAGCCCAGTTTCTGTGCACGTAACTCAGGGCGAAAGTCTGGATCAGGTAGCTGCCCGTGCGCGGGGGGTCGTCGAATGGCTTGAGCCCCTGGTGTGTTCGGGGCGGCATGTGCTCCTGGTGGCGCACGCCCACATCCTGCGCATCCTGACAACGCAGTGGCTTGACTTGGATCCCCATAAGGCCCAGTTGTTCAGGATGAATACGGCGCATTACGGTGTTCTTGGCATCTACCAGGGCAAGCGTGTGCTCAGGCAGTGGAACGTGTGATTGAGCTGAATATTGGTATGTATTAGTGGGTTTGACGATTGCGATTGAGTCAGTACGAGATATCATAAGCCTGATCGGGCAGTAATTCATGGTGCATTATGATTGTCGTCCAGGTGTGATGCTTTCGGCCTTATGCCTTGGATGGGATGTACTGCTGCGTAGAATTAGCCTGGCTGGCACTGTTTCGCGAGGGTTAGTTATTTTCTCGCCAGCGATCAGATCCAAGGCCTTCCTGGCGGCAATCTCTCCAAGTCGTATGGGATTCTGATGGATTGTAGTCAATCCGACTTCATGAGCATACAGGCTGTCATCAAACCCTGTCAGCGAGACCGTGGATGGTACCTCGATGCCACTCTTCTGCAATTCGAACATCAAAGGTACCGCTATGCCATCCTCTTGGCAGGCTATAGCGGTGGGGAGGGATGGAAGGCTGAATACTTGCGTCAAGGCATCATCTATCTGGCCATGGCTGTCTGCAACCTTGATAATGGTGGGTTCCACTCCATTGGCTCGGCAGGTATCGAGAAAGGCATTAACGCGCTTTTGCGCACTGAAATGAAGTACTGAAGCATACATCTCCGTAATGATGAAGACAATATTTCGGTGCCCCAATGACAGGAGATGACGTGCCAGTAGCATGCCTCCTTGCACGTCATCAATATTGACTGCCGCGTCGAACAGCTCCGATAATGATGAATTGATGCCGACAAGAGGAACATCTACTGAATGAAGTCGTTCAACTTCGTCCTTGTCTATGTCAAACGAGGTTACGATGACTGCATCAGCGTTGCGCCTGATAGGGAGATCACGGAAGAAGTTTTGTCGTTCTTGAAGGGTCAGAATTCGACGTATAGCAATGTCATAGCCAGCCGGGTTAAAGATTGTGTTCAGCCCTTCCAAAATTGAAGAATTGAACCAGGACTGGATAGGGCTGTTAATCAGTAATGCGATACGTAGCGACTGTCCTGATTTCAGTACAGTCGCTGATCTCATGATGGAGAAGTTCAGTCGGCGCGCTGCCTCAAGTACCCGTGCCCTTGTCTTGTCGGATACCAATGAAGGGTTGTTGAAAGCTCGTGAGACTGTGGAAACCGATACATGTGCCGAGGCGGCAACATCCTGAATTGTCGCATTCACAGGGTTGCCGCCTTTCAGTTGTTCCCAGCGCTCGCAGGCCGAGCTCTCCTTCTAATGCGGGGATCGGTCGTAAATGTTCACTCTAATAATATCCATGCAGTGGCATCTCGAGGAAGAAGGTTGTCTACGATTTCTACTGAAGCAAGAACTACGCTACCGGCAGGTAAAGGAATGGGGCGTTCGCCGAAATTGGTGATGACTGCTAGTTTGCCATTTCCGCTGCTGCATAATCGGGTGTATGCAATCACTTTCGGATCGTCATAGTCCGTCAGCCAGGTCAGAGATGTATTAGGCATCTCTGTCAACAATCGTGCACGTTTAGCTATGGCCTGTCTGTAGAGACTCAACATGGATGATGGATCTGACTTTTCGCGATTAACGCAGAACCTTGCGAACCACATGGGTTGGGGCAGGTGAGGCTTTACGAATTGCCCGGATTTACATGTGGAGAATCCGAAGGTTCCATTCTGCCCGAATTTCTGATTCCATGATGCTGGCTCGGGGGAGTCGTGGTCATCCCAAGGCAAGGGGACACGGCAGCCGTCACGTCCCTTTTCTTTTAAAGGTCCTTTGGAACGTACGGCTGTTGGATCCTCTAAGCGCTCCCACGGAATGTCTGCCACCTCAAAGAGACCTAATTCCTCCCCTTGATAAATGTATATAGACCCAGGCAAGCCCATTTCAAGTAGGATAGCGGCCCTTGCCCTCTGTGTACCTAGCACGCGGTTTTCTTCATAGGACTCGCCGTTTCGTAGCACCCAGTCCTTAGCTAATTGATGCTGTGTTCGGGAGTGGATCTGCGGCAACGCATAACGGCTGGCATGTCGAACCAGATCGTGGTTGCTCATTACCCATGTAGCCGTTGAGCGGGAGCGTTCGGCTGTTTGGAGACCATCCTCAATCGCATTCCGAATTTCTGAGGAATCCCAATTGGCCTTGGCAAATTCGAAATTGAATACCTGTCCTAATTCATTCTTGGAGGCGTAACGGTATTGGTGATCCGGCTCGACCCAAGCTTCTCCAACCGCAAACCGAGCCGGTGTATATTCATCAAATACTTTTCTCCACTCGCGGTAGATGTCATGAACCTCCGGACGATCCCAGAGAGGATTGCTCCCATCTGGATTATCTTTGTTTTGCAGGGTCCATTGGTTTAGCTCTTCCAAAGGCCGGTTTAATACGTCTTTGGCCAGGCCATGTGCGACATCGATGCGGAACCCATCGGTTCCATGATCGGACCAGAAGCGAAGCGTGCGCTTGAAGTCTTCGCGCACATCCGCATTCTTCCAGTTTAAGTCGGGTTGTTCGGAAGCAAATATGTGCAGATACCATTGGCCGTCTTCAACTTGTTTCCATGCAGAGCCACCGAATTCTGATATCCAGTCAGTGGGAGGGATGGAACCATCAGGACCTCTGCCGTCACGGAATATATACCGGTTACGGGCCTTAGACCCTTTTGGTGAGGCAAGAGCCTCCTGAAACCAAGGGTGATGATCCGATGTATGGTTGGGCACAATGTCAACAATGACTTTGATCCCATGTGAGTGAGCTGTTGCTGTCATGGTATCGAAATCCGCCATAGTTCCTAGACGCGGGTCGACATTGCGGTAGTCAATGACATCATAGCCACCGTCGACCAGTTCAGAAGGATAGAAGGGTGAAAGCCAGATGGCATCGACTCCTAGGTAATCCAGATAGCTTATCTTACTCGTAATTCCAGCGATGTCGCCAATTCCGTCTTTGTTCGAGTCTTTGAAGCTACGTGGATAAATTTGATAGACGACCGCTTGTTTCCACCAGTCGTCCTGTTTCTGCATCTGCTGCATAATGCTCCTCCTGTGACATTGTGCTGCGGCAACAGGTAAGTGGCCCCACCGATATGCCTAGTCTCATGCCGGCTGCACTGCCAACCTGTACGATTATTGGATGGATGTCTCTATCGGATCGATCGAAAAGACATACCGATCCGTATTGCTTTTATTTGCCGCCTATGGCCTCCTCTTTCAGCAAGTGGTATACAGATAACCTATACTATAGAGGTGACAACGATTGCAATTGAGAGTTGCAATAACTTATTATGCCATGCAATTATTATAAGGCATCTGATCAGCTATGAAGACTCATTACCGAAACTATAGAACAATAAGGGGGCTTGAATATAAAAATAACCCCGACTGACTGCCATTGAAGGCAATAAAATAGAGAAGTAATGGAACTGATGCATACGTTGTTTCTGTTTTTGATAGAAGCAAATAGCTGCAATATCAGCTAAATAAGAAGTCCTTTTGATTTTGAAGTGCTGATTATATTGCTTATATTTGACAACGGTTGCAATAGATGCCATACTACAAGTGTCCATGAGAATTCGCAAAGGAGCGTGAGCAATATGCACAGCGGTATCGTGAAAAGTATGACTGTCATGACCACGGTAGCCATGCTGGCGGTTGGTTTGGCGGGCTGTGGTGGTGGTTCGTCCGCTTCCGGTTCCGACAAGGGAAGAGTCTATTTTCTTAATCACAAATCTGAAGTTGCCGATCAGTACCATCAGCTGGCAAAGGATTTCACAAAGAAGACCGGCATCAAGGTTGATATTGTCACGGCCGCGACCAATACACTAGATCAGACCACACAGTCGGAGTTGGCCAAGAAGGATGCGCCGACTATTCTGAGTATCGGCATGGATAACTTCCCGAAATTCAAGAAGTATCTGCTGCCTATTCAGGATACTGATGTCTACAAGCTCCTGGATAAGAATGGCAGGGAGTATTCCATGAAGGATGGCAGCGATTCCTTCACCTTCCCCTTTGCAGCTGAATATTATGGCATCATCTACAACAAGAAAATCATCAACGAATATGGGGCCAAACCCTACGCAGTAGTTAAAGGTGTCGACGAAATCAAGGATTACGCGACATTAAAGAAAGTAGTTACTTCAATTCAGGAGCACAAAGACGATTTGGGTCTTCAAGGTGCAGTGACTACGCCGTCGGTAGATGCTTCCGATGAGCACAGGTTCGTATCCCATATGTCACGTATACCGCTTTACTATGAATATCGGGATTCCAACACGACCTTCAAACCTGAATTGAAGGGCACTTATTTGAAGAATTACAAGGATCTTTTTGATCTCGAAGTTGCTAGCAGTCCGTCGAGTCCAAAGACAGCTAGCAATAAGACCTATGACGATTGCGTCGCTGAATTCTCCCAAGGACAGGTTGCTTTCTTCCCTGAAGGGGTCTGGGCCTACCCATTGATTCGCAATAACAAGGTAGCGGATGAGGATATGGGCATGCTTCCTTATTGGATGGGCATTCCAGGTGAAGAAAAAATGGGACCTGCATCTGTATATGATGCTTCATGGGCTATTAACAAAAAAACCAGCAAGACCAATCAGGAAGCATCCCTGAAGTTCATCAAGTGGATGGTCACTTCCGAAGAGGGCAAGAAAACTCTTTCGCATAAGATGAGTTTCTCCGTGCCTTTCTCGGCATTCAGCGACAAATACCAGCCCAATAATGTTCTGACTTTGTCCGCGCGAGCCTATGAGAAGCAGGGTAAGCCACTGGTTCGCAGTTTCAATCTCCCCAGCACTCAGTGGGGCGACAATCTGGCCAACGCGCTCTTGGAGTATACCCAAGGCACCAAGGACTGGAACAATGTCGAGCACAGCTACATTGATGGTTGGCAGAAGGACTGGAAGCTGGTCAAACAGACAACTGGCGCCCTGCCGACTGCCACTAAACTCCACTAATTGATCGCAGATGAAAGTGGTCGTCTGAATAACAGCATCGCTGACGGGGACAAACCCTTGATACGTGCAAAACGCATGAATCTGTCCCCGGCTTTGCCCTGAACGAAGGCTCAAAGCTACTCCGAACAAAGTGGGCGACCGCTATACCTCAGAAAGTCAGCAACATAATGATATCAATGATAGGCAAATCCATACGCAAATGGTGGATGTTGTTCTCCTTACCGACCTTGGTAGCTTTTATGGTGGGGTTTGTGGTGCCTTTCATTCTCGGCATCTACTTAAGCTTCACAAACTTCACTACTATTACCGACGCTGAATGGGTCGGTGTTGGCAATTATTCAGGTGTCTTTAGTGACCCGGAATTCATACATTCCTTGATACTTACAGTTCTATTTACAGTGATAACTACGGTCATCATCAACGTTGTCGGGTTCATGATCGCCTATATGCTAACTAAGAAAATCAGTGGATCGACATTGTTCCGCAGCATCTTCTTTATGCCTAATCTGATTGGCGGCATCATTCTGGGATACATCTGGCAGCTGCTGCTCAATGGCGTGCTGTCATTCTGGAATCGGTCTATCACCTTCTCGGCGATGTATGGATTCTGGGGCCTGGTGATACTTACCTGCTGGCAACAAATTGGCTACATGATGATTATCTATATCGCCGGGTTGCAGGCTTTGCCAGGGGATGTCATCGAAGCTGCGCAGGTGGATGGTGCAAGCCAAGGTCAGACATTGCGACGCGTGATTCTGCCCCTGATGATGCCCAGCATTACGGTGTGCACATTTTTGACTATAACCAACGGATTCAAGACATTCGATCAGAACCTCGCATTGACCAATGGTGCTCCATCCAATAATTCCGAGCTGATCACGCTCAATATCTATCGAACCTTCTACGGAACCGCTGGCATGGAAGGGGTCGGGCAGGCCAAAGCTGTCATATTCTTCGTCATTGTTGCGATAGTGGCGATTGCTCAGAATCGCCTTTCTGCAAAGAAAGAGGTGGCATTGTGAACAAAGGCACCTTTCGTCACGGCCGTTTGTGGACCGTGTTCTTTTCGTTGGTCTCATTGCTGTGGATTTATCCGTTGATCCTAGTGATTGTCAACTCTTTTAAGAAAAAGGCATATATTTCCACAGAAACTTTCAGCTTGCCCAGTGCAGAAAGTTATGCGGGACTGGAAAACTATCGACGCGGCATTGAGCGTACGAATCTTTTGGTCAGCTTCGGGTGGACCATTATTTTGACCGTGGGAAGCGTTTTGCTGATCCTGCTATGCACATCTATGTGCGCCTGGTGGATAGTCCGCGTTAATAACAAATTCGCAAAGCTCATCTATGTGCTGTTCCTTTTCAATATGATTGTACCTTTTCAAATGATCATGTTCCCACTGTCCAAAATCACCGACATGCTCGGATTGAACACACCCTGGGGCCTATGGGTAATCTATCTGGGCTTCGGCGCCGGTCTCGCAGTCTTCATCTTTACAGGAGCTGTGAAATCGCTGCCAATGGAAGTCGAAGAATCGGCCATGATCGACGGTGCATCGGTTCCACAGACTTTCTTCAGAATCATCCTGCCCATGATGAAGCCAACTGTCATGAGCGTGGCCATTCTTGAAACCATGTGGATCTGGAATGACTTCTTGCTGCCATATCTGACTTTGGATATCAGAAAATACAAAACAATATCGATAGCCGTGCAATATTTAAAAGGCGGCTATGGCGCTGTCGATCTGGGCGCCATGATGGGCTGCCTGGTCTTGGCCATCATACCGGTCGTCGTATTTTATGTGCTCTGCCAGCGATACATCGTTGAGGGTATTACTACTGGAGCTGTAAAGGGGTGAACTGTGGGTGAAGCAACCAGCAGGAAATCGAGTGGAATAAGAGTCTCCCAGTCAATAATGGGCCAGTCAGTCTCTATGGGCTATGATGCCAAAGGCGGTGCCCGTAACCGGTCTTCATTGTATGCTGCAGCAGGATTGGAATGGCCGAACGACTATATGCCTGAGGAGGAGATACCTCGATATAACGATTACCCATTTTGTGTAGATGTTTCCAATAATCGACTTTTGGCTTCGTTAGATCGTTCGGCATTCGTTCGTCGTGCAGTAGTCTGTGTGGGGTCTCAGGATGCGCGGGGTTATGATGCTCCAGGCGTATACACTAAAAAACAATTGGCATACTTCGATGGTCATTGCGGATTGCGCATGTCGATTGACGGCAGACCTTTGCAACAGCCTTCCCTGAGCTTGGAGAAGGGGGTGGTTCCTGTTTTTGGCTTCTGCCGGCGCGACGTCGAAGTGACGCTGCGGGTATTCGTGCCAGCTGTCTATGAGACAAAGGCGAGTGCTGTTTTCCTGCTGGCTGAGGTGAGAAATCAGAGTGATTCGTCCCATGCGCTGGGTATTGAGTTGGATTACGAAGAATCAGGTCAATCAAAGTGGCCGAATTTAGCAACGGACGTAACGCTGATTGTTGAAGGTAATACCGACAACCATGGCAGCTGTCAGATGAGTATTGATGCCGGACAGATAATACAGATCGGCTGCATTTGCAGATTCGGTGTCGGCGTGCTTCCATCACCTCCAGTGGTGACTCTTGGGGAAATGGATTGCGCACTTGGGAAAGTCTTAGAGTCCGTAGGCTCTCAAGGAGTGTTAGAAGTACCAGAAGAGCCTTGGGTTGGTGATGAGCTGACACGAGCGGCTGAACTTGCCAGGCAGAGTGTCCTTCAACTTGCTAACGGTGAGGTCATAGGCTCTTTCTGGGGGTCTAATGTCAATCCGAAGCCTGACGTGTGGATGAGGGATTTTTCCTACACGACTATTGGTTTAGTAGATACGAATCCAAAGTTGGCATATAGGTGCGCTAAATATCTTTGCGCCGCCAGTGCTCCTGGCGAGCTGTGGGGTACGACTGAAGAAGGCCAAGGAGATGAATCATCGTATCGGCACTCTTTGGGTAACGCCTGCATGGGCGCAGTTGTCCTCTCGATGATTTTTCGACGTTATGGCTACGACTCGGTGGATCAGCCTGATTCGGTGATTGTCGATTATCTTCATCAGCTTGCAAGGTGCATGATCGCCGACCGGCCTGATCGAGGATCATTGTATGCCACGCGTTTCATTTCCGATGGCTTGTCTCGCGGGGACTTTCATACTGGTTCCAATATGCTTGCATGGAGAGCTGCAGATGCCTTAATTGAAGATTTCCATGCTCTGTTTGATAACAGCACGATCGAGACGCTGTCGTCGATTCGTTCACAACTCGTGGAGACCATTGAAACGCTGTGCGTGGGGTCCTTCGGTCAGGGTGAGCAGTTCGTGGAAGGTGCATATGCCGATGGCACTCTAGTGCCAATTCATGATGCTGAGGAAAGTGATTTAGCGCTTGCAAGCGTTTATGGTTTTGCCAAACGTGATGATCGCCGCATCATCAACCATATGTATTGGGCTCATAGCACAGGTAATCCATATTATGCCCGGATCTCCGGTGGCATTGATTTCTGGGATTTCGACGGAAGCAATGGCGTTTCATATCCTGGGTACCTGTGTCTATTGAAGCGGACAAGGAATCGTGAGGATCTTCGGCAGGCTTTTGCAGCAATACGTAGGACAACCGATTTAGATGGGTCGTTTTGGTGGTGGCCGTTTAAACATGACGAAACGGATGCGAATCGAGTAAAACGAGGTCTGGGAAAGTGCGGCTGGTGCGGTGGTGAATTCGTGAGTCTCATACTCCATGACATTCTCGGAATACAAACCGATGCGAAAACCAGCTCTGTAAGCTTTGCACCGTATCTGCCTTGGCGCAAGGCTAGCCTCACCGGTTTCGCTTTCCTGGATGGCACGGTGGATTTTGTGGTGGACGATAAAAAGCTTAGCCTTGTGAACAACACAGGCCGCGATATCCATGCTCGTCTACAACTTTGCATGCCCGCAAATTCCATGCTTGAAGATGTCAAAATCAATGGTTCGAGCAGGAGGATGGAAGCTCAGCTGGTCAGGCTGTTCGACAGTTCTTCAGTAGTTTTGAAAGAGATAGTGGGCCCACAGAAGCGGATTGATATGACTATCGCGATTTCCTAAGCGATCAATAGCCGACATACAAGTTTGGATGAATCAGAAAGCGAATGGTGCGATTGATGGTGCAAGCATACGAGAATGACCTGCTTTATCGCCTGCTGAGGCCCAGGCATGGTGTGACTAGGTGCATAAATGGGGAAAATCCTCAGGGGGGTAGAGGGGAAGCTGGAAATTCAAGCAGTCCTTTAGGGTTTACCAGAAAAGGGCATCCCAGTCTGCCAGTTCTGCGCCACGGCGAAACAGTCACTATTGCAGATATTCAGGAGCCGGGGATCATCAAGCATATGTGGTTCACTGTCACGGATGCCACTTCGCCACAGGGTTTGTATGTTCTTCGGAATCTGTTAATTAAAATCTATTGGGATGGTGAAGAGAGACCGTCGGTCGTCTCTCCTTTGGGTGATTTCTTCTGCTGCGGACATGGACGGGGTGCTCTGGTGGACTCCTTACCTATCTGCGTTAACCCAACGAGAGGATTTAATTGCTACTTCCCCATGCCGTTCAGCTCGGCTAGAATCGTACTAATTAATAACCACGACGAGGATGTGCAATCAGTCTTTTATCAAATCGATTATGAACTTAATGATGCACTGCCTGACGAGCTGATGAGGTTCCACGCTCAGTGGCGGCGGGAACCTGTCACTACTAGACAACAGGATTACACCCTGCTTGACGGTGTAGCGGGTGACGGAATATATGTGGGTACCTATTTGGCCCTTACTGCTTTGCAATCACGATGGTGGGGCGAAGGTGAGTTTAAATTCTTCATCGATGGAGATAACCAATTTCCTACCTGGTGCAGTACCGGTGCTGAGGATTATTTCGGTGGTGCTTGGAGTTTTCGATCGGAAACGAATAAAGATACCATGCATGAACAGACCTATAACAGGGCCTTCATGGGCTACCCATTCTATTCGCGGACATCTGGGGGTGAAGCCAGTGATTATTGGGATGACTCAGGTCCTGTAGTTCGGGGAATGTATCGATGGCACCTAATGGACCCAATTATCTTCCATCAGGATTTGCGGGTCACATGGCAGCAGATAGGAGGCCGCGAGAGCGGAATGTTCGAGCGGGAGGATGATGTGGCCACTGTGGCTTATTGGTATCAAACAGAACCGCATCTGCCTTTCCCTACTGTTGTCGAAAAGCCTGATCCGAATCTGCTGATGCCTAGGTGACGTCGAAAAGAACATCATGCATTTTCTGTCGCCAGAGTCTGCCTTCATGCGTGGACTATCTACGGTTATTGATGCAGTATGGATAACCATCTTGATGATTGTGGCATCGTTGCCCGCAATTACTGCAGGCTCTGCTCTAGTCGCTGCGAATTATGCGGCCAGGAGATCTTTGGCGGGCATCGGACATGTGACACGAGATTTTTTTGCTGCCTTTAAAAGCAATTTTATGCAAGCGACCATCCTGTGGCTGATTCTTGGTATTCCTGGTGCTGCTTTGGTAGTCCTCTGGATTGTTGTGCGTTCATGGGCGTTACTGGCTCCACAGCTTATTGCTACCTGTTTTTGGATAATCAGTTTTGAGTGGGTTTGGTGGTTACAGGCGCGATTTGCCAACTCTCTTGTGGGAACATTGAAGAATTCATTGATTTTCGGGCTGACTAAATGGCCATATACCGTAGTGATCGTAATGCTTGACTGCTTCATTTTCGTACTTCTATTCGCCTCGATGGCTGTTATGCTACGCGGTCTTTTTTTGCTTGCTCTGGTGGCGCCTGGAGGCTTGGTCATGGTTAAGAGCGCAATTTTAAATTATGCAATGCGTTCCTACGTCGCATAAGAAAGTGACCATCTGAAACTGATGCAGGAATCGTTTACTTAGGTGGGAATAATATTTGCCAGAAGAAGTTGAGTGATGTAGGCTCAAGTTTCGGAGTGGTCATGATGGCTGCTTGCCCGGGCCGACGGGAGCCGGCCATCGGGACCACGAACGAAGCGCGAGCGGAGAACGTGAACGATGAGGTGCAGGGTCAGGCCCTACGCCCCGATTTCATCAGGAGGTAATGAGTATGGCACGTGCAGTTGGCATTGATCTGGGAACCACCAATTCCTGCATTGCAACCCTGGAGGGCGGCGAGCCCACCGTAATCGTCAACGCTGAGGGCGCGCGGACCACGCCGTCGGTGGTGGCGTTCAGCAAGTCCGGCGAGATTCTGGTCGGCGAGGTGGCCAAGCGTCAGGCAGTCACCAACGTTGACCGGACCATCAGCTCGGTCAAGCGCCACATGGGCACCGACTGGTCCGTCGAGATCGACGGCAAGAAGTGGACCCCTCAGGAGATTTCGGCCCAGATCCTCATGAAGCTCAAGAGGGATGCCGAGTCCTACCTGGGCGAACCCGTCACCGACGCGGTCATCACCTGCCCTGCATACTTCAACGACGCCCAGCGCCAGGCCACCAAGGATGCCGGTAAGATCGCCGGTCTGAACGTCCTGCGCATCATCAACGAGCCCACTGCTGCGGCTCTGGCCTACGGTCTGGAGAAGGGCAAGGAGGATGAGCGCATCTTGGTCTTCGATCTGGGCGGCGGCACCTTCGATGTCTCCTTGCTGGAGATCGGCAAGGACGACGACGGCTTCTCCACCATTCAGGTTCAGGCCACCAACGGCGACAACAAGCTGGGCGGCGATGACTGGGATCAGAAGATCATCGACTGGCTGGTCAGCGAGGTCAAGAACAAGTACAACGTGGATCTGTCCAAGGACAAGATCGCTCTGCAGCGGCTCAAGGAGGCTGCTGAGCAGGCCAAGAAGGAGCTGAGCTCCTCCTCGTCCACCAGCATTTCCATGCAGTACCTGGCCATGACCCCCGACGGAACCCCAGTCCACCTGGACGAGACCCTGACCCGGGCGCACTTCGAAGAGATGACCTCCGACCTGCTGGGCCGCTGCCGCACGCCTTTCAACAACGTGCTGCACGATGCCGGCATTTCGGTTCAGGACATCGACCACGTGGTGCTGGTCGGCGGCTCCACCCGTATGCCTGCTGTCAAGGACCTGGTCAAGGAACTGACCGGCGGCAAGGAAGCCAACCAGACCGTCAACCCCGATGAGGTCGTGGCCGTCGGCGCTGCCGTGCAGTCCGGCGTCATCAAGGGCGACCGCAAGGACGTGCTGCTCATCGACGTGACCCCGCTTTCCCTGGGCATCGAGACCAAGGGCGGCATCATGACCAAGCTGATCGACCGCAACACCGCTATCCCCACCAAGCGGTCCGAGGTCTTCTCGACCGCCGAGGACAACCAACCCTCCGTGCTGATCCAGGTCTACCAGGGCGAGCGTGAGTTCGCCCGCGACAACAAGCCTCTGGGGACCTTCGAGCTGACGGGCATCGCTCCGGCTCCGCGCGGCGTCCCTCAGATCGAGGTCACCTTCGACATCGACGCCAACGGCATCGTGCACGTCTCCGCCAAGGACAAGGGCACCGGCAAGGAGCAGTCCATGACCATCACCGGCGGTTCCGCCCTGCCCAAGGACGAGATCGACCGCATGGTCAAGGAGGCCGAGGCTCACGAGGCCGAGGACAAGCAGCGCCGTGAGGACGCCGACACCCGCAACGCCGCCGAGTCCGCCGCCTACCAGACCGAGAAGCTGGTCAACGACAACAAGGACAAGATCTCCGACGAGGTGGCCAAGGAGGTCACCGACAAGGTCAACGCTCTGAAAGAGGCTCTGAAGGGCGAAGATATGGACAAGATCAAGAACGCTCAGAGCGAGCTGATGACCTCTGCCCAGAAGATCGGCCAGGCCCTCTACGCCCAGCAGGGCTCCGCTGACGGTGCAGGCGCTCAGGGCGCTGCAGGTGCCGCCGGTGCTGCCTCGAGTGCAGGCTCCTCTTCGTCCGCCGATGACGACGTGGTGGATGCCGAGGTTGTGGATGACGACGACAAGAAGAAGGACGGCGAGTGACATGTCGGCCTTCGACAAGGATGATGCCGGGCCGCTGAAGGGCGACCTGGCCGCTGCCGGCGAACCGGACGGGAACGAGGCCAAGGCCTCTGACACCGCCTCGACGCCTGACCAGGAAGCGGCTCGCGGATGTCACGCCGGCAAGAGCGCAGCAGACGAGAGCCAGGCGGCTGGCCAGACCTCGTCGGATTCCTCCGCCAAGGACGCTTCGTCCGCCGATGCTCAGGCTGACGACAAGACTGATTCTGATTCGGCCAAGGAAGACGGCACCGACAAGGAATCAGAGGGTCTGACCCCTCTGGGCCAGGCCAAGAAGGAGGCCGCCGATTATCTGGAGGCTCTCCAGCGCGAGCGGGCCGAGTTCGTCAACTTCCGCAACCGTGCCAAGAAGGAGCAGGACATCTTCCGCCAGCACGGCATCGTGGATGTACTGACCGCCCTTCTTCCGGCCCTTGATGACATTGACCGGATCAAGGAGCACGGGCAGATGGACGACTCCTTCCAGGCTGTGGCTAAGAAGATCGACAAGACCTTCGAGAAGTTCGGCGTTGAGAAGTTCGGTGAAAAAGGCGAGGACTTCGACCCCACCAAGCATGAGGCCATCCTGCACAAGCCGGACCCCGAGGCCAAGAAAGAGACCGTTGACACGGTGGTCGAGGCGGGCTATCGGATCGGCGACCGGGTGATTCGGGCTGCCAGGGTAGTGGTGACTTCGCCAGGGCAGTAGCAGGGACGGTGATTGCGGACCTTCCGCAGGCTGAATCGACGCCTTCGCATGCGGCGGCTGGGTGGGTTATGGTCCCGCCTGCCGCCGCACGCGAAAGGGCGGATTCCAATTCCATATATTCGTAGCTTATGAGGAAAGGAGACATGGATGGCTGAGAATGAATGGCTGAGCAAGGACTATTACAAGGTCCTTGGTGTCTCCAAGGACGCCAGCGAAGCGGAGATCACCAAGGCCTACCGCAAGCTTGCCCGCAAATACCATCCCGATCTCAATAAGACCAAGGAGGCCGAGGAGAAGTTCAAGGATATCTCCGAGGCCTACGACGTGCTCAGCAACAAGGAGCAGCGTCAGAAGTACGATGCCATCCGCCAATTCGGCATGGGGGGAGCCCGGTTCGCCGGCGGCTCCGGCCAGGGTGGCTTCAACACCGATGCATTCTCGGACATCTTCGGCTCCATGTTCGGCGGGGCCGGGGCGCCGGGAGGCACCCGCATCCGGTTCGGCAACGGTTCAGGACAGCCCGATTTCGCTGATATCTTCTCCTCCTTCGGCGGAGGGGCCGGTGGTGGCGGCCGAACCACCTACCAGGAGACCAGGCCCAGGCCCGTCAAGGGCGAGGATCGCAACTCGAAAATTGGCCTGTCCTTCCGTCAGGCGGTCAAGGGGGCCACGGTCTCCCTGAGCGTGGGTGGCAAGCGCTTCAAGACGCATATCCCCGCTGGAGTTCACAACGGCCAGAGGATCAGGCTGGCCGGCAAGGGTCGGCCTGGCAGGGACGGGGGCGCCAATGGCGACCTCTACCTGCAGATCAGCGTTCAACCCAGCCAGCGGTTCACCATGGAGGACAGGGACCTGGTCATGACCCTGCCGGTGACGGTATCCGAGGCAGCCCTGGGAGCCAAGGTTCAGGCACGGGACATCGACGATCAGGTCGTCACTTTCAAGATTCCGGCTGGCTCCTCCAGCGGCGACGAGATTCGCATCGCCGGCAAGGGGGTTCAGGACCGGCGCGGCAAGGGCGACCTGGTGGGGCGGCTTGAGATCCGTATGCCCAGTCGGTTAGGTATGGCCCAGAAGAAGGCCATGCGTGACTTTGCCAAGTCCAGTGGCGACTTCGACGAGCAGATCGCCGGAGAACGCATGAAGATATGACGATCCGGATGCCGGACCAAGTCGGAACGAACAGCGGAGAGGAGTGATGATCATGGTCAGGGTGGATCCCGAGACCAGGCGGATCTATCTGGCCTGCGCTCGCGGTCTGGTGGCCGGGCGCATCAGCCTGGATGATGCCGACGATGCCGGCTTGGACATTGAGTTGCCGGTCTTCAGCGTCGGCCAGGTCGGGCAGTTGGCCAACATCCATCCGCAGACCCTGCGCCAATATGACCGGCTGGGTCTGATCGTGCCGGAACGGACCGAGGGGGGTGCGCGGCGATACTCCCTGCGGGATCTGGACCGGTTGGGTCAGGCCCAGCATCTGAGCCAGGACGAGTCCATCAACCTGGCCGGGGTGACCAGGATTCTGGCCCTGGCCGAGGAGAATCGTCAACTGAGGCGCCAGCTGCGCCGCTCCCACCAGTCACAGGGGTCCAGCATGTTCGCCGCCGCTGCCGACGGCCGGGTTGTCGAGGTCAGGCGGTCCAGCAGAGCTCGGCTCTGGCGGCAGGACACGACGCATGACGAGGCTGATCCGACTGATTCCAAATCGCTGATCGTCTGGAGCGTACGCTCCTCAGGTAGGTGAGGGGCCTGTGCTATGTTGTACAGGTTGGCCGCTCGCCCAAGCGTTGTGGCCGATCGTCGCCTGAATGCTTTGAGTACGGGGAAACCGCTTGCGCGAAATTCGTCATTCTCTGCTTTGCACGCGGCCTGCGAACTGTCGACCGACAGTACCGTTTCTTCCCTGTTGTGAAAGGTCATTGTGACTGATTCATCCATGTCCGATTCCGATTCGTCCAATTCCGATCATTCTGCCGTAGACCTTATGACTTTCGACCAGCTGGGGGTGCCTGAGCCCTTGGTTCGCATCCTGCGCAAGGACGGCAAGACCAGTGCCTTCCCCATTCAACGGGACACCCTGCCTGATGCTCTGGCTGGCCGCGACATTCTGGGACGGGGTCGGACCGGTTCCGGCAAGACCCTGGCCTTCAGCATCCCTCTGGTGGGTCGACTGGCTGCCGGCGAGGGAGGACGTGCCCGTCATGGCCGCGGAGGTGGCGCTAGTCCAGGCAGTCTGCCCCACCCGCGCGGTCTTGTCTTGGCTCCTACCCGCGAGCTGGCCAATCAGATCGATGAGGTTCT
The DNA here is from genome assembly GCF_026537235.1 of Bifidobacterium sp. B4111. Taxonomy (NCBI): domain Bacteria; kingdom Bacillati; phylum Actinomycetota; class Actinomycetes; order Bifidobacteriales; family Bifidobacteriaceae; genus Bifidobacterium; species Bifidobacterium sp. B4111. Next base: position 357,279 of record NZ_JAFNMO010000002.1, on the reverse strand, counting down.
CAATCCGCTGACTCAGGCCTACGGCATGCGGACCTGCACCGTTTACGGCGGTGTAGGTCAGGGCCGTCAGGTCGATGCCCTTCGGCGCGGGGCCAAGATTGTGGTGGCCTGCCCGGGTCGCTTGGAGGACTTGCTTCGCCAGCACAAGCTCAGCCTGGAGGATGTGGAGATCGCCGTGCTGGACGAGGCCGACGAGATGGCCGACATGGGCTTCTTGCCCGCTGTGGAGCGGATTCTGGCCCAGGTTCGTCCGGGCGGTCAACGCATGCTCTTCTCGGCCACCTTGGATCACGGTGTGGATGCCGTGGTCAAGCGGTTCCTCAAGGATCCCAAGATTCACGAGGTGGATTCCGCCACCCAGCATGTGGATCTGATGACCCACCACATCTTCCGCACCACCCAGGCGGCCAAGCACGATTTGGTACGCAAGCTGGCCTCGGGAACCGGACGGCGCATCCTCTTCACCCGGACCAAATTCCAGGCCAAGAAGCTCGCCAAGAACCTGATCGACAATGGCATCCCGGCTGCGCAGCTGCACGGCAACCTTTCTCAAAACCAGCGCGATCGCAACCTGGTGGCTTTCTCCCGGGGCGAGGTGAAAGTCCTAGTGGCTACCGATGTGGCTGCCCGCGGTGTGGACATCAGCGATGTGGACCTTGTGGTTCAGGTGGATCCACCAGCCGATCCCAAGTCCTTCCTGCATCGGTCAGGGCGTACGGCCCGGGCCGGCCGTTCCGGCGACGTGGTCACCCTGGTCCTGCCTGACCAGTGGCGCGACACCAGGCGGATGCTACGCATGGCCCATATCGATGCCAAACCGGTTCAGGTGACCGCCGATTCGCCCGAGGTTACCGAACTCGTAGGGCCCGTGGCCAAGCCGGTGCACGGCTGGTCCTTGCAAGCCGAGCAGCCGCAGGCCTCGGGGGGCCGTTCTGCCCGTGGAGGCCGTGGCGGCCGAAGCGGACATCGGAATCGTTCCCGGTCAGACAGGCATTTCGACCGCGACGGCCAGGCTAGGGCTGCGGGCCGGGATCGGGACCGTCGGCCTTACCGTTCCCGGCGGTCAGGTGACCGACCGGTATTCGATCGTGAGGATGGTCCCTTGGACGGCCGGACCAGAGGCCATCGTCATTCCGGCAGCAGCGAGCGGACCCATGGTCACGACCATGGCCGTGGCAACGGCCGTGCTGGATCTCGTTTTGACGCAGACCGTCGCGGGTTCCGCCGCGGTCATCGTCATCATCGTCGCGATGACAACCCCTTCCGCTCTGCCTCCAAGCGTTGATCCACTGATGGGCGTGTTTTTAGTAATACGTCCATCGTGGTTGTCGGCTTCGATGAAGCCTCTCTGAGGTTTGACGAGGAATTGCAGTTCAATCTGACCCTGGCCGTGCGCCAGGGTTCTTGTTTTTAAAACTGCCTGATTGATCCTTGCAGAAGAGCGATTGCGATGTAGCGAAACAGCATAGAAAAGAAGAAAAAAGTATCTCGACACTGTGGAGCTGAGGGTAGTCGAAACCCCGACCTCTTCGATGCGAACGAAGCGCTCTACCAACTGAGCTACAGCCCCATTCGTTGCCCGACCGTAGCCGAACAACAGAAGCTTACTTTAGCGCGTGCCCTGGCCAAACGCAAAATATCTCAGGCCAAGTATCAGTCTGCCTTGGCGCTGGTTTCTTCGGCGGAAGCCTTCTTGCGGCCGAACTTTGCCTTGAACAGGCCAATGACCGTGGGCAGGACCGAGATGACCAGGATCAGGATGATGACCAGCTCGAAATGCTGCTGGACTGCGGGGATGCCGCCGAAGAAGTAGCCCAGGAGGGTGAAGAGACTTGACCATACCAAGCCGCCTAGCACACTGAAGGGGGTGAAGCGCCGCCACCGCATTCCGGAGATTCCCGAAATGAAAGGCATGAAGGTCCTGATGAAGGGGAGGAAGCGTCCCAGGACCACGGCCAGAGGGCCCCACTTGTCGATCAGGCCCTCGGTCTTGGCGATTCGTTCGGGGGTCAGTGACTTCACGCGCCCTGAACGGACGATGGCCCGGCCGAAGAAGTGCCCGATGAAGTAGTTGCTTTGATCGCCCAGGATGGGGGCCAGCCAGACGACGGGCAGGAGCACGTCCAGGGCCATACCGCTGGATGGGTCATGGGCGAAGACGCCGGCGGCGAAGAGCAGGGAGTCGCCCGGCAGAAAGGGCATGAAAACCACGCCTGTTTCGATGAAGATGATCAGGAAGATGAACCCGTAGGTCGGCACCAGCCCCATGGCGATCCAGCTTGCGATGGCGCTGCGCGGATCCTTGAGCAGGTGTATCAACCAGTTGACGAACCCCATGAATCGTGTTCCATTCCGTCGATGTGTGCTTTTCCGAAACCGAGACATACTTTAACAAGCTGGCCTTGGCACCCGGCACTCCCCGGTCTGATTCCTTGCGAGGACAACACAACCCATTGTTGCCGGACTTATCGGCAGTCGGCCACGGTCCTGTCGTCGGCCCACCTGTGCGAAGATAGGCGGGAAGGGTCACACAATTGAGGAGTGGACATATGGTCAATGACGAACGACTTGCCTTCCCTGAGGACTTTATCTGGGGCACGGCAACGGCATCCTTCCAGGTGGAGGGTGCGGCGCACGAGGATGGCAGGGAAGACTCCATCTGGGACGTTTACTGCAGGCAGCCAGGAAAAATAGCGGATGGATCCAATGGCGATGTCGCCTGTGACCAGTATCACCGCTACCCAGAGGACATTGCTCTGATGAAGCGGATGGGGGTGGGAGCCTACCGGTTGTCTGTGGCCTGGCCTCGTATTGTGCCCCAGGCAGGTGGCGCCATCAACCAGGCTGGCCTGGACCACTACCGGCGGGTGCTGGACATGCTGTTGGAAAATGACATCAAGCCTGTCGTCACCCTCTACCACTGGGATCTGCCCCAGTACCTGCAGGAGGCTGGAGGCTGGGCCAACCGCGACACCGCCCAACGATATGCCGACTATGCAGCCGTCCTGGCCAAGGCTCTGGGCGATCGGGTGCAGACCTGGACTACCCTGAACGAACCCTGGTGCTCGGCCTATCTGGGCTACGGCAATGGCGGCCATGCTCCAGGTATCTGCGACTACGGGCAGGCCCTGGCAGCGGTTCATCATCTGAATCTCGCGCATGGGCTGGGAGCCCAGGCCATCCGTGCTGAACTGGGTGACAGGGCTCACATATCGGTGACCCTGAACCTGCAGGTCAACCGGGCTGATAGCGACGATCCGGCGGATCTGGCGGCCAAGACCCGGGCTGACCTGTTCGCCAACGAGGTCTGGCTGGGCCCCATGCTTGCCGGCACCTATGATCAACGCATCCATGATGCCGCCGAGGGTCTCACTGACTGGAGCTTCGTCCGTGACGGTGATCTGGAACAGATCCATCAGCCCTTGGACGTGCTGGGCATCAACTATTATTCAACCAACCACGTGCGGGGTCGAAGCGGCGCTGGTTCCGAGCGCAACCCAATGCCCGCCCAGGATATGGTCGAAACTCTGCCTCCCCAGGGACCGTTGACCGCCATGGGCTGGAACCAGGAGCCTCAGGGGCTGACCGACCTGCTTATGGAAGTCTCCGAGCGTTTTCCCAAGCTGGATCTTATGATCACCGAGAACGGGTCCGCCTGGGAGGACCAGGTTAGCTCGGATCCATCCTTCCCTGGAGACAAAGGGGTGCACGATCCCCAGCGGGTGGCCTATCTGGAGGAGCACCTGCGTGCTGTGGCCCGGGCCATCCATGAAGGGGCCCGGGTGACCGATTACTTCGCCTGGTCCCTGCTGGACAACTTTGAGTGGGCCCTGGGCTACACCAAGCGTTTTGGGCTGATCAGGGTCGACTATGACACCCAGGAGAGGATCTGGAAGGATTCCGGTCTGCGGTACGCACAGATCATCCATGATCGTGCAGTCTGAGCAAGGCGGCATACAAAGGTTACTGCAAGGCGGTCGGGCATCCCTGTCCGGCTGCCTTCTTTGTCTTAGATCCAGCTGGACAGCCACATGTGCATGCGCCAGAAGTCATAGGGGATGGGCATGGCGGTCCACAGCGGGTAGAAGAAGACGGAGGTCAGGCCTAGCAGGGTCAGGCCCATGATCATGGTCTGCCGGTAGAGGATGCTGTCCGAATTCTGCCGTAGCCAGTTGACCACATAGCAGATTGCCAGGATCATCCAGGGCAGGATGACGATGGAATAGAAAGTGAAGGTGGTCCGGTTCATGTATTGGATCCAGGGCAACCAGCCGGCCAACATGCCTGCCAGCACTCCCCAGATTCGCCAATCTCCGTGCTTGACCACGACGGCGATGAAGATAGCCAGGATCATGCAGATGCTGCCCAACCACCAGGTCAGGGGATTGCCCAAGGATGTGACGGCGGCCACGCAAGGGGAGTCCTTGGCCAGTCCGCACAGGCCGGGGAAGCCTGTGATCTTCTGCCAGTAGAAGCTGGTGGGCCTGATCTGCAGGGGCCAGGTCAGGGGGTTGGCCATGTATGGGTGGCGGGTATGCAGGGTGGTGTGGAAGTGCCACATCTGCCGGTGGTATTCAGCCAGGGACCGCAGTCCCTCCGGCAGCCAGGTCAGGCCCTGGCCCGGGTGCTGGGCCGCCCAATTGTGCATGAAGGAATCGCTGTGCAGGAACCATCCCGTCCAGGAGGCCAGATAGGTGCCTGCCCAGACAGGGATCATAAGCAGGGCCGCCGGCAGTCCGTCCCTGAACACGGCGCTCTGCAACCAGGATCCGTATCCTGCCTGATGGCGCTCCCAGCCATCCCAGAGCACCGAAATCAGGGCGAAGACAGCGAAGAAGTAGGCGCCTGACCACTTGGTGCCGGTGGCCAGGCCCAGGAGCAGGGCGGCTCCTGTCCGCCACCAGGACCAGGCGATGAAGGGGCCGGTAGTGGCCACAGGCAGTTCAACGCGGCTGTTCTGTCCTTGCTGTCCCTGTGGCTGAATGATCTTCACCCGGTAGCGCAGGCGGAAATCAGCCTGATCCTTGGCCCAGGATTGTCGCAGCCTGGCTCGAGCCCAGTCCCGATGGCCCATCAGACACAGCCAGGCTCCCAGGACGAAGATCATGACGAAGTTGTCAAGCAGGCCGGTACGGCTCATAACGATGCCCAGACCATCGATAGCCATGAGAAAGCCGGCTGTCAGGGCGATGGGCAGGTTGTGGAAGAGGCGCAGGGCTACTCGGCAGAGCAGCAGGATGGCTATGGTGCCCGCCAGGGCAGTGGCCACCCGCCAGGCGAAGGGGTTCCCGGCTCCACCGAACAGTTTGAGACCCAAGGCGATGCACCACTTGCCCACCGGCGGATGAACCACATATTCGGCCTGGGGCAGCCAGTCGCTTGTATGCCCCTGGGCAAAGATCTGGTCAATGGGAAGGTCAAGGGGGCCGGCTTTTTTCGGCCAGTTGCGCGGCTCGCCGGTCATCAGCATAGTCCAGGCGTCTTTGACGTAATAGGTCTCGTCAAAGACGATGGCCCGAGGGCTGCCCAGCCGTACAAACCGCAGAAGCCCGCCCAGAAGCGCCATGAGTATGCAGGCCAGCCAGCTGCTCTGCCGTCGGGAGAACCGAGGTATCGAGATCCCTCGTTTAGTATGGTGACCTTTGGGCTTGCTGAAGATGGACAGCATGACAGGGCGACCGGACCGGTGGGCGGCGTGCCTGCCGTGTCTGGAGGAGCGATGCTGCGAAGAAAGCCCTGCCAAAGATGTCATCACCCCTAGATTAGGCCATACTGAAGGCATGAGCAGCATGAATGGCCGGAGCGATGGACATATACAGGGTGGAGAAAGCCATGCAGGGTCGATTTCACCCGGTGTTTCACGTGGAACAGTGGTGCTGGCGGCCACGCCTATAGGCAATGTCGCCGATGCCTCGACACGCTTGGTGGAGCTCCTGCAGTCGGCGGATCTGGTGGCAGCAGAGGACACGCGGCGGCTCTATGATCTGGCCAATCGTTTGGGGGTGCGCGTAGGCGGCAGGGTTATGGCCTATCACGATCATAACGAGCGGCGAATGGCCGATCCCATCCTGGATCAGGTGCGTGACGGAGCCTGCGCGCTGGTGGTCTCAGATGCGGGCATGCCCACCATTAACGATCCGGGCATGGCCATTGTCAGGCGGGCCATTGAGCGAGGCATACCGTTCACCTGTGCCCCTGGCCCCAGCGCCGTGCTGGATGCCCTGGCCCTCTCCGGACTGCCGACCGACCGCTTCTGCTATGAGGGGTTTCTTCCCCGTCGACGCCAGGAGCGGTTGCGGCATCTGCGCACCCTACGCAGCGAGGAGCGGACCATGGTCTTCTACGAGACGCCCCACCGCATTGATCAGGCTATGCAGGACCTTCAGGAGGTCTTCGGTCCCGACCGGCTCATGGCCCTCTGTCGGGAGCTGACCAAGGAGCATGAACAGATTCGGCGGGGCACAGTCGGTGAAATTGTGCGTTCCCTCCAGGAGGACCCTCCCCGGGGAGAGATGGTCCTGGTCGTGGCTGGTGCATCCGCCTTGGAGGCCAGGCGCAACGATCCTGAAGCCATGGATGATCGGAGGCTGGCGGTTCTGGCACGTGATCTGGCTCGCACCGAGGGCTTGCGGCTCAAGGAGGCCATCGCCAGGGTAACTGCCGAACACCCCCTGGCTGATGGCAGCCTGCCCAATCGCAAGCGGATCTATGCCTTGGCTGTTCAAGAGGATAAGGGGGACTGATGTCCATTGCCCTCATCCAGCAGTACCTCCAGTGCCCTGCGCACACCGGGCCCGCCCAACTGGGAGATGGTCTCCAGCAGTGCTGGTGAGGCGGCGGGATTGGCCACAAGCCATCGGCGCAGCTGAGGCTCTTCTCGGGCGATGGCCCAGAGGATGCTCGGGTCGGTCGCGGGGTCTGCGGCCATCAGTGCGGTGGGTACCAGGGGAGGCTCTGGTGGCGGGGCGCGCATCTCGGCCGTCGGTTGGATGCCATGGGGATCGTCTTGGCCCCAACCATCTTCTGCCAAGGATCGCGACCGGCTGCTGATGGCAGTCATGAGCCGGGACATGCGTTCAGTGGCGGAGGATCCACGATGGCCATGCGCACCTCGGCCACCCATCATTGGCAGACTCATAGGATCGCCTTGAGTCTTCTTATGGTCTCCAGCCCTTGAGCGTGGCCAGGCCAGCGGGGGTTGGAGGACAGAAGCGCCTCGCAGGATCCGCAGCTGACCTGGTATCGCTCCATGAGCTCATGCAGGACCGCCACGGTCTCTTCTCCGTTGCACCGGCCCGAGGGATCGCAGGCCAGATCGCAGGCCGTCCAGAGCGGTGAAGTCACCCAAAGTTTCCCCAGCTTCATCAGATAGCGGGCATCCAGCTGTCGCTGGTGGGGATGCAGAGGTCTGCCGTGAACCGGCGTGCGGAAGTGGGAGTTGGAGATGATGTCCAGAGTATCGGGGAAACGGCCGTTGATCCATATCCAGAGCGCCAGTCCGCCGCATGCTGCTGCGCCGTAAGGCACCATGGGCATGACGATGGAGGCGCGGCCGTAGAGGCCATCCGCCTGTTCGTTCAGGTAGCAGCAGGATCGGTCCAGACAGGTTACGATCCCCTCATTCACCAACAGACTGAGGCTGAGCGGGCCGGGCAGATCGCCGGTTTGGATCAGACTGGGCAGCGGTTTGGGTTCGGGGGTCAGGGCCCCAAGTTCGGTCGTAGGAGGACGGCCGCGGGTGCGCATCGGCGCTGCTCCGGCTGGTGGTCCGGGCCACTGTTGAGCGGCGTCGGCGTGCGGTGTTCGGCCTGGCGGCTTTGTTGTAGCTCTGAGGGTGCGGCTGGCGCCATGGATAGTAGTAGGCGTCCACGTCACTCCCCCGAGGACGTGTTCTCGATTCATGGTTCGACTGTAAATGGCTGGTTCCGGGTTTATCTGGGGGAAGGCCAAATTTGTGCACTTGTGGATAATCTGCTTGCTGGATGGCAGTCCTGTGGACGGGCGGGGGGATTGTAGGCCTGAGCCGATAATCTTGCTGGTATGAGTCATATCCTTGTTTCCGTCGCCTGGCCCTACGCGAATGGGCCCCGTCACATCGGCCACGTCGCTGGGTTCGGCGTTCCCTCGGACGTCTATGCACGCTACGAACGCATGAAGGGCAATGATGTCCTCATGGTTTCGGGGACTGATGAGCACGGCACCCCCATCCTGGTGGAGGCTGACGCCGAGGGTGTGGGCCCCCAGGAGATCGCCGACCGCTACAACCGGGTCATCGTCAAGGATCTGTGCGATCTGGGGCTCAGCTATGACCTCTTTACCAGGACCACGACCGGCAATCACGAGAAGGTGGTACAGGAACTCTTCCGCCAGTGCCGGGCCAACGGCTACATCTATGAGGGCCAGCAAAAGGTGGCCATATCACCCTCCACCGGACGGACTCTGCCCGATCGCTACATCGAGGGGACCTGCCCCATCTGTGGCGCCGATGGCGCTCGCGGCGACCAATGCGACAACTGCGGCAACGAGCTGGATCCGGACGAGCTGATCAACCCCGTATCCAAGATCAACGGGGAGACGCCCCGGTTTGAGGAGTCCAAGCACTTCTTCCTGGATCTGCCCGCCCTGGCCGAGGCCAACCTGGCCTGGCTGAAGACCCGCAAGGGCTGGCGCAGCAACGTGCTCAACTTCTCCCTGGGACTCTTCAAGGAGGTCAAGCCGCGGGCCATCACCCGTGACATTGACTGGGGCATTCCCGTGCCTGTGGACGGCTGGGTGGATGACCCCAACAAGAAGCTCTATGTTTGGTTCGACGCCGTCATCGGCTACCTGTCGGCATCCATCGAATGGGCCCGCCGTCAGGGCGACCCTGAGGCCTGGCGCAAATGGTGGAATGACCCCAAGGCCCTGGGCTACTACTTCATGGGCAAGGACAACATCACCTTCCACTCGCAGATCTGGCCCTCGGAGATTCTGGCATACAACGGCAAGGGGTCCAAGGGCGGACAGCCGGGACCTTACGGCGAGCTCAACCTGCCTGAGCAGGTGGTGGCCAGCGAGTTCATGACTATGGAGGGCAAGAAGTTCAGCTCCTCCAGGGGCATCGTCATCTACGTCAAGGACATCCTGGCACGCTACCCAGTCGATGCAGTCCGCTACTACATCTCCATCGCCGGACCGGAAACTTCGGACTCTGACTTCACCTGGGCGGAGTTCGTCCGGCACAACAACGAGGAGCTGGCCGCCTCCTGGGGCAACCTGGTCAACCGCGTGGCCAACCTGCTCAACAAGGACTTTGGCAGCATCCCCGCCGTCGAGCAATCCTGGCTGACCGAGGAGGATACTGCCCTGCTGGATCGCAGCCTTCAGGCCTTCGATACTGTGGGATCCTTGATTGAGAATCACCGTCAGAAGGCCGCCCTGGTCGAGGCCATGGCCTTTGTGGGCGATATCAACAAGTACATCTCCGCCCAGGAGCCTTGGAAAATTAAGGACGACCGAAATCGTCTGGCTGCCGTTCTGCATACTGCCGCCCAGGCAGTGCTGGATGCCAACACCATGCTGGCCCCCTTCCTGCCCCATGCTTCTCAGCGGGTTTGGGAGACCATGGGCGGCAAGGGCACCTTCTCACCCCTGCCTCGTATCGAGGAGGTTGACGACCTGGATCGGTCCGACTTCCACTATCCCATCATCACCGGCGACTACCGGCTGGGGGAGACGGTCCATCCTTGGGCGCGCGAGCCTCTCAGGGACGGCACCCCAATCGATCGGCCCACACCTATATTCCCGCGTATTCCCAAGGAAGCCGTGCAGGAGGAGCTGGATCGTTTCCAGGAGCAACTGGATCGCCGCAAGGCCAAAGAGCGCGCCAGATTCGAGGCGGAACAGGCCAAGCTGGGTGACCAGGGCAAGTGACGGTCGACGCGCCCGGGACGGTATTCGTGATTCACAGAGAACTTTGAGGTTTTCGGGCACTTCCTCCAAGGTAGTGCTGGTTATATTTGTTCTGTCGGTTGAAGTACTGGCCGATGGGGGTCATGCGGCCCCGATAACTGAACCCCTTCTTCTCTCTCTTCTCGCCCGGCGGTTCTTCGAACCGCCGGGTTCTTTCGTCATGGAAGACCCATAGGATGAGTAACCATGAAGGTTGCCCAATTCGCCTGTGTGCTCTTCGATCTGGATGGGGTGCTGGTGCCCACGACCATCCTGCACAAGGCCGCCTGGAAGGCGTTGTTCGATCAAGTCCTGCCCGGAGACGTCCCGGCCTATACGGAGCAGGATTACTACGCCTATGTGGATGGCCGGCCCCGCTATGACGGCGTGGACGCCCTGCTGCGTAGCAGGGGCATCGAGCTGGACTGGGGCAGCCCCGATGATGATCCGAAACTGGACACCATTTGCGGATACGGCAATCGCAAGAACCTGACCTTTGAGCGGATGCTGAAGCAGAAGGGCATCGATCCCTACCCGGACACCGTGGATCTGCTTCGGCACCTGCGCTCCGATAAGAAGCGTCTGGCTGTGGTGTCCAGCTCGCGCAACACGGCCCAGGTCCTCCAGGCCGCTGGAATCGCCGGATACTTCGACACAGTGGTGGACGGCAACCTCAAGGACGAGATGGGTCTTCAGGGCAAGCCGGCCCCGGACACCTACGCCTATGCGGCCAAGATTCTCGGACTGCATCATGAGGATGCCGTTGTGGTCGAGGATGCTCTCTCCGGCGTAGCCGCCGGCCATGCCGGCAGGTTCGGCCTGGTTGTGGGCGTGAACAGGGGCGCCGGCCGTGAGCAGCTGTTCAAGGCCGGCGCGGACTTGGTGGTGGACCAGCTGATCGAGCTGATCGACGACGATGCGGGCGAGCGTGCGCAGGGGAAGGACCCCAGTCTGGATGAGGGCCGCTTCCCCGTGGAAGACTGGGGTCTCAGCGAGGTCGGGCGGCCTGGAGACATCAGCGCCACGGTCTTTTCCGTCACCAACGGCTCCGTCGGCGTCAGGGGCGAAGGCGGCGGGGAACGCTGCTTGGGCAACGGCACCTTCCTGAGTGGCTTCCATGACACCTTCCGGATTGCCCATCCCGAAAGCGCTTACGGGTATGCCAAGGTAGGACAGTTGATCCAAGGAGTGCCCGATGCTTCGGACTTCACCCTCAAAGTGGAGGGGCTGCCCCTGGGCCGGCCTGAGAAGACCACTCAGCGTCTGGACTTCCGAACCGGGATCGCGACTACCACCAATTTGTACGATCTGGACCATGGCATCCATCTGAAGACCGTGCTTACACGCATGGTCTGTCTGTATGACCGCAACCTGAGCGTCTGCACGTTGACTGTAGAGTCGCCCGACCGTGACATGGCTGTGGTGGTCGAGGGGCCGGTCAATGCTGACAACCCCCGCCATGTCAACTCCAGCGACCCCCGCAAGTCGACCTTTGTGGACGGTTGCGGAATCCACGAGGTGCTGGACAATGCGGTCTATGGTGAGCTGAGTGCGGATTGCAGGGTATTTCGTTGCAACAATTCACGGCTCAGCCTGGCTCTGGGCGTCCGGCAGTTCAGGGACGGCCGGCCCGTTGAAGGCTCCGGCTGGCGCATGGACGTGCCCAAGGGCGGTTCCACCCGCCTGGTCCGTTACGCCGTCTACCGCAGCCATCCCATCCTTCCGGCCGGCACCAGCGGCAACGGCCTGGTCGTGCAGACCCGGGGGGAGGGGACCAGGCGTCTGGTCGAGGACTGCCGCGATCGGCTGGAGGAGGTCAGCGCCCTCTCTCTGGAAGAGCTGGAGCAGCGTCAGAGGGCATGGCTGGACCGGTTCTGGGAGCGTCAGGATATCCGCATCCAGGCCGACGATGGCGGCCGTACCCAGCAGATGGTGCGCTGGGAACTCTTCCAGCTGGCCCAGTCCACGGCCCAGATCGAGAACGGCGTGGGCGCCAAGGGCCTGAGCGGATCCGGCTACAGCGGCCACTACTTCTGGGACACCGAGATCTACATTCTCCCCTTCCTGATTTATTCGGCGCCTGCTCGAGCAAGAGCCGTCCTCCACTACCGCTACCTGATGCTGCCGGCGGCCAGGCGCAGGGCCTGCGCGCTCAACCTGAACGGCGCCCTCTTCCCATGGCGGACCATCGACGGCGAGGAGGCCTCCGCCTACTTCCCCACCGGCACGGCCCAATACCATATCGATGCCGACATCGCCTACGCGGCGGCCCAATATGCGCAGGTCACCGGCGATGAAGACTTCCTGCAGGCTGAGGGCGTAGACATCCTGGTGGAGACGGCCCGTCTTTGGATGAGCCTGGGGCGCTATAAGGAGGACGGCCGCTTCCACATCCACTGCGTGACCGGCCCGGACGAGTACACGGTCCTGGTCGACGACAACCTCTACACCAACCAGATGGCTCGGTTCAATCTCTTAGCCGCTTACAAGGCCTACCAGCACCTGCGCGAGAAGCACCCGGATCTGATCGGCGGCATACGCGAAAGGCTGCACTTCGACGACGATGAGGCCGCCAAATGGTCTCATGCGGCTGAAGCCATGTTCGCCCCCTTCGACGATCAGGAGGGGGTCCATGCCCAGGATGCCCAGTTCATGCAACGCCCTCGCTGGCACTTCGACCAGTTTACGGCCAGGCCCCTGCTGCTGCACTACCATCCGTTGGTCATTTACCGGCACAAGGTGCTCAAGCAGACCGACGTGGTTATGGCCCTCTACCTGCTCAGCTCCTGGTTCACTCCGGAGCAGAAGCTGGCTGACTTCGACTACTACGATCCGCTGACCACCGGGGATTCGACCCTGTCTGCAGCCTCCCAGTCCATCCTCGCCGCCGAGGTGGGGCATGACAAGCTGGCCATGCAGTACTTCCGTCGGTCCTTGTTCACGGACGTGGACGACCTGCACGCCAACACGACTGACGGCATTCACTTGGCCGCCTGCGGAGGCGTCTGGTCCAGCCTGGTCTGCGGCTTCGGCGGCCTACGGGACACCGGCGGGACCATGCTGAGCATCGACCCCCGCCTGCCCTCATCCTGGCGCTCGCTGACCTACGAGTTGGAGGTGCGAGGCACCAGGTTCCAGGTTGCCGTAACAACAGGCGGTGTCGATCTGAAGCGCTTGTCAGGACCTGAGCTGGACCTTCTGGTCCAGGGGCATCCTCGCCACATATGATCTCCGGACTCTGGGCCTAGACACGCCGAGATCCGGGGTTGCATCTGGTGCAGGCTCCAATAAAATAGGCCACGCTTAGACGAATCCAGGGCGGACGCGCGCGGCCTTGCAGAGGCGAAGAACACAGCCGGGCGTCATTATTGGTCAGTCACACTCCCGGACGGTCACGGCAATGAGAAGAGACCAGATCAGAGAAGTTCAACAGGGAACGTGAGGGTGTCCTCCAATGTACGTCGATTCTGCGAAGAATCAGCACAGCAGCAACCTTCGATGGATCCTACCCTACTGCAGACCGGACGCCGGTAGAATCGCCGCCGCTCTCCTGCTCTTTGCGGCGGACAAGGTCCTGGTCATGCTTATGCCTATTTTGGCGGGCATGATTGTGGACCAGGTGATTGGTCAGGGGCATGAGGATCGGTTGCCCAAGCTTTGTTTCGCCATGATAGCCGTCACCTTTGGGCGTAGCGTCTGCCGCTATGGCTATCAGATGTTCATGGAGCGTTTCGGCCAGAACACCATTTATCGGCTGGTCAGTGACGAATACGAGAAGCTCCACGACATGGACTTCACCTACTTCAACCACACCCGCAACGGCGACATCATGAGCCGGATGACCTCGGACACCGATGCTATCCGCCACTTCGTCTCCTGGGTCTCATACAACATCCTGGATGCCATCTGCCTCTTCATCGGGTCTCTGGCCGTCATGTTCACCATCGAATGGCGGCTGGCCCTGGCCCTGCTGGCCGTGACTCCATTCCTCTTCTGCTTCACCTGGCAGCTTTCCAAGCACGCCCACCCGCTCTTCTATGCCATCCGCAACTCGCTGGCATCCCTCAACTCCATGGTCGAGGAGAACATCGAGGGCAACCGGGTGGTCAAGGCCTTCGTCCGCGAGCCCTATGAGACCGAGAAGTTCGATCAGCATAACGATGACTACATGCAGCGCAACATGGACTCCGCCCGCAACAGCCGCACCTACATGCCCTGGCTGGACGGCTGCTCCTACATGCTCCAGCTGATCACCCTGATCCTGGGCGGCTGGCTGGTCATCCGCCAGCAGATGACCCTGGGCGCCCTGGTCTCTTTCAACAGCTTCCTGTGGATGATCGACGGCCCGGTGCGCCAATCCGGCTGGCTGATCAACGATGTGGAGCGCTTCAACGCCTCCTGCGTCAAAATCCGTCGGCTGCTGACGGCCGAGCCCAGGATCGTCGAGCGCAAGAACGCCCAGGCCGGCGTGGTCCAGGCGGCCACAGTCCGCGCCAAGGTCAACGGCGAGCAGGCCGGCGACCCGGTCAGAATCCGTGGGGACATCCGCTTCGACCACGTCAGCTTCGCCTTCCCTGACGACCCGGAGACCCCCATCCTCAAGGACATCGACTTCCATGCGGCGGCTGGCACCCGGCTGGGCATACTGGGGGAGACCGGCTCGGGCAAGTCCACCCTGGTCAGCCTGGTGGCCCGCTTCTACGACCCCACCGTGGGACATGTGCTCATCGACGGGATCGATGCCAGGCAGTGGCCCCTGGACCTGCTGCGGCGGCAGGTCAACATCGTGGCCCAGGACACCTTCCTCTTCTCGGATACCATCGGCGACAACATCGCCTTCGGAGCCCAACGCGACGACGAGCAGTACGTCAGGACCATGGCCTCCATGGCCGGCGCCGACTCCTTCATCAACCGGATGCCCGAGGGCTATGACACCGTGGTGGGCGAGCGCGGGGTTGGCCTGTCGGGCGGCCAGAAGCAGCGGCTCAGCCTGGCCCGGGCCTTGGCTGACGACCCGGCCATCCTGATCATGGACGACACCACATCGGCCGTCGACATGGAGACCGAGGCCACCATCCAGCGGCATCTGCAGGAGATGGAGGGCACCAGGACCATGGTCACCATCGCCCACAGGATCTCCTCCATCAAGGATTCCGACCTGATTCTGGTCCTGGACCACGGCAGGATTGTGGAACGCGGGTCCCATGAAGAGCTGGTCCACGCCCACGGCCGCTACTACCGGATCTACCGCAAGCAGCTGGGGCTGCAATCCGGACAGTCGGCAGGGTTCTGACGCATCAGCAGGCATGGCAAGGTGAGACGATGAAGCAGCAAGAGCAACGTTCGGCAGGCACCACGCGCAGGAACACCTTTCGCGAGGACGAGGACCTGGAGGAGCAGATCAATTTCGGTGATATCAAGCGCATAGGGGCCTATCTGAAACCCTACCTGCGCCAGGGGGTGATCATCCTGGCGGCGGTTCTGTCCATGAGCGCCATCGCCGTGGCCATTCCCTACATGACCAAGACCATGATCGACGCGGTCATCCCCTCCAAGGACCCGGTCCGGCTCTTCGCCCTGGGGGCGGTCTTTCTGTTGGCTATCGTCATCTACGAGCTCCTCCTGCGGTACCGGACGGTGGCCATCACCCAGGTGGGTCAGCTCATGCTCAAGGACATGCGCCGTGACCTCTTCACCCACATCCAGACCCTGCCTTTCTCATACTTCGACTCCAGGCCCCACGGCAAGATCCTGATCAGGGTGGTCAACTACGTCAACACCCTCTCGGATACCCTGAGCTCGGGTCTGATCAACGTGATCGCGGACATCTTCACCTTCTTGCTGACCCTGGTTGTCATGTTCGTCATCGACTGGAGGCTGACCCTCTGGTCCCTGGTCCTCATGCCCCTGCTGGTGCTCTATGTGCTGATTCTCCAGCGCTTCCAGCGGCGGGCCTACCAGCGCCTGTCCAACAAACAGAGCAATCTGAACGCCTACATCCATGAGTCCATCGCAGGGGTCAAGACCACGCAGACCTTCGTCAGGGAGCGCGAGCAGTTCCATACTTTCCAGGAGCAGCAGGGCCAGGTTCGCAGCGCCTGGATGCGGGCCGTGCACATCCAGTACCTGATGTGGCCAGGAGTGCAGAACATCTCCACCATCACCATCGCTCTGATCTACTATCTCGGGATCACCGGCCTGGGTGGCGTGCAGGTCACCACGGGCATGCTGATCGCTTTCGTCGGCTATGCCAACAACTTCTGGAACCCCATCATCAACATCGGCAACTTCTACAACCAGCTGATCACATGCTCGGCCTACCTGGAGCGCATCTTCGAGACCCTCGACGTCCGCCCTGGGATCGAGGACCGTCCAGGGGCCATAGAGCTGCCGCCGGTCAAGGGCAGGGTGGACTTCAACGACGTGGTCTTCAAGTACGAGCCCGGAGGCCGCAACATCCTCAACCTGGTGGACTTCCATGTGCCGGCAGGCAGCACGGTCGCCCTGGTGGGGCCTACGGGCGCCGGCAAGACCACCATCGTCAACCTTCTCTCGCGCTTCTACGACGTGACCGAGGGCAGCGTCTGCGTGGACGGGCATGACGTGCGCGACGTGACCCTGGCCTCCCTGCGTCGGCAAATGGGGGTCATGCTTCAAGACACCTTCATCTTCACTGGCAACGTGCGCGAGAACATTCGCTACGGTCGCCTGGAGGCCACCGACCAGCAAGTCGAGGAGGCCGCAAAGGCCGTCCATGCCCACGAGTTCATCATGGAGCTGCCCGACGGCTACGATACCAAGGTCGAGGAGCGCGGATCCACCCTCTCCGCAGGTCAGCGGCAGCTGATCGCCTTTGCCAGGGTTCTGCTGGCCGACCCCCGAATCCTGATCCTGGACGAGGCGACCAGCAGCATCGACACCCGCACCGAGGAGGCCCTCCAGGCCGGACTGGCCCATCTGCTCAAGGGGCGGACCTCCTTTGTCATCGCCCACCGGCTGTCCACCATCGAGAATGCGGATCAGATCTTCTATATCGATCATGGGCAGATCGTGGAGCACGGCACCCACCAGGAGCTCCTGGCCAAGAGGGGCGCCTACTATCGGCTGCACGAGTCCCAGTACGCCATGATCCGCACAGCCAACGGTGACCAGGCGCAATCGACACAGCCTGGCGATGATGCCGGACAGGGCGGCAGCCGGGTTCCGCAGGATTCGACTGTCTCTGCCCAATAGCAGGCTGACCCATGTGTCGCCGTTGGTCCCCGACTAGCAGCATTACATCGTTATAAAATAAATAGCGACAAGGCAAAGCCGACAGGTTCGGCAGCCAGAGCAAAGGAGCAGACGTTGAGCGATACGGTTCATAAGGATGTCGAAGGAGCCGACCCCTACGGGTATCTGATGGTGCACTTCATCGAAGACCCCCAGGGGTATGCCGAGCGCCTCTACTTCGACCTGTCACGAGGCGACGACCCTCTGAGCTGGGATCCGCTGTACGGGGGCAGGCCGCTGCTGACCTCGCATCTGGGCACTACCGGCCTGCGGGATCCCTACATGGTGCGTGACCCGCGCAACGGCCGGGTCTATGTCATGGCTACAGATCTGCGGGTGTTCGGCGGCGATCAGTCAAAGGGCAGCGGCTGGGAGCACTGGTCCCGCCACGGCAGCACCAAGTTGATGATCTGGTCCACTGACGACCTGATTCATTGGTCAGGTCCCTGGCCGCTGGATGTGTCCTTACAACAGGACGGCAGCAGGGTTCCGCTGGGCATGGCCTGGGCGCCGGAGTGCCTATGGGTGCCCGACTATGAGGGGCCGCGGCAGGGGGCCTTCGTCCTCTACTGGTCATCCAAGCTCTTTGACCAGGATGATCCTGACCATGCCGACCCGTCGGTATATGACCGGGTGCTCTGGGGGTCGACCACCGACTTCACACAGGAGCACTTCCGCTATGGGGGAGTCCTTATCGATACCAGCCGCAATGCCATTGACACCACCATGGTCCAGCGTCCTCTGCCTGGGGGCGGCCTACGCACCTACCGGGCCACCAAGGACAACGGCTTTGGCCGGGGCATCTGGCTGGACAGCACTGACGATCCTCGATGGTGGCTGCCGCAGGCCCGGTGGACCACCATCCAGGAGCAGATCGGCGCCGGCTGGTGCGCCGACGGCAACCCCTCGGGCGTAGAGGGTCCGGCTCTCTACGCCGACCATGCCCGGAACCGTTGGTACCTGCTGGTGGATGTGATTCCTTCAGTGGGCTACAGGCCCATGGTCAGCGATGATCCGGACGCCGGGTTCGACTACGCCCGGGAGCAGGACTTCCGCCTGCGCCCCCATACCAAGCACGGCGGGGTCCTATCCCTGACCCGGCAGGAATACGAACGTCTGCGCCCTCTGGCGCGACAGGACTGAAACAAAGCACTGAGAAAGGAGCAAGACGTGGACAAGGCCTGGAGACCACCTATGGGGTGGAACAGCTGGGACAGCTACGGGACCACCGTCACCGAGCAGGAGGTGCTGGACAATGCGCAGGTCATGCGCGACAGGCTGCTCCCGGCGGGCTGGGACACGGTCGTCATAGACATCGCCTGGTACGACCCGACCGCCAGGGCCCATGGCTACAACACCAAGGCGCCCCTGGTCCTGGACGGCTATGGCCGGCAGCTGCCCGACCCGGTCCGGTTTCCTTCGGCGGCCGACGGCCAAGGGTTCGCTCCGTTGGCTGCTCGGATCCACGATCTAGGGCTGCGCTTCGGCATTCATGTCATGCGGGGCATCCCCAGGCTGGCGGTCGAGCGGGACCTGCCCGTCCTCGGCACCTCCTATACCGCCGCCCAGGTGGTTGACACCACCCATGTCTGTGCCTGGAATCCCGACAATTACGGTCTGGACCATTCCCATCCGGGAGCCCAGGCCTGGTATGACGCCCAGGTTGACCAGTTCGCACGTTGGGGGGTGGACTACCTGAAAGTGGACGATATGCAGGTCCCTTTCATGGACCGGGAAATCGACGCCTACGCCTGTGCCATCAGCAAGGCCGAGCAGGCCCATGGCCATCCCATGACCCTCTCCCTGTCCCCGGGCACCCGGGTGCCCACCACCCATCTTGGCTTCCTGCGGGATCACGCCCAGCTCTGGCGGATTTCGGACGACCTCTGGGATCGTTGGCAGGACCTTTACGCCCAGTTCGCCCGTCTGGCCCGCTGGGCACCTTTGCAGAGCACAGGCCACTGGGCCGATGCGGACATGCTGCCTCTGGGGCATATCGGACTGCGGGCCGAGCGGGGCGGGGACCGGTCCAGCCTCCTGACGGCCGACGAGCAACGCACCATGCTGACCCTTTGGGCCATGGGGCGCTCGCCGCTGATGGTGGGCGGCGACCTCCCCAGCAGCGATGAGGCCATTCTGTCGCTGCTGGATAACCCAGCCTTGGAGGAGGTCACCGCCGGTTCGGCCGACAATGGTGAGATCATCCGAGAGCCGGTCGAGAGTGGGGACGGCCAAGACAAGAAGATCCTAGGCGAGGAGATCGTCTGGAGGGCCCTGGCCAGCGACTGGGCCGACGGAACCCCCTCGGGCCATGACGGCGGGGTCTATGCGGCTGTCTTCTGGACCGGGGATCGCCCCCGGCGAGTCAGGACGGCCCTGTCCTCCCTGGTGGGCCTGGACGGGGCGAACGAGGCCTGGACCCCGGTCGACCTGTGGGGGAACCGGACCACTGAGCCCGCCCAAATCAGCCTGGAAGGACAGGGTGCCGACCGTGAGCTGGCGGCTCTTGTGCCTGCACACGGCGTGGTCTGGGTGGCTCTGGATCCACGCTGAGGCTGATCAGCGCTTGGAGCCCCAGATGCAGACGTTGTTGCCCAGGGCGCTGAAGGTCATGACCATGCGGTGATCCTTGTCCCTGGGCAGCCGGGCGAAGACCCCCTGGTAGCTCACGGTCCCGTCCTTCTCCTTGAGGTCCATGGACAGCCGTCCCCGGTCGTCGACCTGCCAGTGGCCCTGGCGTGCTCCGGTCACCTGGCCGCCGGGCTCCAGACGGATGTCCACAGCCTTGACCACGCCCCGGTATTGGGTGCTGTGAGTGTCGGTCACCTTGCGCGGTCCCTTGAAGAAGATGGTCGGATCATGCTCCACCAGCTCATAGGTGCCGGCCTCGTCCTTGGCGCTGTATGGGCCGCCGGCCTTGGTGCCCAGATACTCATAGGGGGCCGCCACCAGCCACCCGTCTGCTGTGGGCATCAGCTGCCGGACGCGGATCTGATGCTCCTCCTTGCGGTCGGAGAATCTGGTGTGATAGATCACGTAGTCTCGGCCGTCCTTGTCGTGCAGAGCCGTGTTCCCGCCCTGCGAGACCTCGATGTCGCCCTGCTTGTCTCCGCTCCACTGGTAGGAGCCCATCAGGCGGATGCCTGTCTCGCTGGTCCAGTTGTCGGCCTCGCCGCTGGTGGCGATGGCCGGGTTGCCCTGCTGGTCCAGATAGGGGCCGGTGATGGAGTCCGAGCGGAACATCCGCATCTGGTAGCCTCCGGTCTGCACCAGCTTGCCGTAGGAGAGGAAGAGGTACCAGTGGCCGTTGGTGTGCAGCAGCGCCGATCCTTCGCCTGAGTTGCCGAAGCCTCCGGCGAGTTTGTGTCCGTAGTAGGCGTCGGACTGGTTGGCCTGGGTGGGGTAGGTGGTGGAGTAGTCGCGCAGACCGGTCTTGGGGTCCAGCCGGATCATCCAGATGCCGCCGAACCAGGAGCCGAAGCTCATCCACAGGCCCCCCTGCCCGTCATCCTTGACACAGGCGTCAATCGCATTGATGCCCGTATCCGTGTAGGACTGATAGCGGTCCAGCTTCGGGTCCGGGCCCAGCACCTTGGGAACGTCGGTGTGCATGTAATTGGCCCGTGTGAAGCCGGAGTAGACCACTGGTCCTGCATAAGTCCAGTCGCCGTCCACCCGGTCGGCGGTCAGCAGGACGATGACCGAACGATGCTCGGCCCCGTTCAGGCTCAAGTACATGCACCACTTCTTCATGGTGGCGTTGTAGTAGACGTCAGGCGCCCACATGTTGCCGGTCACGTCCGGGTTGGAGGACTGCTTGGGCCAGTCCTTCCAGATCTGGGCAAAGATCTTCTTGTAATCGCGGCTCAGGTTGTTGGTGAATGGGGTCCAGTTGACCAGATCTGTGCTGCGGGCATAGGCCCGGTGCGAGCCGAAGACGTAGTAGCTCTTGCCGGAGCGAACCAGGGAGGGGTCGTGGACCGAGACGCGCTTGGGTTCCTGGGTGGCGGCGGCTTTTGTGCCGCTGGCTGACGGCTGCTGGTTCGAGCAGGCGCCCAGTGCCCCTGTCAGCAGCACCGCCAGACCCGCCGTCAGGGCAGTCAGGGCCTTGATGGCCCGTCCGATGCGTTTGGGTCTTCTCATGGTTCCTCGCTTTCCGTGAAGGCAGCCCGATCGACATCGATGACGACCCGCGGCGCATGGCCGACCTTGCGAAGTCGGTTCGGATGAGCAAACAGCCCGGCCTCATCCATGCGGTCATCAGGCGTCGTGGACTGATCTCCATGTATAATTTCTATCGTTAGAAAACGATAGTCGTCGGCGTTGAAGCCGGCAAGCCGGATGGAAGGAATCGTCATGGGTGAGGATGTTCTGGACGGTGGACGAGAATCTGGGGATGGGGTTGCGCTCATGTGCTACACCCGGCGTCCCACTGATCGGCAGGAGGCCAACAACGAAGATGTCGCTCTGAGCATGCACCTGGCCCTGCGATCGCGGGCGACCGGCCGTTGGGAGCCCCTGAACGGCGGCTACGGCATCTTCTTCGCTGCTGCTGTGCCCACCAAGTCTGTGCCGGATAGTGCCCGTGGGGCCTGCACGGCCGGGGCCGCCCTGCCAGGCGAGGCAGCACCGCAAGAGGGCGGGCACAACCCTGGACTGGACGCTCATCAAGGCGAAGGGTCCAATGCTGATGCTGATGGCGACGACAATGTCGACGATGGCCAGGCATCCCAGGCGGCCCAGGAACTGGCGGTGGTCCCAGGGCAGGATCTGGTCCTCAAGAGCCTGATCGACCCCTTCCTGCTGCCCCTGAGGGACGGCGCCTTCGTCATTCTGGCCACCAGGGTGGCCAGGGGCGGCCAGTCGGACGGCTCCCAGGCCGACTCCTTCCTGACGGCTCTTTCGCCGGACCTGCTGACCTACCGACGGCTGCCACAGGTCCATATCCTGGGCGCTCATGGGATCCACCGGCCCAGGGCGCGGCTTCTGGACGATGGCCAGGGCTGCCGGCTTTACTGGGACGACGACCGCGGGCGGCTGTGCACGGCCACGGTGGACGATCCGACGCGGATGGGCATGGTGGCCGACATGAAGATCCTGGAGGATGACGATTCTCTGGTCCAGGGCGACCCCCTGTCCATGGACCGGCGGCGCGCCCTGGAGGAGGACTGCGGCATGAAGGGCATTCTGGCCGGCAATGTGGTGCTGATCCGCGCCGATTGCGAGCGCGGCCTGCTGGAACGGTTCGGCCGCATCTATAACACCGGCGTGAAAGTGGATCCGGTTCAGGTGTTCCGAGGCGACGGTCTGGAGTCGGCCCGGCAGGCCCAGGCACGGCTCCTCTACAGCGATGGGTCTGCCGCCTTGCGCGGGGTGGACTGGGATCAGAGCCAATTGGATCGTCTGGCCAGTGACCTGGCCCTGGGTCGTCTGAATCATGGAGAGACCAGGCTGATAGGCGGACGGGTCCGGCAGACGGCTTACCCGGTCCCCTTCGCTCGGCAACGTGCCGATCCCTCCATTTTCCGCTGGTCCTGGAGGGGCCGGCGCCTGTTCATGTTCATCGCCACCGAGGATGCGGATGGCAATTGCGTCGACCCCTTGAACGGGCACACGCACATGCCCCTACGGGTCGCTGACACCATCGAAGGCCTGAGCGATCAGGCCGGCGGTCATGAAAAGGAGGTGGACCTGCTGCGCAGGGGCGATCGCAACAGCGAAGGCCGAGTCATGACCGGCTGTTTCTGGGCCCCGGAGATCCATCTGATCGGAGGCAGGCTCTCCATCCTCTTCATGCCTTGCTTCGATGGTCCGCGGACCAACCCTGACGGGACCGCCAACGATCGGGCCGGGAAGCCGGACATGTGGACGGGCTGCTGCCATATCATGCAGCTGCGCCGCGACGACCAGGGCCGGGATCTGGACCCTCGCCAGCCTGAGAACTGGGACAGCCCCCGACCCATTCTGCGGGCCGAAGGCACCCCTCTCAACCCCATCCAGCGCATCAGCCTGGACATGACGGTCCTGCACGATACCGGCCGCTGGTATTACGCCTGGCAGCAGCTGGGCTCGGTCTGGATCGCCGCCTTCGACCCTGCCCGCCCCGACCGTCTGACCAGCACGCCACGCCAGATCATCGTCCCCGAGTTCGCCTGGGACAACATGATTGCTGAGGGGCCCAATGCCGTGATCCACGACGGCCTGATCTTCCTAATTTATTCCGGCTCCCTGGTGGGCATCGACTACACCACCGGACTGGTGACCGCGCCGGCCGGTGTTGGGGCCGATCTATGCGATCCCGGCGTGTGGAAGAAGCTGGACTACCCATTGCAGAAGTCCGGGAAGTACAATGGCCATTGGCAGCTGGGCACCGGCCACGGTATGTGGTCCCAGGACGAAGACGGCACCATGATCTACGTTTTCCACAATGCCGAGCATGACCAGGACCGCTACCTTGGCCGCGACAGTCAGGTACGACGGGTACATTGGTCCGCTGAGGGGATGCCCGTATTGGATATGCAAACGGATGAGGAGCTCGACCCCACCCGTGCCACGGTAACCTTGGAGGTTAGGGTCTTATGAGTTTAGCCGATTCCCCCGGCACAGGACGTGGTTCCACCCCGACTATGAAGGATGTGGCCCAGGCCGCAGGAGTGTCGGTCAAGACCGTCTCCAATGTGGTCAATGACTATGAATTCGTCTCCAAGGCTACTAGAGGCAAGGTCAACAAGGCCATAGAGGAGCTGGGCTACCGGGTCAATGTGCCGGCCAGAAACCTGCGGCTGGGCTTCACGGGGATGATCTCTTTGGCCATACCTGATCTGGCAATGCCTTACTTCGCTCAGCTCTCCTCCTTGGTCATCGAGGAGGCCAAGAAGCTGGGCATGCGGGTTCTGGTGGAGCCCACCCTCTACTCGCGCGAGGGTGAAATCGAGGCTCTGCACGGCTCCCAGCGATCCATGATCGACGGCCTCATCTACAGCCCGCTGGAGCTGGGCATGGACGATCTGGACCAGCTGCGGGTGGACTATCCTCTGGTGGTTGTGGGGGAGCGGATCTTCAGCGATCAGTTTGATCATGTGGCCACGGAGAACGTGGAGGGCGCCAAGCACGCCACCGCCTATCTGATTAACACTGGTTGCCGTCGGGTGGCGGTCATCGGCACCCATCCCGGCGAGAAGCTTGGTTCGGCTGCTCTTCGCTTGGAAGGGTACAGACAGGGTCTTGAGGAGGCCGGCCTGGACTACGATCCCCGGTTGGTGGCCCCATCGCGCATGTGGCATCGCATCGACGGGGTCAACGCCATGAATGCCCTGCTGGACCAGGGCATTGTCCCCGACGGGGTGGTGGCCCTGAACGACATGCTGGCGGCAGGGGTTCTGCATTCCATACAAATGCATGGCATGTCGGTGCCGGACGACATCTCGGTAATCGGTTTCGACAATTCCGATGATTCCCAGTATCTGTCGCCCTCGTTGACCAGCATCTCGCCCGGGCTCAAGGCCGTGGCCAGGCTCTCGGTCCGTGTTCTCAAGGACAGGATCAATGGGGTCCAGCCGCTGAACACCAAAGAGGGCGAGCACGTCTTCCGCAAGGTATCCTCCTCGCTGGTGGTCCGCAATTCAACCCGTGCCCTACCCGGAAACGAGATCGCCGTCTGATCGCTGATGTGCTTTTTCGGGTGTCTTGGATTTCTGAATTTCTAACGTTATAATATACTGAAGACGTTCTCGAATGATTTGATGCGGCACCGGCGGGCCATGGAGGCCTGCCGGTCGGAGCGCGGCCGCTCCGATGCCGATGCGGAAAGGTGTGAACATGCGTCATCAATCGTCATCAGACGCAGGACGACGGAGCCGAGGAGGGGTTGCAGCGGCGGCCCTCGTGGGCATGATACTGGCGGGCGGCACAGTCGCGTCTCCAGCCTGGGC
Organism: Bifidobacterium sp. B4111; assembly: GCF_026537235.1. Taxonomy (NCBI): domain Bacteria; kingdom Bacillati; phylum Actinomycetota; class Actinomycetes; order Bifidobacteriales; family Bifidobacteriaceae; genus Bifidobacterium; species Bifidobacterium sp. B4111. The sequence continues at coordinate 332,146 of NZ_JAFNMO010000002.1, read as the reverse complement.
TGATCAGTCCCCAGCAGATGGCAGCGCTACAACCAGGATGTCCGCCAGTCAGCCGCAGCCCCTGCTCGGCTACGATTTTTCAGCCCTTGCCGCAGGAGCCAAGGAGGCAAACAATACTGTCACAGGCTCATCCTTTGGCCCGGCCCGCATCCTGGATGCCAATGGCCGGCCGACAGGGGCGGCCAAGAACGACGATGCGCTCCTGTTCGATGGATCCACTTATGTCAAGCTTCCCGATGACATACTGAGCGGACACGCCAGCGCCACGGTGTCCATCCGCGTGCGCAACGACCGGTTCAACGCCTCAGGCCCCTGGACCTATCTCTGGTCGCTAGGGGGGACCGGCCAGCAGGCTGTCGGCTCCTGGACCGCCTCCACCCATACCTCCCTGTACACCTCCATCACTTCCAAGGCCAACGGCCAAGGCGAGACATATCTGCCGGCATCCAAGAACCTGCCCAATGACCGCTTCTCCACGTTGACCGCCACCATCGACGGCAAGAACAACATGGTTCGGCTCTATATCAACGGTTTGCAGGTGGCTGAGGGCAAGGCCACGGTCAATCCCGCCGCCTTTGGAGACCACCACCACAACGTAATCGGCCAGTCCCGATACCCCGGCATAGGCGACGCCCTCTTCCATGGCGCAGTGCAGTCATTTGCCGTCTATCCGCAGGCCCTGAATGCCGACCAGATCGTCGCCACCCTGCCCTCGGAGGACCTTGGAGATCTGATCAACCAGCAGGCCGCATCACTGGCGGTTCCCGCAGCCGTAGACGGTGATTTCAACCTGCCGGTCTCAACTACTGTCGCCTCGGTGGGGTGGACCTCTTCTGTGCCTGGAACAGTCAGTGTCAATGCTGCCACCGGGAGGGCCCATGTGGTCCCCGGCAAGCGGGATGTCCCAATCACGCTGACGGCCCGGCTGCAAGCGAGCAAGGCCTCGAGGTCCTCCCGAGACGCTAAAGCCATCCAGCAGGACTACCGGCTTATTGTCAGGGGCACATCCAAGGACGATCAGAACGCCTACTCGCGCGTCTCTGTGCATGACCCTTCCGTGGTCAAGGCCGGAGGGCGCTACTATGTCTTCGGCTCGCATCGGGCCTGGGCCCGCAGCACCGACCTCAAGCATTGGGAGCCATTCACCAACAATCTGAGCCGGGATTACCAGCGCATTCTGGATCCTATCTGGAAGGCATGGCCCAAGCAGTCCTCCAACCCGGACGTGACCGGCAACATGTGGGCGCCCGAGGTCTACTACAACGCCACCATGAAGAAGTGGTGCATGTACCTGAGCCTGAACGGGGGAGGGTTCCCCTTCCAGAAGTCGGTCATCGTCCTGCTGACGGCCGACGACATCGAGGGGGACTGGAGCCTGGTGGGCCCAGTGGTCTACTCCGGCTTCCAGAAGTCCAACGTGGAGGCTACTGACGTTCCCAAGGTGCTGGGCCCCAATGTCGATTTGTCGCGTTATGCCAGCCTTACGGATACGGGCATCAATGCGATTGACGCCTGTGTCAAGGATGACGGGCAGGGGGGCCTGTGGATGAGCTTCGGCTCCTGGTTCGGCGGCATCTGGATGATCCGGCTGGACCCCAAGACCGGTCTGCGCGACTACTCCACCACCTACCCCACCCAGGCCAACCAGTCCGACGCCTACTACGGACACAAACTCGCCGGAGGCTTCGGCAACTCAGGCGAAGGCACCGCCCTGGTCCGTCAGGGTGACTGGTGGTATCTGATGCTTTCTTACGGCGGACTCGGGCAGACCGGGGGCTACCAGATGCGTGAATTCCGCTCCCGTTCCATTACCGGCCCCTACATGGACCAGAACGGCAAGCCGGCCGTCTATGGGCGTGCAATGAACGATCTGGATGCCAACCGGGGTCTGCGGATCGACTCCTCCTTCGCCCAGCCTGGACAGGACGAGGTGCTGACCTCCCAGGGAGGCAATGCGCTGTTGATTGACGAGGATCGCGTCTTTAACGTTTACCATACTCGCTTCGTGCGCGCTGCGGGCAACTTGGAGGAACATCAGGTCCGGGTCAAGCAGATGGTCCAGACCCCTGACGGATGGCTGGTCATGACGCCCTTCGAATACCGGAATCCGGTGGGCAGGGTCTCCTCCAGCCAGGTGGTCGGCGACTACCAGGTGGTGGTCCATGATCCGGTCCGTTGCTATGCGGGATCCGGCCTGCTCAGCCCGGCAATCTACCGGTCCGTGTCAGTGAGCCTGCTGGCTGGCGGTCGGCTGGGCGGCCAGGTGCAGGGCTCTTGGACGGCGACTGGTGGCGATCTGACCATCAAGGTGGACTCGGCGGATCCGGGCACTCTGTTGCACGGCGTCTATCGGGCCAGGCTGGGCCGACAGCTTGATGAGCAGGGCCATCCGGTCGTCTTCTTCTCAGGATTGGGCGGCGATGTCTTCACCGATGCCGGTGCCGATGTCTCTCAGGCAGCAGGTGCCGCGGCCATCTGGGGCTCGCGTCCCCTGGCCGGTCCCAAGGTTCAAGAGGAGGCCGATGGCGATAGCGGTCATGCGACTGTTCCCGCCGCGGACTCCACTCGTGCACCTGCAGGTCGGTCCGGCAAGGAAGGCAAGGCCGGTCGTCTTCCCTCGGCCGGATCGGCCCTGTCGGCTCCCGTCGCAGCCGCATCCGCGGCCCTTGTCTTGGGTCTGGGCGCACTGGTGTTCACTGCCATTCGCCGAGCCCAAGGCTGAACCCGACCGGGCCCACTGCCCAAGCCGCCCTCCGCCTTCGAACTCGAGCGCCCGGCGGAGGGTGGGCAGCTCGCTGATATTCAACGTTGTATATTGGTCATATAGACCAGTACCTCCGTCTTCGTGATAGGAACACATGATGAGCGCATACCACAATCCCCTGGTACTCCAGCGGGCCGATCCCTGGGTCATCAGGCATAGGAACCTCTACTATTTCACCGCCTCCTACCCGGCCTACGACAGAATCATCCTACGCGCCGCCGCCAGGCTGGACGACCTGCAGGCCGCCCCTGAGCGCACCATCTGGCACAAGCACGAGTCCGGCCCCATGAGCAGGTATATCTGGGCGCCCGAACTCCACCAGATCAATGGGGCTTGGTATATCTACTTCGCGGCTGCCGAGGAGGACTTCGGCTCCGCCGATCTGCCCACCCATCGCATGTATGTGCTGGAGAATACCGGCAAAGACCCCATGGATGACGAGTGGATCGAGAAGGGGCAAATCCACACCCCGATCGACTCCTTCTCCCTGGATGCCACCACAGCGGTGATCGGGGGCAGCCAGTACCTGATTTGGGCCCAGAAGGATCCAGCCATAGAGGGCAATTCCAATCTCTACATCGCCCGCATGGCCAATCCCTGGACCCTGGCCACTGATCCTGTCCTGCTCTCAAAGCCCGAATACGACTGGGAATGCATTGATTTCAAGGTCAACGAGGGCCCGGCTGTCATGCTTCACCAGGGCATGATCTACCTGACCTACTCGGCCTCGGGCACCGGGGTCCCTTACGCGGTGGGCATGCTGACCGCCTGTGAGGATGCCGACCTGCTGGATCCTGCCAGCTGGACCAAGAGCGATCACCCCGTCTTCAAAACGGCTGAGGAGAACCATCAGTATGGGCCCGGCCACAACTGCTTCACAGTCAGCGAGGATGGCAGCCAGGACCTGATGATCTATCATGCTCGCAACTACACACATATCGAGGGTGATCCCCTCTTCGATCCCAACCGCCATGCCAGGGTTGGGCTGGTCACTTGGACCGACCATGGACCAGACTTCGGACTACCGCTGCCTGATGATCGGTGGACCCCGACGAGCCGCCAGATCCTGCCTCCCGATGGCAGCCATTGAGCGGCATAACCGGGCTATGCCCGACACGCTTGTACATCGTTGGAGAAGAGAGTAGTATATCATTTGCAACGTTAGAAAGATGTCGGTTTACAAAGGCGTGGGCTACGTTCACGTATCTGGGAGCGTGACCAGGCGATGCAAGCCATTGGACCAGATGGGCAGGACATGGTTGTTTCGGCCGTCATCGGTTCCTTTGTAACCGTTGCTTGATGTCGAAAGGACAGAGACAATGAAGGCAATCAGAAAGGCTGCGGTAGCCGCGATCGCGCTCGCCACGCTCAGCACCGTGGGGCTCTCGGCCTGCGGTTCCGGCAGTGGTGGCAAGGATGCCAAGGGCAAGGACGGCGTTACCAACATCGTCATGTGGCACGGATTCTCCGAGGCCGATGGCAAGACTCTGAAGAAGATCGTCGAGAACTTTAACAAGTCCCAGAAGAAGTACCACATCGACGCCCAGCTGCAGCCCTGGAGCACTATCGGCGAGACCATGGTCACCAAGGTCACCTCGGGCGACGGCCCGGACTTCGTCACCACCGGCGCCGACAACGGCCAGGGCTGGTCCATAGACGGCACCTTCCAGTGCGTGCAGGACTTCTATGACGATCCCTCCAACGAGACCAAGAACTACCTGCCCAACGTGACTAAGCAGACCGAGTTCACCATCGACGGCAAGAAGCAGCAGTGCGCGGTTCCCATGGGCTATGCGCCCACCACCGTCTGGTACAACACCGATATGTGGAAGGCTGCCGGCCTGACCGAGCAGGATTATCCCAAGACTTGGGACCAGCTCCTGGATGTGGCCAAGAAGTTGACCAAGGGTGACGGTTCCCAGTACGGCATGGCCCTGTCCGACTCGGGATGGGCGGCCTTCATGAAGGGCAACGGCACCGGCCTGTACAGCACCAAGGGCAAGGTCACCATCAACTCCGAGCAGAACAAGGCCTTCCTGCAGAAGATGCGCGAGTTCTACAAGGGTGGTTACTCCAAGACCGGCATGGATGACACCGCTGCACGCGAGTCCTTCGAGTCCGGCCAGTCGGCCATGGTCATCGTCGGCCCCTGGGAGGACCAGGCAGCCACCGACAAGGGCATCAAGCACGATCTGTTCCCCGTGCCCAACGGAGACGGCACCTATGTCTACCCCGACGGCAAGAAGGGCTCCAACACCGGTTCCACCGGTCTGTATTGGTGGGTCACCTCGCAGGTCAAGGACGAGGCCAAGAAGAAGGGCATCTACGCCTTCTTCAAGTACTACAACAACCATGACAACCAGGTCATGTGGTCGCTGGGCTCCGCCTATCCGTCCAACAACAAGACCGTGACCACCGACGAGCTTTCCAAGCGCCCCCTGATCGCCAAGGTCTCCGAGAATACGGACAACTCCTACATCGGCATTGCCGGCCTCAAGGGCGGCTTCGCGGATATCTCGTCCACCCTGGATTCGGTGACCCAGAACACCGCCCGCACTGACGATGACATTTCCGCCTCGCTATCCAAAGCCTCCAACAAAATCCAGAAGTATCTGGATGAGTACAAGGCTGAGGACTGATTGAACATCCGCCCCTGAGGAGCCGGCCTGGCGGCCTGCAGCGCCGTCGGCCGGTCCCTCATGGCTGACCGTCGCCCGGGCCCGGCGTCCGGGCGGCACTTTGGAGTACCTATGTCCACTACCACTGGGATCCCACCCGCGCAGGGCGCCGACGAGGTCATCAAGGACAACAAGAAAACCCTTTCCAGGCGCAATATCCGGATCGGGCTTAGCTTCATAGCCCCGGCCCTGATCGTCCTGTCGGTCTTCGTCTTTTACCCGACCATTAAGACCTTCTTCACCTCGCTGACTACCGACCGCATCAACCGCAAGGGCATCTTCGTCGGTCTGCACAACTACGTCGAGCTTTTCACCAACGCGGACTTCTGGACCGACTTCCGCAACACGGTCATCTACGCGGTCGTCTACGCGCCGTTGGTGGTCATCGTGGCCCTGGCCTTCGCCCTGTTGCTCAACCGCAAGGACATCAAGGGGGTCGGCTTCTTCCGCACCTGCCTGTTCATGCCCTACATCATCTCGCTGACTGTGGCCTCCATCGCCTGGAGCTTCCTTCTCTCGCCATCACTGGGTCTCATACCCTACTGGGGCAAGGTGCTCTTCGGCATCCAGCACATGGATCTGCTGGGAACCAAGTCCACGGCCCTGGCCACCATCATTTTCATCACCGTATGGAAGAACTTCGGCTATTTCATGGTCATCTTCCTGGCCGGCCTGCAGGGGATCAACCCGGACCTGTACGAGGCGGCCTCCCTGGATGGAGCCAACGCCTGGCAGCGCTTCCTGCACATCACCCTGCCAGGGCTGATGCCCACCTTTAACTACGTGGTCATCTTCGGACTGATCGGATCCTTCCAGGTCTTCGACCAGGTCTTCATCCTGACATCCGGAGGCCCCGACCGCGCCACGGAGACCATCGTCTACCGCATCTACACCGAGGCCTTCGGCAACGGCAAGATGGGCTATGCGTCGGCCCTGTCCTATGTCCTGCTGATCATGACGCTGATCATCGGCGTTATCCAGCTGGTCTGGAACAACAAGCATGAGAAGGAGGAAATCGGATGAGCCAGTCGACTCCTACCGCAATCGAGCACGATAAGCTGCTCAGGAGGGCCCATGCCCGACACATGGTGGCCAGGGTCCTGACCTACTTCCTGCTGATCCTGATGACGGTGATCATCATCTTCCCCTTGCTGATCGTGCTGATCACCTCCTTTACGCCCAACAAGCTGACCCAGACCTGGCCGCCCAAGGTGATTCCCTCCTCATTCACCCTGGACAACTACACCTCGCTCTTCCAGCGGATGCCCATCGGCAAGCAGCTGATGAACACAGTGATTTTCGCCGGTGCTGTGACGGTCTTCTCGGTCTTCTTCGACTCCCTGGCCGCCTACGGGCTCTCTAGGATCGACTTCAAGGGGCGCGGCTTCCTGCTGGGAATCCTGATCGCCACCATGATGATCCCTGGCATGGCCCTGCTGATCCCGGTCTACAAGCTGCTGGCAAGCATGGGTCTGGTCAACTCTTATTGGGGCATCATCATCCCCAGGCTGGCTGATGTGGGCGGCATCTTCCTGATGCGGCAGTTCTTCATCTCCCTGCCCAAAGATCTGGACAACGCGGCTCGCATCGATGGTGCCGGCGAGTTCCGCATCTTCTGGCAGATTATCCTGCCCAACGCCAAGTCCTCGGTGCTGGTAGTGACCATGTTCAACTTCATGGGCAACTGGAACGACCTGCTCTGGCCATTGATCATGACCAGCCGCCCGGAGACAAGGACCATAACCGCCGGTCTGGCCATGCTGACCGGCCATGGCTCCTCGGTCACGCCCTATGGCGTGGTCATGGCAGGCGCCCTGATCTCGGCACTGCCCTTGCTGATCATCTTCTTCTTCATCCAGAAGAGCTTCGTGCAGGGCATCGCCATGACCGGTATCAAGTGATCGACGAGGCCACCATTATCGGCACCGGGCCCAGGGCCCTTTGAGGGGTGGGCCACTGCGCCTGGTGTCCAAGGGGCCGACGGGGGATGACCAACCCTCCGTCGGCCCCTTGTTCGTTCTGGATCTAGACTGGGCTGGTGAGCGTCGCGGACGGGGAGGTCAAGCATGGATGAGCGTCAGGGCGATCAATATGGGCTGAGCCCCGACCAGCAGGATGCCTTGGGGGTTCTGGCATCGGAGGATCCCCATGCCGGACAGTCCAAGTGGACCATCTTCAGGCAATTGCCGCCGAATGAGCGTTAGCCATATTTCGCCCAGCACTTTCTTCCCGGTATTCTGGCCGCCGCTCTGGTACTGGCCCTGCTGGTCGGCCTGGTCGTCACCAGACTGACCAGGCCGCCGGACCCGCTTCTTTCAGTTCAGGGCTTCAACATGAGCGCCCATGAGGAGGGGTTTGACCGCATCAAACAGGGATTCATGCACGACCGGGGAATCAAGGATGGCCGGCTGGTGGGCATGGAGGCGACCCTGACGCTGAATGGCCAGGGCTACGACGATTCGGCCAAGGCCCTGACCCGGGTCACTGCAGGACAGATCAACATGGTGATCGCCCCGACGGGCCTCTTTCCGACTCTGTGTAAGCGCGGGCTGGTGGCTAAGCCCTCGCAAGGATTGAAGGGCGGTGACCTGCGGCGGTTAGCCAGCCAAGGCGTTCTGGTGGACTCCAAGGGACGGCAGGTATCGAATCCGTCCCATGCCATGGGACTGGATCTCTCCCGCTCATCGCGCTGGAGGCAGGTGCCCGGCCTGCCTGATCACGCCATCCTGGGGTTGAGCAACGTAGCCGACACCATAACCTACGTCCGGGCCTTCGTCGACTATATGGATTTCGGCTGAGTTCCCGGGTCCCTTTGAACCGTGTCTGCAGCATGGATTCCCAGGGTGGATTCCCGCTCCAGCAGATGGTAGCCCACGATCACTCTGCGAGGGGTTCGGTCCGAATCTTCCTGACCCTCCTGCTGACCCACATGATCCAGCATCATGGAGATGGCCATCCGCGCCATCTCAGTGAAATCCACTGCCACGGTGGTCAGGGTGGGGACGGAGTAGGCTCCCGGTTCAATCCCGTCGAAACCGGTGACCGCGACATCCTCAGGCACCCGCAGTCCGCATTCAGCCAAGCCGCGGATGATGCCAAGGGCCAGGGCGTCATTCATGCAGCAGAGGGCATCGTAGTGCATGCCTTGGCGAGCAAGGGCATGTGCTGTCCGCCGTCCGGCCGGGGTGGACCAGTCACAGGTGACCAGGGCTTGGGAGGTATCCATGCCCAGGTCTTGCATGGTGTCCAGGGCCTGCCGATAGCGGTTCCGCCGCAACGTCACGCTCAGGGCGTGGCTGGCGCTCAGGGCTCCCTGATGGCCGCCCACCACGCCGATCCTCCGGCGCCCGCAGGCATGCAGATGGCGTATGGCTGCGGTCATTCCGTCCCTGCTGGGAGTCTCGATGGAATCGTAGCAGGCTTGGTTCTGCGCGCTCATATCGTCGAAGAGCAGGACCGGCAGCCCGTTGGCCACCTGCTGGATTTCCCGGGCGCTGTTGTGGGTGGAGCAGACGAAGAGCCCGTCGCACATGGAAGAACGCAGCTCCTGGATCTGGCGGAGCTCCTTGGCCTTGTCGTACTGGCTGACCTGGATGATCAGCTTCAGATTTTTGGCGAAGAGCCGGCTGGCCAGGGAGTTGGCCAGCCTGGCATAGTAGCCGTTCTCCAGGTCCGGCACGATCAGGGTGAAGATGCCCGACCGGCCCGAGCGCAGGGCACGAGCGGATACGTTGGTGGAGTAATGGAGGCGCTGGGCCTGCCTGATGACCTTGCGGCGTGTAAGCGGTTTGACGATGTCCATGCCGCGCAGGGCCGCAGAGGCTGTCGATGGGGATACGCCTGCGGCATCCGCCACATCCTTGAGTGTTACCACCGCTTCGCCTCCTTGCGAACTTGACCAGGAACCGACGGGTCAAGTTTGGTCCCATAGGGCGACCTACATATCGAATCGTTGCAGTAATTCTATGTCTACTACCTGCTGAACGCGCCAACAACAGTAATGATTTGACAAGGAGGTAATGGGGATTGCATAATCAAATCGTTACGATTCCTATAGGATGACGACAGGTTTCACCCTCTGCAAGTATGCAAAGACGTATGCGTAGGCAAAGCAGCCGGGGTCCTGTATGACCCGATCCGCTTGCCAGGCCTTTCAAGGGCCGGGAATGGAGAAGGAGACTGATGATGACAACCAAGGCAACCATGATGAAGGGCCTGGCCGTGCTGTCGGCGCTGGCCGTGGCGGGTACTCTCGCCGCCTGTGGCGGGGGGGGGGGGCTCCTCCACCGATGACAAGGGACGGCCCATAGTCAAGATTCTTGTGGTGAAAAATTCCAATGAAACCAAGATGGCCGACATGACTTGGGCCAAGGAGCTGGCCGCCGACTGCGGATGTTCCATTCAGTGGCACGAGGTCAGCGACGATGCCTGGGGACAGCAGAAGAATGCCTCACTGGCTGCTGGCGAGATCGACGATCTGAACATCAGGGCCTTCAACCCGGACGATGCCGTCCGCAACCCCTCGGCCTTCGAGCCTTTGGGCGATGACCTGGACAAGCTCCCCAATGTCAAGCGCTTCTTCAAGGAGCAGCCCACAGCCCGCAAGTTCGTCACTGTCGACGGCAAGGTTCGTGTTCTGCCATCCAGCCGCACCAAGGGGTTCCTGGCCTCGGGCCAGCATCTGATGATCAACCGCGTCTGGCTGGAAAAACTGGGGCTCAAGGCCCCCACCACCTGGGATGAGATGCGTACGGTTCATGGAGGCTTTCAAGACCCGCGATCCCAACGGCAACGGCAAGGCCGACGAAATCGCCTTTAACCCGCGGGCCCTGATCACCGGCAAGATCGGCGACTGGTGGAGCCCCTTCCTGATGATGAATTCGACCGGCATCGTCACCCATTTCAATTCAGGACCCTCGCAGCAGGGGATCTATCTGCGCGACGGGAAGGTCGGCAACTGGATGCAGACCGACCAGTTCCGTCAGGTCATCGCCTTCTACCGCGAGATGGTCGAGAGGGGATGGGCCCCCTCGGACTGGGTCACTGCCAAGGGAGACAAGTACAACGCCCGCAACCAATCTGACGGGCAGACCGCCACGGTGGGCATGGTCTTCGGCTGGGACGACTCTGCCCTGGGATCCTACGGGTCGGCCATGGCCCAGCAGTATGAGAGCATCCCGGTGCCCGCGGCCGACGGGGTTTCCGCCGACAAGGTGGTCTGGGACGGCTCGCGCGAGGCCAACCGCTTTGAGGACTACCACATGGCCATGTCCGCAAATGCGGCTAACAAGGATGCTGCGCTGAAGGTCATCAACCTGCTTTATTCCGAAAAGTACTCCATCCAGCAGCTCTATGGCTCCCTAACTGATGAGTACCTGGAGAAGACCGGACCGCACGCCTACCGTGTCACCGACAAGTTCCACCAGGCCCAGGACGCGGCCAGGATTCCGGCCCTGGAGGACCGGCTGGCCGGCTGGATTCCTGATGCGGTCACTGTCGAGGGCGACCGGGGCATGGACCATGTGGCTGCCGTGGACAAGGCCTATGAGGAGCAGTATAAGCACTACGACCACGAGCGGGACATGATGCCTATTTATGTGCGTATCAGCGAGGCAGATCAGAACACTGTGGCCAACAACAACACCGCCCTGTTCAACTACGCCGTGCCTGTGGTCTCCAACTGGCTGGCCAAAGGGCGCGTCCAGGATGATGCCGCTTGGCGGGACTCCCAGAGCAATCTGAAGAAGTATCAGATCGATCAGAACACCACGATCTGGCAGAAGGCCTACGACAAGGCCCTCAAGGTCAAGTAAGCCGGCCGGCGCCGCTGGCAAGGAGGTTGAATGTGCGTGCGGACAAGGAAGCGATCGAGCGCGGTAGCGACGTGCAGGTGGTGGATAACGACAAGGTGCGGGAAACCTGGCCTCTGCATAGGCGGCTGGCCTGGCATTTCCGACGATACTGGCAGCTCTGGCTCATGGCCCTGCCGGCCCTGGGCTTCACCCTGCTCTTTGCCTACGTGCCCATGTACGGCATCCAGCTGGCCTTCCGGGACTTTGTCCCCGCCAAGGGGCTGACCGGTGGCCGATGGGTGGGGCTGCAGTACTTCCGGCAGTTCTTCCAGTCGCCCCTCTTTGCCTCCACCATGATCAACACCTTCAAGATCAGCCTGGGGACGCTGGTCCTGGGGTTCATCACCCCTATCATTCTGGCCCTGCTGATCAACCAGATCGGCTCGCAGCGGATCAAGGGATTCGCCCAGACCATCACCTACATGCCTCACTTTATTTCCACTGTGGTCATCGTGGCCATGCTCAACATCTTCCTAACGCCTAATACCGGGCTGGTCGGCCGCTTCCTGGGCAAGGACAACGTCCTGGACAGCCCCGGCGCCGTGGCGCCCATCTACTGGATTAGCGAGGTCTGGCAACACTGCGGATGGAACGCCATCATCTATCTGGCGGCCCTGAGCTCGGTGGACCTGTCTCTTTACGAGGCGGCCAAGATGGACGGGGCAGGCCGGCTGCAGCTGATCCGCTACGTGGACCTGCCCACCATCATGCCCACCTGTGTGGTCCTCCTGATCATGAACATGGGCTCTGTGCTTTCGGTCGGCTTCGAAAAGGTCTGGCTGATGCAGAACGCCATGAACCTGCCGGGTTCCGAGGTCATATCCACCTATACCTTCAAGATCGGCATCCAATCTTTCCAATTCAGCTACGGAACGGCCATAGGCCTGTTCAACACGGTCATCAACTTCGTCTTCCTGGTCGGGGCCAACTGGATATCCAAGCGGGTCACCGACACCAGCATCTTCTGATCGCGCAGGTTAAGGAGGGCCATCATGACTAGCAGCAACGTCGCCCAACCGGCACCCAAGGCGGACCCTGGGGCCGTCCCGTGGAACAAGCACACCAGGCAGCAGCAGAAGCCTGGGGATCTGGCCGTCGACATCGTCATAGCCCTGCTTCTGGCCGCCACGCTTCTCGCGGTCATCTACCCGCTCTGGTTCATCGTGGTCGCATCTCTGTCCGACCAGGGGGCAGTCTCCTCGGGGCGGGTCACGCTCTGGCCCGTGGGCTTCACGCTGGCCGGCTACCAGAGGGTTTTTCAGGATGCCCGCATCTGGACCGGCTATGGAAATACGGTCCTGTACGCCGTCCTGGGCACGGCTCTGAACCTGGTGGTCACCATGCCTGCGGCCTTCGCCCTGTCACGCTTGGAGTTCAAGCCCCGCAGGGTGCTGCTCTTCCTGTTCGCCTTCACCATGTACTTCGCCGGCGGGCTCATCCCCAACTACCTGCTATACAAGCAGCTGGGCCTGCTCAACAGCATGTGGGTCTTCATCCTGCCCGGTGCCCTGAGCGTCTGGAACCTGATCATCGCCCGTTCATTCTTCGAGACCTCCATACCCGAGGACCTGCATGATGCGGCGCGAATCGACGGACTGGGCTACTTCGGCTACTTCATGAAGATCGTCATCCCCCTAAGCTCGGCCATCATCGCTGTCATCGGCCTCTACTACTTCGTGGGCCACTGGAACGACTACTTCACTGGCCTGATCTACATCCGACAGGAGGCCAAGGAGCCTCTGCAGAATGTCCTCCAGTCCATTCAGCTGGCTAACCAGACCAACCAGATGGGCACCGGCAACGGCGGCCAGAACGTCCTGCAGCAGCAACAGCTGGCTGACCAGATCAAGTATGGCGTCATCATCGTTTCCACCCTGCCCCTGCTGATTATCTACCCCTTCCTGCAAAAATACTTCGACAAAGGGGTCATGATCGGCGCGGTCAAGGGATGAGACCGTGAGCCTCATACCTGGTGTGCAGCTAGTCAGGCGAGCGGATGGGTCTGTGGCCCAGCTGCACGCCTTGGGCATGCTGAAGGATGGCGGCCGCTGGCTGGCCTATGGCGAGATCAAGACCGGGGGCAGCCGGTTTGGGGGAATCTGCTGCTATGACACTGAGGACTTCGTCCACTGGCGCGATCTGGGCTGCGTTCTGCCAGTTGGGTCGCCGGGCGGGATGACTTCTCCGGAGCGCATCGTGGAGCGGCCCCGGGTCCTGCGCTGTCCGGCCACCGGGCTCTATGTCATGTACCTGCATGTGGACGGCGAGGGGGATTACCGTTACGCCCATGTGGGCACGGCTATCAGCGAGCGGCCCGAGGGACCCTTCCGGTCCCTTTCAACCATGCGGTTTGGCATGAATGCCAGCCGCGACACCTTCGCCTTCCAGGACCGGGATGGCAGCGGGTATCTGGTTTCCGAGGACCGGGATCAGGGAACCCACATCTACCGGCTCTCAAGGGACTACCTGTCTCTGGTGGAGGATCTGGTCTGTCTGCGTGGCCAGGACGGTCGCTTCGGCTATGAGTCCCCCATCCTCCTGCACCGGAGCGGCTGGTACTACTGGTTCGGCTCGCAGTTGACCGGCTGGGATTGCAATGACAACATGGTATCCGTTTCGCGGAACCTGCGCGGACCATGGAGCCCATGGAAGCCTGTGGCGCCTCTGGGGACGCAAACCTACCAGTCGCAGTGCGACGCCATCGTGCCCCTGTCAGAGGATCCAGCCCTGCCCTGCCTGTACATCGGAGATCGGTGGCGGCCCGATCATTTGGGCGAATCCCCGCTGGTGACCCTGCCCATCCTGATTGACGACGGTTGCGTTCGTCTGCTCTGGCGGGAACAATGGGATCCAGGAAAGGGGTGGCGATGAAGCGCTTCGCGGTGGGATACGAGTTCCTGTGCCGAATCATCATGATGATATTCGTGGTCCATGTGGCCTTTCTGGCCCACACACTGCTCGGACTGGTCCTGGTTGGATTCTTCCCCTCCATGGCAGCCACCTGCACCACTTACCGGACCTGGCTGCTGGACCTGAAGGACCGTTCATGGACGGTCAGGCAGACCTGGATGACCTTCCACCGGGCTTGGCGCTCAGAACTGGCCACAGCCAACCGTTTCGGATGGCCCCAGCTCCCTGGTCTGGGCCCTCCTGATTTGGGAATACTGGCTGACCATGACCAATTACATGGGCACCCTGACGCCCGTGGTCTCCGGCTTGCTCCTCCTGCTCAACCTGCTGTATGGGCTCTTCGTTCTGCTCAGCTGGCCAGTGCGGTCCAACTTCGACGAGAGCCCGCTCTGGGCGGCCCGGACTGCACTGTCCATGGTGGCGGGGCGTCCCCTATGCTCCCTGATGGTCCTGGCCCTGCTTATGATCACGGGCTGGGCTTACTACACCTGGCCAGGTTTGGCTGTGACCTTCGGCCTGGCCGCGCCGCTCTTTGCAGACATGGCCGCCGTTTATTCCTGGGGGCGGCTGCCGGGCATGGATGTCCATGTGCTCGAACCTGCCAAGAAGCGGGTCAGCGGGTCAGGGTCCGCTTCAAAATCCGATGCTCGTTCTCGGTGATGGGCATGATGGAGCCATGGCGCTTGGTCAGTCGGCCGAAGTCCATGTCGTTGACCAAGGTCCAGTCCTGAGGCTCTCTGGAGGACAGGTCGGCCGAGCGGAAGGGCAGATAGCCCCGGCCTTCGGCGAACTGGTCGCAGATCAGGCCAAAAGGCATGGCCCGGCCGTCGGGTCCTGCGGCGTCGGCATCGTTGTAGAGGAAGAGCTCGGGGCCCTCCAGATACCGCGAGGAGTAGCGTCCCTGGCCAAAGATGTCGGTCAGGTTGGACAGGTATGACCAGGCCTGGTCATCGTCCGTGCGCACCAGCTCATGGGTGACAGCATAGGGGTTGCGGGTGCGTTCCAGGGTGATCTGGTCATCCTTGGAGGCCCGGTACCACCAGCCGTCGGGCGCCTTGAGCATGGTCGTGTCGATGATCCCGTTGCTGCGGTCGATCCATTTGACCGGGCGGGAGAAGGAAACCAGATCGGTGCTGGTGGCGTAGTACATGTTGATGCCGTCGCCCAGCTCGTTGGCCAGGTCGGCTGCGGCCGGGTCCTCGGCGCTGTCGGCGGCCGCCGTGGCCCAGAAGACTATCCACTGCTCCCTGTCGGCATCCCAGCAGGCCTCCGGTGCCCATGCCATGCCAGCCTTGGGTATGGCCGAGGCCACATCCACCAGGCGGGGTCTGCCCCAGTGGGCCAGGTCCGGCGAATCCCAGATGACCAGGCCGGTGGATCCATCCACCGTGGACCGGCCCTCCTGCCAGCCGCCCCTGTGGTAGACGGACAGGTCGGTGGCGATGATATGGAAGAGGCCGTCTGGTCCACGGACGACATAGGGGTCGCGCACACCACCCTCGCCCTCGCTCCAGGTCAGCACCGGGTCTCCCTGGGCCCGCAGGTCATGCCAGTGCAGACCGTCCCGGCTGAGGGCGAAGTAGAGCTGCTCGTCCGTCTCGGCCTGTTCGTGTCCGGTGAAGTGGACGAAGAGGTAGGCGCTGGTCGCCTCGAACGAGGGTTGCCAATCCGTAGACATGTTCCACCTTTCCTGCTTACGGCAACGGTACCGCGGCGGCGGGCGCTTCTTCGCCCCTTCGTTCCGGCCGTTCCAGGGCCGTCATGGGCGATTCTAGCTGCCGCCCTTCCTTTTGGCAGAGCCGGTCGTCCGGGCGGGTCGCGGTTTGGGCCGCACGGGTTCCTAGACTGTGGACCATGAGCAGGCATCATCGCGACCGCAGCTGGGCTCCCGACCCCGAGCCGCTGCCCGAAGGCATTGAAGTCATCGACGATCATACCCACATGGCCTCCGTGGTCCCCTTCGCCCAGGAGATGGATCGGCAGGCCAGGGAGCGCGGGCAAAATCCGGTCCCCGTTCGCACGGTCGACCAGCAGCTGGAAAGGGCCCGGGCTGTGGGCGTGGTCGGGGCCATCGACGTAGGCTGCGAGCTGCCCCATCTGCAGACGGCTGTGGACCTGGCCCTGGCCCATCCCGGGGTGGTTCACGCGGCCCTGGCCATCCATCCCAATGAGGCCGTCCTGCACGGCCATCGAGGGGTGCCGGGGCCGGATGGACTGCCACTGCAATATCAGCCCTGGCATGAGGTTTCTTTCGAGCAGGCGCTTGAGGAGGTCGCCCGTCTGGCTCGCGCATATCCCGACCAGGTGGTGGCCATCGGGGAGACGGGCATGGACCTCTTCCGAACAGGACAGGGGGCCGAAGAAATCCAACGCCAGGCCTTCCGCGAACACATCGCCCTGGCCAAGGAGCTGGACCTGCCTGTGCAGATCCACGACCGCGACGCTCACCGCCAGGTCGTCGAGACCCTGCTGGAGGACGGCGCTCCCGAGCGCACGATTTTCCACTCTTATTCGGGGGATGCGAAGATGGCTCAGGTCGCTGCCGAGCATGACTGGTATTTGAGTTTCTCGGGGACAGTCTCCTACAAGGGCAACGAGGGAATCCGCCAGGCCCTGTCTGTGGTCGGCATGGACCACATCATGGTGGAGACCGATGCGCCCTATCTGAGTCCCATGCCCTACCGGGGGCGCACTAACTCCCCATACATGATTCCCTACACCCTGCGTGCCATGGCCGATGCCTTGGACTGCCCCCTGGCTCAGGTGGCCAAAGCGACGGCAGCCACCACGCGCCGGGTTTTCGGGCTGTGAGGGGTGTCCGATGGACGGTGCCGGACCGGGACTAAGCTAATGGTGTGTCGCGGTCTGAATCGTCCCTGCAGAGTGTGGGGGGAGAGTGCTACGGTTGTCGTCGCACGTGTGCGCGAACAGCAACATACGGCACCCGGAAGTAGATGAGTGAAGGCATTGGCCGATGGAGGGCTCTATGGCGGATGAGCGGCATGAGTTGGCGGCTCAGGATGATGGCAGGGGCGCTGACGAACCACCCCGGTTATCCGGTGAAAAAGCGGCGAAGCCGACGACGGCCCGCCGTAAAGGTCGGCCGACGAAAGAATCGATACTTCCTCAGGAGAGCTTCACCAAGGCTCCCAAGATCTCGGCCAAGTCCCGCACCCGGGAGGAGGAGAACGAGCTCAAGCGGGTTCGGCGCGAGGCCCAACGGGCGGCCCAGCGTCGCCGCATCCCGCCGAAGGGTCCTCTGGGCCGCTGGTGGCGGCGGGTGCAGTCCTCGCCAGACAGAATCAGCCTGGGCATGTGCATCGTGGCCCTGGGCGTGGTATACGGCGACATCGGCACCTCGCCCCTGTACACTATGCAGGCCTTCGTGGCCGGCCAGGGCGGCATGGCCCGTGTGGACAGGCCGGCCGTGCTGGGTATGCTCTCCTTGGTCTTCTGGTCCATCACGCTGATCACCACGGTCAAATACGTCCTGGTGGCCATGCGCATCGACAACAAGGGCGAGGGCGGCATCTTCGCCCTGTACACCCTGGTTCGGCACTACGGCAAATGGCTGGCCATTCCGGCCATGGTCGGTGGTGCAGCCTTCCTGGCTGATTCGGTGCTGACTCCTGCGGTCTCCATCTCCTCGGCAGTCGAAGGCCTTAAGACCATCCCCATCCTGACTCCGATCTTCCGTGAAAACGGGAACCTGACCATGGTCATCACTTTCGTGATCATCCTGATCCTGTTTGCCGTCCAATCGCGCGGAACCGAGCGGATCGGCAAGGTCTTCGGCAGCGTGGTCATGGTCTGGTTCGCCTTCCTGGCCCTGATCGGCATCTACTGCATCGGCAACGACTGGTCCATCTTCGAGGCTCTGAACCCGGTCTACGGGATTCGCTTCCTCTTCAGCCCGCAGAACCCGGTGGGCCTGACCATCATGGGCACGGTTTTCCTGTCGACTACGGGAGCCGAGGCCCTCTACTCCGACATGGGCCACGTGGGCCGTGGCAACATCTACGCCACCTGGCCCTTCATCAACATCGCCTTGGTCTTCAATTACTTCGGCCAGGGGGCGTGGATTCTGCGCAACACCGACAATCAGGCCCTGCAGGGCGTGGACGGACTCAACCCCTTCTTCCAGATGATGCCCACCACCGTGCGCTACGTGGCGGTTCTTCTGTCGGTGACGGCCGGTGTCATCGCTTCGCAGGCCCTGATCACGGGCGCCTTCACCATGGTCTCGGAGGCCACCGGCCTCAACTGGATGCCCCACCTGCAGGTACGCTACCCGGCGCGTACTCGCGGCCAGCTCTACATCCCTACCATCAACTGGGTCCTGTGCGCGGCCACGCTGACGGTGCTGGCTATCTTCAAGGATTCCGAGCACATCTCGGCCGCCTATGGACTGGCCCTGACGGTGACCATGATCACCACGACCGTCCTGCTGGCCGACTACATCTGGCACGATGGCAAGCGCGTGTTCTCTCTGCTCTTCGCCTTGGTCTTCCTGGCCATCCAGATCCTCTTCTTCATGGCCTCCATGGCCAAGTTCATGCACGGCGGCTGGTTCACCATGCTGCTGACCGCGGCCATCCTCTACATCATGTACACCTGGGATGTGGGTACCAAGGTGGAGCGCTCGCAACGGCGGCATATGACGGCCAAGGAGTGTCTGCCCGCCCTGGAGATGCTCCACAATGACTTCCGCGTTCCCTACTACGCAGACAACCTGGTCTATCTGACCTCGGATGCGGAGATGCGACGGCTGGACACCGACATCTTCTTCTCCATCTTCGCCAACCGGCCCAAGCGGGCTCGCGCCTGGTGGGCCGTCTCGGTCCAGACCACGGACGCCCCCTACACCCGCAAGTATTCGGTGGAGAACTTCGGCACCAACTACCTCTTCCGTGTGCGTATGAGGCTGGGCTTCAAGGTGGACCAGAATGTGGCCACCTACCTGCACCAGATCATGCACGAGCTGATTGACAGCGGCGAGCTACCCAAGCAGCCTTCCATCTATCCCAAGGTGGACGAGGATCCGCAGATCGGCACGGTCACCTATGTGCTGGTTCATAAGGCCCTGATGCCCGAGTCCAAGATCGACTCCCGCGGTGCCTTCTCGCTGAAGGTCAAGTACGCCATCCGCAAGGTGGCGGGCTCGCCGATCAAGTGGTTCGGCCTGGCTCCCTACAACCCCATCGTGGAGGTGCAGCCCCTGTTCGTCTCCACCAGGGCGGTTCCCAAGCTGACGCGCGTGGTCCTGCCCTCCCGCAAGATCAAGGGCGGCAAGCACCACAAGGGCTGAATGAGTGGAATCTCACCCCGGGGAGCCTGGCTCAAATCGAGTCCGGGCCATAGAATTGACGGCATGGAACCTGGTGCCCGGCCTTTCCGGGCTACCGTCGAAAGGTGATGTGATGACACAAGCTCAAGCCAATATCGGAGTCGTGGGTCTGGCCGCCATGGGTGCCAGCCTGTCCAGGAACCTGGCACGGCACGGCAATACCGTAGCGGTCTACAACCGCCACTATTCGCGCACCGAGACCCTGATCAACGATCATGGCCAGGAGGGCCGGTTCGTTCCGGCCAAGACCCTGCAGGAGTTCGTGGCCTCGCTGACCAAGCCCCGTACGGCCATCATCATGGTCAAGGCCGGGGATCCCACCGACCAGATGATCAATGACCTGGCCGACCTGATGGGGCCTGGTGACATCATCGTCGATGCCGGCAATGCTTACTTCAAGGACACCATCCGCCGGGAGAAGGCCATCCGGGCCCGTGGGCTGCACTTCGTGGGCTGCGGCGTCTCGGGCGGCGAGCAGGGCGCCCTCCTGGGGCCCTCCATGATGCCCGGCGGGACCGATGAGTCCTGGAAGACCCTGGGGCCCATCCTGGAGTCCATCGCCGCCAAGGTCGATAGGGAACCCTGCGTCACCCACATCGGTACCGACGGTGCGGGCCACTTCGTCAAGATGGTCCACAACGGCATCGAGTACGCCGACATGCAGGTGATCGCCGAGTCCTATGACCTGATGCGCCGGGGCCTGGGCATGGAGCCCGAGGCCATCGCCCAGGTCTTCGAAGAGTGGAACCAGGGGGATCTGAACTCCTACCTGGTGCAGATCACTGCTGAAGTGCTCCATCACACCGATGCTGCCACCGGCAAGCCCTTTATCGACATCGTCACCGACCAGGCTGGCATGAAGGGCACCGGCACCTGGACCGTGCAGACCGCGTTGGATCTTGCCGTGCCCGTGACCGGCATTGGCGAGGCCGTCTTCGCCCGGGGACTGTCCTCTTCGCCCGAGCTGCGCAGCCAAGCGGCCCAGGAGGGCCTGAAGGGGCCGCAGCCCAAGGCCGTCATGGCCGACCTGGCCGCCGATCCCGAGGCTCGCAAGTCCTTCATTGAGGACATCCGTCAGGCCCTCTACGCCTCCAAGATCGTGGCCTACGCCCAGGGGTTCAACGAGATGCAGGAGGGCGCCCAGGTCTACGGCTGGAAGCTGGACATGGGTGCCATCGCCCGCATCTGGCGTGGCGGCTGCATCATTCGGGCCAAGTTCCTGAACCGGATCTCCGATGCTTACGCCTCTGGACGTGAGCCGGGTTCCCTGCTCTTCGATCCCTTCTTCAAGCAGGCGGTCGAGCAGGCCCAGGATTCCTGGCGGCGTGTCGTGGCCCGTGCCACCCAGGCCGGCATCCCCATCCCCGTTTTCGCCAGCTCCCTGTCCTATTACGACGGGCTGCGTTCCGATAGGCTCCCTGCCGCCCTGATTCAGGGCCAGCGTGACCTCTTCGGGGCCCACACTTATGGGCGTGTGGATCAGCCAGGTGCCTTCCACACCCTCTGGGCCGAGGACAAGTCCGAGATCAAGCAGGACTGAGCTTCTCGCCAGAATCGCAAGGGGTCCGAGCAGCCGCTGAGACGGCAGCGCGGACCTCTTTTTATCATCCTGTCAGCGGATCTTGGCTGTGGATTCCCGGACCACCAGCCGGCAGGCGGCGGTCGTCCGGGTGGGGGGATGATTCTCATCGCTTCCCTGCAGACGGGTCAGCAGGGCATCCACCGCCTTGCGGGCCAGGTCGTCCTTGTCGGTGCTGATAGTGGTCAGCGAGGGTATGTAGGACTCTCCCTCCTGAATGCCGTCGAATCCCACGACGGCCAGGTCCCTGGGGACCTCCACGCCGCATTCGTGCAGTCCACGAATCAGACCTAAGGCCAGAGAGTCGGTCATACAGAAGATGCCGTCAAAGGGCTGGCCGGATGTGTCCGCCAGATGATGGCCCAGGTCGCGCGCCATTTCTCCGTCCCAGCGGTCCAGGGGCAGGAAGTCTTTGGGACGGGCCTTGATTCCGGCGGCTTTCATAGCCTTCAGACAGCCGGCCACCCTGCGGCCGTGGACCGAGTGCTGTTGGACCGGATCGGTGCTGGCCGTCATGTCGGCACCCACCACGCCTATTCGTCGGCATCCGCAGTCCAGCAGGTGCTGCACAGCCATGGCGGCTCCCTCGAACCCGGCCGTCATGACCGAATCGAAGACCGGCTCGGCTGAGGGGTCGTCCAGCAGCACCAGAGGCTTGCCATCGGCCAGCTCCTGCATCTCCTCATTGGTGATGCTGCCCGGACTGAAGATGGTGCCGTCGCAGAGCTGGCTGGTCACATGCCGGAGAATGGAGACCTCGTCCTGTTTGGAGTTGGAGGTCTGCTGAATGATGGCCTGCATACCGTGGGCGTTGATCTGCCGGGAGATGGCTGCACTCATCTGCGCGGGATAAGGCTTGTCCAGCTCGAAGATGGCCACGCCGATGATTCCGCTCTTGCCTGAGCGCAGGCTCCTGGCCGACAGATTGGCTGAGTAGCGGAGCTTGTGGGCGGCAAGCAGGACCCTGCGCCTGGTGTCATCCGCTATGCGTTTATCGCCTCGAAGGGCATAGGAAGCAGTGGCCCGAGAGACCTGCGCCTCCTTGGCTACATCGCTCATCGTCACCATCTCGCACCTTTCCCGGGGTTCAGCCATTATCCTAGGCACGTGGGTGGCCTTATCAGAATATAGTTGACACGATTCAATCAATGTGATATACCATATTGTGACTGGAGTTGAATCGTGTCAATCCCCGGGTCTCGACGTTGAACAGCCCGGAGAGATGTTCAGAGGATTGATTGCAAGGAGGAGTCATGAAGCTGAAGCGAGCATGGAGGGGCATAGCTGCGGCGCTGGGTGTCGGCATGTTGGTGTCGGCCATGGGTGCCTGCGGGGCTGGCGGCGCTGACGGGTCCAAGACTGCGCTGACCTTCCTGTCATGGAACAACGAACAGGTGATGAGGCCATACATCGACCAATTCGAGCAGCAGAACCCAGGGATCAAGGTGGACTTCAGCTATTCGCCGCCTACCCCTGAGTACATCCAGACCCTGCAGACCCGACTGGTCGGTAACCAGGCCCCGGATGTGTTCATCATCACCTCCGAGAATAAGGCTGACCTGATCAAGAACGGCTACGTGCGCGACCTGACCAACGAGCCCTTCATGCACAACATCTCTCAGGCCAACAAGGACTTCGTCAGCCATCAGGGCAAGGTCTACGGCATGTCCGTGTCCTCCTGGGCCTCAGGAATCGTCTACAACAAGGACCTTCTGGCCAAGGCGGGCGCCAAGGAGGTCCCAGAGACCTGGGATGGCTTCCTGCAGCTGTGCAAGAAGCTCAAGGCCGCTGGGGTCACGCCCTTCCTGGAGACCATCGCCGATGGCCCCAGCAGGATTCCCGATGCCTTCATGGGCTCGCAGTTCGACAGGGACAAGGTTGATGTGACCAGCCTGATCGACCGCCGCCCTCAAAAGCCCGGCGGCGACCAACGTGAGGCGGTTGCGGCCTGGATGAAGCTCTACGACCAGGGCCTGGTCACCCGTGACACGGTCGGCATCAGCGGCGACGATATGAAGACCCAGTTCATCAACGGCCAGGTGGCCATGATCTGCACCGGCCCCTGGGACCTGCCATCCATAGGCCAGGCTGGGCTCAAGTATGGCATGGCCCCCATGCCGCTTATGGAGAGGAACACGGTCAACTACGCACAGGGGTCGCCATCGCCCGCCTACGCCATATACTCCCGCCTCAAGGGCGACAAGCTCAAGGCTGCCCAGAAGTTCCTGACCTTCATGGACAGCCACTGGGCCTTGCAGCGTTCGGCCGACAACGGGGATGCCATCACGGTCCAGGGGTTCAAGGCCAAGGTCAAGCCCGAGTATGAGCAGGTCTACCGGACCAACGTGCAGCCGGGCCACTACTTCCTGCTCATGAACTTCTATGCCAAGCCGGATGTGCTGACCACCGTCCGCCAGTCCGAGACCCAGCAGCTGGTCCAGGGGTCCATCAATCTGGATCAGTGGGCCAAGGCTATCGACGACAAGATGGCCTCGGTCAAGTAGGAAGGGGCTGGACCATGGCTTCACAATCTGCGGCGGAGCGTGCCAACGCCCATCGACGGCGCACGCTCGGCCTGCGGCAGGATCTGACCTCTTTCTGGTTCCTCCTGCCTATTTTGGCCGTCTTCGTCGTTCTCTTCGCCGTGCCGCTGGCGCAGACCATCATCTACTCGATGACCGACTTCAACGGCTACAGCCTGAACATGCACTATGTGGGCTGGAAGAACTACCACAGCGTGTTCACCGACGCCTCGACCATGCAGGGACTTGTGTTCACCATCCTGTACGCCGTGGCCCAGACGGTCCTGGTGACCATCTTCGCCATCCCTTTGGCTGTTACGCTTAACCGGAAGTTTTGGGGCCGCAACTTCGCCCGTTCCCTGTTCTTCTTCTTCAGCGTGCCATCGCTGGCCATCATGGGCATGGTCTGGAAGTACATCTTCTCGCCCATGAAGTCAGGCGTCTTCAACACCGTCCTGGGTGTCTTCGGCCTTGGGCCGGTACCCTGGCTGTCCAATTCGACCCTGGCCCGGTGCTGCGTCATCTTCATCGCAGTCTGGGCGCAGATAGGCTGGCACGCCACGCTCTACCTGGCCTTCCTGCAATCCATTCCCGAAGACCTCTATGAGCAGGCCACGGTGGACGGGGCCAGCAGCCGCCAGCAGTTCGTCCACATCACCCTGCCTCAGCTAATCCCGGGCATCGTCACCTCCAGCTTCCTGCTTATGTCAGGCGGCCTCAAGGTCTACGACCTGCCCTACACCATGACCAAGGGCGGCCCCGGGTACTCCACCTATACGGTTACCCAGTCCATCATTCAACAGGGTATCGGCCAGTCCCAGTATGGGCTGGGCTCGGCTCTAGCAGTCCTGTTCACCGTGGCCACGGCCCTTGTGGTCTTCGCTCAGATGGGCGCCGCCAGTCTGATTTCCAGGAGGTTCCAATGAGTAGCAGCAAGAGCCCGACCCTGACCCTGAGCCAGCGGGAACGGCAGCGTTCGGCGGTCAGGAGCCTGGTGGTGCTGATCATCGCCCTGATCTGCGCCGTGCCCCTCTGGTACATCCTGATCAACACTTTCAAGACCGTCCCCGACATGGCCACCAATCCCCTGGGCCTGCCCAAGCAGTGGACGCTGCGCAACTACACGCGGGCCTTCGCCACGGTGCCCATTGTCCGAAGCCTGGTCAACACCCTGATTGTCACCTTCTTCGGCGTTCTCCTCCAGGTGCTGATCGGAGCTTTGGCCGCCTATGGGATGATCCTGCGCAAGTCGATTTTCACCTCGGTCATCGGTGTGATTCTCATGATCGCCTTCGTCATTCCGACCCAGTCCACCCTGATTCCCCTCTACCGGATGGAGTCCAGCGTGGGGCTGGTCAACACGCTCCTGGGCCTGATCGTCATGTACCTGGGCGGGGCGGTCTTCTGCTACTTCCTGATTGTGGGCTACATGCAGTCCCTGCCCTTCGAGGTCATTGAGGCCGCCAGGATCGACGGGGCCGGGCCCCTAAGGATCTTCTGGAGCATTGTGCTGCCCCTGATCAGGCCCATCCTGACCACAGTGGTGGTCTTTCAGACCATGTCGACCTGGAACGACTTCATGACGGCCAACGTCTTCATCAGCAGCTCCAACCTGCGCACCATCGTCCTGCAGGTCTACAACGCAGTCGGCCAGTTCACCACTGACTGGCCCAGCTTCATGACCATTACGGTCCTGGCCCTGATTCCGGTCTTCGTTTTCTTCATCTTCTGCCAGAAGTGGATCGTCTCCGGGCTGGTTGCCGGAGCGGTCAAGGGGTAAGGCGACCAATCGGAAGGTCGTAGTCTATGGAGGCGGTTGGGGGTTCCGGCCGTTCCGCTCGTAAGGAATCGGAGTCACAGTCCATGGAGGAATTCGCAAACGCACATCCAGGATCGAAGAGAATGGGATTGGCAAGCAACCCGCTGCATCGCTACTGCGCGGACCCGGATCTGGTCATGATCGGGGACCGTTGGTACCTGTACTGCACCGAGGATGGTCTGCCTGAATGGACCTCGCATGCCTTCTACGTTTATGAATCCGTGGACCTGTGCCATTGGACCCGCAGAAAGATTCTGGACCTGGACCAGGTCCCCTGGTGGCATGGGGGACAGGGTGCCTGGGCTCCCTGCCTGCTGATGCGTCAGGGAACCTGCATCCTGTATTTTGTGGCCGACGGACAGATCGGCCAAGCAGTCGCACCTGGTCCAACCGGTCCCTTCCGGGCGGCCCAGGAGCCATTCATCGCCCGGGGGGACTACGACTGCCTGCCCATCGATCCCTCGGTCTTTGTGGATGACGACGATGTGCCCTATCTGCTATGGGGCAATGGCCGTGCCTACATGGCACGGCTGAGTCCGGACGGCCGGCGCCTGGAGGACGGCTCGGTGCACTCCGCCGTGCCTGACAACTTCCGCGAGGCCATCACTGTCTGCCGACGGGGAGACATCTACTACGCCTCCTGGTCGGAGAATGACACCAGGGATCCGAGCTACCGGATCCGCTGGTCCAGCGCGCCATCGCTGGACGGGCCATGGACCGCACCCCAGATCCTGATCGAGGCTGATTATGCCAAGGGGATTCTGGCCACGGGTCACCACTGCATCACCCGTGTGCCGGGCCGGGATGACTGGATCGTGGCCTACCACAGGTTCGCCAGGGACGGCCGGGGTGACGGCTGCCATCGCGAAATCATCTTTGACTCCTTGGATTTCGCCGATGACAGCGCCCTGGTCCAGATCCGCCCGCAAGTGGGATCCTACTGGTACCCAGCCCGGAATCCGGTTACTCCCTGACGATGGGGTGGCCGCCGAATGCGCTGCGCAGGGCGGACACTACCTTCATGGTCATGGGATCCTCGATCTTGGAGGACTGGCGGGCATAGAGAGCCGAGGTGATGGCCGGCGTGGGCACCCCCAGCTCCAGGGCGTCCGCAATCATCCACTTGGTCTCGCCGGTTTCGTCGGCCTTGCCGGCGATCCCGCTCAGATGCGGGTCATCCTTCAGAGCCTGGGCCAGCAGATCCAACAGCCACGACTGGATGACCGAGCCCTTGCGCCAGGACTCCACCACTTCGCCAGGCTCCTTGATCAGGTCGGAGGCCTCAAGGACTGCGTACCCCTCGGCCAGGGCCTGCATCATCCCGTACTCGATGCCGTTGTGGACCATCTTGGCATAGTGGCCCGCGCCGGTGCCTCCCGCGTGGACCAGACCGTAGTCGCCCTCAGGCTTCAAGGTGTCCAGGATGGGCTGGATTCGGGCCACGTCCTGGTCCGAGCCGCCGACCATCAGAGCATAACCCTTCTCCTTGCCCCAGATGCCGTTGGAGGTGCCCACGTCAACTAGGCCTATGCCCTTGGCGGCCAGGGCCTGGGCGTGTTCCTGGTCCTGGGTGAAGCGAGTGTTGCCGCCATCCACGACCAGGTCGCCGTGCTCCATCAGCTCGCCCAGCTGATTGAGAGTGGACTCAATGGGTTTGCCGGCCGGGACCATGACCCAGATCACTCGTGGTGCCTCCAGGGCCTGGACCAGGGCCTCAAGGCTGTCCACATCCCTGCCCGAGTCCGGCGCGATGTCGTAGCCGACTACCTGATGACCGCCGGTGCGCAGGCGGTCTGCCATGTTCTTGCCCATGCGTCCCAGGCCAATCATGCCGATCTTCATAGTGTTAGTTCCTCTCCCTTGACTCTTAACTGCAACAGTGTGAAGTTGACCGCGATAGTTGGTTATCGGCCGCGGTCGGGCCGATTCGCGGGTGCTACTGGCGGGCTGCCTGCCGGGCGCGCTCAGCTTGAACCTGGGCGGTGTGCGCCTTGACGTCGCACTGGAGCCCCAGAGTGTCGATGACCTCTTCGGCCTCGATCTCAGGAGACATGCGCAGCCCCACGTCGATGGTCAGATGGATCTCGTCAGGTCCCAGGGGCTCCAGGTCATCGAACTGGGAGCGTAGCATCTGCGGCTTCATGAAATGGCCCTTCCGCTTGGAGAGCCGTTCCATGATGGAGTCGTAGTCCCCGCTCAGGTGGATGAAGACCACGCCCGGCATCCGCAGCCGGTCACGGTAGATTCGCTTCAAGGCGGAGCAGGTAACGGTCCCGGGCGTCCCCCGGCGTACGTGGTCCTCAATCCAATCATGGATGCTGTCCAGCCAGGGCCAGCGGTCCTGATCGGTCAGGGGGATGCCGCGGGCCATCTTGTCGATGTTTGCCTGGGGGTGGAAGTCGTCGGCCTCTGCCATGTCCCAGCCCAGCTTGCGTCCAAGGTGCTCGTTCATGGTGGTCTTGCCGCAGCCTGAAACGCCCATGATGACCAGGATTGGTGTGCGGCCGTGGAAATAGTCAGATGGAACCGTGTTGTCGACCGCCGAGGGGACCTTGGGCTCCGGGTGGCTTTCTGCGCTCAGCGCGTCGGAATTCTTCAATGATGTATCTACCATGTGCAACCTTTCTGAAAAGTGATGTGACGATGATGCTCAGGAGGCGATGGGCACAAACAGGCTGGCGACCATGACCAGAACCAGGACCACGACCGACAGCAGACATTCCAGAACCGACCAGGTCTTCAGGGTCTCGCCAACGCTCAGGCCGAAGTACTCCTTGATCAGCCAGAAGCCTGCGTCGTTGAGGTGGGAGAGGAATATGGACCCGGCGCCGATGGCGATCACCAGGAGGGTGGTGGCCATCGGGGTGGCATGCATCATGGTCATGGCGTTGCTGAGGATGCCCGCCGTGGTCAGGATGGAGACGGTGGCTGAACCGGTGGCGACACGGACGAAGACCGCGATGAGCCAGCCCAACAGGAAGATGGAGATGCTTGAGGTCTCCACGAAGTTGCCGATGATCTTGCCGATGCCCGTGGCAACCAGGACGCCCTTGAAGCCGCCTCCTGCCCCGACGATCAGGAGAATGCCGGCCACTGCGGGCAGGGAGGCGCCCAGGGAATCGTTGACGGTCTTCCAGGATATTCCGGAGGCGGCCTTGAGCACCAGCATGGAAACGACCAGGGCGATGGCCAGGGCCATGACGGGGTTGCCGATGAAGTTGATGGTCTGGGCGAATCCGTCTGTGCGGTCCTTGAAACCGGGCAAGGCGATTTCGAAGATTGAGGTGAGGAGCATGAGGACGGCGGGAAGAAGGATGCAGCAGAGGGAAATGCCGAATGAGGGAAGCTTGGTCTCCTCCTTGCCGGCCTCATCGCTTTTGGCTACAAAGTCCGCAGGTGCCTGGACCGGAACCCACCGGGCGGCCACCCTGGAGAAGAGGGGGCCGACCAGGACCAGGGTGATCAGGGCGAAGGGGATGCCGAACATCATGGTCAGCCCTACATTGCCGGTTTCCTTGAACTGGCTCAGGGCGGCCAGCGGGCCGGGGTGGGGGGGTACGCAGGCATGCATGATCGACAGGCCCGCCAGGGTGGGGATCGCAACGCGCATCAAGGGCAGCTTGGTGCGTTGGGCCACCAGGATGATGACCGGCACCAGGATGACCAAGCCTACCTCGAAGAACATGGGAAGGCCGATCAGGGCTCCTATCAGGGCCATGATCCAGGGTATGGAGGCTGCGGAGGATTTGGATACCAGGGTGTTGACCACCTGGTCGGTGGCGCCGGTATCCATGAGCACCTTGCCTATCATGGCTCCCAGGCCTATCAGGATGCCTACTGACCCCATGGTGTTGCCGAACTCGCCGGTGAAGCTGGTCAAGGTCGGCATGGGGCCATAGCCTGATCCGATGCCTACCACCAGTCCGGCCGCCAGGAGGGATACGAAGGGGTGGAGTTTGACGACGGTCACCAGGAATATGAGCACCGCCAGGCTGAGGATCAGACTGACGCCCAGCTGCGTGGTGTTGAGCTTGGCGGTCCCGCCAGCGGCGATCAGGACCTGCTCGGCGGCTGCCAGGTGCAATATGGTTTGCATTGCTGCCTCTTCTCTGAGGAATCGGACGAATCCGGTCTCCCGGGTTCATTTTTTTTATTTTGCATGACATAATATCGACCAAATGACATTATGTATGTTTTAACTGCTATAAGTGTACACGCCCTGTGGACGGCAGCGACGCTGCCGCTCCTTCATTATGGCAGGACCCATCCGTATTTCAGTACGGGACACCTCGCCGGGAATGATTGGTAGAGTAAATTTCATGGGAACCGAACCGTCGTTGCATGACAGGCTGCTCGATCAATGGGGCATGGGCATCATCACTGGCCATATAGCCCAAGGAGAGCGTCTGCCCGCCCCGGCCCTAGGTCGGGAGCTCCCCTCCCGAACGGTTACCAGAGAGGTGACCCGTGTCCTCGAATCCAT
Organism: Bifidobacterium sp. B4111; assembly: GCF_026537235.1. Lineage (NCBI taxonomy): Bacteria > Bacillati > Actinomycetota > Actinomycetes > Bifidobacteriales > Bifidobacteriaceae > Bifidobacterium > Bifidobacterium sp. B4111. Next base: position 302,192 of record NZ_JAFNMO010000002.1, on the reverse strand, counting down.
GGGGCTGGTCACGGTAAAACGTAAGGTGGGAGCCGCCGTCAACCCCGCCAGGGTCTGGAACATCTACGACCCCATGGTCATCGAATGGAGACTGCGCGGACCGGATCGGGAAAGCACGCTCCACGAGCTCTCGGAGCTGCGGGGAAGCGTGGAGCCCACGGCGGCACGGCTCGCGGCATCCAGGGCCAAGCCGGAACAATGGGCCGCCCTTACTCAAGCCGCCATCGACATGGTGGCCCACGCCAACCGGGCGAATGAGTCCGACTACCTCCAGGCTGACGAATGTTTTCATAGGACACTCCTGGAATCATCAGGAAACGCCATGTTTGCTGCCCTCGGTGACGTGGTGGCCGCTGTCCTGGCGGGCCGCACCCGCCATGAACTCATGCCCCGGCGGGCCAATGAACAGGCGCTGAGGCTCCATGGCGACGTGGCGGCTCTGATCCGCCAGGGTGACGGCGATGGTGCCCGCAGGGCCATGGAGCGCATCGTTGACGAATCAGACCAGGCCATTCATGCCATGACGAGTTCGCAGGGGTAAGTCGTCACTGGCAAAAGGTTGGCATCGTCGTCGGGCTGTGGCTATCGCGACAGAGTGTGCAAGCCATCCCCGCCTCTGTTCGGCACGCCGTATGCTGACTGATTCCACGTCTGCGAAGCAAGCCAGGAATTCGCTTGGTTGCATATTTTTCAAAGAGGCAGGCCTTTTTCTGATCGGGAACAACAAGAAAGAAGGCAGCCTGCCAAGGGGGATATTACTGGCGGAGCTGCCTTCCGGCCGGGAAGCTGGGGAGCTTCCCCTGCTATGGCCACTTACTCGAGCGAAATCCTGATCAACTCATGCCTTCCTGCATTCGGTGCTTGCGTTGGGCGGCGATGGCTGCCAATGTCATAAGCCCGATCAGCAGGAGGAGGATTATCCCCCTTCCGCCGGCATTCGGCAGTATCCATGAATGCATGAAGATGTAGATATTGCTCGTGTCCGGGGTCTGCGGCTCCCCGGCCAGCGTCCATTCGATGGTGGTGGAAACCTGGCCGAATCTATGGCTGGGGGTGATAGCCTGCCAGGTCCCGTTCGGTTGCCCACTGACAATCGTTCCGTCGGCATCGCCGAAGGAAAGGCGGGTGGGAATGCCCATGGGCGGGATGGCAATGCGGGTGGCCAGCACCAGATCGGTGTTGTCGGAGCCGGTCCCGTTCTGCCCGGTGCTGTTTCGGCCGAAGCCATAGGCCGTTCCGTCGGTGCCGATGGCCAGGCTGTGGTTGTCGCCGGCGCTGATGCTTCCAGCCTTGAGTCCCTGGCTCTTGTCCTTGGGATCCCTGGCCTTGGCAGGCTGCTCGGGGGAGCGTCCATCACCGAGTTGGCCGTGGGTGTCGTCCCCCCAACCGTAGACCACCTGGTCGGTGCCGATGGCCAGGCTGTGGTTGTCTCCGGCCGCCACCTGCTGATAGGCGAAGCTGTCGGATGCACCCCGGGGGAGGGCGACTTGAACGGGTATGGGCTCGTCGTCCCCGACGGGTCTGACCTGGCCGTTGCTGTTCGACCCCCAGGCCCAGGCCCTCCCATCCTGGTCCAGGGCCACGGAGTGGGATGACCCGGCGCTGATCCGGATGTACACGGGGCTTTCGCTCATGCCTGATGGTACTGCCAGCGGTTTGGGCACCTTGCTTTCGCTGCTTCCGTCGCCAAGGCCGAGTCTCCCATTGGCATTGGACCCCCAGGCGTATATCTTCCGGTCGGTGCCGATGGCCAGGCTGTGCTCGCTTCCCGCACTGATCTGGATGTAGGAGAAGCCGGATGTGGCTTCGCCGGGCTTGGCTACCCGGATCGGAATCGGTGAACTGCCGGTCTTGCCATCACCTAGCCCGCCTGTGATGGATCCCCAGGCATAGATGTTCCCGTCGCTGCCCAGAGCCAGGATATGCCTTCTGCCTACGGCCACCTGAGTGAACCTGAAGCCTGGGGCTGCATCTGCCGGAAGGACCACCTTGACAGGGATCGTGGAGGTGCTGGTGGTGCCGTCGCCCAGGCCTGTGGCGTTGGTGCCCCAGGCGTAGGCCATCCCATCGGATCCCAAGCCGATGCTCATCGTGGTGCCTGCGGCGGCCTGCAGCCAGGTGAACCCGGGTCTGGCCCCTTTCGGAGCGGCAACAGCAATGGGTTGGTTCCGATTGGTCCGCGTGCCGTCCCCAAGTTGGCCGGAGCTATTGTCTCCCCAGCTGTAGGCTTTTCCGTTGCTGCCGATCGCGAGTGAGTATCCTGACCCGGCGCTGACCTGTGACAGACGCATGTTGCCGGCTGGCGGTGGGGTGAGGGTCACGGTCTCGCCGCCGGTATCGATGCCGCGCGTGGGGGTGAGGGTCCATTTGGTGTTTGCAGGGCTCCACCTGGCTTTCAGGTTGTGGCCCTGCTGAATGGGTTGGGTGAAGTCATAGGCGGCATTCCCGTCGAACCAGCCGTCGAATTGTTGACCTGGTTTGGCGGGATTGGCAGGTCGGATGACGGTGGTGTCCTCGTCCGCGGTCTGCGATGGTGGTGTGGGCGAGCCTCCGTCGCTGTCGTAGGTGATGGTGTAGCGCTCAGGGGTATAGGTGAAGTCGAGGACAGCATCTGGTTGGGGAAGACCGTTCTGGTTCCAGTGGATGACGAGAGGTATCGTGCCGGGTCGATGCCGTCTGGGTGGCGCGATGACGGTCCAGGCGCCGTCCGGCTGTCGGGAGGGATCGGCTCCTGGCATCCCGCCGAAATCGATGGAGGCGACCTGCAGGTCGGGGTAGTCGATGGCGACGGGTTTGGCTCTGCTGCTGGTGGTGTTGTCGCCGAGTTGGCCCTGGGTGTTGTCGCCCCATGCGTGCAGGGTTCCATGGCTGTCGATGGCGAGAGTGTGTCCGGTGCCGCCGGCGGTGCGGACCCAGGTGGCGTCGGAGGCAGGTGCGTCGATGGCGACGGGTTTGGCTCTGCTGGTGGTGGTGTTGTCGCCGAGTTGGCCCTGGGTGTTGTCGCCCCATGCGTGCAGGGTTCCATGGCTGTCGATGGCGAAGGATGCATGGCCGCCGGCGGAGATGGCGGTGATGGTTGCGGGCAGACCGGGTTTGACGGGTCGGCCGGTCTCGGTGCCGCTGCCTGCGCCGAGTTGGCCCTGCTGATCGGAGCCGAACGTGTACGGAATGTCGTCGCCAGTGTCGGCGTCGGAGCCGATGGCGAAGGTGTGGTCGGTGCCGGCGGTGACATGCAGCCATGTGAAGGCGGGGGATGTGCCGGTCGGGGCCTGGACCTGGGTCGGGGTACCGGCGGAGCCGCCCGTGTTTCCGTCGCCGAGCTGGCCGTGGTTGTTGTCGCCCCAAGCGTACATGCGGCCGTTGTTGGCGATGGCGAGGGTATGGCGGCCGCCGGCTTGGATCTGTGTGTAGACCAGCCATGAGGGGGTGGCGGGAGGCATGGCCCGCATGGTCGGGGTACCGGTGGAGCCGCCCGTGTTTCCGTCGCCGAGCTGGCCTTGGGTGTTGTCCCCCCAGGTCCACGCCCTGCCCTGGGTGTCGAGGGCGGTCATATGGCCGTCGCCGGCGCTGATCTGGGTGAACCTGGTGTCCCCGGTATCGGCCTGCCGTGGTGTCGGGTCGTCACCGCTGGTGGTGCCATGGCCGAGTTGGCCGTGGTCGTTGTCGCCCCAGGTCCAGATGCGTCCCTGGGTGTCGAGTGCGGCGGAGTATTTGTCGCCTGCGGTGGCTTGGGTGAATCGGGTGTCATCGGGGGTGGGAACGCTGGTGGGGGCGGAGCGTCTGGCCCGGTCGGGATTGCCGAGTTGGCCGTGGTCGTTGTCACCCCAGGCATACAGACGGCCGTCGCTGGATACGGCCAGCGAATGGGTGCCGTCGGCGCTGATGCCGGCCAGGCGGGTGTTGGTCGCGTAGTCGGGCGGGGTCAGGGTCAGACTGGTGCCTCCGGATGTGCGACCTGAGGCAGGAGAGCGGGTCCAGGGGCCTGGTCGGCTCCATCTGGCAGTGATGGTTGTATCGCTGGTGACGGGCTGGGTGAAGTCAAAGGCAACGTTGCCCTGGAACCAGCCGTCGAACCTGTATCCTGCGCGGCCCGGGTCGGCCGCGGGTCGGACGGCCTGTCCCCAGTCGTCTACGTTATGGCTGGTGACCGGGTCGCCGTTGGCCGGGTCGAATCGGACCCGGTGGCTGACTGTGAGATACGTGTAGGTCAGGGCAGCCGTGCCGGAATCCAGGTTCCGTCGTGACCAGGAGACTTTGACATCCACCGGGCCCGGAGCGTGCGCCGGCGGGCGCACCTTCCAGGAGCCGTCAGGGTTCCTGACCGGCACGATCATCGATGGCTTTCCGTCGAAGGTGACGGAGGACACGGTCAAGGGCCATGGGAACCATACGCCCGCTGGTCTCGGATTGGCCGCCGCTGCCCCGTTGCTGGTGTTGACGCTGTTGATGCCGAGCTGTCCCCAGTCGTTGCGGCCGAAACTGTAGACGTTGCCGTCCGACCCGATGATCAGCATGTGCCAGTGGTTGCTGCCGATGGTGAGGCTGAAGTAGGTCAGGTCGCTCGTCGCCCCGTCCGGTTTGGGTATGCGCGTGGGTGTGGCTACGCCTGAGTCGCTGCCGTTGGTGGAGGTGGTGCCAAGCTGGCCGTATTGGTTGCTTCCCCATGCCCAGGCGCCCGTGTCGGTGATGGCGGTGGAAAAGTCCCAACTTGCATTAATGTCTATGGCGCCGGTCAGGCCCGGTACCCGTCCTGGGCGGGTGCGTTCTCCGTTGCGTCCCAGCTCATTGTGCTTATTGCCTCCCCATGTATAGATGTTGCCGTCGGTGGCTATGCCCATGGATACGTATGCACCGGCGCTGATCGCGGTGAACTTCAGATCTGTGGCGACTGGGCCTGGTTTGTCGGCGGGGTAGGCATCGCTGGAATCGCGCCCCAGTATACCGTAGTAGTCGCTAAGGGTGTTGGTTTTTTCATAGCGGCCCCAGGTCCAGGCGGTGCCGTCGGCGGCCAAGGCCATGGAATCCCGGTCGCCGGCGCTGATCGCGGTGAAGGTGGTTCCCTCGGGCATGGCCACTTTCGTAGGGGTGATGTCGTTCATGGAACCGTCGTAGGGCGGGCGGCCGAGCTGGCCGTCCTTGTTTTGCCCCCAGGTCCAGACGTTGCCGTCCCGGTCCAGGGCCATGGAATGGATGTTGCCGGCGCTGATGGCGATGAACTGAACATTTGGAGGGGTGGAGGCAAGACCCGGCGTGGGATAGCAGTTACCCACTCCCACGGATCCGCGCCCCAGACGTCCGGCTTCGTTGTTTCCCCAGGTCCAGATTCTGCCGTCCCGGTCCAGGGCCATGGAATACCAGCCACCATTGGAGACATGGGTGAACTTCACGCCATCGGGCACCTTGACCATCACCGGGGTGGTTCGACGCGCCGAGGCGCCTTCCATTCCGCCGGTGCCCAGTTGGCCGCAGTCGTTTCTTCCCCATGCATAGGCGTTCCCGTCGCTGCCCAACGCCAGGGAATGAAACTGTCCCGAGGACACCTGGGAGAAGGCGATGCGGTTCGGAGGGTCGATGCGCACATCGTTGCCACCGGTCCGGGGACCCGACGTGGGGTGGATCGACCACTGGTTATTGCCGAATGTCCACCTGGCGGTCAGCGTGGTGGGCCCCTTGATGGGTCTGCTGAAGTCGTAGGCGACATTTCCCTGGAACCAGCCGTCAAATGTCCAACCCGCCTCGCTTGGATCGTCCGGGCGTTGGATGGTGTCGCCTACGGCGACCTGCTGGTTGGGGATTGGGTCGCCGTGCTCCGACTTGAAAGTGACGGCGGCCGCAGTGCCGGTGTAGGTGAATCTCTGGCTGGTGTCGTCGGGTTGGCTTGCACCTGTGGCGTCAGCAGACTGGATGGTGAGGGTGACGGTGCCCAGATGGTGCCGGGGGGAGGTAACGTGCCATCCGTCGGCGCGTTTGGTGATGCCGCCGACGTTGTGGCTGTCGCCGAAAAGAACGGAGGCTATCCGCCGGTCGGTTGACCGCCAGACCATGCCTGGCTTCGGATTGGCTGCCGCTGATCCGCTCGTTGCGCTGTTGGTGGTGTTGGTGCCGAGTTGGCCGTAGTCGTTGCGGCCCATGCTGTAGGTGTTTCCGTCAGACCCGATGACAAGCATGTGGAGGCTGGTGTTTCCCGTGTTGAGGCTGGTGTAGGTGAAGGGGGCGGGTGTTTCGTCGGGGGTTGTCATGCGGGCGGGGATGGTCGTGTCGGTGTTGGTGCCGAGCTGGCCGTAGTCGTTGCTTCCCCACGCCCAGGCACCGGTGTCGGTGATGGCGGTGGAGTAGTTCCAGCCGGCGTTGATGTCTGTGGCGCCGGTCATGCCGGGAACCTGTCCTGGTCGGGTCGTGTCGCCGGAGCGTCCCAGTTGTTTTGAACTGTTGCCTCCCCAGGTGAGTACGGTGTTGTCGGCGCCGATAGCCATGGAATGGTTGTATCCAGCGCTGATTGCGGTGAACTTCCGGTCGGTATCGACTTGGCCGGGCCTGTTGGCGGGGGCGGCATCGGTCGGCGTGCGGCCCAGTACGCCATAAAAGTCATCTCTTGTGCCGCCGTTGTCCCCCCAGGTCCAGGCGGTGCCGTCGGCGGCCAGGGCCATGGAATGGTAAACGCCTGCGCTGATTGCCGTGAAGAAGGTTCCCTCCGGCGCGGTCACCTTTGCCGGCGTGTTGTCGCTTGCCTTGCTGCCATATGGAGGACGGCCGAGCTGGCCGTTGTAATTGACGCCCCAGGTCCAGATGTTGCCCTTGGTGTCCAGGGCTAAGGAATGCAGGTTCCCGGCGCTGATAGCTTTGAAGGTTGTGCCTGATGGGATGTCAGCCAGGCCGGGTGTGGAGTAGGAGCTGTTGACAGAGCCGCGGCCCAGTCGTCCGCCATCGTTGAATCCCCAGGTCCAGATCCTGCCGTCGCGGTCCAGGGCCATGGAATACCAGCCGCCTGCGGACACTTGGGTGAATTTGACGCCCGCGGGCATGGATACCGGCACCGGAGTCGTTCTACTCGCCGTGGTCGTCCCGTCGCCCAGTTGTCCGCAGTCGTTTCTACCCCATGCGTAGGCGTTCCCGTCGCTGCCCAATGCCAGGGAATGGTACTGGGCAGCGGACACCTGAGCGAGTCGGACCGGGTCCTTTGGCGAATTCACCGTTACGTCTGTGCCGCCCTGCCAGGGGCCGCTCGTGGGGTTGGTCGCCCATTGCCCCCATCTGGCCTTCAGATTCGTATCCTTAGTGACGGGCCTGGAGAAATCGTAGGGGACATCGCCCTGGAACCAGCCGTCGAATGTCCAGCCCGGGCGGGATGGATCGTCATGCGGCCAGGAAGCGATTCCGCCGTCGGCCACGATCTGTTGGGCGGGCATGCCCGTGGTGCCCTCATCTGATGTGAACTGCACTGTATGGGTTCCGTCGTTTCTTGGCGACGGGCCTGGAGACTGCTGTGTGGCGGCCAGAGAATTCAGCGTCGCCAGGGGTGAAGGATGGCTCCCTGATGCCGGCTGAGGGTTCGTGGGTTGGATCAGTGGTGTTGATTGGGCGGTTTGCGGGGATGGATGCTCGGAGGGTGTTGCTATGAAAGAGGGTGAAGGATGGCTGTCTAGTTCGGGGACTGACGGCCTTGGGGCCGGGGCTTCTCTCTCACCCCCCCCCCCCCCTGATTTCAGACTCTGCCAATGCATCGGTGTCTGATTGCTCAGCACCGGCAGCATGCGCATCTGCCATGAGCCCCAGGCCCATGGTAGCGAGCACAGCGAAGACGCAGATAATAGGGCGTGAGACACGCCTAGAAGCAACACGCATGAAAGATGCCTTCCCAACATGCTGCCCTCGAAATATCTTAGAACCTGATTTCTTCAACCCCATGAATAACCAGGAGAGGGCAGTTCAATACACTGCTTAGCACTATAACACCTCGTTCCTGTCTTGAGGGGATACTCGGCGAAGGAGGATTCCTGCCTTCGCGGGCCTGAAAAAGACCCCCGAGCTGAAGCGCGGGGAGGCGAGTGTGACGAAATGCCATCAGGGGAACGGTTTTGAGGCCGTCCCACAACCTGGATCGGGTGGGCTTGCCAGTCACGTTATCCTATGCGGCGCGACTTTCGCACAGCGCTGCTGACGCTGTGCGGTCGGCCGAATCATGGCTGGTGTTCGGGATCTTAGCCAAGCTGGCTTGCGGCGTCCTCGTCAAGCAGCCATAAGGTCTGTTCGGTACCCCTGGCGAATGAGGAGGGGACGTGGGGGTTGTCTTCATCCCTCAGTGCTTCCTTCACGGCTTGGGCCTTTTCTTGGGTGGAAGTGAAGAGCCAGACTTTGGGGGTACGGCGGATGAACGGGGTGGTCATGGTCACTCGCAGCGGTGGGAGCTTGGGCGAATGGTTGACGCCTGCCACCAGCGTGGTTTCGTCGCTGATCAGCGCCTCGGGGCGGTCAGGGAAGAGCGATGCGTAGTGGCCGTCTGGCCCTACGCCGAAAACGGCCAGGTCCATATGGCCATGGGGGCCGATCCCCCGAATGATTTCATCCTGGTAGGTCCGTGCCGCCTGGGCCAGTGCTTCTGTGTCGTCGGCCTCGCTCGCCCTTGCGATCTGGTCGGGGGTACGAATATCAGCCGGCATTTCATGAACATGGTCCGCAGGTAGATCACCCTTGTCGATGAGCCTGCCGAACCAGGCATCCCGGGCTTGTTTGGCATTGCGTTCAGGGTCTTCCGGGCTCACGAATCTCTCGTCGCTCCACCACAGATGAACCCGCTTCCAGTCGATGCTCGCTGCAAGATCACTGGTCCCCATCAGTGCGTAGATTTCCGCCGCGTCCGTTCCACCGGTCAAAGCCAGGTCCGCCCGCTCCTGACGTGCCAGGATGTCCCCTAATTCGATCAGTATTCGCGCGGCTGTGGCCTTGTTGAGCAGGCTGGTGCTGGCATAGCGGATGATTGTACGCTCGGTCATGGCGTCTCCTTCATGGCAGTGATGTCTATCATACTTGCGCGCTTGCGCCTCCAGTGGCTCCCGGCGCCGAGCCAGCCGTCAACTGGTCACCGTTCATGCACCATGGGCCAGCCCCTGCTGATGACATCCCGATAGACCTCATCAGGATCCAGACGTCCCATTTCCTCGCTCATGCAGTCAACGGCGGTTCGCAAAGGCATGGAGATGGTCTGGCTGGCCTGGCCAGGCTGGTTGATTCTGGCCTGGTCGGCCTTGTGACGTTCCATGCTCATGGTTCCGTCGCTGCGTTTGAAGAAGACCCCGGTGATGGCCTGGGCCTGTGGATCACGCTCAATCGTGACCGGCACCCCAAGCTTCAGAGCCAGCCAGGAAGCCAGGAGCTCCAAGGGCAGGAAGTGCGTCTGGCCGGTCACCCGCACTGAGGTTACGGGCAGATGCGGTGGTTGATCCATCATGGAAGCGAGCAAGGCTCGCCAGATCGTGGTTCTTGTCCAGGAGAGGTCCACGTCAGCAGTACCCGAATGCTTGAGGAGGGAGGTGAAGGCGGTCTGTGGGTCGTCGGCTTCCATGGCATCGGTGATGCGGCTGGTGGCCATGGCCCCGATCGGGTCCTTGGATGGGTCCTGGGGTGGATTGGCGGGCCACCAGACCACCAGGGGGGCGTCCGGGACCAACAGCGGGATGACCAAGGCATCGGAATGGCTCAGGAGGGCCAGGACCGGCCTGAGCACTATTATCTCGCCGGCTCCTGCATCTGATCCGAAACGGATTTCGGCATCCAGCGTGCGGTCACCGTCATGGTTGGTGTTCTTGTAGGAGACGCAATCTTCTGAGGACTGTGCCGCAGCGGTCCGCTGGTCCGCCTCTTGCTCGGCCTGATGGTCTTCGGCATTGGTCACTATGGCGATGACCCGGCAGGGGTGTTCACGACTTGCGGCGTTTACGGTCTCCAGGGCCGTCTCCAGATGGGCCTGCTCGGTGACGATGACCAGGGTCAGCACTCTTCCCTGGGCGGCCTCTCCACGTTCGACGTGGAGCTCGTCAATCTCCTGGGCGATGGCGGAGGTAGTGGTGTTGTTCAGTCTGACGATCATGGCATCCTCCAGTGGTATCCGTCGCGGGCCAGCATCAGATCAGCCTCCCGCGGACCCCAGGTGCCGGCGCAGTAGGGCTGGGGCTGGCCCTGTCCGGCCCAGAACTCCTCGATGGGGTCCAGGATCTTCCAGGAGAGATTGACTTCCTCGGTGGTGGGGAAGAGGGGAGGGTCGCCCAGGAGCACGTCCAGGATCAGCCGTTCATAGGCCTCCGGGGAGGCCTCGGTGAATGAACGCCCGTAGGAGAAGTCCATGTTGACGTCGCGCACCTCCATGGCCGAGCCGGGAGTCTTGGCCCCGAAACGCAGGGTCACGCCCTCGTCGGGCTGTACGCGGATGACCACCGCGTTGGCGCCCAGTTCCCGGGTGGCTGTGGCCTCGAAGGGCAGATGAGGTGCACGCTTGAAGACGATGGCGATCTCGCTGACCCGCTTGCCCAGGCGCTTGCCTGTGCGCAGGTAGAACGGGACGCCAGCCCAGCGGCGGGTATCCACGTCCAGCCTGATGGCCGCATAGGTCTCGGTGGTAGAGGAGGGATCAATCCCGTCCTCATCCAGGTAGCCGACCACATGCTGGGAGCCCTGCCAGCCTGCCGTGTACTGGCCCCGGGCGGTGTGGGCCGCCAGATCCTTGGGAAGGCGGACAGCGGAAAGGATCTTGGTCTTTTCGGCTGTCAGATCTGATGCTGAGAAGGAGACCGGCTCTTCCATGGCCGTCAGGGCCATCAGCTGCAGGAGGTGGTTCTGGATGACATCCCGAGCCGCTCCGATTCCGTCGTAGTAGCCGGCCCTGCCGCCGATGCCCATGTCTTCGGCCATGGTGATTTGCACGTGGGAGACGTAGTTGGAGTTCCAGACTGGTTCGAACATCATGTTGGCAAAGCGCAGGGCCAGGATGTTCTGCACAGTCTCCTTGCCCAGATAGTGGTCGATGCGGAAGACCGAATCCGGCTCGAAGACTTGGGAGACCACCCGGTCAAGCTCCTTGGCCGAAGCCAGGTCGCGGCCGAAGGGCTTCTCAATGATGACCCGTCGCCAGGCCCCCTGGGTGGAGTGGGAGAGCCCCGATTCGGCCAGCTGGCGGGCCACTTGGGGAAAGGCCTTAGGCGGCACCGACATGTAGAAGGCATGGTTGCCACGGGTGCCCCGGACCCGGTCCAGCTCCGAGACGGTGGCCGACAGGCGACGGAAGGCCTCCGCATCGTCGAAGCTGCCCTTGACGAAGCGCATGCCCTGGCTCAGATGTCGCCAGGTGGACTCGTTGAAGGGGGTGCGGCAGTGGGCGCGGACGTTCTCCTCTGCAAAGGCCACGAACTGCGGGTCGCTCCAGTCCCGCCGCCCGAAGCCGATCAGCCCGAAGCTGGCTGGCAACAGTCCCCGGTTGGCCAGGTCATAGACGGCCGGCAGAAGTTTTTTCTTGGCCAGATCGCCGGTGACGCCGAAGATGACCAATGAGCTTGGGCCCGCGATGCGCGGCATGCGCAGATCGCGCGGGTCCAGCAGGGGGTTGTGCCAGGGCGCCTGTCGGCCGCCGTCCTCGTCGGGAGGAGCGGGCTGGTCGGCGGAGCGCGCAAGTGGTGAAGTGTCCATAGTGCTCCTCGTGAAATACCGTGGCTCCCAGTGTACTGTCGGCAGTAGAAGGGCAGGGCGGATTATCCGCTGAAGAGTGCATAAGCGTCGCAAAGGTCACATTTGCGGCAAGGATCCCTAGAATGGTCGGTATGATTCCCAATGTTCCCTTGGCCGAGGCCCTGCACCGCCAGTACGCACCCTCACAAGCCGCCTATGAACTGATACACACCCATTGCCAGATCATTGCCGCCCTCGCGGTGCGTATGGCTGACCAGGTCAACGAACGCCTGCTGTGTGACGATGACCCTGACGGTATCCTGCCCGAGCGTCCCCTGGACCGTGACCTGGTCCGCATAGGTGCCCTGCTGCATGACATCGGCACCTATAGGATTTTGAAGGATGACGGCTCCCATGGTCGGCCCCTGACCTTCCAAGGCGAGCGGTACATCGAGCACGGGCTGGAGGGCTACCACCTGCTGCTGGATGCCGGGGTGGACGAGTCGGTGGCCCAGTTCGCGCGCAACCACACCGGAGTGGGACTGACCCGCCGCCAGGTGGAGGAGGAGCATCTGAATCTGCCGCCGGACGACTACCTGCCGGTCAACCCTGAGCAGGAGGTGGTCATGTATGCGGACAAGTTCCACAGCAAGCACCAGCCGCCTATTTTTGTCTCCGAGCCCACTGCCGCCAAGCGCACGGCCAAGTATGGTCCCGACAACCTGGCCCGCTGGAGGCAACTGGTGGCCCGGTATGGAGTACCGGATCTGCAGCCCCTGGCTAAGTACTACGGCATGACCATCGTCTGATTTGTATGCTTTGTATGCCTATATAATTCGGCATCCTGCTCAGGCTGAGCAGGATGCCGCACTTCAACTTATAAGTAATTGATCAGAATGATGAGATCAAGTTGATATTGAGTTGTTTATCAAGGGATGGGCTCACTTCTGCGCGAGTTCCAGCTCTAGCTGTTCTAGAGGCTTTTGCTTGGTTTCAGGGACATATGCCATGCAGAAGAAGAATGCCAAGAGAGAGAAGATGGCTAACCCGGCGAAGGTCATAGTGGAGCCAAACCTATCGACCAGGATGGGGAAGAACTGAGCAATGACGAAAGTGAATACCCACTGAGACAAGGTATTTGCCGAAGAGGCAAGGCCACGAATTCGAGTGGGGAACATTTCGCCGGGAAGCACATACGATACCGTGCCGAAACTCACACCCCACACCACTACATAGGTCAGCAGCAGGACTATCAGAGCTGGACCGTTCGGGTGGGTCTGGGTAAAGAGGTAGCTTATTGCCCCTAGAAGCACAGTCATGCCAATAGAACCAAATAGAAGTAGAGGTCGACGGCCAGCCTTGTCGATGATCCACACTGACAAGAGAGTGCCTGCCACCAGTGCGCCGCCGACCAGTATGGTGCTTTGCACGGCTGCGTTGGTTCCAAAGCCTGCCTTCTTGAAGATTTCAGGAGCATAGTAAAAGACGGCTGTAATGCCAGTGAACTGCATGAAGAAGGGCACTACAGTGACAATCATCAGTCGCCGCCGCAAGCGAGGTTCGAAAATCTCGGTGATTTTTGGCTTTTCCTCCGAGGCGATTGCTACATTGATGCTGTTCAGCTGGTCGTCGACGGCATCCTTGTCTGATACCAGACGCGAAATGGAAACCCGCGCTTCGTCAAGCCGACCCTGCTGTACCAGCCAGCGTGGGCTCTCAGGGATGAAGCGCAGGCAGATAATCAGGATTATGGATGGTATTACACCGATCATGAAAATGACGCGCCAGCTATAGTCCACATTCCACTGTTCGGCATGAAAGCTGATGACGGCTGCGCTTACACAGAAAATGATGAGGTTGCCGATACAGTTGAAAAGCTGGTTGAAAGAGACCAGGCGGCCACGAATGCGAGCCGGTGCAATTTCGCCGATGTAAAGCGGAGCGACAGTGGTTTCAAGTCCTATGCCTATGCCAACCAGCATGCGTGAAATAACCAGAAACAGAACGTTGGGAGAGACGCTTTCACCCACGGCTCCGATTATGAAAAGGGATGCGACGATGACTAGTACCTTTTTGCGTCCGATAAGGTCGGAGAGGCGACCCGCAAAAATCACCCCTACAATGCAACCTACTGTGAGGCAAGAGGTTACCCACCCCATTGAGGCTGGATTCAGTTTGAACTTGGTGGAGATGAAACCGATTGATCCGGAAATGCTGCCGTTGTCGAAGCCAAAGAGAAAACCTCCTATGGATGTAATAGCGGCTATAAGCATGACTGTGCCGGTGGATTGCTTGGAGCGTTTCACCGGTGCTTGAGTTGCCGATGTCATAAATATCTCCTTATATATGGAAAACAGATGACCAATTTGAGCAGATGGTTCAGATGGATTCGATCTGACGCACGATTCCATCCACGGCTCGAGTGCCGTCAACATCAATCATGACCTTGACGTTGGGTTTGCCTTCGCTTAATGCAATGGTTTGTCCCGTTGAGTATCTGCCGTCGGTCTCTACCACGATCGTCATTTCCTTAAAGGTGCCCAGCGAAGAATCAGCCGCGGATGCAACCGCAAGCGGGTCATAGAGGATGCAGCCGTCGCCCCAGTCGAACATGGGATTCTCGAGATAGGTAGCGCAGATGTCATGGAAGAGCTTGTTAACCGGTGAAGCTGCAGGGTTGATTTCCCTGATGGACTCTGAACGGAGAATGGTTCCTGTTTCAGGGTTTGTTACGTCCAGGCTGATCATGCGCAGGGGTATGCCGGAATTCATGACGATGTTGGCTGCGAGCGGGTCGAAATACATGTTGCACTCTGCTACAGGAGTTATATTGCCGCGACCATAGGTGGCATTGATGCCCAAGGCGCCGCCCATGAATATTATTTCGGGAATATCCTTGGCGATATCAGGACGCATGAGCAAAGCTGTAGCCAAGTTGGTCTGTGGACCTAGTGCGATGATGGAAACCTCACCCGGATGTTCCTCGACTGTTTTGATGATTTGAACGGGTGCTGTAGGGTACTGCACAGCTGACGATGTTCCAGGCAACTCAGGCAAGTCGATTTTTCCTACTTTCCCTCGTTCTCCCTGGTAAGCGGTGATCAGCTCATCCGCCAGTCTTCCTTTTAAAGGCAGAGGGATGCCCTGGGCCACGGGAATGTCCGCTCTGCCGGCGGTATCGAGTACTTTCCTGGCGCCGCGGGCAGTCAACCAAGGTGGGCAATTACCAAAGGTACTGGTCACCGCAAGGAGTTCCAGTCTGGGGTCTGCCAAGGCGAAGAGCAAAGCGATCGGGTCGTCTGCATCAGTGCCTGGTATGCCGACACCTGGATCAGTATCGATTAATACTTTCTTTGTCATCATTGACTCCTTCAATTAATTTCCTATAGAGAATGTCTTATGGCATCCCTTGCTGCAGCTGCTTTGACCGCGGTTTCACATGGGGACGGCCACTTTTGTTCATCGATGCTGTCTGGCATAGATAGCGGCGCCAATGATGCCGTCATCAGCCTTGACCGGTGGGTAAAGGAGGGTGAGGTCATCGGCTGGAACGGGTTTTCGCGTCATACGAAGAATCCGATCCATGAGGTCATCTTTGGGGAAATCCGTCATTTGAGGAACTCCGCCGCCAATCACTACTGCTGTAGGGTCAAGCAGGTTGATGGCGGTGGCAATAGCTTGGGCTAGGTAATCCAGCCATTCCCGCATGAAAGGTTCAGAGCCGTGGCGCGCAAACGCTTGGTCTATGGGTTCGTCTGGGCCGTATTCGGCTGAAATAATACCTGTCAGCGTATTGCCGGCTGTTTTTGTCTCAATGCAGCCGTCGTTGCCGCATCCACAATGAAGACCTGTCCGAGCGGGGATGTGCCCAAGTTCTCCTGCCACGCCATGTCTTCCGGCCAGAATTTTTCCATCTACTGCCAGCGCACAACCTAATCCCGTGCCGATGTAGCACCCTAGCCAGGCGTTGGACGGGTCAAGTTCGAGCCTCTTGGCGTCATATCGCAGGAGCATGTTCACGTCTCTATCGACAAAGACAGGAACGTTGAACTCGCTCAAGCCTTTGCAAACATTGATGTTTTGCAAGGATGGGATAAATGTTGTGTCGATTATAGTCTGTCTGTCGGCTGCCACCATGGATGGAAAGCCGGCCGCTATGGCTTCAAGTTTGCTTCCTTCAGGAAGGTTTCTGTGCAGGTAATGTCGAATGCAGTTGGCTAATTCCGCAACAGGGTCTATGCCTTTCAGAGTCTCCTGGGTTTTGTATACCCTCGCGGCGATCACCTGATATTCGGAATTGACCAGCCCCATACGCAGATGGGTGCCTCCGCAATCTATGCCGAGAATCAGCGCCTCAGGTTCATTCATTGATGCCTGCCGATTCCGCAGACTCCACAGCTGCTTGGTAGGATTCTTCCATAAGTTGCCAAGCGCGGTCTAAGTCGTGGTCAAGGCTGAACAATCCAGCATTGCCTAGGATCAGGGTATCCGCTCCGCTGTTTGCGATTCTGGCGAAGGTGCTTGGACAGCAGTGCCCATCTATTTGGATTTCATATTGCAGGCCCTCCTTGTTTCGGAAGTCATAGGCCTGATGGATTTTTCCCAGTACTTCGTTGATGAAAGGTTGCCCGGCGAAACCTGTGTCCACGGTCATGAAAGTCAGTAGGTCTACTCTGTCCAGAAGGAGCTTGACTTGGTCGAAGGGCGTCATTGGGTTGATAACTAACCCGGTTTTGCAGCCCAGCTCTTTTATTTGGTTCATGATCCGGAACGCATTGTTGCCGATAGTTTCTGCATGAGGGGAGATGATGTCGGCGCCCGCCTGTGCCAGCGGTTCCAGCCATCGTTCGGGTTCATCCGACATAAGGTGAATGTCATTGCGGACTTTGCTATAGGGAGTAATTGCCCTGATCCAATCCGGGCTCAAGGCCAGGTTGGGGGCAAAATGGCCATCCATCAGGTCATAGTGGAAAGAGTATGCATGCTTGTTGAGTTGATAGATCTGGTCAGCCGGGTGCGCCAGATCCATGCACATCAATGAGACTGCAAAATGAGGTAGTTTGCGTTTCATCGTCTGCCTTTCTGTTCATTCAGATCTGTGTTAACGGCCGTGTTTTCAATGAACTTTTTCAGTGTAAAATACTAAATAAATGCACACAACGACGTATATATGTAAAAAAAGAGCATAACTATGACAGAAGTATGGAACTTACTAAAACAAGAGGAAGCGGTCTGCTCCGGTGATGAAATCGATGGGCTGCCACCGGTCACCATTATGCCTGGAATGTCGCTTCCTATGGCAGATAGAGATTTGACCTTATCAGTGCTTTGTGAGTTGATAGCCTCAGGAAGAGCACAGAGCAAGGCGGCCTTGGGCAGAGTTACAGGTTTATCTCGGTCGACTATCACTTCCAGGCTGAACTACTTGTTGCGCAAACGGATCATCACGGCGGACGGAGTCATAGAATCGTCAAGTGGCAGGCCTGCACACAAAATTGCTATTTCTCCAGAAATAGGCGTTTTGGCAATAGCCGATGTGGGAGCTAAACATTCCATCTTCGCTATAGCTGACATGAACTTCAGGCTGCTCGGTTATCATACTGCACACATGGACCTTGAGGCGGAGCCTCCGAGCGAGTTCCTGACAAAGGTGTGTCAAATTCTTCGAGATCTGGCTATGCGATTTGCTGGAAACAGGCCTTTTCGCCACTGTGTTCTCGACTTGCCAGGTCGGATCGATAAGGAGGCGGATAGGCTTTTCAGACCACCTATCATGTCTGGGTGGGACATGTTCGATGCCCATAAGGCTATGGAAGAGCTGCTGGGATGCCCGGTTACGGTCGAAAACGATGTTAATGCTAGGGCACTTGGTGAGGCTTCCGTTCTTTCGGTGAAGCAGAGACCTGTGATAGCGGTTAAGGTTGCTACTGGCATTGGTGCGGGCATTATCGATACTGGAGATCACATATTGCATGGGTTTGATGGCTCTGCCGGTGAACTGGGCCATACCTCATTTGATCCTAAGAACAGGAGGAGGTGCAGGTGCGGCATGACAGGATGCTTGGAGACCACCGCTTCCGTCCCTGCCATTATCGCAGCCTATAATGAACGTCGTCCCAAGAGCAGAGTCGATGATGTGGAAGAACTGATTCAACGCCTCCGCTCTGGCGATGCCTTGGCTCAAGAGCTGGTCATCAATGCTGGCCGATCTATCGGTCAAGCGATTGCTTATGTCTGCAATGTGCTCAATCCGCATAAGGTGGTGATCTCGGGCCTACTGGTCGACAACAGTGATGAACTGCTAACGGAAATCAGGACGAGTGTCTATCAATTGACTCGACCTTTGGCTTCGCGCAATTTGACTATCTCAAGGAGCTCGATAGGGCCTTTGGCAGGTGTGGTGGGATGCATGGTGCTGGGCGTAAAGACCACCCTTTCACCCAGGTACTTGCTCAAGAGACACAACTAAGTGCTGATGAGGAATCACTTGTGTCCCCAGTATGTACGGTAGCGGAAGTGAAATTGACTGACCATCCAGGAATCAGGGTGGTAAGGGGTCATCCGGTTGCTTTGGCAGAGGGTCTGTGACTTGGGAATGGTCTGCCCGTAATGTTGCAACTTATTCAGCGCAACTGATTTATTTTCGCATCCTTTAACAGTATTGGTCTCTAGATTGTAGGCTATTCCTGATTCAGGAATACGTCCAGCTTGGATGGCAGCCATGAAGCCTTCAGTGCCGTCAAGGCCATAGTTATATGGTGAGCAACACCATGCTGGGTTGGCTTCAAGGACTAACGGGTGCACCGACTTGCGACCGGCTTCCGACGTGGCGGAAGCAAGAAAGGCTATATCCAGGCATACTGCGTCAATGCCCCCCTGTCGGGCGGCAAAGATAGCTGCTTCTTCAGCCGGGGCGCGCATGTTCTCGCTAAAATGAGCCCCATCAAAGACGGTGATGATATCGCGACTATCAGGACCCTTGTGTCGACAATATCCACTTGAGGCCACGGCTCGACCATCCAAGATAACCACGCGCCATTCTTGGTCGATTGCTTCCAGGTGACTACTGATTTGTATTAATGAATCTCGGGGTGCCTGTTTTAGACCCTCCTGTAGTTGTACCAAATTGCGACGTGCGGCTGAGAAAGTCGGTACGCGACCACCAGCCACTTGAGACCATGGTCTGACACCTAATTCTCTGGGTAGCTCCGACCAGCTGCGGATGTCTTCAACTTTGGCAACTAACACCGTCCTTCCCAGTAGGTTCCTGTCCAGGAAGGTCAGCCAATTGGCCGGAGGGGACAGCATCTTGAGCTGAGGATGTCCCAACGATTTCAGCCAGGCATTCTGGGCAATCAACAGTCCTGGGTCAATCCAGAGGGCATCGCCCGCCTTTATGCCGGATGTCGGTGACAGCCCGTTCTGCCAATCCAGATGCCAATGGCTGACCTTTGAAAGTTGCTCAATTACGGTCTGAGCGATCCACTCGCTGTGTGAGATGACATGGCAAGTCAATGGTCCGGATAAACCAAACCCTTTAGCGCTGGGTCGGCTGTGACTGTCGGATTCGGTTCTGGGCTCAGCTGTTGGGATAGCGTTCAAGTAAGCCCTCCGATTCGGATGTTATGTCGATTGTGCTGATCACAGCGCAATCTTTGGGAACTGGGTTATTCCCAAGTAACTCGGAAAATAAATCAATCGAACAGTTTCACAAAGATTAGTGTAGTGCTGTCCGTCCCCGGCCCGGAAGGTCGGGGTTCAATCGACGATGAACCGGTCGTCGTAGGTGCCCTCGTCTACGGTGTCCGAACCGCCTGAGGTCAGGATGATCACGGTGCAGTCATGACGGCGGGAGACCCGCTTCAGTGTGGCCAGCAGGGTGTCCCAGTCGCCCGGTTCCAGCCCCTCGGTGGGTTCGTCGGCGATGAGCACGTCGCATTCGCAGCACAGGGCACGGGCCACGGATGCCAGGCGGAAGTCCAAGGGGCCCAGATCAGCGGTCAGCTTGTCCTGCAGACGCTCCGGGAAGCCCACCTCATCCAGCAGGTGACGGGCCAGATTGTCCTTGGGGCCTAGGAAGGTGCGCCCGCTGGCATCCATGGTGTAGACAAGATTCTGCACGGCGGTCAGGTCATGCCTCAGGGCATCGGTGCCGAAGATGGCCCCGATCTGGTGGCCGCGATAGTCGGAGGCCAGCAACTGGCGCAGATCTGTGCCCCGGAAGAGCACGCTGCCCTGGGTGGGGGCGCGCAGGCCGGTCATCAGGGCCATCAGAGCGGCCCGTACGGAAGGGGAGGTGGTCTCCACCGAGTAGATGCGGCGACGTTGGAATGCCAGATTGACATCGTCCAGGATCTGTTCGGGGCGACCTTGGATCTTGCGCGTGTATTCCACGTGTTTCAGGGAAAGCACCGGGTAGCCGCCGGGAACCAGCACCCGTTGGTCGTCGGTCTCCAGCAGCGGGTCCTCCTCCTGTCCGCCGTCGAGATCTTCGGCATCTTCATGCTCGATGACCACCTTGAAGGCAGCCAGCGAGACATCTTCTTCCGAAGAATCCTCCTCCTCGGACTTCTTGTTGGTCTGAGTAGCTGCCCCTTCCCCGGATTCGGGCAGGGGTTCGGCGCTGGCATTCTCGCTGGTTTCGTGCTCAGCATCGGCCGACGCTTGAGCAGTTTGCTTCTGACCAGTCTTTGCCTGGTCGGCGGTCATGGTTGCAGCCTTTTCCTGGGACTCTTCGTTAGGCTGCTGGTCCGATGTCTTTTCACTCATGCCTCGTCCTCCAGGTCGTTGGTGTATAGCTGGGCGGTTCTGAAGGCCGCTACCCTGGCGGCTGCTGCCAGAGCGAGGGCCAGGCAGACGGCCAAGCCGATAAGGATCATCTTCCAGATCAGACCAGCATGAGGCATGCTGGCCAGGCTCCCCAGCCGGAAGAGCGCCCGGCCCAGCGGTCGGCTGATCACGGCACCTAGAACCAGGCCAAGGGCCAGTCCGGTCAGGGCGAGCAAGAGGGTCTCCAGGGCGAACTGCCAGCCCAGCCGGGCCTTGTGGACTCCGATGGTGATGGCCATGCCGATTTCGTTGGCGCGGCCGCGCAGCATGAGGAAGAGGCAGCCCAGCAGAATCAGCCCGCCCAGCAAGCAGACCAGGATGATGGTGGTTCGCGCCTGGCCGGCAGCCTGGTGGACCGGCTCCATCCGCCGCTGGTAGTCCTTCAGGCTGGGAGAGTCGATGTCGTACTGCGAAGCCTTGAGCCCGTCCTTGCGCATCTCCTTGATGAACTTCTGGTAGGTGCTCGGCGAGTCCAGGACGAAGGCCACGAGCAGTTCGTGGCCCGGGTCTCCCGGCTTGCTGGCTGTATCCAGCCCCAGCATGGCAAAGGTGGGGTAGGCCGTGTAGATGGCCCGGTTGGCTGCCTGGCCGGCGGTTTTGCGGTAGTGATAGATGCCCGAGACGGTCAGCTTGACCTGCTGATCCTGCTGGCGGGGATCCTTGATGGCCAGAGTGTCGCCCACCTTGAGCCTGTTGGCCTGCGCCATCTGCTTGGAGATCAGTACGGTCTGGGTACCGGAGGCATTCTGCGAGGCGTAGTCCAGCCCCTTGCCCTGGTCCAGCACGAAGGGGCCGTGAGGCAGGGTGGGCTCGGCCTCCTTGTCGGAGACGCCCACCAGGGAGTAGGTGCCTGACTGAGGCAGCCCCTCCGGGCTGATGTTCGCGGTCTCATGGAAGTAGGCCTTGTACTGCATGCCGTCCATCTGCAGGCGCTGTGCATACTTGGAATACTCGTTCCAGCCCAGGGGGGAGACCTTGGTTCCCCTGCGCGGGCTGATGACGGCATCCACCTGTTGGGATTCGTAGTCTGTGGTACGTGCCTTGGTGTCAGCCTGGAGCACGGTGGCCGCCGTCGTGGCCAGAGCCATCACGACCAGGCAGGCCAGAACCATGACCAGGCTCCGCGCCGCATGCCGCCTGATGGTGAACCAGGCGTTCTTGAGAACGAACATGACACCCTTCCTGATAGCGTTCCAGGGATGACCGGGCGGCCCACAATGGCGGGCCTAAAGTCCGGTCACCGTCCTCCAGTCTAGCCAGGGACGCTCCCAAGCTAGCGGTGCGAACTTGGAGCTTGCTGAATGTCTCGCTCGGCCTCCTGTTGGTCAGCGTGGGAGAAGTTGCGCACCTTCAGGGACACGACCAGAGCAGCCAGAATCAGCACTAAGGTGAAGACCAGTCCGTAGTGGGTGCCCCTGGTGAAGGCTTGGGCTTTATCAACACCGGTTGCCTGCCCCTCGCCCATGGCCAGCAGGGAGGTGGTGATGGCTGTGGCCACGGCTCCTACGATCTGCTGCATGGTGTTGATGATGGTGCTTCCGTCGCCGGACTGCGGGCCGCTCAGAGAGTTGAGCGCGTAGGTCTGGGCTGGCGACATGGCCAGAGGGCAGCCGATCATCAAAATGATGTGGGCAGCCACCACCAAGGCCACAGGGGTGTGCGGGCCGGTGAAAAGGAGGATGACCGTGCCAAGCAGGGCGACAAGGAATCCGCAGCGGACGGGCATTCGGGCTCCGAAGCCGTCATAGAGCCGGCCGGCGAAGGCTGAGACCAGGGCGTTGATGGCGCCGCCGGGCAGCATGAGTATGCCGGTCATGGCTACGGGCAGGAGCAGTCCCCGCTGCAGGAACTGGGGCAGCAGATACATGGAGGAGAGGATGACTGCGAAGTCCAGCATGACCAGGGTGGCACCGTAGCGGAAGGCCGGGATGGAGAAGATGCGCAGGTTGAGCACCGGGTGCTCCAGGCCCAGCTGGCGACGAATATAGAGGACCAGTGCAGCCAGGGCCACAACCAGAATGATCAGGGTGACCGGGGAGAGCCATCCATAACGGCTGGCCAGGCTGACTCCTGCCACTAGTCCGCCGAAGCCGACAATGGACTCCAGAATAGAGGTCAGGTCGGGACGCTGGTGGGTGATGGTTCCTACGTTCTTCAGGAAGCAGACGGCGAAGATCAGAGCCACCACCAGGAAGGGGGTGAAGAACCAGAAGATCCAGTGCCAGGTCAGCTTGCCCAGGATGATCCCGGTCAGGGTCGGGCCGATTGCCGGGGCGAACATGATGACCAGGGCGCACATGCCCATGACCGTGCCCAGACGGGCAGGCGGGAAGATCAGCATGGCCACGGTGAACATGAGCGGCAGGATCAGGCCAGTGCCGATGCCCTGGATCAGCCGTCCCGTCAGCAGGATGGGGAAGGTGGGGGCCATGGCCGAGACCACCGAGCCCGCCAGGAAGGCGACCAGGCCGAAGATCACGGTCTGCCTGGTGGTGAACCACTTGGAGATCAGGCTGGAGAAGGGCAGGACGATGCCGATGACCAGCATGTACCCCGTGACCAGCCACTGCACGGTTGAGGCGGGGATCTGGAAGCTCTCCATCAGGTTGGGCAGGGCGATATTGAGCGAGGTCTCGCTCAGCATGCCCACGAAGGCCCCGATCATCAGCGCGGCGATGGCTGGCCAGGGATGGGGGACGGCCGGTCGTGACCGGTGAACAGAGGCAGGGGTGGACGTGTTGTGCACGATAATGATCTCCTTCTTCAGACAAACAGCACGCCATCTTAGGGAGGTGGTCATCTTTTCGTAAGTCGGCATGTCTACTCGCTTCGCCGAAGGCGTGCCGCATCGGGGTGGAAAAGGTTATGCTCGGGAATGGTCGTCAGAGACCATAAGGAGGGTGCGTGTGGATTGGCATGCAACGGTCTACGGGTCAAGAGCCGTTGGTTCAGGAGGCCATGGTTTCTATGATCCGGGCGACGACGAGGAGGGGCGGACCTTTGGCGACCCGGATACCATCTCTGACGCCGCTCTGCGTCGATTGGGCGGCAAGGCCTACTTCCGCGCCCATCAACTGCTGGATGACTGCCGCTTTACGGACCTGCGCCTACGGCACCTGGGAGCTTTGACCGTTCTCAAGGGACGTGTGCCCGCCACCTATCAGCCAGACGGTGACTGCATGGTCCAGGCTCGGCTGGATGAGCAGGCCCATCGGGTCATCGACTCCTCCTGCACCTGCCGGGCCTTTGGGCGTCAGGGTCCTGCCTGCAAGCATGTGGTCGCCCTGATCATGGCCTACAACGAGTCCAGCCAGTCCTTTGCAGGATCGGATGACTGGGCCGGCGATCAGGGTCGGACCGGTTCCGCCCGGTCAACTTCGGGACCTTTGGCAGCCTATATGCACCGGCAGGAGGGTCGGCGGCGGCAGGCCTTTCGTGACCGCCAGCTGAGCCTGCTCAAGCAGGAGAACGGGCCGGTTGGTGGCCGTCACCTGCCCATCGGCTCGGTCGGGCTGATTCCCGACCTGACCAGCGAGCGCGGAGGCTGGCTGGTCCGTCTGCACATCACTCTGTCCTCCCACGGGGTCGCCTACCTGGTCAAGGATCTGTCGGCCCTGCTGCGCGCTGTGGACCAGGGCGAATTCATGTCTTACGGACGGCGGTTGGCCTTCATCCATTCTCGTGACACTTTTGATGACCGGGCCCAGGCTCTGCTGACCATTCTGGAAAGGGCCGGTGCTATCCGCCGTAGTCTGGCTGAGCAGGAGGGGGGCATGCGCCGCCGTCTTACCCGTGCAGGATTGTCGGGGATCCGGCTCAGCGACGACGAGGTGGCGCAGATCCTCGACCTGTTCGTGGACTCTGGACTCACCCTGGACTACACGCCTCCCGAGGATTCCTTCCTGCAGACCATGCCTGCCCCGGTAGTTGGCGGAGATCCGGACCCTGGCATCGCGGTCAGCAAGGAGGCGGATGGCTACCGGATCACCCATGCCCTGGCCGTGGAACGCTTCGTTGTAGGCCAAGCACATTCTTTCGTTATCGTGCGCCCCTCACAGCCCGGCATAGGGCTGGATCCGGGACCGGTCATCCACCGCTGCAGCGCGCATTTCATGCGTCATCGGGACCTGCTGGAGACCCTCTGCCGCCCTGGCGAGGATCGGGATCTGCATCTGGACGCCGACGACCTGGATCTGTTCGCCCGGACCGTCCTGCCTGACCTGAATCAGGGTTCCCATGAAGGATCTGGGCTCTCCGCCAGTCTGCCCGAGGAGCTGGATGCCCGGCGGCGGCCGCCCTGCAGGATCGAGCTTTACCTGGACAGGGATCGGCAGGGAGTCAGTTGCGATCTCAAGGCTCGCTACGGGGATCGTCTATTGCCAGTCGGTGCTGATCCCGCCTCGGAGGATGAACCCGGCAGGGATCGGGAGAGCGAGTCTTTGGCCCGGCAGACGGTTCGCCGCTACTTTCCTCTGATGGAGGAGGGGCTGGCCCGCATCCCCGAGGAGAACGAGGAGGCCATCCACACCCTGCTGACCCGGGGTCTGCCCGTGCTCAAGGGGCTGGGGCGGGTTTTCTCCACCCCGGCCTTCGACGGACTGAGCGTCGTCTCTCATCCGCAGATCCGCGTGGGTGTCAGGGTGCGCTCCGGTCTGGTCGAGATCTCGCCCATCGCCGATGAGGTACGGCCCGAGGAGGCTGCTGCCATCCTGGCTGACCATCGCCGTCGTCGCCGCTTCCATCGGCTGCGCAACGGGGCCTTCGTCGAGTTGGCTGATCTGAATACGGATGCTGTGGACACCCTGGCTGAAGACCTGGGCATTGACCCTGCTGATCTGGCCAAGGGGCCGGTCCGGGTGCCTGACTTCCAGCTGGGCTACCTGGATGCTTTGATGCCCGAGCAGGATCGCGATTCCAGTTTCCGTGACTATCTGAAGGAGCGCAAGCCTGATCCTCAGGTGTTCAAGGTTCCCGACGGGCTGCGCGGGCAGCTCAGACCCTATCAGGCAGAAGGGCTGCGTTGGCTATGCACCCTGAGCGACCGCGGCTTCGGCGGCATTCTGGCCGACGAGATGGGTCTGGGCAAGACCATACAGATGCTGGCCTACCTGCTATCCCGTCGGGATCAGGCCAGGGATAGGGGACCCTCGTTGATTGTCTGCCCGGCCTCCTTGGTCTACAACTGGGAGGCCGAGTGCCGCCGCTTTACGCCGGATCTGCGGGTAGCGGTCCTGGCGGGAGGGCGCAGCCAACGTCAGGCTCTGCTGGATCAGGCCGGGTCCTACGATCTGCTGATTACCTCATACGATCTGCTCAGGCGGGACCTGGACCGGTATCGGAGTCTGCCCTGGTATGCCCTGGTTTTGGATGAGGCCCAGTACATCAAGAACCACGCCACCAAGGCCGCCCGTGCCGTACGTGCTCTGGACAGCCTACACCGGTTCGCTCTGACGGGCACACCCATCGAGAACCGGCTGTCTGAGCTTTGGAGCATCTTCGACTTTCTGATGCCGGGGATGCTGGGTCCATACTCTCGGTTCCGGGACCGCTTCGAAATGCCCATACTCAGCGGCGACCAGGATGCCCAGTCCCGGCTCCAGGCCCTGGTGGGACCCTTCATTCTGCGCCGGCTCAAGTCCCAGGTGCTGACGGATCTGCCCGAGAAGATCGAAAACGTGATCAGCGTGCCCCTGCAGGGTCGGCAGCGCAAGCTCTATGCAGCCCTTGAGCAGGAGCTGAGGGCTACCCTCAACAAGGAAAGGGATCAGGAGTACGAGGTCGGCAAAATCCAGGTCCTGGCCCAGCTGACCAGGCTGCGGGAGGTCTGCTGCGATCCGCGTCTGGTCTACCAGGATCAAGGTCGGGACCGGCGCGGCGATTCGGCCAAGTTGGATGCCATCGAGGATCTGGTGGTCTCCTGTCAGGATGCCGGACGGAAGATGCTGATCTTCTCCCAGTTCACCTCCTACCTGGACCTGATAGCCCAACGGCTCCGTCGGCTGGACGTGCCCTACGATCTGATCACTGGCGCCACCTCCAAGAAGCGGCGGCTGGAGCTGGTGGAACAGTTCAATAGGGATGCCACGCCGGTCTTTCTGATCTCCCTGAAGGCCGGCAACACTGGGCTCAACCTGACCGGAGCCTGCGTGGTGGTCCATGCGGACCCCTGGTGGAATGCCGCAGCCCAGGAGCAGGCCAACGACCGCGCCCACCGGATCGGTCAGACCCAGGACGTCAACGTCTACCAGATCGTAGCCAAGGACACCATCGAGGAGCGTATCCTCAACCTGCAGCACAGTAAGAGCGACTTGGCATCGCGCTTTGTCGATTCTGCCGCCTCTACCGGTGCAGCCAGCGTGGCCAGGCTGAGCAGAAAAGACCTCCTGGCCCTTCTGGGCTGATTTTGATCGCATCTTGATGTGAAAATCTACTTGAACCTAATAGTCAGCGGCCTTGAATGCGGTGTCATCATCGATGGCGAGGCCCTTGGGTTACGGTTCCGGTTATTCTTGATGCAGTAGTCAAATCGAAAGACTATGTGTATGAGCAGATTGACGGTTGCTTCACCTCGGACTTGGTGGTTTCGCAGCGGTCGATTATCGGGTTATGGGAGCCTGGCCATCTTCAGCTCCTTTGATGACGGGAAGCTGGAGGAGAGAGCATGATCAACGGCATGCAGATGTTCTGCTCAGAGTTTTTGGGCACAGCACTTATGATGGCCATCGCTTTCATGGTCGCAGCCAGCAGATCGCTTCCCAAGACAGGGGCCTATCGAGCCGACTGGATCAACGCTTCGTTGGGCTGGGGCCTTGCTGTCTATGTAGGCGTATATGCAGGGTGGAAAACGGGCGGCCATCTCAACCCGGCCGTGACTTTGGCCAGGGTAGTCGGTCACTGGATTGATCCACAGGCGACCTTGAACGGCCTGGCCATGGGCAAGGGCGGCATTCCGGTCACCTTAGCCAATGTGGCCATCTTCATTTCCGCCCAGTTCCTGGGTGCTTTCTTTGGCACCTGCCTGGGCTACCTGGGTACTCGCAAGCATTTCGAACTTCCGACCGATACAGATACCAAACTCATGGTTTTCTGCACCAAGCCTGCTATACGTTCGAATTTCTGGAATCTGACATCGGAGGCTATCGGCACGGCCATTCTGGTTACCTGGGTTTTCCTCAATGGGGGGACGCCTACCCAGGTTGGGCCCTTGGGCGTGGCCCTGGTCATCACGGTTCTGGTCATGGCCCTCGGCGGGGTTTCTGGTGCGGCCATGAATCCGGCACGTGACTTTTCCGCTCGATTGGCATACTGCCTTCTGCCCATGTCCGGCAAGAAGGATGCGGACTGGAGCTACGCTTGGATACCCTTTGCCGGGCCGATCATCGGAGCCTGCATAGGTGTGCTGGCGCCTGTCTGGATGGGGCTTCTGCCTTGATCGTCGGCATGGAAAAGCCCTCGGTTCCGTCAGGAGGACAGGACCGAGGGCCGAGTGAGTCGGTCAGCTCAAGGTCAGTAGCTGGTTGAGGTGGGTTCCTGGAAGCGGACCGTCAGCCCGCGGCCATGGTGAAGGAACATCTCGGCACCATGGCGGTCGACGTCGCGGTGAGTGAAGAGCATGCGGATGGCGAAGGCCGTCTGGACATCATCAGGCAGGTCCAGGAAAGCCTTATGGGCATCCCATCCATCGGCGGCGACAGCCTTGTTGGGTACATAGGCATATCCGTAGCCGTCCTCGTCCACGTAGCCCAGGAATGGCAGATCCCATGCCTGGTGATAGCTCAGCTGATTCTTGTAATCCTCGACCTTCTTGAGGGCCTCGTCGCTGATGCCGTACTTGCGGGCGACATCGTTGGCCTTGGCGGTCTTCGCGGCGGCATCTTTTTCGAACATGGAAGTATCAACAACAATGACTGTATCGTCTGCCATGACTGACCTTTCTGTCTGACGGCCTGCACGTGTGACAATCGACATCATGACCATGCAGGGCCATGACCGTTCAGGTGACCATCCATCGTCGACGGTCACCTCTGGATGCAAGATTCCTTCCACTTGCAAGAATACCAAATTTCGCCTGCAGATAGGTGCAGGGAACCGTGAGGTTCGCCATGGGTGCCTGTCACTAACGAAGAATAGGTCCAGCTGTGCTCGTATGCGGGGAACTATCAGCCCAAGTCAGCATCCTGATCCCTGCGATGCCGAAACAGGCACATCAGTGCCAGGCCGAGGACGGCAGCGCCGATAGCCAGCGCTACAGGCATGACCATGTCTGAGCCTGAGGCGGCTAGGGCTTGGGAATCTGCAGATGGCTTTGCTTGGTCATCAGAAGATTGGTTTTCTGGCACCGGTTTTTGACTATCGCTGGTTTGGCCCGGTTTGCTCGGTTCTACCGGTGGATTCGGCTTGTCATGTCCTCCGGAGTTGTCTGGCTTGGCCGGCTTGGCCTGGTAGGTGTTGGTGAAGGTGGTGTCCTTGCTGGTGACGGTGGCTTGGAGCTGGCCGTTGAGGTCGTCGGTGACGTGGACGTCGACCGTGGCCGCGTGCCGGTCGTAGGTGATGCCGGGCAGGCTGCCCTGGTCCTCGCGGATGGTGTAGTGGTAGTCGCCGGGCTGGTCCAGGGTCAGGTCGTTGAAGGCGATCCTGCCCTGGGCGTCGTTGAATGCCGAGCCCGCTTCATGGCCGGTCTCCCCGTCGTACAGGTGGAAGGTGAACTCCCCGGCTTTCAGGTCCCGGCCCTGCAGGTGCTTGGTGGCGGTGATGACGGGCTTGGCCGGCTTGGCCTGGTAGGTGTTGGTGAAGGCCGCCGTGTCTATCTTCTTGCCCTTGCTGTCAGTCCACTGCGCCTTGGCGGTACGTTGTAACTGAGCTGCATCGGTTGTCAAAGTGATGGTCAGGATTGCAGTGCTCTGATCATACGTCAGGCCAGGAATGGAGCCGGTTTCCTGGTGTATACGATACTCGTAGCTGTCATCGTCGGGCAGAGCAGACACGTTGACGGGCACCTGGGCATTTTTGTTGTCGGCGTCTATGGTGATTTGGCTGGGCAACGCTGCGGACGGTGCGCTATCCAGGGGCTCGATAGCCAGTGTGAAGGAGTCTGAGTTGAGCCAGTTCCTGCCTTGGATCTGTACTTTGACTCCGGCAGACACCTCATTGGTGTCCATTGTTCCTGTCAGGCCACAGTTGTTGAAATCCAGGGATTGGCTGGCTGCGTCCACCATATCCTCGGCTTTCTGGAACTTAATATCCTTGATGACGGCGCCTTTCATGGTTCCGTTCTCCAGTATGTCGCTGGCTGAGGAGTTTTCGCTCGGGCTGGCTCCGCTGGCCTTTTGGATTGTCGTAGACAGGTGGGTCCAGTTCGTATTCGGAGCGGGGTCGAACCGCAGGTGGAATTGCCCTGCCGGTATATTGGTCAGTTCGTACTTGCCCTGGGAATCAGATTTTGTGCTCAGATCATCATGTGGGGTGACGACCGACTTGGCGGGCTTGTCGTCAGTATCGTTGAGCAGGGTAACTTTGACATCTTTAAGCAGAATATCGTCCGAAGAGCGGGTGCCGTCCCCATCGACGTCGTACCATACGATGCCACTGATGGAACGTTGAACAACCATGGCCTGAGCCGGCATTTGGTTCAGTGCATTGCCCCAGCGATTCCGATAGAGGTCGCCGGAGGAGTTGTTTCCGGGATTTATATGGAAAGTAATGTCATAGCGGAATTGGTTGGGCTGCCCATCGATGATGAAGGCCCAGGCCACCACGTTTGCAGGCATTTTCACTTCGCCACTTGTTGTGTTGAAGTCAGCCTCGTCCCAAGAGAGGTATTCCTGGGATTGTATGGAACTCGTGTCATTGACCTGCCATCGAGAATCTGTGGTGTAGCGGATGGTGATTCCGATCAGACTAGCCCCCGCCGAAGCTTTTACGTTCATATCGGCAAAAGTAGGTTCCCCGTGGAAGTCGGGTTTACCGCTTGTCTGTTTGTACGGCATGATGTCGATGGCATAGTGATGCTGCTTGCCACTGCCTGAGGTGCTGCTCAGCATGTTGGTGAAGCCGATTGGTGCACCGACTTCATTAGTGTCCTGTACGGCCGAGGTGGAAAGGGTGGTTGTGTTGGTCCGCCAAGCGTGGATGGTGAAGGAATCGGCAGTCTTCAAGTATGTGTTGGGCTGGGACATATTCTGTTTTGACTGAACTGTGGCAGAGGTCGTCAGGTCTTCGTTGGAGCCGATGTCTTTGCTGGGGTCAGTCAGGTCACCCAGGGAGGTGGAGAAGTGGATGACGCGGTTGTTGCCATCCACAGGGATGTTGGTCAGTGTCCAGGACAGAGTGGTGATTCCGGTTCCGGGGTCCGTGCTCACTGATGGCTCACAGGCGGTTCCGCCCTCTATGTGGCCCATTTCAGGCGTGGCTTCCGTATATGTGCCACCCAATCGGGCGCTTCCGGGGATGTAGTGGAGCTTTGCTGGCAGTTTGTCGGTGATGTAGAGTTCGGTTTTGGCGCCCTTGTTGGCTTGGGAAGCTGAAGTGCCGGTGTTGATGGTTAGCCGCCAGTCAACGAACCGTTGATCGCTGTCTATGTCAAAGTATTCTTTGGGTTTGGAATTGGTGCTTGTTTGTGCCACGGCGTTGGAGATGGTGTTGGTTTCGCCGGCTACATAGAGGCTGTCCCCGTGTTCATTGCCGCCGGTGTCTCCGCCCAGGTAACCGTTTATTTGGTCATAGTTGGCTTTGGTATAGCCTCCGACTGACGTGGCTAAGACGGGAGATTTGATTTTGGCCAGATCGTAGGGGTTCTGTTTCTTGGCCCACTCCTCCCATTCCTGATCGCTGGAGTTCTCGGGGCTTAACCCGGCCATAGCTGCTAATTGGCTGCGGGTGAAAGTGCGCGAAACTGATGTCAGCTGGGCTACTGAACTTACTTTGGCATCGGGGAGGACGTTGATCACAAATCCGCCGAAGCCGAATCGGGAATTCTCTTCGGCAAACCTGGAGGGCGCGGCGGTGCGCCCGCCCAGCAGCATGCCTACAACCGTGCCATGCTTCTTTGCATCCTCCTGCGTGCTATAAAAGTTCAGATCCTCTATGTCGGCATTGGCTTGCTCAGTGTCGTTTTTCCAGTCCTTTCCGTCGGGTTTGGTGGCGTACATGACCAGATCCAGCAACGGGTTTTTATCGCTCGTTGGATCATTGTATTTGCCGTTCTGCCAGATGCCGTTGCCCCAGGGAAGATCCAGACCGTCGGAGTTTGGCAGTCCAACTACCTTTGGGTCGATCTTGACCAAGGACATTCCCAGCAGAGGCAGATCAGCCTTGCTGGTTTTGAAGTTAAAACCGGCCGTTACCCGCACTTTGGTCCCTGCGACTGCTGAGTCGGTCCCCCGTAGATTGTCAGGAGCAGTCCACCACCCGCAGTCCACGCCGTCATCAAAATAGTTAGGAGCCGTCATGCAACTGTATTGAATGATGTTGCTGATGCCTGCCTTTATTGTGCTGGAGCCTAGCACGAAGATGACGTTGTGCCACATGTCATCGGATTGGTCGGTTTGGTTTGACGTGTCCGTGGGGCCGGTGGCAGAGGGTAAAGACTGGTTTGATAGCGATTTCGCACTCAGGTTGCCGTCGTCGACCTTGCTCTGCAAGCTGAGACCGGTCTGTCCATAGTAGTTGGCCACGTCCTTGCCGTCGACAGTGGAGGGGTTGAAGACATATAGGTAACCAGTGGAGATTTCGGCCACTTCCTGTCGCGTGCAGTCAGTCGAGGCCAGGGCAGGCGTGCACTTGGCGTCTGGTGCATAGGTGTGTCCCAGGTAGGGGAAGGGGTCGTTGGTTTTATAGTCCTTCAAAGTCAGGTCCAGCCTGAGGCCCTGGCTGTTGCGCTGTTCAGCCACGGTGTATTGACCATTGCCTTGGACTTGGTCCTTCCCAGCCGTGCCACCCGTGGATCGGGCATAGCCATAGTTGCTGAGGGTGGGTCTCCAGCCCTGATCGCCGGTGTTGCGTCCGCTGTTGTTGAAGTCGCCGTCGATGGTGCCGATGTCCCAGAAGTAGGGTTGCAGATCCGCTATCTTCGGGTAGGCATCTCCGCCAGCGGTCTGCCACAAATTGCTCAGTGACAGGGAAAAGGTAATGGGGCCAGTGGGAACATCCAGACCCTTGAGGCCCTTGGTCCGATCGGGCCAACGCATGTCAACGGCCCAGTTGAACTTGCTGATGATCCCCTTGCGCTTACCTAGCTCATGGTTGGGGTAATTGCTGGCGGCTGGGGTGTTGAAGTCGAATGTTTGGTTGCCGGAGCCTTCATTGGTTCCGCCAGTGATTCGCAGGTTCAGATTAAGCTTGGCCGACACGGTGACCTGATCGGATGTGGCTGAAGCAGGATCGGTCTTGGTGGTGGTATTCGGAGCGCCCCAGGCTTGGACCTCGGGGGCGAATTTGCTGCCATTGGGCATGCTTCGGACCCGGAGGACCAGAGTGACGCTGGAGGATCCCGGAATAACGGTAGGCAAATTCTGTGGGGCGGTGAGTAGCCTGTAAACGGTAAGCACCTGTGTCGGATGACCGTCGATGGTCTCTGTAGTTTGCTTTGGCTGGTATTCCGGCGTAGTGTCCACCCAGCCCATGGAATCCACATCAAAGGTGACCTGATCCTCAGGTTGGTTCAGTCTGAATTGGAAGCCAATTCGGCCTCGGCGATAGCTGGTTGTCTCGTTGCGGGTATTTACGGCGAAAGAGTAGGTGTAGGACACCTTATCGAAAGTGCGCACTATGTCATTGTCTGCATCGTGGTCGTCGCCGGGGTTGTTGTCGTTGTCGAAAGGAGCCGTGCCAGTGGAGCGGGATGCTTGGGACAGTGTGGTGACCACGGCGTCGTCGGTGTCCAGCATGTCCTTGATTGCCGATTTGGCGGTCGGCCTTCTGCTGGGTTGTATGGGCGCGGCCTGGTTCGGGGTGGTCGATTTCTGAGTGGTTTGGGTCGCTCCAGACGTGGCAGCGTCTAACTGTGGAGTCGAGGTTTGGGTCGACGTGGACGATGTCTGCTGTGCTTGTGTCGTTGCAGATGTTGATGTGGAGGTGGTGGTCTGGGCATCAGCTGTCTGTCCACCATCGGCTAAGGCCATAGTGGGTATTAACGTGGCCATAGCCAACAGGCCGGCCAGGACTTTTCCGCTCAAATTACCCTTTGCCACGTTTCTCCTTTTGAGCGCCGACGACCGACTTGGGCGTCGGGCCGGGGCATCCCCTTCAGATCATCCGGTCGACTGTCTACGATGGTTCTCGAGTCATTCGATACTAGCTTTACAGAATAGTATACAAAGTCATTGATTATAATTCCGCTATTGATATGCGCCTCCGGAGTAAAGGGTCAACTATGGACAGAACAGGGAGGTCTGCATGAGTGAACGGGATCATCATGAGCTCTCGCCTGCCGATTTTCCAGGTCACGGAATGCGAGAGCGGTCAGCTGTCTACGGGTTCTTCATTATCATGGGCATCGGTACTTCGGCTTGGATTTCTCGACTGCCAACAGTCAAGGCCAGCCTCGGTCTGCAGCCTTCGGGCCTGGCTCTGATGACCATTCTGGGAGGCTGCGGCGCTCTGGTCGGCATGCTGATCTCGGGTGTATTGACTGATCGGCTGGGCGTGCGCCGGGCCATGCTGCTGGCAGCCTCCACCTGGTGTCTGGGCATGGTAATCGCGGCACTGGCTGTCACTCTCCGCTCAGTGCCCGGGGTGGTTTTGGGACTGCTCTTCAATTCGGCGGGGATCAGCCTCTGGGGAACGGTCAACACGGTCGAGGCGGGTGCAGTGGAGCGCTTCTCCTCTCGGTCCATAATGCCGCGTTTTCATGCCTCATATAGTTTGGGCATGTTTCTTGCCCTGGGACTGGGCTCGCTCCTGTCTCATCTGGGTGTGGCCATAGGTGCGCACCTAGCAGTCAATGCGCTAGTTAGCCTGGCTCTGGTGATCGCCTGCGTTCTGCTCTGCCCGGCTCAGCCTCTAGGGGATTACAAGGGCGGTGCTGACGACCAACGTTCGGATCAGCAGGCGGGTTCAGGGCAATCGTCCGCTTTCGGCAAGCAGTTGGCGGCTTGGGGCGACGTCCTTGTTCTTATGCTTGCTTTGATTAATGTGGCCCTGGAGGCCAGCGAGGGTGCTGTCAATGATTGGACCGGGATCGGCCTGGTCGATGCCTTCGGCGTCCCCGAGTCCCAAGCCGGTCTTGCTCCCACGATCTTCGCTGCAGCCATGATCGTCTCAAGGTTGCTGGGTACGCATCTGATCGAACGACTGGGGAACATGCGCTCGCTGATCCTGACCCTCCTGGTCTCGGCTCTGGGCATCTTGGTCTATGCTCTTGCTCCCTCTTTCGTGTTGAGCCTTGTGGGCACTGGAATTTGGGGCGTCGGAGCTGCTCTGGGTGTACCTATCGTCACCACGCTGGCAACCAAGGATCCAGCTGTGGCAGCCCAGCGTGCTTCGGTCATCTCCACTGCCTACTACGGGGTCTCTTGGATCATTCCCCCGGCTATCGGGTTTCTGGCCGACCATACCGGTGTCAGGCCTGCTCTGTTGCCCTTGGCGCTCTTGCTGGCGGCGGTTACCCTCATGGTGCCCACGGTGTCCAGGCTCACTCGGGAATAACACCCTTTGGTTGGCAAAACTCTGCCAACCGATTGTCGGGCGAATACAAGAGATGGAGACCGGCAGTACGGTCTTTGGGCAGATACTCGGATTCAAACAGCCGTTCCCAGATATTGCCGTACACGTCTGTGAATTTTATGGCCACAGCAGCCAGTCGACACCGACCCTGAGGGTCGCCTTTGTCTAAAAAGCGGGGGGATTGGAAGATGTCTTTAGGGCAGATGGTAGGCAGGCTCCAGACAAATCGTCTGCTAGGATCCATGGATATAACCCAGTCAGCCGTTGGTAGTGTGCGCCAGGCGTGATGATGGCCGAATCCAGGCACCCGGTAATAGTCGGCTTCGTTGTGCTGGAGGTTGATGGCTTGTAAACGGGTCTGCTTCAACAAATCCCAATGGACCAGGATTGAGACCTGGCGAATGGTGCCTTCGCTGTGGTTGGTGATGATCAGGTATTCGTCTGCCCCTTGCTTCTGATTGTCGTTCCGAGCAGTCTTGGACTCCCAAACATCAACTCGTGAAGCTTGTTTGAGCAAGGTCTGGTAGAGGTCATAGTTGCGCCGTTCGTCGTCCCTTGCAAAGGTCATCTTCATCTGCCGAGCGGAGTACACGATGGTTGCAGGAATAGCTACAACTGTGGCTATGGCTGTAATGGAGTTAATGACGAGATTAATAACGTCGATGATGGGCATGGACACTCCCCTGAATATCTGCAACATAGTCCCAAGCATGATCGTACAGCGTTGCCATAAGTGATCCTATGCCGTCTAGAGGGTGACTGTCAGATGGTCAGATGGATGCCTTTTCCTGCCAGATTCTCCAAGCACTCCTGCAGATAGGCTGCATCATGCTCGGGGTAGATGGGGTCCGTCAACGGCACTGCAGTTAAATCCTTGTATGGCGGGCAGTGCCTGCCGCGGTAGAGCGGGTCATACCAGGCAGGATCAGGATGGTAGCCGCGCTCGCGCATCGTTGCCATGACTAGTAGATGAAATTGAAAGAGCTTGTATGGGGAATGAAGAAAGACATAGTCAATGGTGGCATGCCGCCGTCCCCAGCCCAGTCCACGCAGAGCGGTGATCTCCCGATGCTGACCCAGCAGCTGCTGTCTGGGAAGCAGTCGAATCAGACCCTGATGCCACAATCGCATGACACCCCCTCGTCGGGGCATAAGTGAACCCCTCCTTCAGCCTAGACACTTGCATCACTATGAAGTGGACAGGCGGAAGGAGGGGTTCCGGTAATCTCTTACTGCAATTCCTTATTGTGCGATGAATCCACCGTCCACAACGAATTCGGCACCCAGCGCGAACTTGGATTCGTCGCTGGCCAGGTAGACGCAGATCTCGCCGATGTCCTGGGGCTCGCCGATGTGGCCCAGAGGTGTCAGCTTGCTCATCCTGTCTTCAAGGCTCTGGCTGATCAGAGGGGTCTTGATGAATCCGGGATGGACCGAGTTGATGCGAACACCGTAGTTGTTGTTGGCAGAATCCAGAGCAGCGGACTTGGTCAGCAACCTGGTTCCGCCCTTGCTGGCGTTGTAGGCTCCGGCCCGGCTCAGGCCCACAAAGCCCTCAATGGAGGAGATGTTGATGATGGAGCCGCCGCGGCCCTTCATCACCCTCATGCCATGCTTGGTGCCCAGGAAGGTTCCGTTCAGGTTAATGGCGATAACCTTTTTCCAGTCCTCGTAGCTCTCCTCGTCCATGGTGGCACCGCTGCCGCCTATACCAGCATTGTTGACCACGGTGGTCAGCTGGCCCAGCTCCTTTTCAACGGTGTCGATGGTGGAGACCCACTGGTCCTCGTCCGTCACGTCCAGGGTGTGGAAGATGACCTGCCCGGGGTGCTCCTGCATGAAGCTGCGGGAGGCATCGCTCTCCTTGATGTCGGTAAGGGCCACCTTGGCTCCCTCGCGGACGAAGCATTCGGCGACGCCCACGCCCATGCCGCCGGTTCCTCCGGTGATGATGGCTACCTTACCTTGTAGACGATCAGTCATATCCACTCCTTTATAGAGATGTGCTGTCATATTCCATCTTATGGGATGGCATGCCCTTACTGATGACCTACGTATGGATGCTTCTGGCTCCTTTATTTCTCTGAAGTTGTATATGAGCGGCCAACAGTTCTGCAGGAGCCACAATATATTTTCCACTGAAACAGTGCGCCTCTTATGCTGACTGGGCTGCGCTTAGATATCGAGCAGGTGGCGATAGAGTTGATGATCCACAGGTCGGTCAAGACTGAGATCGGTGATGGTAACAGGCACTCGGCCCTTGCCGTCTGGCCCTGGTTTTTCTGTGGCTCGTGATGGCCCTACCGCGGTGACATGACCCAAATAATAGTAGCGACGGTCTGCCGCCTCTTGTCGGCGCATGACGAAAAGCGGAATGAAGTGAGTTTCCTGCCAGCCTGGCCGCTCCAGACCCTGACGCATCCACTGGAATTCCCTGGATTCAGGTCTTCTATGGTTCTTGCTGAACCAGCGTAAAGTTTGGTCGCTCAGGAACTGGTCCTGGTACTGGCTGTTGGCGTACTTGATGAAGATGGGCATGGTGCCTGTAGTCCGATCCACCATGTATCCGCCGATGCTCTGGCCGTTGACCTCGTGATTCCAGCCCAGCAGGCGCACGACTTCGGCCATAGTGTATTGCCTTCCCCTAAGGAATCCGTGCTCAGACTGCAGTTCCTGGGCAGGAACATTCCCGATGGCATCCTGGCAGTTGAGCAGACCAGTTTTCAGGGTATCCACGAAAAAGTTACGGAAGGTGCTGTGCTCCTCAATCAGCCCGGCGAAGGTCGAGTTGAGTCGGGTGGATCCGTTCTCCATACGGCTGATTAGCGGAAGGCCGCCGAACCGGCGGGCCTGGGTCGGTGTGAAGTAACTGCCATCCAGCACGCGCAGAGCCGATGCCATCTGGGTGGGATCCCGATAGGACTGCGGGAACCGTTCAGTCAGGGTAGCTTTGAGCCTTCCAATGTCGGTCGCTGTGTTTGTAGGTTCGCTTCTGGAAAGTTGCCACAGTTGCTCGAGGATGATCAACTCCTGAGGCCTTAAACCAGGTAGCATGACTTCGGTGGCCATTTTAAGAATGCCCGTTTCGGTTGGGCTGACGGGGTCAGGCGGAGTGCCATCCGCGCCCAGGTTGCGCTCGCGAGAACGTACGAAAGAGTGATAATCACCTAATTTGGTGGCCATGGTACGCGTGAGCGATGGATCGTGAGCATGGACGTCAGTGAGCATAGGGATGCGTCCTAGCTGGAACCTTAGCTGGCGATATGCTTCGGTCAACTTTTTCATTGCCGACCAATCTGCTGTGTCCAGAGATCGCAGGATACGTGTCCGTGCGATGGGGTCGAAGCTGATGGATGATAGGCCTATGGTGTGGCGTTGCAAGTTGCGACGGGCCATGTCGCGATCGCCCGTATTTCCGTATAGTGCCACGGGGATTAGATAGTTGTTGGTGTAGTTGCCGATGAAGTCTATGACAACGACGCTCTCTTTATGATCGTAAAGCCGTAGTCCTCTTCCCAGCTGCTGAGTGAAGACAATGCTGGACTGGGTATTGCGGAGCATGACTATTTGGTTGAGCGCCGGAATATCGATGCCTTCGTTGAACAGGTCAACAGTGAAGATGTAGTCCAGGTCGCCGTTTTCCAAGTCCTGGATAGCTTTATCGCGTTGCGAAACCGGGGTATCCCCGGTCACAGCCTGAGTACAATAATTTCGTTCGGCCTGCTGATTGAACTCACGGTTGAACAGCTCTGACAGTTGTTGAGCTTCTTCACGTCTACTGCAGAAGACGAGGCCGGTGATCTGCTGGTGGTAGGGGCTGTACTGTTGCAGGACATCGATAATATATCTGACCCTGCCTGGAGCGGTTAGCTGTCCTATTTCGTATGTCAACTGGCCGCGGTCTCGGCTGTTGGTATCATCATCGACGGTAATGCTGGGCCGATCATTGCCGCTAGCGGGGCCAGAACCCAGGTATTCGGTCACTCCGTAATAGTGGAATGGGCAGAGCATACCCTCGTCCAATGCCTTCTGCAGTCGTATCTCGTAGGCTACGTTGTATCCGAAGAGTTCGAAGATGTTGAAACCGTCGGTTCGCTCAGGAGTAGCCGTCATACCTAGAATGAAGTCTGCCGCGGAGAAGTGGTCGAGGATTGCTTGATAACTTTTAGCTCCGGCATGATGGACCTCATCGATAAGGATGTAGTCAAAGGCATCGGCTGGGAACTCTTTCAGAATATCCGGACGACTCATGGTCTGCACCGTCGCGAACAGGTAGCGGCTGTCCTTCTTCTTGTCCCTACCGGTAAATAGGCCGGTCTCCTCCTTGGGGTAACCCAGAATTTCCTGATAGGAAGACTGTGCCTTCGTCAATATCTGCTCCTGCTGAGCAAGGTAGAGCATCCTGGCGGGATCCGCCTGCTTGACGTCCAGGGCCGACAGGAAGGTTTTACCTGTTCCTGTGGCTGAGATGATGATGGCCCGATGTTCGCCCCGCGCTCGTAGCTCTTTCAGGTTCTTCAGAGCCTCCCGTTGCATGGAATTGGGGCGTATGTGTCTGTGTTGACGTGCGGTCTCGACTTGTTTTCTGGGTGGGGCGTAACGACGAAAATCCTCTTCATATTGCCTGATCCAGTCTTCTGTTAGAGGCTGAGATTCAGCAACTTGTCGATTAATCTCATGGTTGATTTGGTCGATCAGCGCTCCCCGGTCCAGGGAGGATAGGCGCAGGTTCCACTCACGCTGATTCGTCAGGGCCTGTTGAGTGAGATTGGAGCTGCCAATGTAGAGATCATAGTAAGGTTTGCCGTTTTTTAGGTGCTTGGCGAAAATATAGCCTTTGGGGTGGAAGGGTTGACCTTCCGGTATAACTTGAGTGCTTGAATCCTCTGACTCTGATTCCTGCTCGCCTTGCCAGACTCTCACGTCGGCTCCGGTAACGTTCTTGAGCCTGAGCAGCTCCCAGAAGGCTCTTGGAGGATTGAAATAGTTCTTAGTCGAGGTGATGATCCGCCCAGGTCGGCTGCCAGGTCTGGCTTTTTGGTTTTTAAACTCTTGGAAAAGGGAAAGCAGGGTCTCGGCGGATACAAAGGCGACTGAGATGTCGAAGGTCTCGCTTTCTTGGAGTTCTTGGCAAAGCGCGTCTTCCATATTGTCATCAGGCTGGTTGGTGATCAGCCGGGGTGTGAAGTCCTGGACTCCAGCAGATAACTCCAAAGTCGGGTTGTCGCCGATAAGGCCTGTAACCACGCCTTCTAATATCGATGTCGAATCAGGATCTATTCGCAGACGGATCTCCGTATTCAACTTAGAATCCATGTTTTTCTCAGTTTCCTTGCAAGGTTCGATTTCCTTAGCTTGGTTGGCTTGGCAGATTGGCTGTTCGAGCGTTCATTGATGTTCATAGTGGGGATTACCAAAGCACTGGTCCATAGCTGTAAGGATGGCTGCTGCCGGTCTGTCGGCAGGAGCCCAGTTCAAGGTTGAAAGATCTTCTGGAGCCAGCCAGCGAAGAGCTCGGTGTTCACTGCGTTGCGGTTGTCCTTTAGTAAGGCGGCAAAGTTGAACGCAAAGGGCAATGCGGCCGAACGGATAGGTGTACATAGTCGTGCAAACTGGTTCCAATACTTGGACCGCGCAATCAAGTTCCTCGAAAATCTCACGACGCAGGGCCTCCGAGGGTGATTCGCCAGGCTTGATTTTTCCTCCAGGAAACTCCCAACAACCTTCGAGGGTGCGACCTGGTCCACGTTGAGCACATAGGATCAGCCCTTTTTCGAGAACAGCTCCGCCTGCTACGCTCGTTATCTTTGTTCGGTTGGTCTGCAGTGTGGTCATGAGTGCTCAATTGCCTTTCCGCCTTTGGGAGCCAGGTCCAGGATACAACTTGGTGACTTCTAATAAGTGTTCAAAGGCCAAGGTCTATGACTGGGGGAGAGGATATGGATTCACCACCCGTCTGCTGAGAAAGAGGCAGGGTGGCGAAATAGTTGTAGGGCCAATTGCGGCAAGGTTCGATCAACTGGTTTGAGTAGCCGACTTGTGCGTACCCTTCAAAGGAATAATGCCCAGGAACAAGGCCGCAACC
Organism: Bifidobacterium sp. B4111; assembly: GCF_026537235.1. Taxonomy (NCBI): domain Bacteria; kingdom Bacillati; phylum Actinomycetota; class Actinomycetes; order Bifidobacteriales; family Bifidobacteriaceae; genus Bifidobacterium; species Bifidobacterium sp. B4111. The sequence continues at coordinate 260,965 of NZ_JAFNMO010000002.1, read as the reverse complement.
ATAATCAGGATGCTTAGACCGAACATAATGATGTAGCCGTGGGGCTGGTCAGCGATGGCGCCCCAGAAGAGAGCGGCGAAGGCCGAGGCCAGGGAGCCCACCATCTGAATACGTGCATAGATGTTGGTGTAGTCACGCGAGCCGAACACCGCTGTAACCAGAATGGGCGTCTGCACCGTAGTGCAAGCGTAGACCAGGCCGAAGGCAAAGGCTCCTAGCAGCAGTAACGCAGGCAATCCGGGGAAAGCGACCATGAGGCAGACGCCAAGAATGCCGCCGCCGATGCCCAGGCAGAGCCCGTGCACGATGCTGCCGTCGTTGACCATGCCTAGTATGACCTTGCCGATAGCTTGGCCAGCCATACAGGAGGAGGCAATCAGTCCCGTGTAGGCCGCCATGGATGGCAGGGATGCCGCATAGGAGGGCAGGAACTGATAGATGGTCTGATTCATGGTGATCAGACCGCAGAAGAGCGCCAGCGCCCAGAAGGCAGGGGAGCGCAAGGCCTGGGAAGCAGTCATGCCCACGGTCGACGCGGCAGGCTCTGGACTCTTTTTATCTTTGTCCCCGGCGTCTGCGCTATTGTTGGCCGCTTCAACGTCCCTGGACTCCTGGTCGGCGGCGCCGTAAGGATGCAAACCCATCTGTTCGGGCGTGCCGCGAATGACGAAAATGGTGAAGGGCAGGGTGACCACCAGAATGAGAACGGCAAAGACCAAATATCCCCGCCGCCATCCATCAGGGGCGGATCTGATGATCATGGTGCCTATCTGGTTGAAGATTACCCCGCCTATGCCGGTGAAAGCCATGCACAGACCGATGAAGAATCCAACCCGTTTGCGGAACCAGGCGTTGATGAGTGCGGGCACTGACAAATAGAGGATGGGCGGCATGCCGATTCCCAGAACCATTCCGCATAGATAGAACTGCCACATGGCGGATGATCGGGACATACCCAGGCAGCCCAGACCGGCCAGGATGGTGCTTGCCGTCAGGACGATGCGCAGATCGTAGCGGTGCATCAGCCATCCGGCCACCGGCAGGAAGATGACCATGGTGATGCTGAAGATGCTGAAATACCCAGTGAATGCGGCCTTGGGAACACGGAAGTAGCTGCTGACAGGAGTGAAGAAGATGCCCGCGCAACTGCAGACCAGCGATACCGGGATGGCTGTGAAGACGATGCCCGACAGCACGATCAGGTACGGATAAACAGCCTGTTTTCGTGATGAGGGCTGTGTCGGTGTCGTCGACATGACTGGGGCCTTCCTCTTGCGGAATCGGGACTAGCCAACTGCTGCTTGGTTTGTATGCTCCCATTGATCTGCGGCTCGGCTGCTCTGAATGTCCACTATGGGAAATGAAAATGTGAACTCTGGTCCAGCATTCGATCTGAATTGCTCATCGCCATGCGGATTGCAGAGTTTTGTGTCATTGTCGCTGTTGCTTTATGCGATGGCTTGGACTTTCACCGCGCATTGAGCTTTGGCTTTTAATGTGGTTGCAGCACACGCTTGCACTTCCAGCGACTCGAAGTTGTACCATCAGGCCAATTAAGGATCAAGGAAAGGTGGGACGGTTATGACTGTTGCAGATAAGACAGTGCTGATCACAGGAGCTTCGTCAGGCATCGGGGAGGCCACGGTGAGGCTTTTGGCGCAGCGAGGGGCCAAGTTGGTGCTGGGCGCTCGCCGCAAGGATCGGCTGGATAAAATCGTCGACGACATCGTTCAGGCTGGTGGTCAGGCTGCCTCTATGGCTCTGGATGTGACGGATCGGCAGGCCAATGAGGACTTCGTGGCTTTCGCCAAGAAGCAGTTTGGTGGAGTGGACGTGGTATTCCTCAACGCCGGGCTCATGCCCAACTCGCCCCTGTCGGCCCTGCATGTGGACGAGTGGGATCGGACTATTGACGTCAACCTCAAAGGTGCTTTGTACGGCATCGCAGCGGCCTTGCCGGAGTTTACCGGGCAGCGTCACGGACAGTTCATCGCCACCTCTTCGGTGGCGGGCCTGAAAGCTTATCCCGGTGGAGCGGTCTACGGAGCGACTAAGTGGGGTCTGCGTGATCTGATGGAGGTGCTCAGGATGGAGTCTGCCCAAGAGGGGACTCATATTCGTACCTCTACCATTTACCCGGCGGCCATTCGAACCGAGTTGCTGGATACCATCACAGATAAGCAGACTCTGGCTGATATGAACAAGACCTACGACAGCTACCAGATTGATCCCGAACGGGTGGCCCAGGTGGTGGCCTTTGCCATCGATCAGCCTGAGGATACCAATGTATCGGAATTCACCGTAGGCCCTACCATCCAGCCCTGGTGAATTCCTCTGCCAATGCCTTTAGTCGCCGCTGGAGGAAAGCAGACGGATGCCTGATTGAGCCATGGCCTTCCGGGCTTTGACACCCTGATCCTCGCTGACCGGGACAGTCAGATCCTCGAAGACCGTGACCTGGTAGCCCAGTTTTGCGGCGTCAAGGGCTGTATCCTTGACGCAGTGAGATTCGGCGATGCCTACTACATCCACTTGGTCGATGCCAGCTTGCGCCAGGGCATCGGCCAAGGTGACTCCAGATGATTTGGCCGCAGCGAACTCCTCCCTGCTCTGGATGCGATCGGTGTTGTCTTCGATGCCTTCGAATCCGGAGTAGGCGGCTGAATACTGGCCCTTTTTGAAGTGGTGGGCGATACCCAGCTCACGAATTCTGGGATGAAGCTCCGCGCCGGGCGAGCCCGCTACGCCGTGTCTAGGCCAGGTGTCTACAAAATCCGGGCAATCGGACCAATGAGATCCGGGTTCGATGTGCCAATCCTGGGTGGTGGCCATGTAGACGTAGTCCCCGGCATGGCCGTGGACATAGTCGGCGATTTTGCCAGCCGTGGCATTGCCTCCCTCGACTCCCAGCTCACCTCCTTCGCAGAAGGTCGGTTGAACATCCACGACAATCAAAGCCTTGGACATGGTGATCACTCCCTTGGTCGAAGTTGACGGTGTGCAGAAATCATTCTGGTTGAAGCTCGACAATCATTCCTCTTCTGCGCCAATCTAATTCTCGCAGACGGGCTGGTCCTCCGATTCCTGTGGCTGTGCACATCGGCGAGGCGGGCAGCAAGGTGGATTGAAGGTGGCCACTTGGGGCGGTTCCATACGGCCTTTAGCGTGTCTGATTGGTATCCTGAGTGCCAGGATTGTGCGAGGTTATGACAGGTGCCTTTATTGTGGCCCATCTCTTCCTTGTAAGGCTGGGCCAGCATCGTCCTAAGGGAGGGAGTGGCAATGCGGATCAATGAGTTCGGGCAGCCTATTGGTGATGCGGTCTCATTTGCGGGGGCCATGATGCCGGAGTCCGTCGAGTTGATAGGCAGGATCGTTCTGGCGGTGCCCTTGAGCGCAGACCAAAGCGATGCCTTCTATGAACGGATTTTTGGTCCGGATTGCGACGAATCCATCATGACCTATAGCAGGCAGGACCTTTATCCTGATAGAGCTGCATTCGATGCAGGGTTCGAATCCATGATGGCAAGCCGGGGCCCTCTCTTTTTTGCGATACTTCGCAAGCCGTCGGCACCTGATCCTGGCGCCGGTCCATCTGCAGGCGGGGAGTATCCGGGCTTACGAAGTTTGACGAAACCTGATGACTCGTCGGATCTGTTGGGGATGTATGCCTTGATGCGGATTCGGGCGGACATGGGAAGTGTGGAAATGGGCCATGTCATTTATACCAGGGAGCTGCAGAGAAGCAGACAGGCAACCGAAGCCCAGTATCTGATGGCTCGGCATGTCTTCGAGGACTTGGGCTATCGAAGGTACGAGTGGAAGTGCGACAGCCTCAATGAGCCTTCACGAGCTGCGGCGCTGAGGCTGGGATTCAAGCCTGAAGGCCGGTTCAGGAATGACATGGTCTACAAAGGCCGGACTCGGGATACGGATTGGTTTTCCATGACGGATAGTGAATGGCCGGCAGTGAAAGAGCGGTTGGAGAACTGGTTGGATGATGCCAATTTCGACCAGCATGGCAAGCAGAAGCGCCGTCTGCAAGATTGTTAAATCGAATACTGTCGCCTGCGGATGGGATTTCAGCAGCCTTGATGAGGCTGAAATAGGAATTCATGGCTCAGGCAGTAGAGTGTCATTGCGGCGCATCAATGCAAGTGGAGCTCCTTCGAACAACATCTTGCCGCCCGCAGTTCCGGCTCCTGGGCCCATATCGATCACCCAGTCAGCCTGACCGATGAAGCGTAGGTTATATTCTATGGCAATGATAGTAAGGCCTTTCTTGACGATGAGTTTGCGCAAGAGGGCAATCTGCTGCAGGATGTCGGGTTCATGCAGACCGTTGGCAGACTCATCCAAAATAAAGGTATTGTGAATTTCTTCCTTGTGCAGCTCGCTCTTGGGAAGAGTGTCCAGTAGGCCAGTCCGCGACATTCTTCAAGACTTTCGTGGTTCGGCCTAGCGCCTCATGATATTGGTGCATAGCTTCGATGGCAGTCAGCTTAAGTGTCTTAAGCGACGCTGAGGCCGCGGAATCCGGCAGTCAGAGCTACAAGATCGATATTCTGGATACTAAAAAAGTCTTGGGCTGTTTTTCAAGACCTATTGGCGGAGGATACGAGATTCGAACTCGTGAGGGCGTGAACCCAACACGCTTTCCAAGCGTGCGCCATAGACCACTAGGCGAATCCTCCAAGTGCCGCTGAGAGCCATATGACTTCCGTAACGGCACAACTGAAAACTATAGCATGGACGGCCGATATGGCTGCTCCCGGCGTGTGGAGACATAGGAGTCTGATCGTCCTGTGCTCCAGTGAATGATGCTCACAGTAGATACGGCAGCAGCAGGCCGGTAATCCGGCGCCCGAGCCGTTGATACCCTTCCTGGCTGTAATGCAGGCCGTCAGGCATGAAGCGTTCATGCCCCTTGATGAAAGGGCTGATGCCGCTCTGCACAAACAGGTCAATGACCGGGATGCAGTAGCTGGCGCATATCTCCTTCATCCTCTGCATATAGTCCTCCTGCATAAGGTTGCAGGCGTTGCGCTGACGGGTGTTGGGGTAGTTCTTGGTCGGGTGGACGAAGTTGTTCTGCGTGGCCGTGATGACGACCAGGTTTTGCGTGGGATACATCTTCAGCAGACCAGTCAGCATGACGTTCAAGGCGCCGGAGAATGTATGGCTGTCCGTACTGTTTTCCTCACCCAGCGGTATATCGTGTTGGAAGTCGTTGACTCCACCGAAGATCACGACATCGTCTGCCTCGGTATCCATCTGCTCGAACCGTTCGATGAAGGAATCGTCCCTGTCTTCGCAGACGGCGATGCGCGACCCGCAGATACCGTAGTTCCGCACCTCCTTGAAAGGTATGAGCCGCTGGAGGGTCTGGGTCCAGGAGATGCTTTGACCTCCTGAATCCAGACCGTTGTCGCCCCAGGTCGTCGAATCTCCGAAGCAGTTGATGATCTTGTCTTTGAAGTAATCCTCAGACAGCATCATGTCTTGTCTTATTCCCTTTCTTCCCATGTCTGATGGGGTTTACTTCTGGAATTCGGCCTGGATTTCCTTCAGGGTCTTGCCGTTGGTCTCGGGCAGGACGTTCCTGGCGAACCATGCCATGACAAGGCAGAAGATTGCGAAGATGATGAATGTCCATGTGGCTCCGATGCCGTTGAGCATGATCGGGAAGCCCTGCCCAACGAAGAAGGAGGCCAGGAACATGGTCAGGGAGCAGAGGGACTGTGCGCGGCCGCGAATGCGGGTCGGGAACACCTCGGACATGATGACCCAGGCCTCGCCGCCCCAGGAGAGCTCGTAGAAGGCGGTATGGGCGAGGATTCCTATTACGATCAGGATGTTCATGAGCGTGTTGAACTTGCCGATGGAGAAGAGGAGTGCCAGGGCCAAGAGGGCGCCGGCCATGGCCACTGCGCCCCAGGTCAGCAGCTTCTTGCGGCCCAGCCTGTCAATGTAGACCATGAAGATGGCCACGAAGATGATCTTGACCACGCCGATGCCGATGGTCTCGATCAGGGATGCATTGGCGCCGATGCCGGTCTTCTGGAAGATGATGGGAGCGTAATACCCGACTGCGATGGTGCCGGTGAGCTGCTGGAAGGCGGCTGCCAAGAGGGCGATGAGCAGGGCGAAGCGGATGCCCGGCTTGAAGAGCTCGCTGATGAGGCCCTTTTGCTCGGTCTGGACCGTCTTGCTGATCAGACCGACCTCGTCCTTGGCGGACCTGGCGCCGTTCATGCGGGTCAGAACCTTCATGGCCGTGTCGGTGCGGCCTTTTTCGATCAGGTAGCGCGGGCTCTCGGGAATGAGAGGCGTCAGGATGAAAAAGATAATGGCGGGAATCATGCCCGAGCCAAACATGAACCGCCAGCCCCAGGCGATGTTCCAGTCAGGCGGGTTCAGATTGGCTATGGTGGCGTTGACTATGTAGACCACTGTCATGCCGATGGCGAAGGCCAGCTGGTTGGCGCTGACCAGGGTCCCGCGGATTCTGGCTGGCGCGACCTCGGAAATATAGAGCGGGACGATGGTCGAGGCCATGCCGATGGCTATGCCGGACAGGATGCGACCGATGATCAGTATCGTCACCGTGGGCGAGAGGGCCATGGTCAGGCTGGAGAGTGTGAAGAGGAGGCCTGCAACGATCATGACGGGTTTACGTCCTGCATGGTCGCTCATCCAGCCGGCGACCAGGCACCCGGCCATGGCTCCCAGAGCCAGCACAGCCGACACAAATCCCACCTGGGCCTGGGACAGTTTGAAATGTACAGAGAAAAAGCTGATGGCACCGGATATGACGCCTTGGTCGTATCCGAAAAGCGAACCGCCGATGGCTGCTATCAATACGACGAATATGACATATTTGGATCCACTGGTTTCTTTTTGTTCTGGGTATCCTGTGCTCACGCTGACTCCTTCATCAGGCATTGGCTCTCATACACAGAATGTGATATATCTGACACTTTTGAATCTCAGTAGTTGTTGCCAGACTTTGCGCTGATAAAGGAGTCGGGATGAGCCGGGATTGGTGGAATCTACTCGATCTGGTCCAAGGACAGGCCAAGGGCTTCGGCCACACGCCTGCCGTAGTCGGGGTCGGCCTGGTAGAACTGCTTGGTCTCTAGAACCCGGATTTCCGGGTCATCGATGGAGCCCAGGGTGTTCTTGATGGTCTGGATCAGGCGGTCCTTCTCTTCCGGGCTCATCAGCCTGTAGAGACGGCCGGCGGCGGAATAGTAGTCCGTGTCGTAGGGGCGGGAGTATTCGGTCTGTCCCTGGACGGCATCGCCATGCATACGGGCATCATGGTCCTCCACAGGGCCGCCCTTGCTGTTGGGCTCATAGTTGACTGAACCGTCCTGGCCCTGGGCCATGAAGCCGTCGCGCGCGTAGTTATGGACCTGGTTGACGGGTCGGTTGACGGGTAGCTGTTCGTAGTTGGCGCCCAGACGGTAACGCTCGGCATCCTTGTATCCGAACAGGCGGCCCTGCAGCAGCTTGTCGGGCGATGGCTCGATGCCGGGAACGAAGTTGGCGGGGGAGAAGGCCGCCTCCTCCACATCATCAAAGTAGTTGGTCGGGTTGGTGTCCAGCACGAACTCGCCTATTTCAATGCGCGGATAGTCCTTCTTGGAGACCACCTTGGTCACGTCGAAGATATCGTCCTTATAGTCCAGGCCCTCCTGATAGGGAAGGATCTGCACGCAGACCTTCCACTTGGGGTAGTCGCCCTGGTCGATGGCATCGTAGAGGTCATGCAGGAGGAAGTCTGTGTCCTCAGAGGCGATCTTGGCTGCGGTCTCATCGGTCATGTTCTTCACACCCTGCTCGCTCAGGAAGTGGTACTTGACCCAGAACTGCTCGCCTTTCGTATTGACCCACTTGAAAGTGTGGCTCCCGTAGCCGTTCATGTTCCGGTAGCTGGCCGGGTTGCCCCTGTCTCCCATCAGATAGGTGACCTGGTGGACGGACTCAGGGGAGTGGGACCAGAAGTCCCACTGCATCTCCTGGCTGCGCAGGTGGGTGGCCGGATCGCGCTTCTGCGAGTGGATGAAGTCAGGGAACTTCAGGGGATCATTGACGAAGAAGACCGGAGTGTTGTTGCCTACAATGTCGTAATTGCCTTCCTGAGTGTAGAAGCGCAGAGCGAAGCCGCGCACGTCCCTCAGGGTGTCGGGGTAGCCCGATTCGCCGGCCACCTGGGAGAAGCGCAGGAGGATGGGCGTGGTCTTGCCAGCTCCATTAAATAGGTCTGCCTTGGTGTAAGCGCTCATGTCCTTGGTCAGGGTAAAGGTTCCCTTGGCTCCGGCCCCCTTGGCGTGGACCACGCGCTCCGGTATGCGTTCGCGGTTGAAGTGGGCGAGCTTTTCAAAAAGCTGGTAGTCCTGCATGAGGATGGGTCCGCGGGTGCCCGCCGTCTGGCTATGGTTGTTGTCTGCCCAGGGCTGCCCTTCGCTGGTGGTGAGTTTGTCGTTCATATCTGCTCGATTCCTCTTACTTCCATGATGCTTGCGATCGACAGTCCCATGCGGGCCAGGTCTACGGCCCTGCTCCTGGTTAACCGCTCAATCGCTGATAGCAGGACTCCTCATAAAGCCCCGCTGCTTCTACCGTATCTGAGAGAGGATGGAACTGTTGGATATGCGCGCTGGATGAGAGTCGGATATGTCACCAATCAAGCAAGATGCCTATGGGCCGCCAAAGAGAGATGAGCCTGTGGCAGTCACCTGCAGGAAAGCCGTCGGCTGCGCCAAATGGCGGCGGCTCATGTCGAAGCACTCCTGTCAGAGCATCTGTATGAGTTCTCCCACATCCTGGATGACCAACTGGATGTTGAGCCCGGTCAGGACAGCCACGATGATCCAGGCGAGGAAGGCCATCCATCGAGGGTTGGCGTACTTGCCCATGATCTTCTTGGAGGAGGTGAACCAGACCAGGGGAATCATGGATATGGGCAGGGCCACGCACAGGAAGACCTGGGAGTAGACCAGCAAGCTATCCAGGGCGGACTCCTTGCCGCCGAAGGCGATGGTGCAGATCAGCACGGGGATGATGGAGATCACACGGGTGACCAGCCTGCGCAGCCAGAGAGGGATCCTCATGCGGATGAAGCCCTCCATGACGATCTGCCCGGTCAGGGTGCCGGTGATAGTCGAGTTCTGACCTGAGGCCAGCAGGGCTACAGCGAAGAGGGTGGAGAGGAGGCCGGATGCCACCGGCCCGGCGATGGTCTTGTCGCCAAGTGCCTTGTAGAGAGCGGTGAAAGTGTCCAGCCCTTCGCCGTGTCCGAAGAACATGGCCGCACCCAGCATCAGCAGTAGGCAGTTGACCACGAAGGCGGCGGACAGCTGGATGTTGGAATCCCAGGTGGCGAACCGGACCGCGTTGGCAACCTGACGGTCGTCGCTACGGTCGAAGGCACGGGTCTGGACGATGGATGAGTGCAGGTAAAGGTTGTGAGGCATGACCGTGGCACCCACAATGCCTAGAGCCATGGTCAGCTGGCCGTTGCCCAGGATGGCCTTGTCGGGAATGAAGCCGCGGAAGACCGCCGGCAGGTCCGGCCTGGCCAGGAAGACCTCGTAAAGGAAGACCGCCATGATGACCAGGATCAGGGTGGCCACGATGGCCTCGATCCGCCGGAATCCGATCCTGGTCAGCAGGAGGAGGATCAGGACGTCCAGGACGGTCAGGGCCACACCCAGGACCAGGGGGATGCCGAAGAGGAGTTTCAGGGCTATGGCCCCGCCGATCACCTCGGCGATGTCGGTGGCCATGACGGCCAGCTCGGTGCAGATCCAGAGGATGAAGCTGAGCTTGCGCCCGGTGTGCAGGCGGGTGGCCTGGGCCAGGTCCAGGCCCGTCACGATGCCCAGCTTGGCCGACATATACTGGAGCATCATGGCGATCAGGCTGGAGATCAGGATGACACTCATGAGGAGGTAGCCGTATTGGGCTCCGCCGCCTATGGATGTGATCCAGTTGCCGGGGTCCATGTAGCCCACGGCCACCAGGGCCCCGGGGCCCGAGAAGGCGGCCAGGTTCCTCCAGAATGAGGCGCCGGACTTGGGCACCGCCACCGTGGCGTTGATTTCCTCCAAGGAGCGTCCGTTGGCGGTCTCGATGATGGAGTGGCCCCGATCATGGTCGGCCTGCCCGGTGCGGCTATGGGGCAGGGATTCCACTGCCTGTCTTGCCTCTGTTTTCAGCATGGCGCCTTCCTTGGGTGTGGCCTGTTCAACGATCGTCGTAAAACTTCGACCCTTAGAAGTTTAATGGTGCCACATGAATATTTCCATCCTCTGGAGGTGACCAACCTGTGACCCTGCTGACATCGTGGTGGGTCGACCGCGTCGTCCGGGTCGGTATCGCCCACCCATGCGTTCCCGGGAGTGGAGACAATTCCACCTGGGAACCGGAGCGGAAGCCGCGAATCACCTTGCTATACACTATGCAACATGGATGTCACGCAGCTTTCCGCCAATGCCCAGGACTATCTGAAGGTCATTTGGGACCTGCAGGAGTGGGATGATGGCCCGGTCCAGCCCACGGCCGTGGCGGAGCGGACGGGGATGAAGCAGTCGACCGTCTCCGGTGCGCTCTCCCGCCTGGTCGATGCCGGTCTGGTGGAACACAAGCCATACAGGAAGGTGGGGCTGACCCCGGCCGGAAGGCGTTCGGCCGTCACCATGGTCCGCCGCCACCGCCTCCTGGAGACCTTCCTGGTGGAGGTGCTTGATTACAGCTGGGACGAGGTGCACGAGGAGGCCGATGCCCTGGAGCATGCAGTCTCCGACAAGATGATTGAGAAGATCGACCGGTACCTGGGTCACCCCACCCAGGATCCCCACGGCGATGCCATACCGACCGAGGCGGGGACCATCCCCGACATCCCCAAGACCAAACCCCTCTCCCAGGTGGAGACGGGCCGGACCGTCCGGGTCCAACGGGTCAGCGACGAGGACTCCGGGATGCTCAGGTATCTGAGTGACCACGGAATCGGGCCGGGGAGCCTGCTCCAGGTGGTCAGCAAGAGAGGGGAGGAGGAGCCGGTCATCCTGCGGTTGGTGGCCGGTTCCGGGGAACGTCCGGATCAGGCTGCCAGGGATGGGGGTGACGATTTGAGGTTGGAGTTCGCTCAGGCGGCCTTGATCCAGGTCGGTTTACCTGGCACAGGTCGGGTCTGAGCCTTCCTTTCAAGAGGCAGGGTCTGCCGGGTGGGTAGGGTTGGGGCCTCCTAGGCCTCCACCCGTTCCGGGCCGGAATCGAGCTCCGCCTCCTTCTTGGCCACCCGCTTGGAATCGATCCGGTAATCGGCGTTGAAGATGCCGCCAGCGGTCAGGATGACCACCAGGCCGGCCAGGATCCAGACGCTTTCGACCTCGTACTGCTCCAGGAGCTCGTAGGTGGAGGTAATCATCTTCAGCCAGCCGGCCAGGGCCACGAAGTACCAGGCCGTGGCCTTATCCAGGAAGTTGACGGCCTGGCGGCGCTCGCGTTTGGTATCGGCCGCCTCACGGAGGATATTGTTGCCGCGCATCCGCTCCTTGTGGACCTTGAGGGGCGGAATCAGCCACCACCACGGAGATACCGGCCTCCACCGCTTGCTGACCTGCTCGAACTCCTCCAGGAGTGCCTTGAACTCCTTGAGTTCCATCAGTCCCTGATAGAGCGGGAAGGAAAAGAGCAGCCAGTCGCCGATCAGGGAGATTACCGCAATGAAGTTCGACATGCCCATGAACCTTTCAGGTGTGGTTTGTCATTCTTCGGTAATCGTATCCCCCCGGATTGCAGGCGCGGTCCCGTCCGGGCGGAGGGTGAGCAGGGTGGCGACCTGCGTGTAGTCTCATATGCAGTTGCGGCCCTACAGGAGGATGGATATGACGTCTCAGACAGTCGACGCGGCAGACTCGGCCAGGTCGGTCGGGTCGGACCTGCCTGTTGACGCCGCTCCCTCCAGCACGGCCCGGCCCGGCTTCGCGAGATCCACCTGGTTGGTCCCCCTGGCCTCCCTGGTCGGGGTGGTCATGGCCCTTGGGCTGGTCATCGCCTGGTTTCCCAAGACCTGGGAGATGTGGAATCTTCCCATCCAGGCCATCGATGCCCCCTCCCACTACTACTTCATCCGCAAGCTCCTCAGGGACGGCCCTGCTGTCGCCCTGACCCTCAACCCCAACGATTCCTTCTACCCGCCCCTCTTCCACCTACTGGTCTGTGGCCTCATCAAGGTGGCCGGTCTATTTGGCATCTCCGTGAATGTCTTCACCGGCCTCAACCTGGTCTGGATCATCACCTCGGGTTTGGTCTTCCCGGCGGGGATGCTGCTCTGGTGCTCCTACTTCTTCTCCGATCTGCCCAGGCCGCAGGTTGCGGGTATGTGCCTCCTGGTGCCGATCCTTTCGGTTACGTCGGCCGCCTTCCCGTTCTGGTTCTTCGACGCGGGGCCACTCTTCGCCTATGGGTTGGCCACCTCCCTCCTGCCCTTCTGCCTTTATGCCGGGCTGAGGCTGATCGATGCGATCGCTGACCGGGGGAAGCCGGATCGGGGGGGCAGGGGTCTGGTCTTCTGGGTGCCGGTCAACCTGGTGCTGGTCATCCTGATCCTGCTGGCCCACCCGCGGATCGCCTTCACCTATGTGGTGTTGATGGTCTTCTTCATCCTCTTCAGGCTCTCCTGGAAGTTCATTGCCTGTGCGGCAGGATGCGGCTGCCTGGCCGTGGTCCTCTTCGCCGCCTATGTCATGTACCGGGATCACGGGAAGAACTACCTGCACCTGTCCACCTGGTTCCATACCTTCCAACCGACCAGAAGCCTGCCTGGCGCCCTGGGTGTCCTCTTCACCGGGAACCTGTCAGGGCCGGCCGGTCTGATCATGGCGGTGTGCATTTGCCTGGCCCTGGCCGCCTCACTCCTGCTGAGTGGTCGGCGCTTCCGGGAGGGGCTGTCGCTGGTCCTCTCCTTCCTCCTGGTCGGAGTGATTTATGTGTGCAGCGCTGCGGTTTCCGGCCCGCTGGCCAATATTCTGACCGCCGCCTGGTATCGGGGGGAGACCAGGCCCCTGGCCATGCTGCCCCTGGCGATCATTCCCCTGCTGGTCTTTGGGGCCCGTTGCCTTCTGGATCCGCACCCGGTGAGATGGAAGGGTGCGGAGGGAGCCCAGCCGACGGACAAATCGGTCGGGGTATCGGATGATTCCGTCGAAACGAATCTGGTCGCCAGATGGTCCTCTGCCCTGGTCCGGGACCGGCCTTTGAGGGTGCTCGTGGTCGCCGCGCTCTCCCTTGCCCTGGTTGTGGCGGGGAACGTGTCCAACCCCCTGAGGGTGGACCTGGCCCGACAGGCCGAGACCAACGCCGTCCTGGACAGGGACGACCCGCACGCGCAATTGACCAGGGCCAAGTTCAGGGTGCTGACCACCATCAGGGATCGGGTCGGCCAGGATGATGCGGTGATCATCTCCGACCCCATGAACGGGTCCATGTATGGAATGACCCTGTATGGCCTCAACATGCTCTATCCGGTCTACAACCCCATGGACACCAAGAACGGCAAGGTCTTCGGAGAGGTCGAGCTCTCCTTCGACTCCGGCGACTCGGACCGCCTCCTGGCCATGCTCTGCCCGGTGGACCCCAGCTATACCCGGCATGGTCCCGGCGGTGCCGGCAGGGCCCCGAAGTACTTCCTGACCATGGGGCCCCAGGCGCCCGACCTGCAGATGTTCACCTACAAGGCCCAGTACGACCCCTTCCACAAGCAGGGACTGATCGACGGCTATGTCCGTTCGGGGGCCATGCAGAAGGTGGAGGACTTCGGCACGCCCGCCTATGACGGAGAGCATTGGGCCCTCTACCGGTTCGCCTGCAGGTAAGAGGGCACCGCCTTTCCCCGGTCCGTCTGCACAGGGAATACTTGGTGTCCCTTGGCGCTCCTGCAGACAAGACTGGTTACACCAAGGTGCCGCCCCTCTGCATGGGGATGGGTACGGGTGGCACGGTTTGCGAATCTTTCGTTCACTTCCTTGCCGGGGCGGGGCTTTATGGGTAAGCGCGTGTAGTCTGAGAACCTGATGAGACGCGACTTATGAAGGTTCTCGATGGTGGGGTTGCCTCGCCTCAGGGGGACCGATTGGTCGCCGGAACAAGGAGTGTGACTGGTGTCAGAGTCGGGGATGCAATGGAAAAGGCACCTGGGCAGGGTCTGCGCGGCCGGGACCGCCGTGGCCCTCTTGGTCTTCGTGCCGTTCACAGGTGTGCATCAGGCCCAGGCGGCTGGGCTGGAAGGCCAGTCGGGTAATCAGACCTATGCCGCCACATCCGAGACAGGGGATGCCGTCCCCCAGGACATGCTCCCCGAGTCCATTGATGACTCCATCCCCGCAAACGCTACAGTGGTTGCCAAGAATGTGGCCGTCACCGACCAGGGTGAAGTCAAGGACATCACCACCGGTGAGCCCGTGACCGATGAGACGGTGGTCGGCACCCCGGACCGACCGGCCGACCCCTTGGCCAAGACCGGGGGAAGGAGCTTCATTCCGGTTCCCGTCAAGGAGGTCAAGGAGCAGCTGGATCAGTCCACCCGGACCAGGTCAACCAAACCGGCCGCCGCCCAAGGGCAGGCCGACAGGGTTCAATCCACGGCGGTGCACGACGGTGTTTATTACCCGCAGGGCAGGTCCGGGGCCGTGGCGAGGCCCACGGCCTTGGGCAACAACGGATATGGGGCGCACTGGGGTACCTACCAGGGCACCCGGGCCTTCTTTGAAGGCAACGGCACCCTCTTCGCCCAGCAGGCCAAGGGTGTCGTCGACGTGTCGCAGTGGCAGGGTCGAATCGACTGGACGGCCGCCCGCAATTCAGGTGTCGAGGGGGCCATCATCCGCATCGGATACGGATGGGGGAACGGCTACGACAACACGGCCCTGTACAACATCAAAGAGTGCAAGCGTTTGGGCATCCCCTTCGGCATCTACCTCTACTCTTACGCCTACGACGGCAATACCGGCCGGGCCGAGGGCGACGGCACGGTCGACCTCCTACGCCGTGCAGGCGTGAGTCCCGGCGATCTGGCCTACCCGGTCTATTACGACCTGGAGAACTGGGTCTGGGCCGGTCATGCGCCGCCGACCTCCCCGACCGTGTATGACGGCATCGTCAACGCCTGGTACAACCGTCTCCAGTCCGCAGGCTACAACAAGCTCTCGGTCTACTCCTACACCTTCTATCTGAACTCGGCCCTGAACAGCGGCAACATCCGTTCAAAGACCCACTGGGTGGCCAGTTACGGTTCACGTACGGGCTTCGACTTCCCCGCCAACCAGCGCTGCTGGCAGTACGCGGATGATGGGATAATTCCCGGAATTACAGGTAAGGTTGATTTTAACGCCTGTGGGAATCTCAATCAAAGTGACTTGTTGGATGTAAGACAATTGCCTAAGGTTAATATTCCCAACGGGGAATACTATATCAATTCGTGGATGAAAGATTCGTCCGGATTTGACATCGCAGGTGGTAGCACCAATCGAGAAGTCCCTTTACAGCTGTTTACTTACAACACTTCCGAGGCTCAGCGATACAATTTTGTCAGTCAACGCGACGGTAGCTATGTCATAAGGAATGTGAATTCTAACAAGGTCTTGGATGTTTCCAGCGGTCAGGCCTGCCAAGAAGCTACTGTTTGGCAGTATGACTATAATGGTTCCGCAGCACAGCGTTGGTTTATTCGTGATGCCGGTGATGCTTATTATCTTCAATCTGCACTCGGGAATTGGGTTCTCAATATAACCAATAGTTCTTTAGTTGATGGGACCAGAATCAATCTGCATAGTCCAACAGGCAATGGGCTTCAACGTTTCCAGTTAGCTTCGACTAAGGATATAGATGCCAGTCTGCGATATAGGATTGAGTCAGAGATTCGTAGCGGTCTTGTACTGGATATTCCCGGGGGGTCGGTCAACAATGGTATTCGTGTTCAAACCTATAACTGGAATGGAAGTGATGCCCAGCTTTTCTATTTTCAAAGCGTAGGCAATGGTCTGTATGAGATCATTAACGTTAATTCCGGTAAGCGCTTGGAAGTCGCTGAAGGTCGGACTGAAGCAGGAACGAGTGTTCAGCAATATCGTGCTAATGGAACTCAGGCACAGCGTTGGCTGATTAGAGATGCGGATCAGGGCCGATTCACTTTCGTTAATAGCATTTCCAACAAAGCCCTGGATATACCGTCTGCGGACACGGGGTCAGGGAAACCGATACAGGTATATGACCAGAATGGTACCCATGCTCAACAATGGAAGCTTAGAGAAGAACTGACATATCGCCAGAAAATTGATTACTTGGCTGCTCAGCATGCTAATGATCTCGCTGACGGTGGGTATATCATACGGACGGGCCTTAACGGGGCATATTGTTTAGATGTGCCTGGTGGTTCAACAGACAATGGTGTGAAAATTCAGTTGTATGTGAGTAATGGTACCTCTGCGCAGCAGTGGGTTGTCGCCGGCGATAAGCAAGGTTATAAGACAATAAAAAATGTGCGTTCTGACAAGGTTCTGGATGTAGAAGGTGGTGACCGGTCTAAAGCAGCTCGCATTCAGCAATACCGATCAAATGGAACATATGCCCAGAAGTGGATTCCAATCAAATCAAGTAGTGGATCTTTCAAGCTGGTATCGGCTTTGGATATGAACTTGGTGCTGGATCTCTCTTCCGGTCAAGTAAGTAATGGAAATCAAATACAGCTTTATACAGGCAATGGCACAGAAGCTCAAAGTTGGAATTTCAGATAAAAGAGTACTAATAAAAGGGGTGGTGCTCAACTAGATAATCGATAATCTGTCCGATAACATTCTTCCCCGAAAAGGTCTCATCTATCTTCCATTCGGTGCAGATATGTAAACAAGTTGCTTGATTCTATGTAGGACTTACGATCGTTCTTGGCTATGACATCAAGGACGATGCCCGTGGCTATGCATAGGAGACCTGCAAGTATCAGCAGTACTGAACAAATCAGTGTGGGGAATCGCTCTACTAGTCCTGAATGCCAGAAGTCAATCATGACTGATATTAGGAAACCTAATCCGACCAATCCTGTGACAGTCCCTAAGCCGCCAAAAAAGGGAAGTGGCTTATACTCACGAATCATGCGGAAGATTGTAGCAAGCACTTTGATTCCGTCTCCGACCGTATCAAGCTTGCTCACAGATCCTTCTGGCCTGTCACGGTACTGAACAGGCATCTCATATAGACGAAGGTTCTTATCCAGACTGTGAATGGTCATCTCGGTCTCTACTTCGAAACCTACTGCCTGAATTGGATAAGTCTTGATATATGAGAAAGAGAAGGCTCTGTATCCGGTCATTATGTCCGTTACATGAGCATGAAAAAGACAATTAATAGACCCGCGGACGACTCGGTTTCCAATATTGTGGAAAGGACGTTTGTTCTCCGCGAAGTATGTTGAGCTCAGACGATCGCCGATAACCATGTCATTACCTTCGAGTACTTTTCGTACCATTTCCGGGGCAACATCGGCAGGGTAGGTATCATCTCCGTCCGCCATGACATATACGTCAGCATCGATATCCTGAAACATTGCTCGAATGACGTTACCTTTGCCTTGCCGAGGTTCTCTCCTCACGATAGCCCCAGCGTCTGCAGCAATGCGCGCGGTCTGATCGCTTGAGTTATTGTCATATACGTAGATGTCGGCCATTGGAAGTGCTGTTTTAAAGTCAGCGACAACTTTGCCTATAGTTACCTCTTCGTTGTAACAAGGTATAAGTACCGCTATTGAAACTTCATTTAGACTCTGATTGCTCATATAAGCAGTTTATCTGTGCTTGAATACAAAAATACAATATCATTTTGGTTTAATGTCGATTGTGCTGTTTTTTGGGAACGGCGTATGAGTGAGGGGCAGGATGGGTCCTGGTGGGCGATCTCCACTTTCATTCTCGAATATCCGATCATGTTCGCACTCATTTCGACGGCGCTCCACCTTCAGCTCACCGTGGTCGGTTCCTCTTACATCGCCGGTGCGCAGAGCCGTTACTTCATGCCGGTCAATCCTCTGCTTCTGCTGGGTGTCCTTCTCCTGGTCAGGTGTTTTTCTTTCCTCGAGAATCGACCATGAGCCTGGTGAGAAGCTATTTAGGACGGTCGAGAGCAGGCACCAGATCATCGTTCGGATTCTCTCCTGTGTGATGGTCATGACGATCACCATCACGCTGCTGAATCTGTTCAAGGTCGTGCATGACAGGTGGTATTTTGCTCTGCGCTCCTACAGGTGTGAAGACGCCGACTTGCAGTAGCATAGGGTGATATGACAGAGAAACTTGCCTTGAAGAACATTATCGTCACTGGTGGCTGTGGTTTCATCGGCTCCAATTTCGTGCGGTACGTGGTCAGGAACCATCCCGAGGTTCACATCACGGTTATCGACGCCTTGACCTATGCCGGCAACATCGAGAACATCGCAGGGCTTCCAGGGGATCGGGTGGAATTCATACACGGGAATATCTGTGATGAGGACCTGTTGAACCGGGTGGTTCCCGGTCATGACGCCATCGTGCACTATGCAGCGGAATCCCATAACGACAACTCGATAGCGAATCCGGAACCCTTTATCCAGACCAATGTGGTCGGGACCTTCCGCCTGATTCAGGCTGCCAGGAAGTTCGACATCCGTTACCATCACGTCAGTACCGACGAGGTATACGGCGACCTGGCCCTGGATGATCCTGCAAGGTTCACGGAGGAGACCCCCTACCACCCCTCCTCCCCTTACTCCTCGACCAAGGCCTCCTCCGATATGCTGGTCAGGGCCTGGTTCAGGACCTTTGGTCTCAAGATGACCATTTCGAACTGCTCCAACAATTATGGTCCATATCAGCATGTTGAGAAGTTCATTCCCCGTCAGATCACCAATATCCTGGAGGGTATCCGACCCAAGCTGTACGGTGACGGACTCAATGTCAGGGACTGGATCAACACCGAGGATCACTCGTCGGCCGTATGGACCATCCTCACCCAGGGCAGGTTGGGTGAGACCTACCTGATCGGTGCCGATGGTGAGCGCGACAACATCACGGTCTTGCGCGACATCCTGCGGGTGATGGGCAAGGACGAGAACGATTTCGACCACGTCAAGGACCGGCCGGGCCATGATCGCCGCTATGCCATCGACTCCTCCAAGCTCCGCAGGGAGCTGGGTTGGACTCCGGCCCACACGGACTTCGAGTCAGGTCTGAGGGAAACAATCGATTGGTATCGCAGTAATCGGCAGTGGTGGGAGCCTGTCAAGGCCGCCACTGAGGCCCGGTACAGCCAGCAGGGGCAGTGAGACTGAACCCCCGGGGCGGTAGAACAGGATGCTGGGAGGGGTCTATGCTCCTACCTGGCTTTCTGATTCACGAGGAAAGGTAATGACGTACATATGCCTATGGAATTCGAAAAGGAACTGAAGGCGCAAACCACCAATATTCCCGGTCTTCTGGTTTTCGACCTGCCGGTGCACGGCGACAACCGAGGGTGGTTCAAGGAAAACTGGCAGCGAGCCAAGATGACCTCCCTGGGTCTGCCTGATTTCGGCCCTGTGCAGAACAACATCAGTTTCAACGCCAAGAAGGGCGTTACCAGAGGGATTCATGCCGAGCCCTGGGACAAGTTCATTTCCATCGGTGCCGGTGAAATCTTCGGAGCCTGGGTGGATCTGCGACCCGGACGGACCTTTGGGCAGGTGTTCACCACCCGCTTGGATCCTTCCAAGGCCATCTATGTGCCCAGGGGTGTGGGCAACAGCTTCCAATCCCTTGTGGACGGCACCGTGTACACATACCTGGTCAACGCACACTGGTCCCTGGAGCAGAAGAAGACCTATACCTTCGTCAATCTCGCCGACCCCGACCTGGGCATCGACTGGCCCATTCCGCTGGAGCAGAGTGAACGCAGCGAGGCCGACATGAACCACCCCATGCTCAGGGATGTCAGCCCGATGAAGCCCAAGCGCACCCTGGTCACCGGATCCAGGGGTCAGCTCGGTTCAGCCATACAGCGGTACGTCACTGAGCATAATCTGACTGAATTCGAGTTTACCGACATCGACGGGTTCGATTTCTCCGATTCATGGGCCTACGACCGTTTCGACTGGGACCTGTACGGCACCATCATCAACGCCGGCGCCTACACTGCCGTCGACAAGGCTGAGACCGCAGAGGGCAGGAAGGTGGCCTGGAAGGCGAATGCCCTCGGTCCCTCCCTGCTGGCCCAGGTGGCCCAGCGTCATCAGATCACCCTGGTCCATGTGTCCAGTGACTACGTCTTTGACGGAACCCGGGAGGAGCACGGGGAGGACGAGGACTTCTCCCCACTGAATGTCTACGGGCAGACCAAGGCCGCCGGAGACATAGCCGTGGCCGCCGTACCGCGCCACTACATCATCCGTTCAAGCTGGGTGATCGGTCAGGGGAACAACTTTGTCAGGACCATGATGCGGTTGTCCGACAAGGTGGCTGACCCGGATGACACCCTGGACCAGGTCACCGTCGTCAATGACCAGTATGGTCGATTGACTTTCACCGATGACATGGCCGAGGCCATCTTCCACCTCCTGGATGGACAGGCGCCCTATGGCGCCTACAATCTGACAGGGTCCGGCAGGATCCGCTCCTGGGCCGATATCGCCAAGGAGGTCTTCAGACAGACCAATGGAAATGATGACAAGGTGCGGCCGGTGACCACCGAGGAGTACTACGCCGGTGCCGATGCCCCGATCGCCCCCCGGCCCGTTCACAGCGCCCTGAAACTGGACAAGATCAAGCAAACCGGGTTCCGTGTTCCCGACTGGGAAGACTCCATGCAGAGGTACATCGGCCAGGTCAAGTCCTGAGCATAACTGAATGCGGGGGAACGGCAGAGATACATCCCGACCCTTTCCGGTGCCAAGGGTCGGGTACTAGGCTGTTCCCTATTGTGCCTAGTGTCTGTATGAAGTTCGCAAAGGAAGGCAGCAGTCGATGAAAGGCATCATTCTTGCAGGTGGTTCGGGTACCAGGCTTTATCCGCTCACCACCGTCACATCCAAACAGTTGCTACCTGTATACGACAAGCCGATGATCTACTACCCGCTCAGCGTCTTGATGATGGCGGGCATCAAGGACATCCTGCTTATCTCCACACCACAGGACCTGCCCAACTTCAAGCGCCTGCTCGGCTCCGGGAAACAGTTCGGCATCAACCTCTCCTACACTGTGCAGCCCAGTCCTGACGGGCTGGCCCAGGCCTTCATCCTCGGTGAGGACTTCATCGATGGTGAACCCTGCGCCCTGGTTCTGGGCGATAACATCTTCTACGGCAACGGTCTGGGGAATATCCTCAGACAGGCATCCAGAACCATCGATGGTGCTGTGGTCTTCGGCTACTATGTCGATGACCCCCAGCGGTATGGTGTCGTCGAATTCGATGAGCAGAAGAAGGCCGTCTCCATCGTGGAGAAGCCGGAGAACCCTGCCTCCAACTATGCCGTGACCGGTCTGTACTTCTATGACAGCCGGGTCACTGAGCTGGCCAAGCAGGTCAGGCCGTCGGCACGCGGCGAGTTGGAGATCACCGACCTGAACAGGATGTATCTGGAGATGGGCCTCCTGAATGTGATGACCCTGGGGCGTGGATACGCCTGGCTGGATACGGGTACCATGGACTCGCTCTATGAGGCAGGTGAGTTTGTCCGGACCGTAGAAAGGGCCCAGGGTCTGCCGATTTCCTCCTTGGAGGAGATTGCCTTTGAGAACCGTTGGATTTCCCGAGACCAGCTTTTGGAGTCCGCCAAACGTTATGCCAAGTCACCCTACGGCCAGCATCTCATACAGGTTGCGGAAAACAGGGTGATTTCACGGCCGGATGACTGAGATGGAGACCATGCCCAAGTTTTCAGTGGTGATTGCCGCCTGCAATGTCGAACCCTATATTGGTCAGTGCCTGAGAAGCCTGCAGGCCCAGACCTTCGCGGATTTCCAGGCCATAGTAATCAATGATGCCAGCACGGATGGCACCAGGGACGTCATTGAGGGAATCATATCCGACGACTCGCGGTTCGTTCTCGTCGACAAGACGGAACGGGAAGGGTCGCACTTGGCCCGGAAAACCGGAACGGGCTTGGCCAAGGGGGCCTGGACGCTCTTCCTTGATGGCGATGACGAGCTGAAGGAAGACACCCTGGCCGTCCTTGAGGACCATCTTTCTTCTTTGCCTGACGATCAACAGCCTGACATGCTTCGCTTCGCCCGGTCCGTCCTACCCGAAAACCCCAAGCTGGCCGAGGAGGCCAAGACCGTTGAAGCGACCTTCAACGTGCGCACGGATGGCATGCTCAGGGGTGGGGAGATACTCAAGTCCGTATTCTCGGATGATGGCAGCCGCCAGCGGGGTTCCTGGTCGATCATCTCCATGGCCGTCAAAACGGGTGTTCTCCAAGAGGCCTTCGACGCGACGACGAACGAGAATCTGGGCAGGATCGAAGATGCCTACGAATTCTTCATCCTGGCCGATACCGCCGAAACCTACGCCTACTTTGATTCAGAACCCCTCTATATGTACCACTGGGGCAGGGGCGTCACCGGTACCGAGAAAATCACACTTGACCACTTCGAGCGCGGCCTCAAGGGGATTGCGACCACACTCCGTGAGATGGAACAGTACTGTCGGCGTTCCGATTCCCGGGACGTGCAAGAATGCTGGACCTGGCTTTGCCGCAACTTCCCCAGGCACATCTCCACCGATATGGTCCTGAGGGTCAGCGTCGAGGACGAGCATGATGCCGCGATTGCCTTCGCCAAGACCTGGGGTAGCCAGATCGCCGGTGGTGAGTTGGCACGTCTGATCAGAGACAGGGCCAGGCAGGTGCTGAAGGACGGCAAGGCCATCGGCGTCAAGGATGAGCTGTGGAGATTGCTCGGCTTCTATCAGGAGATTGAGGATGGTCGTACCTGGCCCAACCTCAATGATGCCCTCTACGGGGAGTACTATGCTGAGACGATTCAAGAGGCATCCGATCTGGTGGATCAGGTGCGCGGCACAGTCGGGGTTTCCCATGCGCTGACCAAGTCCGCCACCAAGCGGTTGGCCATCTTCTGCTTCTACGACCCCAAGGGCCACGCGTCCTCCTACATTGAAACCCTGCTGACCGATCTGATGCGTAACGTCACGGATCTGATCGTCGTCGCCAACGGGAGCATGGACCAGTCCTCACGCGAGCTCTTTCAAAGGTTCACCGACCGGATCATCGTTCGGGAGAACATTGGTCTGGACGCCGCCGCATACAAGGAGGTCATGCTGGGCTTGGGCTGGGATGCCCTGACTCGATATGACGAGGTCATCTGCATGAACGACACGGTTCTGGGGCCCGTCTATCCCTTCGCCGAAATGTTCGCTGAGATGGATGCCCGTGATGTGGACTTTTGGGGGATTACCGCCTACCGCAGCGAAACCGTCAACAATGAGTTCATCCCCACCCACCTTCAGGCTTACTGGCACGCCTACCGGAAGTCCTTCATCCAAACCCGGGACTTCCAGGAGTACTGGGAGAACCTGCCGGTGTGGCGTTCATACGCCGATGTGACCCATAAGCACGAGATTCCCTTCACCGCCCACTTCGCCGAGCTGGGGTATTCCTGGTCGGCCTACGTGGACCAAGAGAAGTATAAGGATGTTTCCTCATACCCCCTCCTGTATTCTCCCGTGAATCTGGTCAGGGACGACCGGTGCCCGATCTTCAAGAAGCGTTCCTTCTTCGTGGACTACGACACGATTTTCGACCAGACCGCAGGGCAGCCCGCCATGGATCTGTATGACTACCTGCGCGACCATACCACCTACCCAACTGATCAGATCTGGGATGCCATCCTCCCCAATTACAACATTGAGGACATTCGCAAGGCGCTTCATCTGACTTACATCCTGGCCAATGAGTCGAATGGCGCCGTAACCGGATCGACGATGAAATCGGCCTTCATCTACCATATCTACTTCCTGGATCTGCTTGATGAGACCTACCGGTACCTCAGCAGGATTCCCGAGGAGACCGACATCTACGTCACCACCACCACCGACAAGATCGACAAGGTCGATCAGTATCTCAAGTCCCGCGGTTTCAGGCGATCGGTGCACTTCATTCCTGTCCAGAACCGCGGTCGTGATGTATCCGCCCTCCTTGTGGGAGCCAAGTCGGTCATCCTGGACGGACGGTATGAGGTCGTGGGCTTCGCTCACGACAAGAAGTCCAGCCAGAACCAGGAAACCGGACATCACGGCACTGAAACCCAGGGGTTCGCCTACAAACTCATGGAGAACACCCTAGGCAGCACCCCCTTCATCCGCCGCGTCCTGAACCTCTTTGACCAGAACCCGCGATTGGGCATGCTCTCACCCCTGCCGCCGTATCATGCCCTCTATTTCGCTCATACCCTGCCCGCCGATTGGGGGCCCAACTTCCAGAACACCAAGAACCTGCTCGAACGGCGACTGCACCTGAGCGTTCCCATGGATGAGTCCAAGGCCACCATGTCGGCCATCGGGTCCTGCTACTGGTTCCGGGTGGCTGCCCTGAAGCCGCTGTTCGCGGCCAACTGGCAGTATGAGGACTTCCTTGCCGAGGGCGAGATGGGTGTGGACGGGTCCATATCGCACGCCATCGAACGCGCCAACGGTTACGTGGCTCAATCCCAGGGGTATTACCCTGCCTGGGTGCTCAATGACCGATACGCCAGGTTGGAGGTCGATTCCCTCCTGTACACGACCAACTCCCTGATTCGGGCGATGGGGGCGGCCCGCAGCGGTGAGACCCTGCTGGCCAACTGTGATTCACTCAGGCGGAGCATCAAGTCGTCGCGTCGATACTCGCGGGTGTTGAGGCGGAAGGTGCATCGGGGGCTCCAGATCGTGGCCAAGTACACCGTCAGGCCCCTACCTGAGCCGGTCCAGTCGGTCATCTACCGGACGGCATGGTTCCCCCTGATAACCTACCGGCGGCTACGTGACGGTCTTCGCAGGAGGCTCCGGGGCTGACTGAGGTGGGTCCGGTCAGGGGTGTTGCTGATAGTAGGAATACGGCTTGTCCAAATCCACCAGGGCGTTGGCGATATGGTGTGAATCGGCCTCGGCCTCATACCTGACCTGGGTCTGCGCATTGGGAACAAAGCCATACTGGCTGGTCAGGATGTTCTCATACCCGATGGGGAGCCGGATGGTGGTGTCCTCGAAGGGCACGGTGGTATAGGAATCCCAGCTTGATTTCAGCGTCTTCCAGAAGTTCCTGCTGCGGTACATGCCGTACCGGGGGAAGGTGACATAGGTCGAATCATCGAAATCGTGCGATTGACGCATGGTCGCCAGCCGGGATGCGTACTGCTTGGCGTAATACTTCAGCGGGTGCATCTGGATCCAGGCATAGGCCAGGGCACGACGGATGCGATTGGGGTACAGCCAGGCTATGGTGTCGGGGTAGAGATAGGTCTTGCCGAACTTCCGTACGAGGTCGTAGCAGTAGAGCTTTTCGACCGTCTTGTACCAGGATCGGCGCTGCTCCAGGGCATCCGGGGCGCCGTCGATCGGTTCTATGTCGATGAAGACCCCGGTATAGCACTCGGGGAAGCGCAGGAGGATGTTCGAAACATAGGTTGTGCGCTTGTCGTGGAGCTTGATGAAATGGTAATCGGCGTGGTCGCTCTCCAGTCCATCCATGATTCCCAACCAGGAGGGCAGGATGGCGGGCGCCTCACGCTTGAATCGTTCGTAATCCGGCCGGGGCATGTTGATGTCCAGATCGTCGTCCCAGGGGATGAATCCCTGGTAAAGCAACGCACCGACTGTGGTGCCGCCCGAGGAGTAGTATCGCAGACCCAGGCTGTCGCAGGCCTTGACGAACTCCTTGTATACGTTCAGAGCAAGGTCTTGTATGCGCTTGATCTCTTCAATGTCAGATTCCATGGGGTCCATCGTGCTTCATGTCGACTGCCGCATATTTCAGCAGGGCGTAATCGGTGCCCTTGGCATCCTCGCGGATGGAGAAGGAGCAGGAATTCTCCTCGTTGGTGAAGGCCACCATGTTGGTGTGGTCCTCATCGGCCGGGTCCTTGACGCGGAGTGAGGCCGTTATCTGGTAGTTCCCGTTGTTGAACATATGCAGGGGGAGGCTGAAGTGCATTTTCTGTCGCCCCTGGCCTCCCACGCCCATCTTCATGGTACCTGAATCGTAGGGGATCCCGCCCCGCCTCGCGTCGAGCATGGACAGGGCCATGAAGAAGGGCTCCTGCTTGGTGAATTCGTACTCCACGTCGAACTCGAATGTTTCCTGGCTGGTCAAGACGACCTTGGATTGTGGTACGCACCTGAGCAGGGGGACCGTGTCGTTGAGACCCTTGGGGTGTCCGTTGGTGCCGATCTTCCCCTGCTTGCCGGACTTGCTGTTCAGGCTTTCCAGATTCTCCTGGGTGTAGAGGTTGGCGGCCTCGTCCTTGTCCCCGTTGACGATGATGTGACCGTCACGGATCAGAATCGCCTTGTTGCAGTATTTCTTGACCGACTCCATCGAATGGGTAACCAGGATGACGGTCTTGCTGCGGTCCTTCTTGATTTCATTGAAGAAGTTGTTGCACTTGGTCTGGAAGGCTTCATCGCCGACCGCCAGAACCTCGTCCAGGACCAGGATGTCGCCCTGGGCCTTGATGGCGACCGAAAAGGCCAGCCGGACCTGCATGCCGCTGGAGTAGTTCTTCAACTTTTGGTCCATGAAGTCTTCAAGCTCGGCGAATTCGACGATGTCGTCATACATGGCCTCGACTTCCTTTTCGGAGAAGCCCAGGAGGGCACCATTGAGGAAGACGTTCTCCCGTCCGGTGAGTTCGGGATTGAACCCGACGCCCAACTCGATGAAGGGAACCAGCTTGCCGTGTACCTGGATGCTGCCCGAATTGGGTGTGTAGATGCCGGAGATGAGCTTGAGCAGGGTGGACTTCCCGCTCCCGTTTCTGCCGACGATGCCCAGGAAGTCGCCCTTGTGCACCGTGAAGCTGATGTCCTTGAGGACTTCCTGGTCGCGGTAGCCCTTGATGCCACGGGTCCAGTTGATAACGGCCTGCTTCAGACCGCTGGCCTGCTCGGTCGGAAGTCTGAAGGACTTGCTGACATGATCTACACGAAGGGCGATATCGGAATCTTGATGAGTCATGGTTAGAGAATCTCTGCAAACTTGTAGTTGTACCGACGGAAGAGCGAGAAGCCGATGCCGAAGATGACCACGGTGATCAGAATCGGGATGATCTGGATATACCAGCTGTTGACCATGGTCCAGACGGTGGGCACGTTCTCCGGGGAGATCAGGTTATGACGCACGTCCATGATGGACTGGGCGGCGGGGTTCATCAGCATCAGCTTGGCGATGGTCTTGCCGTGTTCCGGGCTCATCTGCTCGATCATGGTGATGGGGTAGATGATGGGCACCGCATAGAAGAGGGCCTGCAGGACCACCTCCCAGATATGTTGCATATCCCGGAACCATACGTATAGGGTGGCCAGGATCATGGATACGCCAAGCGCCAGCACATAGAGTTCCCCGATGTTCAGGAATACGAAGACGATGCGCCAGGTGAAGTGTGCGTGGGAAAAGAGACCGAAGATGATGACGACGACCATGTTGATGGCCAGGCTGATCAGGGAACCCACGGTTGCCGCCACGACGGTGATGTACTTGGGGAAGTTGATCTTGCGGAGGATGTCTCCCTTGGTGACAACCGACTGCATACCCATGGTGGTCGCCTCCGAGAAGAAGTTCCAGAGGCTGATGCCGCACAGCAGGACGATGGGGTAGGTGGAGGTTCCGTCACTGAACTTCAGGAAGCGTACAAAAACCACGTACATGACGGCAAAAAGCATGAGCGGCTTCAGGACCGACCATGCGACGCCCAGCCAGGACCCCTCGTATCGCAGCTTGAAGTCCGTCTTTACCAGTTCTTTGAGCAGGATCCAGGAATACCGGTACCTGCTCACCAGTCGTTCTTTTATTTGCTCCACAAAGAGACCAGTGTATCAGCGGTGCAGGTCCTGTGGACGGTACGAGAACCCTTGCACAAGACCCCCATCGAAGCCCGTTCCGGTTTAAGGTCTTTGGTAGATTGGAAACCCATTGTGCTTGTTGGAAGAGGAATTCAATTCGAAAGGCGGTCGGAAACGGCCCGCCGTGAGTTGTAGTAGGAGCATTTGATGACCGAAAACCGAACGGGGAAGTGGTTTGACAGGTTTTTCCTCGTGGCGGGGCTGGTTGTTTCGTCCCTGGTGGCCGCCCTGTATCTGGAGATGTTTCATGAGGTGGTCAGGACGGAACGCACTTCGGTGGGGACAGGTCTTTTCTATAACCAATTCACCCCCCACTTTTTGATCCGGCTGTGTATCCTCTTCCTGCTGTGCCTGCTGGTGCTCTCCCTGCTCCTCTTCCCCGGCAGGCGTCTGCTGAGGCTGGCCCATAAGTACAGGTGGCCCTTGGCCCTTGTGCTGATTGCCGTCCTCACGGTATGTGAAATAAGCGGTTCCTCAGTGGCGTATATTGCCAACTATGTGGGTGGCGAGACTTTCCGTGGTACTCTCCTCGGCATCCCCCGATCCATCCGGAGTGATGAGTGGAATGTGTTCACCCCCTTCGCCTTTTCTCAGGCCCACAGCGGTTATGCCGCCATCTCCCCCCTCCCAAGGGCGATGCCTACGGATGTGACCATGGTGTACGCCCAGCCGGCATGGGCCTTGGCCACCATTTTCCGCCCTTTCCTCTGGGGGTTCATGCTGCTGGGCAGCGAAATGGGGCTGGCCTTCTTCTGGAGCGCCCGTCTGGTGCTGCTTCTCCTGGTCTCCTATGAATTCGGCCGGTGGTTCACCCATGATGACCGCTGGCTCTCGGCCGCTTACGGACTGCTCATGGGCTTTGCCCCCATCGTTCAGTGGTGGTTTGCCGTCAATGGCATGGCCGAACTCTTCATCTTCGGACAGGGTGCCGTTCTCCTCTTCGCCAGGTACCTCGTGACGGCCTCCACCCGAATGCGGTGGTTGGTGGCATTCATGGTCGCATACTGCCTGGGGGGATTCATCATGGTTCTCTACCCGGCTTCGCAGATTCCGCTTATCTATGCATTCGCAGCCATCTGTCTGTGGGTGCTCATCCATTACTGTCTTGGACAGCGCGCTGCCAAGGTCGCCGGGAATGCCGACAGCAGGTCCTTCATCACTCAGGCGGCACCCCTGGTCACCGCCTTCATCGTGGTTGTTGCCTGTGTGCTTGGGGCCCTTTACCAGGCACGCGATGCCATCCGTACAGAGAGCTCCACGGTCTATCCGGGTAACCGGCTGAGCACAGGGGGAGGCATCCTTTCCGCGCTCATGGGATACGGCGCCAGCATATTCTCCCCACTGGAGGCTCAGAATGTGCAGCCGAACGCCCCGGAGCAGGCCCTCTTCTTCAGTCTTTTCCCGGTTGGGTTGCTCCTGGGCATATATGCGGTCTGGAAGACCAAGGACGGCTTGCTGACCGCTCTTCTGGCGGCGGATGTCTTCATCTACATCTATGGAATATGGGGTCTGCCTGACTGGCTCTGCCGACTGACCCTGATGAGCAGGGCGATCACGGGCAGGATGAAGCTGGCCGTCGGCATGATTGAACTGATTCTCATCTTCCGGTCGGTCACGGATTTGAGATTGGCCAGAGTCCGACGCCAAAACGAAACCGCCGCCTCAGAAGCGGGGGAGGTCGCCGTTGCTGGACAAGGGTCGCCGAAGAGAAGGCCGCTACTCAGCCGTCCGGCTGCTGCCATGGTCGTCTGCCTGGTCGCGGCCCTCCTGATCGGGGTCGGCGCCAGATTCTCGTCCACTTTCCCTCTCAGGATGCTCTATCTGGTCATGCTCGTCCTGGTCGTCTTCTTCATGCTGGCCGGTCTCTGGGGGGTGGTGTTCGGCCGCGCCTATGCCAGGCAGGTGCTGATCTCCTCCCTTGTGGTCGTTGTTCTGGCAGGAGGGTGTGTGAACCCTGTCCAGCAAGGTGCCCAGACCCTGGTCAGCAGTCCGGTCATATCGATGGTGCAGAGTAAGACCATGCATCAGGGTTCCGCGGACGGTGAGGGAGTGGCCGTCCTGGCGGATGATACCGTGATAGGCCAGGCCCTTATCGCCAATGGCATCCCGACCGTCAACTCCCTCAATGCCCTGCCCGCCCTGGATCGCTGGCACAGGATCGATCCCAACGCCAGACAGGAACGTATCTACAATAGGTACGCCTACATCGATGCGGAGGTGACAGGGAAGAAGACGTCCACCTTCTGGTACATCGGTGCGGACCACTTCGGTGTCCGTCTGGCGGTCGACGACCTCCCCAAGGTTGGCGTCACCCATATCCTGACCAAGAAGAAACTGGATACCTTGAGTTCGTCCAAGGTTCATTTGGAGAAGATAGGCAAAACTGATGAGTGGAGCCTCTACAAGGTTGAACAAGTCAATGGGGCGGACTGAGCTGAAGATGGCCGCTGAACGTGAAACGGACGCCTTGACCATGTCGGTGTTGGCGGGGATGGTGACCTACGACCCGGATTTATCCGATTTGAAGACCGCCATTCCATCCATCCTGGATCAGTGTGGCCACCTGGTGATCGTGGACAATGGGTCAAGGCAGATTGAAGCGATGGAATCCTTGCTTTCGCGATATCCCAACCTTGTCCTGATCAAGAACGGGAGGAACCTGGGCGTAGCCGCTGCCTTGAATCAGATCTTCTCCTGGGCCCAGAACCGGGGTTTCCAGTGGGTGCTGACCCTGGATGACGATTCCTGCCCGCCCCCAACGATGCTGCAGGAATACTGCAGGCATCTCGCTCAGGCCAAGGGGGAACGGGTAGGTATCGTGTGTCCTCTTCTGGAAAATCGCCGGGATGGGACGATCTTTCACAGTAAACGTTCAGAGGATGAGTGCATCACTTCGGGTAGTCTGACCAGTGTTGAGGCGTGGAAGTCATTGGGGGGCTTTGACGAGTGGCTGTTTATTGACGGGGTCGATTTCGATTTCTCCAGGCGCCTGGTCGCCGCAGGGTATTCGATTGAGGAATGCTCCTCCGTGATCATGCCCCACCAGATTGGCCAGAGCCGCACCATCCATATATTGGGGAGGAATCCGATCATTTGGAACCATTCGGCCTTCCGTCAATATTACATTCAGCGCAATGCCATATATGTCGATTACAAGATGGGAACATACTCTTTCTTATCCTCCCTGTGGAGGTTCATCAAGGATCTGGTTTTCGTTTTGGTTTGGGAGGATGACAAGTGGACGAAGATGCTGGCCATGGTTCATGGTTGGAGGGCAGGGATGGCCAGTATTCGTGGGATGAGTAGAAGCTGAGAGATCAGCCCCCCCCCCCCTAGACCATGTTTTTGATAAGCTTGTCATAGATGACTTTTTCCAAGGTTCTGATGTCGTTCAGAGTCCGGCAGTAAAGGTGTTGGGTCAGGCTCAGCTCCTGCAGGACCTTTATAGCCCTATTCTCATCTTCGGCTAGTCTTTTCTTCGCTTCAGGGTCAGGGTAGATTTCTGAAGTCGTCCGTTCATATCGTAAGTTTCCAATCAGTGTATAGTAACTGCGCGCTGGTGTTACCCCCCTTTTATGACAGATGGCCATGTTGTCTAGGGCAGCCTGGACATGATCGTGATAAAAACCTGGCTTCTGTTGCCGATGTGTGACAGAGTCAGAGCGTTGTAGCCAGTTGTAGAGGTTCACGTTTATGTCGGCAACCCTGCTCATACGGGAATAGAGGCGGCCAGCTACAGCCGTATCCTGAGCGTACTTACCTTCGGGGAAGCGGATGTTTGTCCAAAGCCGAGCGCGGTACAGCCGACACCAGTTGGCCTCGTTGAGATATCGTGCCTCACCATATCTACCGGCCAGGTCCTCCAGCATTCGTATACTTTTGCAGAAAATATTCTGATAGGCGGCCAGAGGATTACTAAAAACCGTTACAGAACGTGGATTGTTGGCTCCTAATCCTGCCTCCCGTTTGACTTGATCCATGAGGGAGGGGCCGAACTGTCGCCAGCGTGCCTTACTCATATCGGCGCCTGTTCTCACCAGAGCCTGCATGAGTAGTTCCACGTTGCGGCTGTCGAGAATGTCGTCATTGTCAGCAAAGGCTATATATTCACCCTGGGCCGCATCCAAACCTGTGTTTTGTGCACAGGCTATTCCACCATTGGTCTGATGTACTACCTTGACCCGTGCATCTCTTTTGGCATACTCATCACAAATTGTCGAAGAGGAGTCCGTTGATCCGTCGTCTACCAGAATTACTTCAATCTTCTGATAGGACTGAGCTAGCACTGAGTTTATACATGCAGGTAAATATTTTTCGGCATTATAAATAGGGATAATCACTGAGACCAATTCCATAGATTCATGAATCATGGGAACTATTCTAGAGAACATCTATGATGAGGGCATTAAATTGGCTTTGGGAGACTAAAAATGTAACTATTCTGGTCACTTGCAGATTGCGGCCTTATTACATACCCATTAGTCATAGAAAGTCTGTAGTTATTGAGGACGGGTGGGCAACAAGGATGTATGAATTCTAGTTCTTTGCCGTTCTCAAATGGGAGAATAGTATCTAAAGAAAATCTCTGTCAATATTTGCTGTTAGTTATCTAGGAAGTAGTTTTGCTGAGCATGCTGACATTTTGAAGTCTGAAGTGTAACGCGAGATTGATAGGAGACTGATTCGGTACTCGGCTGTTGCGTTCGTATCTTGGTAGCATTCTCGCAAGTAAAATGGACCCCTGATTATGAATGTAGTTATCCATGGTGTCTTAAACGAGAGGAAAAGTTTTTTGAATTGGAGAGTCTTAGCCCTTGTTGCTCGATAATAGTATTTATATTGTATTATCTTCAACTTGTTGTGCATGAAGGTGTACTTCTTTTCTCAGATTGCCTTAGAACAAGGCTAACAAAATGAGAATTTGATAATTGACGTTGTCCCTGATCTTACAAATTTGCTAAATCAGTTGTAGTTTCACAGGTTGACACAGTTGAGTAACAATCAACTTTTTCTTGCTCTCGTTTTCATTCTCCTGTCAGAAATACTAAGCAGTTCTAGTTATATCCTGATTCACCCTGCTTTGTTATTAGTCAAAATAAGGAACAATGTGGCTTTATCCTATTCCCATTCTTTGCCCGCGATTATCCCGTCTCTCTTCTGCGGAATCCTAATTTGATTTATTGAGCAGCTTTAACGGGTTAATTCCATATTTACAAAAAACTGTTAATAATTCCATTACAGATATAATTGCCGTCCCTATAAGATAAAGGTCGAAAGAGGTAGAATAACCTTGATTTATATAGTTTGGAATATGTGCAATCGAAATAGACATGTCATGAAGAGCTTATGAGATTTGAGTATTATTAATTTGTGGTTTACTAGTCGCTTGGTGAGTTTGTAGATTTCTCGATACTCGGATGTGATTTAATTCTTGAGTGAGTTTGAGCAGCTGATTAAGGTGTTTTAGTGTACAGCCTAGATTCGACGATATAGAAGGAAACATCTAATGGATACGCCTAAGGCTGCAACTGCGGAAGAGGTTGCAATTAGTCCTAGAGATTCAAATAAATACATGAAGCGCCTATGTTCTGTCGGGGATCAGTTCCTCCATTGGTTAGGTAGCGAAGCCTTGTTTTATTTAGCAATTACTATCCCCTCAGGTTTGTTGATTATTTTTTTCGATAAGCAACCATCTTGGCCCGACCAAGCTGACCATTGGAACCGGATCCTTCAGATAGGACAGGGGCATTTACTTGCGCAGGCAAATCCTGATGGCAGTGGTAGCTACGGTGGTTTTGACCCGGATGGTGTTTTTCGTGTTTTTAATAACACCGCAATTAATTCTCCAGTTGTCTATTTCCCTGGAATCTTAGGTTGTGGACATAAACGACTGGCAGCAGTGTTTACCCTGCTGATTTGTGCGCTCCTTATTGCTACTGCAATCCGATTAGCTGGCATATACAAATTTGCTTTTTTGGGTATAGGGCTTCTACCTATTGTCTTTACCTCCATTTGCTGGCCAACGGCAGATGCATTTACAAATGCCTTCAGTCTGCTTTTTGTGGCCTATGTAGTTCATCTATTACAGATTGAAAATCACATCAGTCGACGATCCATGTTCTTGCTCTGTTTCATGTCAGTGATACTTGGATTGATAAAAATTACCTGTGCCATCTTCTTCCTCCTGGTTTGGATACTACCTGTTTCGAAGAGGTCGACAAATCAGTCGAAATCGTTGTGGCTTACGTCAGTCTGCGCCAGTTTATGCACTGTTTTGTCTTTCCTGCTATGGTCGCTGCTGACAGCAAAAATACCGCCCAGTGCGATTGTCGATTTGGAAAGTTTCAGTGTAGCAAAGGATAGGATTCTAGAACATCCACTGCTGATGATCCGCAGTCTGTTGGTTTCCCTAATCCAGCCAATCAATACCACAGGTGATCCAAACGATATTGAGCGTAATATACAACTATTCACAGGTATTGGCCCTGCTACTTTGATGCCAGCTACAATTATGGTTCCGGCGCTTATTGCATGTTGTTTACTGATAATCAAAGGGTGTGCAGGAATAAGACAGTACGGCGCTGAAAGCATAATTATATCAGCGCTTGTGGCTCTTCTCTTTTTTGCGTTGACTGGAGCGGGGTTAGAATCATCATGGGGGTCTTCTTCGTTAGGTTCTTATATCGGCGGATTACAGAGCAGATACTACATTCCTGTCTATGCAGTATTAATGTTACTCATACCTAATCTTCGTCTTAGTTTTGGCAACAAGAAGAGTGCTAATTTGGTTATTAGAGGTTTTATTATCTTCTCTTATCTCGGAATACTATTATCCCATTGTCTGACCTTCCCTGTGCCGACGGGGATATAAGTTAAAGTAGCTTCTTCTGCCTCTGTACAGATGATCTTGGTCATCCCCACGATGTAATGTGCATAATTGTGAATTGATAGTTGTTCATATTCTTAGCGAATACTGCGACTTCAATGTTGGTGCTACACCCTCCTGTCACGGAAAGTCCGTGACCGTTAGGTCCAAAGGAGGTGGGTGATGTCTGCGCACAAGTATGAAATGATGTTCATTGCTGATCCGAGCCTGGATGAGCGATCCCTGAAGAAGCTGACTGATCAGTATCTCGAGGTGGTCACCAAGGAAGGCGGGTCCGTCGACAATATCGACATTTGGGGCCGTCGCAAGCTGGCCTACGAGATCGACAAGAACACCGAGGGCAACTACGTGGTCGTCGAGTACAGCTGCGAGCCGGCTGTCAGCTCCGAGCTCGACCGTGTCCTCAACCTGAACGAATCCATCATTCGCACGAAGATCCTTCGTAAGGAGGCCAAATAAAGACGGCTATCAGGCGTTGACGAGCCCTTCGGGGCACACGTCCATCGTGGGCCCGGGAACCGCGCGATGGCAAACCATCCAGGGTCTCCGGCAAGAGGAAAGGTCGTGACATGGCGGGAGATACGTATATCACCGTAGTGGGTAATCTCACTGCGGATCCGGAGGTGCGTACGACCTCCAACGGAGGCACGGTGGCCAACCTGACCATCGCGTCCACGCCCAGGCAGTTCAACAGGAACTCGGGGCAGTGGGAGGACGGCGACTCGCTCTTCATGCGTTGCTCGGCCTGGGATTCCACCTACAGTCCCATGGCCTCGAACATCCAGGCCAGTCTGGCCAAGGGCATGAGGGTGATCGCTCAGGGTCGTCTGGTGCAGCGCTCCTATCAGGATCGTGAGGGCAATAACCGCACGGTCGTGGAGCTGCGTCTGGACGAGATTGGACCCGCACTGACACGGAACACCGCCCAGGTCACTAGGAACTCCAACACTGGTGGCGGTGGATCCCGTGGTTTCGCAGGATCCGCCAATGGCGGCTACCAGGGTGGGGCTTCCTACCAGGGTGGCGCCGGCGCGGCATCGGCTCCTATGGGTCGTCAGCAGCCAGCGCAGAACCAGCAGGCCCCTGCTCAGGATCCCTGGTCATCGACCGGGTCCAGCGATTCCTTCGGATCCTTCGGGTCCACCGGCGAGTTCGGTGGTTCCGGGGACGAACCCGAATTCTGAAGTTTCATAGCGTCATCATTCATTTAAGGAGAACATATGTCACGCAAGAGGCCGCAACCGCCGGTCAAGCCCTTCAAGAAGAAGCCGAATCCTCTGAGGGCTGCCAAGATTCATACCATTGATTACAAGGATGTGGCTCTGCTGCGCAAGTTCATCTCTGACCGCGGCAAGATCCGTTCCCGCCGTATCACCGGCGTCACCGTCCAGGAGCAGCGCGAGATTTCCAAGGCCATCAAGAACGCCCGCGAGATGGCCCTGCTGCCCTACGCCACCAACGGTCGCTGAGGGAGGTCCGGATTATGGCAAAGGAAACCAAGGTTATTCTGACCGATACCGTAACCGATCTGGGTCACAAAGGTGACGTTGTCGGGGTCAAGCCCGGTTATGCGCGCAACTTCCTTATCCCCCAGGGACTGGCTTTCGCCTGGTCCAAGGGCGCTGCTGCGCAGATCGAGTCCCTGCAGCGGGCCCGTCGAGCCAAGTCCATGGCCACCCGTGAGGATGCCGTGGCTGCCAAGGCTGCCATCGATGGGCAGACCGTCGAGATCACAGCCAAGGTGTCCGATTCGGGCAAGCTCTTCGGCGGCATCTCCAGCGATGCCATCGCCCAGGCTCTTCGCCCCTTGGCTGACGTCGATCCCCGCGCTATCTCCGTGGAGACCATCAAGACCACTGGCGAATTCCCGGCAACTGTGGCCCTGCATCCCGAGATCTCGGCTGCTTTTACGGTCAAGGTTGTCGCAGAGTAGCAAATCCTGGGGTCAACGGCCATCTTCAATCCGTTGACCCCGATCATCCCTTAACGATCCTTCGGAATAGGGATCCGGGCTTAAGCAGGAGGCCTTCCCGCAGCAGGTATATGCGCGGGAAGGCCTCCTTATGCCTTGCAGGGGATTGCCTGCTCTAGAAGTTGCCGCCGTTCCAACCCCAGTCGGTAGTGGCCGTGTAGCGAATGTAGGTGCGGTCCTTGGGGATGGACAGCTCTGATTCCAGTGTGTCCATGATGGTCTTGGTCAGGCTTTCCCAGGCGGACTTGGGGACAGCGCTGCCGAAGACGTTGACCTCGACATAGGCTGCGGGCTTGCTGTCATCACCACCGAAGTAGATGGGCATGTCCGACTCGAAGGGGCACATGAGCCAGCCCTCAGACTTACCGGGGACAGCGGTGATGGCCTTGCCGTAGGCGGTCTTGATCCGATTGCGCTGTTCGGCAGTAAGGGGTGTGCTTACGTGAGTGTGGATGACGGGCATGGCGCTTCCTTTCCGGTCCGTCCGGCCATGACCCAATCAAGACGATTCGGCCCGCCTGGCGGATAGCTGACTATACTTTCTTCTCCATAGTAGCCTCGACCAGATTGATGAGCTCAGCGCCAGCCGAAGGGCCGGTGACGCAGGGACCAGGCGCCCAAACGGTGAGCCACTGAACGTGGGTTGACCGGCTTGCCAGACGCGGGCGCGTCCAGCAGCCACTTGCGGATCAGGAAGTTCCAGATGGACACCACCACGGTGGCTGTGATCTTCGCGATGTTTGAATAGAGCAGGTAGCGGGCGTGCATGGTGGTGATGGCATCCGGGGGCAGCATGGCAGTGCCTGTCCACAGGATTACTTCGTTGATCCCCAGGCCGATGACCGAGGAGACCAGGAAGACCGTCATTTCCATCCACCGGGCCATGTCTTCCCGATGCTTGAAGACGTAGCGCATGCTGGCCAGGTAGTTGAAGACCAGTGAGATCAGGAAGGAGATGGCTCCGGCCAGGACATTGTTCAGGTGCGGCCCCATGATCAGCAGATTCATGATGCCGATGTCGATCAGGAAGGCGATGATGCCCACGATGCCGAACTTGAGCAGCTGTCCGATTAATCTACGCACGGTAGTCTATTCAATCATTCCTCCTCGCTGGTGGTGTACCAGGAGCCGCTTGTGCGCAAAAGCCTTACGTTATGGCCTTAGGCAGGCAGCTCGGTCAGTATGGGGTCCTCGGTGCTGTTGCGGATTTGACGGAAGCCCACAAAGGCGATGGCCAGCGAGGTCAGAGCCAGAGTAGTGACCACCCCGAACCCGCCTTGGGATCCGTAACGGTCGATGAACTGCCCGGCCACAGCCGAACCCGCCGAGGATCCGATCGAATTCATGGCGCTCAGCCAAGCCATGCCTTCGGTAAAGCGGATGGGCGGCACCAGGTGGAGCATGAGCTGGTTGCCGTTGATCCAGGTGGGTGCCTGGCAGACGCCGATGATCAGGTAGATGACCATGATGGTCCACAGATTCCTGGCAAACATGAAGGTTCCGATACCTAGGTTGACTACCAGCAGGCAGAAGTAGAAACGCTTCCAGAGTGGAATAGTCCAGTTCTTGGCCCCGTAAAGCAGGGCGCCGACTAGGGAGCTGAAGGAGAAGCAGGCGAAGACGAACCCGGTCATCTGCTTCATCCCTTGCTCTGTGGCGAAGGCGATGATGGAGATGGACGCTGCGCTCTGAAAAGCTCCCAGGCCGAACCAGGTGGCGCAGACGGCGATCATGCCAGCGCTCCAGAAGGCGCCGCTGCGGCTGTGCCCGCCCTCCTGGGCCCGCAGACGAGCCACCTGCTGAGCTTGTCGTTCTCGGTACTCTTTGCGGGTGATGCCTTGGGCGCGGGCCATGTCCGTCTGCGAGGGCGGCTCGGTTTCTTTGCAGGAGAGGAACATAAAGGCTCCCACCAGTACGCAGATCCCAGTGAAGGAGAAGGCCAACACGCCCGAAATGACCGCCAGGATGGAAGCCAGCGGGTTGCCGATCACCCACATGGCCTCGTCGAAGACCCCAGACAGGGACAGGGCCTGGCTGGTGGCTCGATGGTCGCCACGAAGCAGATGCGTCCACCGGCTGCGGCTCATGGCTCCCCATGGCGGAATGGCCGCCATGAAGGGGGTGGCCAGGTAGAGCACCCAGGTGGGAGCATGGGCGGTGATGGCCGTGATCAGGACCGTGGCGGTCACGATCCAGACCAGAACCGTGGGGATGGAAACCTGTCGCTGGCCAAACTTGTCGACCATCTTGCCCAGCATTGGGCTGACTAGGGCCAGGGCCACGGCCTGGATGGCGGTCAGGGCGCCGGCCAGGGCATAACTGCCGTAGTAGTGCTGCACCGAGATGGTGATGGTCATGCCCACCATGGGGAAGGGCATGGAGGCAATGACCGACCCCACTGCGAACTGTGCCGTGTGAGGCAGTTGCAGGAGCGCCGAGTATCCTCCGAAGACCCTGCGGCCGGCTTCGACCAGAGCTGCCTTCAATTGCCGTGGCATGGGCTGTTCGTCTCGCTTTCCTAGGGTGTTTGCACGGTCCCGAAGCATGTTTTCCTCAGGACCTTCCCCACGTATGAAGGGATGTGAGGCTGCTGGGGGGACTGCTACAGTGGTAACCATATCGGCACCTGACGGGTGCCATTGGGATACTGATAATTCTACCCTCCGTCATGGCCACTGATGAGGCTCGCCGGGGAGTTTGGGAGGTGGGTCGTGCCTGCGACGACCATTCATTTCGTCCGTCATGGCCAGGTTGATAATCCCGATCATATTCTCTATGAGCGATTGCCGGGATTCCACTTGTCTGACAGAGGCAGGGCCATGGTCGAGGCGACGGCCCGCTTTATGGCCGACGCTCCCGGCATGCGCGATCTGGAAGCCGTCTACTCCTCTCCGCTGGACAGGACCAGGGAGACTACGGCCATCCTGCTTGAGCAGATCAACCCCGCCCGTGTCCAGCACGGTTTGAAACCGTTGGAGCCTAGGTACGATCGTCGTCTGATTGAGGCCGACAACGAATTCCGGGGCAAGCGCATCGGCCACGGGCAGGGGGCCCTCTGGCGGCCCTCCAACCTGAGGCTGATTCTGGATCTACGCCGTCCCAGCTGGGGGGAGTCCTATCGGCAGATCGCCCGGCGAGTGGGGGAATTTGTCCGGCAGGTGGTCCGCAGCCATCCTGATGCACAGGTTCTGGCTGTTTCACATGAGTCGCCCATCTGGTCGTATCGCCACCTCTTGGAGACCGGCCATCCCGAGCACAATATGCTCCTCCGGGCCGCTGCCCTGGCCTCGGTGACCTCTATCACCCTTGACTGCGCTACTGGCAAAGTGCTGGGAATCGCCTATGCAAACCCGGCGGCAGGCGTGTGAAGACCGCTTGAGCGGCCTAGGATGACAGGGGATACTGTCGTGGAAGATTGTCCGAGAACCCGATGAAGGAGCGTGATGATCATGGTGGATGTGCAATCGAGCGCGGAGTCGATAAGCGGACGGCCCGCCGTGGCTGAGGCAGCTGAACAGGGGGCCAGGCTGGTGGACCTTTGGCCCTTGACAAAGGCCGAGCATCTGGCCAACGACGCCAAGTATGCGGAGGACCTGCAGGTGCGCATCAGCATGGTGCTGGCACAGCTGATGACGGGTGAGGATGTGACTATCCCTGACGCTGAATACGTCTATGAGGGCGCTGAGGACATCCCCGGACGTCCTCAGGAGCTGGTGGATGCCCTCATGGCGGCCAATGACGCCATCGAGGCGGCTGCACAGGCGCAGGGCGACCAGTCCAAGGCGCTTGCGGATTTGGCTGACACTTTGGGCAGCGGCTGGGACCAGGCCCGGCAGCAGGATGTGGCTGCCGGAGTGGCCAAGGCCGAGCAGTCCCTGCAGGATCAGAACAAATTTTCCGAATCTTCTCAGGACAAGGAGGGAGTGGCCCAGGCCCTTGCTACGAGTCTGGAGATCTGCCGTGATCTGCTTCAGCGTGCAGGCGCTGACCCTGGCCATGCTGCGACCGCCGCGCCAATCCTGGTCTATGTCAATGAGTTCAACGAGCGACTGGGCATTCCCCGGGCTTTCGTGTCTGACGAGGATGTCGTCCACGCCCTGGGATTGCTGAAGGATCCCGAGGCTTTCGCCGATCTGCTGGCCCCTCTAGTGGGCGCTGAGTGGGACCGCCATCGCCAGGAGGTGCTCTGGGATCCCGAGGAGGCCAAGCGCAGGGCCAAGGAGGATGATGAGCGCAAGAGTCGAGAGGCTCTGCAGGCCAAGTTCGCCCATGTGCCCGAGGACCTCAACAAGCCTCCTGTGGAGCTTTAAGAATTTCTTCCCTTCGCCTTGGCATCGGTCAAGGCGAAGGGAAGGGTGGATTCAGCGGTCGAAACGGGCTCCTCGTGGATCGCTGGGCCGGGCCAGCAGAATGATCCCGGCGACGGCTCCGGCGATCATGATCAATGCGCCTAAGCCAAGCAGGGAGAGCGAGGATCCCGGGTGCCCGTCTACAATAGCTATGATGGCGAAGACCAGAGGGATGCCGCCCACCAGCTCGCTTACGAAGGGCAGGAGTATCCAGAAACCGGACAGGTTGGTGTCGTGAAGTCGCCGTATGCCCACTGCCAGATTCGGTATGAAAAATCCAAGGGTAACCAGGAGGGACAGGATCCGTCCCACAAAGAAGAATTCTGAGGTGATGAGCGAGAGCGCTAAGTTGATGAGGAAGACCATGAGAACAGACCACCAATATTCCCCACGGGAGGCCCTTCCGGAGAAGACCACATATTTGACGAAGAAACGCTTGCAGGCACTTACGAAGTCAATGCCGTACCAGGGTGCGTTCAGTGGCGGCTCGCCATTGAATCCGGCATCCGCATAGGGGTAAGCCGGATACTGTGGAATCTGAGGCCCGGGCTGTTGGCCTGCTTGATACCCCGATTGGTAGCCTGCCTGCGACCAACCCTTGGGTGTCTGATAAGGGTTGCCCGATGCATAGCCGGACGGCGGGGGTGTGCCATTGGGCCGACCATTGGCCTGGTCGGGATTCGGAACTTGGCCATAGGGCGCCTGCTGTTGTCCATAGTACTGCTGGCCATAGGGCTGTTGTTGGTTGGAGCCCGGCTGCTGACGATATGGCCGCTCTTGGTAGGCCTGTTCCTGGCGGTGGTCGTCGGCAGGTCTTTGGACTTCGCTGATCGGATGGTAGATGTCGCTCTGATCCGAAGCTGGCTGTGCATAGCCGGATTGTCCTGGTTGAGGCTGATTCAGGTAAGCCGTGGGTCCTGAGGCGGTTCCGTCTGCCAGATCGTTCTGGGGCCAGCCGTTGGCCGAACCCTGGTCATTGGGGCTCCGGCCCCCGTTGTTCGTATCATCTGGATAGCTCATCGATATTGTCCCTCTCATCTTCTGTTGATTATTCCGGATCTGATTCTTCTGTATGTTCCTATTATGGCAGGCCATTTCTTCTGCTTGCCAGTCATGGGTAGTGCAGGGGATGGAGGACTCGTCATATTCCCTCGGGCTGGTTTGTCGGATTCGGTATGTTTGCTGTTGCAGGGCGGTTCACTCGTCGTCCGGATTGACCATATGATCGTCGCTGGCATCGCCCAGAAGCAGCCGTTCGGTCAGGGTGATCAGGCCCAGCAGGAGGGCGGTCAGCAGGATGATGACCAGGGTGGCCGAGAAGATCAGTGGAGTTCTAAATGAGTTGAAGGCCGATTGCAGCCATATGCCCAGGCCGTTTCTGGCGCCCAGATACTCCGAGGTGGCCGCGGTGGCGAAAACATAGGCGGCGCTGATGCGCAGGCCGCCGAAGATCTGTCCTGCGGCCACTCTCAATTTGACATGCAAGAGGGTCCATATTCGAGTTGCCCCGCAGTTCAGCGCCACGTCCTGGTAGAAGCGGGGTACGGACTTGAGGCCCCGGTAGGTCTGGACCACGATGGGAAAGAGGGCGAAGACGGCCACGATGACTACCTTGCCCAGGGGCTCGAATCCGAACCAGATAACGAACAGGGGGGCGACGGTGATCAGCGGGATCATCTGGGCGCCGGCGATCAGGGGGTAGAGGGCGTCGTGCAGAGTTCGCCAGCGGTAGAGTGCCAGGCCGATCACTATTCCCAGGACCGAGGCCAGGAGGAAGCCCAGCAGGCCTTCAAGGAGGGTGATAGCGGTGGCGGGCAGCAGGTCCTCCCGGGATTGCACTGTGGCAGCCAGGACCCGGCTGGGCGCTGGTAGAACCTGTTCACTGACTCCGCCCAGCCGGGCAGCTAGCTCCCAGATGATCAGGAGCGCCAGCAGGGTGAGGGTCGGAGGCAACGCCCGGGCTCTGCCCTGCTTCCGCACCCTCATCGACCAGCTGCTTCCCGGACGTAGCGATCGGTCCACAGGTCCGTGGCCCGAGGGGCCTTGTTGGGGTCGCCCTTCTTGGCATCCCGGTAGGTGCCCGCCTTGAATTGGAAGTCCAGATAGTCCTGGGCATCCTTGACGTTGATCAGCCCGCTGATGCTCTTTTGCTCCGGGCTGTCGACCCAGTACCCTTCCTTGACGATGCTCTCCATGGAGCGTTTGGCCAGGGTCGGGTCGATGGCCGATCCCTTGGTCTCCCTGACCAGGATGTCCGCCGCCTGGTCGGGATGGCTCAGGGCGTAGTCGTAGCCCTTCAGGCAGGCCTTGACGAATGCCGTCAAGGCGCGACGGTGGCCGGCCTGCCGCAGCCAGGAATTTTTGACCACGAAGCCCAGTTGGTCGGGGTTGCCGGGCACTCCCCAGTCGGCCTGGGTGAAGCAGTGCAGGGCTGGGCCCTTGAGCTCGCTCTGCACGCCTTCCCAATTGGCGTAGAAGCCGGCGAAGTCGCCCTTGCCGCTGGTCAGTGTGGCGAAGGTGTTGGTGCCGCTGGTCACCCGCTTGAAGTCGCCCTTGCCTCCTGCGTAGCGGATCATCTGCTTGACTACGGCCGTCTGTTCAGCCGAGCCGAAGCTGACGAAAGTTTTGCCGTCGAAGTCCTTGGGGGTCTGGATGTCGGTGCGCGAGGCCAGCGAGCACCAGCGCGCCACGGAATGCTGGCCTATGTTGAAGACCTGCCGCAGGTCGGCTCCCTGGGAGTTGAAGGTGGCCAGGTTGCTCAGCTTGGAGAAGCCTACGTCGGCGACCCCGTTCTGAACGGAGGTCTCGGCTCCTGCCTGGGCCGTCGGCAGGATGGTCAGCTTCAGGTCGGCCTTGTCGAAGTAGCCTAGGTGTCGGGCCACGTAGATGCCTACATGATTGGTGTTGGGCGTCCAGTCCAGCATGAAGGAGAGCCTGGAGCCGTCATCGGCCTTGTTCTCTGCCCCCTTGGCACCGCAGGCTGCGCTCGTAGCTGCCATGCAGAGCGCAGCTACCAGGGCGAGCGCCCGCATGATCAGTTTGTGGCCGGGAATTCTCCTGGAGCCTCTGTTCCCCGACATGCTCATCACTGTCACCTTGCCTCTCCGGCACTCCTGGTGCCCATCCGCGTCGGGGCCGCTACGGGAAGGTGAGGAGCCCGCGCGACGATCCGGTACGGTCTTGACCGATGGAATTCTGCGATGTGTGTCACGGCTGCTGCCACCAGCCGCGCGAACAAGACCACTCTAGTCCAACCCAGCCGGTCCTGCCTTGCCGTGATGAAAGGTTGCATCATTTGCCCGTATACTGGAGGCTCACGAGAGGTCCGCGCGGGCCGGCTGCTGTCGGTCTCGTCAGGAGCAAGACAACCGATTTCGGTAGGGTTCGACGGAGAGGGTTCCCATGTCGGTGACCATCAGTGATGTGGCCAAGCAAGCGGGCATGTCCGTATCCACGGTCTCCCAGGCGCTCAATAACAAGGGGCGCATCTCCCCGCCTACCAAGGACAGGGTTCGCAGGGCGGCCATGGAGCTGGGCTACATCCCTGACAGTCGAGCCCGTTCCATGCGATCCTCGCGCTCGCATGCCGTAGGTCTGCTGGTCCCC
Source organism: Bifidobacterium sp. B4111 (assembly GCF_026537235.1). Classification (NCBI taxonomy): domain Bacteria; kingdom Bacillati; phylum Actinomycetota; class Actinomycetes; order Bifidobacteriales; family Bifidobacteriaceae; genus Bifidobacterium; species Bifidobacterium sp. B4111. Next base: position 216,033 of record NZ_JAFNMO010000002.1, on the reverse strand, counting down.
GACATTCGCAACCCTTATTTCTCTGAGCTGGTCTACGCCGTCCAGGACCAGCTCTACTCGGCAGGCTACGCGCCCCTGATCGGCGTGTCCTCTTGCCAAGCCAGCAGGCAGGAGGACTATTACCGCATCCTTCTGTCTCGGCATATGGACGGTGTTCTGGTCGTGCCTGACGGACCCACCTCGCCCATGCTTCGCACCATGTTGGCAAGGGAATTTCCTGTGGTCTTCGTAGACCGTCCCGACCGGACCCTGCCCGGTGTTCCTCTGGTGGATTCTGACCCGGTGCCTGGCCTGGAGGCAGCCTTGGATGCTCTAGTAGCAAGGGGCTGCAGACGAGTGGCTTTCGTCCCGGGCCCAGAGAGTCGCTCCTATACCTTCCGCGAGCGCGAGCAGGCTTTTCTGGCCGGTGTGGATGCCTGTCAGGGGCTGACGGGATTGGTGGTCCGCCAAGGTTTCGAGGATCGCCCCCGGGCGGCTGCGACCATGCGCCACCTGCTTGGTCAGGGGGTGGACGCCGTTATCTTCGGCTACTCTGCCGATGCCATCAAGGCCGTTGCTATGGAGTGGGACGGCGACCAGCGCTCGCGAGTGCCCTTGGTCTCTTTCGACGACCTGGAGGTCTTCCAACTGATCAGTCCTCAGGTGTCGGTCATCTCCCAGCAGGTGGACCGCATGGGTCGCCAGGGGGTTGACATGCTCCTGTCCATGATCGAGTCGGGGCGGCAGGCCCCGGAGGGCATGAGCATGGATCGCCGCCTGCGCACCCAGACCCTCTTTGTGCCGCGGGGTCTGTTGGCTTAGGTCTGTTCCTGCTTGGTGCAGGGGTCGGGGCTGGGCAAAATGTGTGCGTGTCGGGCGGCTGCGTCGTCCCTGTAGATGATCCCCCGATGGCTCTTCGGCCATTTGCAGCCCTTGTCCAGACCCCGCTGTTGGTGACTTAGTCCACCAAACACGGGAACAACTAAATGTAGGAAACGAATCATCATCAGACACTACATATGGTGGTCACGACGTGATAGAGTAAGTCCTGTCAGCAAAAATGACATACATGTGATTCGCTGTTCCCGGTATGGAATTCGGGAACGCCAAAGCAAGCGCACATGAGTAACCGTATGACAACCGTATGAGGAGTGACGATGGATACTGAGGTCATGACCGATAGCGTGAAGGAGCGTGGCATTTCGGATCGCGATGCTGTTGACGGCATTCTGGTCGAGAAGCGCGACGGCCGGATCGTCGATTTTGATCCTGTCAACATCATGAACGCCATCGAAGCTGCTTTCAAGGATGTCAAGCACGAGGTCAGTCCTGAGGATCGCCAGCAGATCCGGGGTATGGCCCTGACCGTCCAGTCCGAGATCACTGATCGCTACACCAACCCAGTCAAGATCGAGGACATCCAGACCCTGGTCGAGCATGCCCTGGTCAATGCCCATCTTTACGAGATTGCTCGCTCCTATACCTCCTACCGTCTTGACCGTGACATTCAGCGGGCCAAGGCCACTGATGTCAATGAGGCCGTTCATCGTCTGACCAGCAAGGACGAGACTCTGGTGCGCGAGAACGCCAACAAGGACGCCAACGTCTACGCCACCCAGCGCGACCTGCTGGCCGGCGCGGTATCCAAGGCCTCGGCCTTCGCCATGCTGCCCAAGGATGTCTCCAACGCCCACATGAAGGGCGACATCCACTTCCACGACGCGGACTACTCGCCCTTTACTGCTGAGACCAACTGCTCCCTGCCTGACTTCGGTGACATGCTGGCCCATGGTTTCGAGCTGGGCAACGCCATGATGGACTCGCCCAAGTCCATCGGCACCGCTGCTACGCAGATCACCCAGATCATCAAGGACATTGCCGGCTCCCAGTACGGCGGTCAGACCGTCAACCGTTGTGACGAGATGCTGGACAGGTATGCGCGTCTGGACTACAAGAAGAACTATTCCATGGCTGAGGCTGTTCTGCCGGACGAGGAGCCTATCGACGTGGCCAAGGATGTCGTCCGCGGCCTCAAGGCCCGGGAAGCTGACTGGCTCCACTTGGACGATCGTGCTCCCATTGGCGAGGACGCCCCCTTCGATCTGGACGCTCCGCAGATTGTTCGGCTGCGTCAGGTCTATGCCAAGATCTTGACTCGCAAGAACATCTACGATGCCATGCAGACCATGGAGTACCAGATCAACTCCAACCGTGTCTCCAATGGTCAGACACCCTTCGTCACTGTGGGCTTCGGCCTGGGCACCTCTTGGTTCGCCAGGGAGATTCAGCGGGCCATCTTCCTGATTCGCATCCGCGGACTGGGCAAGGACCGCCACACCGCCATCTTCCCCAAGCTGGTCTTCACCATCAAGCATGGGCTGAACGCGGACGAGGGCGATCCCAACTACGACATGAAGCAGCTGGCTCTGGAGTGCTCGACCAAGCGCATGTACCCTGACGTGGTCTTCTACGAGAATTTGGTCAAGATCACCGGCTCCTTCAAGGCCCCCATGGGCTGCCGCTCCTTCCTGCAGGCCTGGACCAATCCCGAGACGGGCGAGGACGAAGAGGACGGTCGCATGAATCTTGGTGTCGTGACCGTCAACATCCCCCGCATCGCTCTGGAGTCCCGCGGCGACAAGGACCGCTTCTGGAAGATCTTTGACCAGCGTATGGAGGTGGCCCACCATGCTCTGCAGTTCCGCATCATGCGCTGCAAGCAGGCCACGCCCATCAACGCCCCCACCCTCTACCAGTACGGCGCCTTCGGCAGGCTGAAGCCCACCGACAGCGTAGACACCCTCTTCCGCAACAGCCGCTCCACTGTTTCCTTGGGCTACATCGGACTCTATGAGGCCACCAGCGTCTTCTACGGCAAGGACTGGATGAAGGACCACTCCTGGGATCCGGATGGCAAGGAGTTCGCCCTAAGCATTGTGCGCCGGATGAACCAGCTCTGCAAGCAGTGGGAGAAGGCTGAGGGGTACCACTATTCGGTCTACTCCACTCCGGCCGAGTCGCTGACTGACCGCTTCGCACGGATGGACAAGGAGAAGTTCGGCGTAGTCGACGGCGTCACCGACCACGACTTCTACACCAACAGCTTCCACTACCCGGTCTGGCTGCGGCCCACGCCCATGGAGAAGCTCAGCTACGAGCGGGACTTCCCTTACCTGGCCTCGGGCGGGTTCATCAACTACTGCGAGTTCCCATCCATGCAGCAGAACCCCAAGGCCCTGGAGGCGGTCTGGGACTATGCCTACGACATCGGCATCGGCTACCTGGGCACCAACACCCCCATCGACCACTGCTTCGTCTGCGGCTACGAGGGCGACTTCGAGCCCACTGAGGAGGGCTTCAAATGCCCCGAATGCGGCAATGACGACCCCGATAAGTGCAACGTGACCAAGCGCACCTGCGGCTACCTGGGCAACCCAGTCCAGCGGCCCATGGTCCACGGCAGGCACGAGGAGATCGCCCACCGCGTCAAGCACATGGAGGGCGAGACCGGCCACGTGGTCCTCAAGGACGGATCCACCAAGGAGTGGTTTGACGACAAGGCCGAATAGCCTCTGAAGAGGCGCAGTACATGGCGGGCCGGGTAGTTTGCGGCCCGCCATTGTCATGAGGAGGACCAGATGATGGACAAACAGGGAGCCATGAGAAAGACAGGCGGCCACCGTGACTTCGCTGCTGATGAGCAGGGGCGCGGTCCAGGGATCCCCTCTGAGCTGACCAACAATCCCAGGGCCGGCCAGTGGGACGGCCGTCGGCTTAGTCGAGGAATCGTGGCGGACTACAAGCGTCTGGTCATGACCGACGGCGAGGGGATCCGCTGCTCCCTCTACGTCAGCGGCTGCCCTTTCCGTTGCCAGGGGTGCTACAACGCTTCCATCTGGGACTTCGGCGCCGGGCACCCCTATACCCAGCAGCTTGAGGACCGCATTGTCAAGGACCTGTCGCTGTCCTATGTGCAGGGCATCACCTACCTGGGCGGGGAGCCCCTGCTCAACACCCCCATGCTGCTCGGCCTTTCGGAGCGGATCCGGCGCGAGTTCGGCCATGAGAAGGATATCTGGTGCTGGACAGGCTATACATGGGAGGAGCTGAACCGGCCGGGGGAGACCCCGGACAAGGCCCAGCTGATCTCCTACCTTGACGTGCTGGTGGACGGACGCTACTTGGAGAATCGGAAGAACAGCCTGCTCCAGTTCCGAGGCTCGGACAACCAGCGGATCATCGATGTGCCGCGTTCCTTGGAGCAGGGCCAGGTGGTAATCTGGCCCAAGCTGCATGACCAGACCAGGTTTATTCCGGAGACCTACAGCAAGGACAGGCAGCAAGAGCAGCAGCGGGGCTGATACCGGCTCCTGCTCTGAGTTGGTCTACGTCGCCTTGCCGGGGCACAATGGGTGTCATGACTGATGAGCATGATCACGACGCCAAACCCGACCTGCCCAAGGATCTGAGGGTCCGCTTCTGCCCCTCGCCGACCGGCACCCCGCATGTGGGCATGGTTCGAACCGCACTCTTCAACTGGGCCCAGGCCCGGCACTCGCACGGTACCTTCGTCTTCCGCATCGAGGACACCGATGCCCAGCGCGACAGCGAGGAGAGCTACCAGCAGATTCTGGAGGCCCTCAAGTGGCTGGGGCTGGACTGGGACGAGGGTGTGGAGGTCGGCGGCCCGGATGGCCCCTACCGGCAGTCCGAGCGTGGCGATATTTACCGCGATGTAGCCCGGCAGCTGCTGGATGCCGGCTACGCCTACGAGTCCTATTCCACTGCCGAGGAGATCAAGGAGCGTAACCTGGCCGCTGGTCGACCGGCGGCTTTCGGCTACGACGGCTATGACCGCGACCTGAGCAATGAGCAGCGTCAGGCCTTCCGCGACCAGGGTCGGCGGCCCGCCCTGCGCATCCGCATGCCTGACGAGGACATCGCCTTTGACGACCTGATTCGCGGGCATATCGAGTTCAAGGCCGGGTCCGTGCCCGACTATGTGATTGTGCGCCCCAACGGCGATCCGCTTTATACTCTGACCAATCCGGTGGATGATGCCCTGATGCGCATCAATGTGGTCCTGCGCGGCGAGGACCTGCTCAGTTCCACCCCCCGGCAGATCGTCCTCTACCGTTACTTGATGAAGCTGGGCATAGCCCGGGCCATGCCTCTCTTCGGGCACCTGCCCTATGTCATGGGCCAGGGCAAGAAGAAGCTGTCTAAGCGCGACCCTGAGTCCAACCTCTTTCTGCACCGGGAGCACGGCTTCATTCCGGAAGGTCTGCTCAACTATCTGGCCCTGCTGGGCTGGTCAATTGGCCCCGACCGGGATGTCTTCTCCATGGATGAGATGGTTGAGCACTTTGACATCCGGGATGTCAAGGCCAATCCGGCCCACTTCGACATCGACAAGGCAGTAGCTATCAACGCCGAGCACATCCGCATGCTGGAGCCACAGGACTTCCTGAACCGGTCCTTGCCCTACCTCAGGCGCGACAGGCTGGTGAGTGCTGAGCGCTGGCAGGACCTGAGCGATCGTGAGCAGCGGATCCTGACCGCTGCCGCCCCCCTGGTCCAGCCTCGCGTACGTCTGCTGGGCGAGGTCTCCGGCATGGTAGGCAGTCTGCTCAGCAAGGAGGATTACCTGGAGCCCCAGCCGGATGCCCGTAAACAGCTCAAGGACTCCGCTGGACAAGTCTTGGACCTGGCCATTGCCGCTCTGGATGATGTATCCGACCAGGACTGGAAAACCGATCACCTGCACGACCTGCTCACTCAGGCGCTGGTGGATGAGGGCGGCTATAAGCCCCGACTGGCCTTCGGGCCGGTCAGGGTGGCGGTCTCGGGAAGGCGGGTCTCGCCACCCCTGTTTGAGTCCCTGGAGATCTTGGGCAAGAGCACAACACTCCGGAGGATGGCCAACTTGCGCCAAAACCTCTGAGCGGGTATATTTCTTTTTTGTTGTGCTACTGACCTGCTGAACCGGGTTCGTACGCGGCGAAAAGTGAAGCCCCCGTCGTCTAGCGGTCTAGGACTACGCCCTCTCACGGCGCCAACACCGGTCCAAATCCGGTCGGGGGTACGACATGTGACAATCGTCCAAGCGGTTGTCGCACAGCCAATTGGGGTATGGTGTAATTGGCAACACAGGTGATTCTGGTTCATCCGTTCTTGGTTCGAGTCCAGGTACCCCAGCAGTAGGGATTCAGAGTCCCCAAGAGCGGAGCATCGAAACGATGTTCCGCTCTTCTTGTATGCGTATTGCTGCGTTTCTCAGAAATGCTTCCGGTTTCCAAAGAGGCGGCCGGTCGTGTCCATGAGAGTCGTCCGCGGTGTGAGCAAGCAAACAAAAAGAGGAGGCCCGGCAGGCAGTCATGTCAGAGTTTCCGATGGTGGAATCTGATACGTTGAGCATAGAAGTTTGAGTGATGGACCCGGTCATCGGCTGATCGGGCGGCATCACCCAGTGTTTGAGTCATTGTACGGTTTTCTTTGGTAAAGGTGCGTGAACATGACGACAATCATGGTGTTAGGAGCCGGTTATGCGGGCCTTCGCGTGGTCAAGAGGCTGGCTCATGCCAAGACGGATGCCCATGTGGTGCTGGTCAACCAGAATGAGTACCACTACGAGTCCACCCAGCTGCACCAGTTGGCGGCGGGAACCAAGGAGCCAGCGGATGTGGTCTTCGACCTGCGCAAGTCTCTGCCTGATTCGGTGACACTGATCGTCGACAAGGTGGTCGGCATTGATCAGGACAGCCATCGGGTGAGCCTGGAGCATCACGATCCCCTGTCCTACGATTACTTGGTCAACGCCCTGGGCTTCGAGTCCGAAACCTTCGGCATCAAGGGGGCCGAAGAGCATGGATGGCCCATCGTGGACGTGGACACCGCTCTGGCAGCCCGCAGGAAATTGGAGCAGACGCTGGCCCGCTACCAGACCAGCCATGATCCGCTGGACCTGAGCATAGCGGTTTGTGGCGCGGGCTTCACCAGCATCGAGTACCTGGGCGAGCTGGTCTATCGGCTGCCTCAGCTTTCGAAGCGCCTGGGCTTCCCCATGGATCGGGTCAAGGTGGACTGCATAGAGGCGTCGCCCAAGATTCTGCCCATGTTCAGCAAGGACCTGGTCGACTGGGCTGTGGATTATCTGAGCAAGCGGGGAGTCAACTTCCACACCTCGACCCCTATCACCGAGGTCAAGCAAGGTGCCGTGGTCTCCAATGACCAGGAGTTCAAGGCCCATACGATCATTTGGACAACGGGCGTACGTGGCAGCCACGTTATTGCCGATTCAGGGTATAATCAGAAGCGCAACCGTGTAGTGGTCAGGGATGACCTATCGGTGGAGCAGCATCCAGAGGAGTTCCTGGTGGGTGATGTGAGCGCCGTTCCCGACCCCCAGTCAGGTCGGCTCTACCCAACCACTGCACAGATTTCGATGGCCCAGGCTGATACCGCGGCCGCGAATGTCCTTGCCAGAACGCGGGGGCAGGAGCCTCAGCGGTTCACCTTCCGGAGCGAAGGAACTGTGTGCTCCCTTGGCCCTCACGCCGGGGTCGCCGAAATCGACCGAATGGGGACGCTGAAGCTCAGGGGCAGGATGGTCTCGGTCCTGAAGTGGATCGTCAACGAGCGGTCGGTCCTTGAGTTGGCCGACGTGCGTACCATGCTGGAGAGCAACTGAACCAGCGTCTCAAGGAATGCAAGGGACAAGGCGATGAAAGAGGGGAGGACGAACATGATTCAGGACACGAGGAAGTCGCCGCATCGGTCTGCGACGGAAAGCATGTTCGTTCCGCTCCAGCCTTGGATCGGATCATTCGCGGCGAGGATTGCCATTGGCCCTGCGTTCATCAATATGATTGACTACCTCCTGCTCCTTCTCATTCCGGCGGAAACCCCGGCCGACTGCGGCTTCCGCCAGGAGTGCGGAGATCCCGCGCCCGTATGCGGATCGGCAGGAGCGAGAGGAGAGTGGCATTAGCATGAGTTTCCTACAAGGTTTGTGGTTTTTCGTCATTGGCCTGCTTTTTGCAGGGTTCCTCCTGCTCGAGGGGTTCGACTTTGGCGTTGGCATGGCTACCAGGTTCGTGGCCCGCGATGGTGATGAGCGTGCCACCTTCATGAGGGCCATCGGCCCCCACTGGGACGGCAACGAGGTCTGGCTGATCACTGCCGGCGGCGCCATGTTCGCGGCTTTCCCGCTCTGGTACGCCTCCCTCTTTTCGGGGTATTACATCCTGCTCTTCCTGGTGCTGGTCGCCCTGATCCTGCGCGGAGTCTCATTCGAGTTCGCCTCCCATGCACTGACCAGCCGTGAACGTGGCGTATGGCAGTGGGCCAACTTCATCGGCTCCCTATTTGCGCCCTTCTTCCTGGGTATGATGCTGACCAGTCTGATCCAGGGCATTCCCATGGATAAGAACGGCGATGCCTGGCCCGGGTTCTTTGACGTGTTCAACTGGCTTTCCGTGGTAGGCGGCATAGCAGTCGTCTTCTTCAGCTTCGTCCACGGCCTGCATTTCCTGAGCCTGAAGCTTGGAGCCATGGATTCACGCCGGATGCTCAACGTCAGCGAGAAGGCCTATTGGATCGCCTATCCGGCACTGGTCGTCTTTGTGCTCCTGGCCATCTTCAACACCGACTTCTACAAGGCCCGCCCCCTGTCCACCTGGCTGATCACTGTGATCATTCTGGCATCCGTCATTGGAGGCCACCTTGCTGTCTTCAAGAAGCACGGCGGCTATGCCTTCACCTGCTCGGGCATCACTTTGATGGCCATCATCGCCTTTATCTTCAACGGGCTCTTCCCCCGTGTGATGATTGCCGACAATCCGGCTCACGACCTGCTGATCCAGGATGCCTCGGCTTCTCCGCTGACCATGAAGATCATGACTGTGGTGCTTTGCATCCTCCTGCCCATCATGCTGGCCTATTTCATCTGGAGCTACTTCATCCAGCGCAAGCGGCTGGAGACCGATGGCGCCCATCTGACCTCGCCTGTGGCCCCTTCGGCCACCGTGGCTGAGACCCTCTGAAATTCAAGGGGCAGGGGAGGCAGCGCCGACAGGACCGGAGGACATCCGAAGGGTAATGCATTGATCGACAAAAATCTCTTCCGTTTCGATGGAGTCCGGTCCACCCTGGGCCTGCTGGCCGGCCTGTCCCTGGTCCAGGGAATCGGTGTGGTGGCTCAGGCCTATGGACTTACCTTGGCTCTGGTGCGCATTTGGCACCTTCAGAACCTCAGTGTGCTGGTGGCGCCAGTGCTGATCTTTTTGGTCGCCTACACCTGTCGGCAGCTCTGCGACGTGGCCAAGGATCGTATCGCCACCGATCGTGCCGATGCCGTCGTGGCGCAGCTGCGGCCCCGAATTCAGGACAAGGTCTTCTCGCTGGGCCCATCGGCTCTGGCCCGGCGCGGCACAGGATCGGCCGTCACCATGTTGGTGGACGGACTCGACCAGGTGCGCACCTATGTGTTGACGGTCCTGCCCAAGCTGATGGATCTCATTTTCATCCCCCTGATCGTTCTGGTCATGGTCTGGGCACAGGATGCAGGTTCCGGTCTGATTCTCCTGCTTATGCTGCCCCTGCTCATCTTCTTCATGGTCATCCTGGGCCTGGCCGCCAGGGATCGCTCCAGTCGACAGTACGCCCAGTTCCGAAAGCTCAACACAAGGTTCATGGATACGGTCTTGGGCCTGCCGACCCTGAAGATGCTGGGCATCGACAAGGAGTACGAGGACGAGATCTATTCGGTATCTGACCGCTTCCGGAAGAGGACCATGAGCGTTATCCGGGTGGCTATGACCTCCACTTTTGCCCTGGACTTCTTCGCCACTTTGGCCATCGCCATCATGGCGGTCTTCTTGGGCAACAGCCTGATCGATGGCAAAGCGGAGCTCTTTCCCTCCCTGCTGGCCCTGATCTTGGCTCCCGAATACTTCATGCCTATTCGCCAGTTCGGAGACGACTTCCATGCAACACTGAACGGCAAGAATGCCTTGGATGACATCGTAGACATGCTGGCCCAGCCTGAGCCTAAGCGCTTGGAGGAGCTGGACTGGTCCGGGTGGAAGCAGGACAGCCACCTGCACCTGGAGGGAATCGACTTCGCCTATCCTGGCCCCAAGCCGTTGCAGAGCAATGCTTCAGCCGGGGCGCAGATGGATGCCATGGCCAAATCCGAGAATCAAAAGACCGGCAAGAAAAGCAATAAGCCCAAGGCATCCAAGGGTCATGACGGTGATGGGATGCCGGTTTCGGTGGCATCCAATTCCGGAGCATCGCGAGGAACCGAAGTCGAGGATGTTCCGGAGTCACAGGTCCGCCGGGTCGACAGCGATGCCGAGGAGCAGCCCCTGGCCCTGAGCGGGCTGGAGCTGGACCTGCGCGGCTTTTCCAAGGTGGCCGTCGTCGGCCGTTCAGGAGCAGGCAAGTCCACATTGATGGATTTGCTGGCCGGCTTTGAGCAGCCCAAGGCGGGCAGCATCGACTTGGACGGTCATCTGCTGGAGCACTGCAATGCGGCTGCCTGGCAGCGGCACATCAGTTATATTCCCCAGAACCCCTTCATCTTCCATGGCACCGTGGCTGACAACATCCGCTTCTACAACCAGGATGCAGACGATGCTGCGGTGGCTCGTGCAGCCGACCAGGCCGGGTTGACCGACTGGCTAAAAACACTGTCCGACGGTCTGAACACCCGAATCGGTGAGGGCAACCGTGGCATCAGCGGCGGCCAGGCTCAGCGAATCGCCCTGGCCAGGGGCGTCTTGGACCCCTCACGCGAGATCCTGTTGTTTGACGAGCCCACCGCCCACCTGGACATCGAGACGGAATACGATCTGAAGCAGACACTGCTGCCCATCATGAACGGGCACCTTGTCGTCCTGGCCACCCACCGCCTGCACTGGCTGGCCAACATGGATTGGGTGATCATGCTGGAGGATGGACGGATTGTAGCCCAAGGCGATCCGCGCGAGCTGATCGGTCAGGGCGGGCCCTTGGATGATCTGATCAACGAGATGGGGGGGAACCAGATTGCCGACTACCAGCAGGACTGATGCCGCCGGAAAAGGCGGCAGGAGGGCGCCGAAGACCTCCCGCCGCGGCCGCGGGCTGTCAGGCTACATGCAGATCTGGCACCGGGATCATTGGTTCTGGCCCTACCTTCGTCAGAACAAGGGGTTGCTTGCCCTGATCTTTTTCCTGGGGGCCATCACCTTCGTCTGCGCGGCCGGGCTCATGTTCACCTCGGGCTTCCTGATCAGCAGGTCGGCCCGTCACCCCTTCAACATTTTCGCAGTCTACGTGCCGGTGGTCCTGACTAGGGCCTTCGGCATCGGACGGCCGTCATTCAAGTACCTGGAGCGCATCAAGAGCCATGATTGGGTGCTCCGAGTAGTCTCCAAGCTGCGGGTTCAGCTCTATCGCACCCTCTCGCAGGATGCTGCCTTCCTGAACGAGCATGAACGCACGGGCGAGGTTTTGGGCATGCTCTCGGACGACCTGGACCATTTGGAGAACTTCTACCTGCGCACCATCTTCCCCACGGTCGTGGCCTATATTATGTGGGTGGTGGTCACCATCGCCGTAGGCGTCTTCTCCTGGCTGACCTCGCTCCTGCTCTTCCTGCTTTTCGCCTTGATCCTGATCCTGGTCCCGCTGGTCTCGCTGGCTTATTCAGACGGGCGCTATGACATGGAGAAGGCAAGGCGGCAGGACCAGTACACTGCTGTAACTGAGAGCTATATGGGCCTGGGGGATTGGGTGATCACCCGCCGCCGGCGGCGGTTCGTGGATATAGCGTCCGACGATTTCAACGACATCGCCAATGGCCGTAGGCAGCAAAAGCGGTTTGAGCGATGGCGCAATTGCGGCATCCAGATGATTTTCGCCCTCATGGTGGTGGCTCTGATCGTTGGAGCGGATCTGCGTATGACCAGTTCCACCTCCGTTGCGGACTTCGCGGCAGCAGTGGTCCTGGCGGTTTTTCCTTTGGTCGACTGTTTCATCGTGGTCTCCCAGGCGGTGGCTGAGGTTCCCCTTTATACGGACTCTCTGGGCCACCTGAATGAACTGACCGAGCGGGTCGAGTCCCGGCGGATTCCGGCCAGTGCTCAGACCAGGCTGGAGGGGCCGATCAGGTCGATCGTTTTCGATCATGTCAGTTTCTCCTACGGGCCTGATGACCCGCTGTTGCTGGACGACTTCAGCCTGCGGATCGAGGGTGGACAACGAGTGGCCCTGCTCGGTCCCAGCGGTGAGGGCAAGACAACGGTTCTTCAGCTGCTTCTGGGCGACCTGCGCCCCACCAGTGGCCGCATCCTGATCAATGGAATACCGGTCGATGCCTTGCAGGACCAGCGTCCCGAGCTTTTCGGCTATTTGAACCAGCAGGCATTCCTCTTCAATACCACGATTGCCTCCAACGTGCGTCTGGGTGCTCCACAGGCCGATGACGATCAGGTCCGCCAGGCCTTGAAGGCTGTTCAGCTGGATAAGGTTGTGGCGGGCATGCCCCAGGGAATCGACACGCCGGTGGAGGAGGCCGGCGGCCGTCTTTCAGGCGGGCAGCGTCAGCGTGTGGCCTTGGCCAGAATCGTGCTCAAGCGCACTCCCATCATTCTTTTGGACGAGCCCACCATCGGTCTGGATCCCATTACCGAGCGATGGCTCATGGCTATGATTTTCAGAGTAAGCCAAAAGCGCACACTCCTTTGGGTGACCCATCACCTGCAGGGGCTGGAGGAGGCCGACCAGGTCATCTTCATGCAGGACGGTCACATCGTCATGCAAGGGCGCCCGGTCGACCTGTATCGGGAAAACGCACGTTTCCGTGAACTTTATCGCATGGATGTCTCGGACGTGGACAAGAGCGACGGTCAAGGGATATACTTGGACTGGCAGTCAGATTCGGATGGACGGAACCCTGTTGAATGACCATCAGGCTGTTTTCCGGGCAGTGAGCTTTGCGCGGTTGCCAGGTCGTCGATCTTGGCGGATGGCTTCCCTGCTGGTTGTTGCATGCCGACAGTTCATGGACTGTACGGTATGGAAGCCGAAGCCCGGAGAAGCGGCAGGATCGCTAAGCCGGGGAGGGCCAAAAGGCTTTCGTAGGCAAGAAGTCCGGTCACATCTGAATCCGTTCGGATTCGACCCGTGCACTCACGCCCGACGAATCACTGCAGAGATTGGGAGGAACGATGTTCACTGTATTGGGATTGTCTAGATTCCAGTTCGCCATGACGACGATATTCCACTTCTTCTATGTCCCTATGACCATCGGTCTGTCCCTGGCGGTCGCGATCATGGAGACCATCTATGTGGTGACCAAGAAGGATGTCTACAAGAAGATGACCATGTTCTGGTCCAAAATCTTCCTGCTCTCCTTCGCAGTCGGCGTGGTCACTGGGATCATCCAGGAGTTCCAGTTCGGCATGAACTGGTCCAATTACTCCAGGTTCATGGGTGATATCTTCGGTGCCCCATTGGCCATCGAAGCCTTGCTGGCCTTCTTCCTGGAATCCACATTCATCGGTGTGTGGATGTTCACTTGGAACCGCTTCAAGCCGGCTGTGCATGCGGTCTTCATCTGGCTGACCTTCCTGGGCTCATCCATGTCGGCCATCTGGATTCTGGCTGCCAACAGCTTCATGCAGCATCCGGTCGGCTTCGAGATCAACCAGGCCACCGGCCATGTGCGTCTGACCGATTTCGGCGCCGTGGTATCCAACCCTCAGTTATGGATAGAATTCCCCCACGTCTTCTTCGCTGCCGTCTGCACAGGGGCTTTTGTGGTCATGGGCTGCAGCGCCTTCAGCCTGCTGAGGATGCATCTGGGCAACAAGGATAAGGCCGTGGCTGCTGTAGAGGCTGACTCCGATAAGCAGGCCAAGGTCAACTTCTTCACCAAGTCCATCCGTCTGGCCGCCCTGATGGGGCTGATCGGCTCCATCTGCGTGATTACCTATGGTGATCTGCAGGGCAAGTACATCGTGACCGATCAACCTATGAAGCTGGCCGCCACTGAGGGCATCTACGAGGATACCGGCGATCCTGCCCCCTGGACGGTTGTGGCTTTGGTCAACGAGAAGGATCACAAGGTCGACGGGTCTGTCGAGGTTCCAGGCGCCATGTCCATACTGGCTTACGGCAAGAGCACAGGGGCCGTCAAGGGCATGAACACCATCAACAAAGAGCTGCACGAGAAGTATGATGCCAAGTATGGCAAGGATATGAACTACTACGTACCGGCCGCCACCCTTTTCTGGGTCTTCCGCCTGATGGCCGGAGTCGGCTTTGCCTTCGCTCTGATATCCGCATTGGTGCTTTGGTTTACACGCAAGAAGAAGAACACGCTGTTCACCACTCGTTGGAAGCTCTGGATCATGGGTATCTTTACTTTCGTCCCCTTCGTGGCCACGACCAGCGGCTGGCTGGTGACGGAGCTTGGACGATATCCATGGCTGGTCTACGGTTTCCAGACCATTGCCGATGGAGTTTCGCCGACGAGCACGGTGCCAAACCTGCTCTTCACCTGCACTGTCTATTTCCTCCTCTTCCTGGTACTGGGCGGAGTCATGGTCTTCTATACCAGGAGGACCCTGCACCAGGGACCCTTCTACCGGCCGGATGACGGCAATGGGCCGCAGACCGCCAAGGTGCATGGCGCTCCCGCCCGGGTGGCCTTGGCCTGACGGCTGGCTGGCTAGCTGGCTAGCTGGCCCACCCTCTCTTCCCCTTCGGCAAGCCCCCGTTTCGGACCTCACGGTTCGGGACGGGGGCTTTGCTGTCATCAGGCCTTGGCGTCAGTGGGGGGGCAATCCCGAGCATGAAGCGAATGTTTTGGCGAATGCTCGGCATATGCATGATATCCGACCGGCTTCGCTCCCTCTCGTTTGGTAGTGCCGATTCGGTCAGATCTGAGCGGTTATCGTAGTTGCCATGCCCTGAAGCAGGTCGCGCACGCCTTTGGCCACGGGGGAATCCTCCAGACTGTCTACAGCACGCCGCAGATAGTCCCTGGCGGTTTGCCGACTGCTCTCCATCAGGTGGGGATGGCTTCTGAAGTAGGCGACCACCTGGACAGGATCGTCTTGCTGGACCAGTGTTCTGAAGTTTTCATCCTCCTGGAATCCCAGCAGAACCGGCAGAGTGTAGATCCCATCGCGGATATCCTCCAGCTTGGGCTTGCCGGTGTCGTGATCCAGATCAAAATCATTGATGTCGTCGATGATTTGGAAGGCCATACCCAGATTACTGCCGAAGTTTCGGGCAGTCCGTTCCAGTGCCGGGTCGGTTGGCTGGCCGTCGAGGCGGATCCCGGTCAGGCAGGCCAGGCGGAAGAGGGCCGCCGTTTTGCCGGAGATGGCTCGGTCGTAGTCGTCTATGGTTATCTGGGTGTGGTGGCGGTCGGACTCCTGATAAAGCTCCCCGCCTACAATTTCGCAGACTGTGCCGGCCTGCTCCCTGATAAAGGCTGTATCAGGGGCTATGGAGGCCATGATCTCCATGTAGCGCGAGAGGATCAGATCTCCCAGATAGATGGCGGCCTTGTTGCCTCGGATGGTGTGGACCGTAGGCTTGTTGCGGCGGATGGGGGCACTGTCCAGAACGTCGTCGTGAACTAGCGTGGCCAGATGGAGCATCTCGATGGCGGCTGCGCCGGTGATGACAGTGTCGTCCATCAGTCCTTCAGTGCTGGTGCCGGCTCGGGCAAAGAGGACCACCATAGCGGCTCGGATCATCTTGCCGTGGTTGTCCAGCAGTCGACGGTAATCCTCCTGATAGGGAGCCACGTGGGTGCGCTCTTGGTGCAGGCGGTCGACGACCCGCTCAAGATCCTTGCGCAACAGGAGCCCTTGTCCTTCTGCCATGGAGGTATGCTCCCTCTCGCTTGTTGAGAACCGCAACATATTCAATATACCAAGTACAAGACCATGCCCGGAGATCATTGGCCCGGTCCTGGCTGCCGCTGTGGCCAATGTGGCCAATCTCACACCCTGCTGGGCAATCCTCCGACCTAGGACGAAGGATGCCATCTTCACGGGCCATTTCTGGGAAGTGGTTGCACAGATCGGGCGATGGCCGAAGCCAGGTGAAGTAGGCTGGGATATATGAGTCAGCATTACCACGCGTATCAGGCCTGCCCACAAGGCGGCGAGGCAGGGCATGATCGACCGCTGTCCGTTTCGGCCCGGCTAGGGCGACTTCAGTTCCATCACTCGGGCAAGTTCAGACTTTTGCAATTGGCCGATGTCCAGGAGGGCCCCAAGGTCTCTACGGACACGATCAGGCTGATAGGCGCGGCCTGTGATGCAGCCAGGCCTGATCTGGTGGTCTTCTCGGGCAACCAGGTGGCCGGTTACGACACGGCCTACGAGCACACCTTCCGCAAGAGGCGTTGGAGTACCCCTCTGGATGGCATCTACTCAGCAGGTCTGAGCATGGGCGGCGCCCTGGGACTGGGGGGAGCCTCGCTGAGGCGCTCCTCCAAGCCCCAGAATGGCCAAGCGGCTGCGGGCCGCCGGGGATCGGAGCATGGAGAGACCGGCAGGGGTGCCGAGCCTGTACGTCGGCAGAATATCAAGCACACCGAGGACCTGGTCCGTAGAACCGTCGGTCTGATCACCGGCCCGCTGGTAGAACGGGGGATTCCCTTCGTCGTTACCTACGGCAATCACGACTTCCAGTGCGGTCTAGACACCGATCAGATGGATGCCATCTACCGGGAAGTGCCCGGTTGTCTGAACCCAGAGGCTACGGTCGCCCATCCGGATCGGGTCCACGCGTTGATCGGGTCGGCCCTGCCCTCCCAAACGGCCTTCGTCTGTGCCCCAGGCACTTTCGCCCTGCCAGTGGCGGATTGCGACGGTCAGGGGGTGGTCATGGGCCTGGTCCTGCTGGACTCCGGCGACTATGCCCGCTCCGGCGGCTATGGCCCGCCTTCGGCCCAGGCCCTGGACTTCCTGGCGGCCGTCCCGGATCTCTTAGGCAACCGATCCATGGTGTTCCAGCACATGCCAATTCCCCAGTTCTATGATCTGCTTAAGCCAGTGCCGGCCACTACGGCTTATGCGGTCCAGGGCTACCGAAGCTTCGACTCCCATTGCTACATCCTGGATGAATCGCGCACCTGCCCTGGCTCCTATCTGGGCGAGGGCGTCTCCTGTCCGGACGAGGACAGCGGGGAGTATGACCTGCTGACCCGCGACGGCGGCTACTTTGCTCTCTTCGCCGGGCATGACCATCGCAATGGCTTCGTCGGACGCAGTGGTGACCTGACTCTGGGGGCAACGCCCACATGCGGATTTGGCTCCTATGGACCGGTGCCCGGCAAGCGGGCGGCACGGCTCTTCGAGTTCGACATTCGCCATCCCCATAATCCGCGCACCCAGCTCCTGGAATTCGGCCAATTGGTGGGACGGCCCGGATCCCACAAGGTCTATACCTTCGCCATGAGCCATGTGCCTACCTCTACTGGGGATGCGGTCAATCTGCTGCGTCGGCCCGGATTCCTGGCAGGTGGCCTGACGGCCCTGGCGGGGCTGATTGCCTCTTGGCGCTCCACCAGGCGGCCGTGAAGAGCCAGAAATCCGCTCAGACCCTGTGATGGGCGGGGGATGAGGCTCGCAGCAGGGCTTCGGTCAGGTATTTGCCAGCGGCCATGACCAGAGGGGCGTATCGCCTTCCCGGCGTGGTGGACATGCGGTTGACAGGCCCGGAGATGGATATGGCTGCCATGACTTGTCCGGATCCGTTGCGGATTGGGGCCGAAATGGAGCATACCCCCTCTTCTCGCTCATTGATGGACTCGGCCCAGCCGCGCTTGCGGACCGTGGCCAATGTGGCCGTGTTGAACTTGGCATGCCTCAGACCCTGATGAAGGCGCTCAGGCTCCTCCCAAGCCAGCAGAATCTGTGCAGCCGACCCGGCCTCCATGGACAGCAGAGCGCCTACGGGGATGGAGTCACGCAGGCCGGAGGCGCGTTCCACTGCGGCGATGCAGATCCGGACCTCGCCTTGGCGGCGGAAAATCTGGGCCGACTCGCCCGAACGGGTAAGCAGTGTATGCAGGATGGGCCCTGAGGCGGTCAGCAGGCGGTCTTCGCCGGCGGCAGCGGCCAGCTCGGCGAAGCGGGAGCCCAGGACAAAGCGGCCATGCGCGTCCCGCAGCACGAAACGGTGGCGCTCCAAGGCGATGGCCAGTCGGTGGGCCGTGGGTCGGGCCAATCCGGTCGCGTTGACCAGCTGGCCCAGGGTCATGGGTCCGGTCTCCAAAGTATCCAGAATCCGCACTGTCTTGTCCAGAACGCCGACGCCCGAATGAATCTCCTCCTGATGCAGGTTCTGATCATTCGCCGAAGGAAATCTGTCGTCGTTCTTAGAAGGTGTGTCCATGGTTGAATTATGCCATCTCAGTATATGAAATGCAAAAGTTCATAATCGTTGGGCAGTTCCATACTCAGTGATGAAAGGCCGACGGGGAGCCGGCGAGGTTGGCGCCCTGGCCGGTGCAGGCTTGTAGGAGGCGATATGGGACGCACAATGGCGGAAAAGGTCTGGGCTGACCATTTGGTCAGGAAGGGCCAGGGAGGCGAGCCCGATCTGATCTACATCGATCTGCAGCTCATGCATGAGGTGACCAGTCCACAGGCCTTCGAGGGACTGCGTCTGGCAGGCCGGAAGATCCGCCACTTGGACCAGGTCATAGCCACCGAGGACCACAACACCCCTACCATCGACATCGATCGACCCATCGCCGACAGGGTCTCGGCTTTGCAGATCTCCACCTTGGAGCGCAACTGTCGCGAGTTCGGGGTCCGCCTGCATCCATTGGGAGATGCGGACCAGGGCATCGTCCATGCCTTTGCACCCCTTCTGGGGTTGACCCAGCCCGGCATGACCATCGTCTGCGGCGATTCGCATACCTCGACCCACGGGGCCTTTGGGGCTTTGGCCTTCGGCGTCGGAACCTCCGAGGTGGAGCATGTTCTGGCCACCCAGACCCTGAGTCTGAAGCCTTTCAAGACCATGGCCATCACCGTCCGCGGCCAGCTCAAGCCGGGCGTGAGCGCCAAGGATGTCATCCTGGCAGTCATAGCCAGGATCGGCACTGGCGGCGGCCAAGGGCACGTTCTGGAATATCGGGGTGACGCCATTCGGCGCATGTCTATGGATGCGCGCATGACCATCTGCAACATGTCCATAGAGGCCGGGGCGAGGGCTGGGATGATCGCACCCGACGAGACCACTTTCGCCTACTTGGAGGGTCGGCCGCACGCCCCAAAGGGGGCCATGTGGGATCAGGCCCTGGACTACTGGCGGACTCTGCCCACCGATCCGGATGCAGCCTTCGACAAGGAGGTCATCCTGGATGCCGACCAGCTGACCCCCTACGTGACCTGGGGCACCAACCCCGGACAGGGCCTGCCCATCGCAGCTGATGTGCCTGTGCCAGAAAAGATCGCCGACCCGGCTAAGCGCCAGGCGGCCCAGGAGGCCATCGACTACATGGGGCTGAAGCCGGGGATGCCCATCCGGGACATCGCCGTGGACACCGTGTTTATTGGCTCCTGCACCAACGGACGCATCGAGGATCTTCGCGCGGCAGCGGCCGTTATGAAGGGGCATCACAAGGCCAAGAACCTCCATCGCGTCCTGGTGGTGCCGGCCTCTTCGCGAGTTCGCATTCAGGCCGAGAAGGAGGGGCTGGACCGCATCTTCGAGGACTTCGGAGCCGAATGGCGCAACGCCGGCTGCTCCATGTGCCTGGGAATGAATCCCGACCAGCTGGTGCCGGGGGAGCGTTCCATTTCCACATCCAACCGCAACTTCCAGGGTCGTCAGGGCAAGGGCGGCAGGACGCATCTGGCCTCGCCCGAGGTGGCTGCCGCGACGGCCATCAAGGGAACCATCTGCTCCCCGGCCGATCTGTAAGTCATCAATCGTTCGCCATCGTCATCGCCATCCAGAAGGCAGGAGGTTATCATGGAGCCACTTTCCGTTGTAACCGGGGTAGGGGTGCCCTTGCGCCGCTCCAACGTCGACACTGATCAGATCATCCCCGCCGTGTTCCTGAAGCGGGTGCAGAAGACCGGCTTCGAAGATGCGCTCTTCTACGCCTGGCGAAGGGATCCGAATTTCATACTCAACAGGCCCGAATATTCGGGTGCCCGCATCCTGGTGGCCGGGCCGGATTTCGGCATCGGATCCTCGCGCGAGCATGCGGTCTGGGCTCTGCGGGACTATGGCTTCCGCGTGATCATCGCCCCCCGTTTTGCTGACATCTTCTATGGGAACACCGCCAAGAACGGGGTCCTGGCCGCCATCATGCCCCAGGAATCAGTGGAGTTGCTCTGGAAGCTCCTGGAGGAGGACCCCGGCGCCGAGATGACCGTGGACCTGGGCGCTCGCACGGTTACCTGCGCGGATGTGACCCTGCCCTTCCAGGTGGACGACTATGTGCGATGGCGGCTCATGAACGGCTACGACGACATCGATCTGACCCTGCAGCACGAGGATGATATCCGTGCCTATGAGCGCATGCGGGCTGAGCGATTCCCCTTCAAGCCGCGTACCCTGCCGGCCCGGCACATGCCCGAAGAGCCAGTCACTTCAGCCAGGGAGAGTCAAATCGACTGGCCTGGTCCCCTGGCTGACCGCGGCATCATCTGACCGACGGGCCGAGCGCCTTTATATGAAAGTCATTCGCTCCCTCTTCGCCTACCATGGAATGTGCCAGTCATTGGTCGACTGTGACCGGCTGGCAAACAAAGAGGGGCGATTATCATGAGGCACAGCAGCGGCGATGTGCACAACTGGGGCGTCAGACAGGCAGTGAATGCCCTAAGTGCTTTTGCTTTCATTTATGTGGCCATTGAGACTCTGGCAGGCCTTCTGGGAGGCAAGGTGGTTCTGCCTGCTCTCTTCCCACACGCTTCCAAGGAGCAGTACAACGGTCCTTTGTCGGACTGGACAGTGGTTATCTCCGTGGTGCTGGCCCTGCTGTTTGCCTTGATCAGTCAATGGCCGGTCATCGTAGGCCATGAACGGCATGGCCAGGACCAGGTGCGTTGGGTCACTGCGCGCAGATTCAGCCTGCTGGCGTTGATCATCGCCCTGGCCTGCTTCTTCCTCAGTCAGCTTGTGGCCGGGGCGGCTAACTCCGGACTAAGTGCCATTCTCTCCGGTACTGGTCTGCATCCGCCGACCGCGTCTGACGACGGGGGCATGGATACGCCGATCATGCTCTTCTATGGCATTCTTTTGGGGCCCTTTGCCGAGGAGCTGGTCTTTCGTGGGGTCATCATGAACGGCCTGCGCCGCTTTGGTCGAGTATTTGCCATTATTACCTCTTCTCTGCTTTTCGGCTTCATGCATGGTTCCTTGGTTCAGGGTCTGTTCGGTTTCGTCTCCGGCTTGGTTCTGGGCTATCTGGCCATGGAGTACGGGCTGGTCTGGTCCCTGCTGGTGCACATGCTCAACAATGCCTTCTCTTCAGGTCTGCTGGCCAAGTACATGTCCCTGGCACCCGAGGTGGTTCGCATCGGCCTAGGTCTGCTCATGATCCTGGTGTTGCTGACCGGAGTCGTCGGACTGCTGTTCAAGATTAGGGCTCTCCGTGATTACTGCCGCAGCAATCGCGCTCCCAAGGGGATATACGCTTCCTGGAAGGCGCCCTGGTTCCTGCTCTTCTGCCTGGCATGCCTGCTGATGGCCCTGAGCGAATTCGTGCCGGGGCTGGCTTGACCGGGCAGTCGGTAATGCCGGCCCGTTGTCGGGGTTCTGTCGAGAGAAGGGCGGGGTCGGGCTAGACTCGGATATGCGGTGTCAAGATAAGAAGACGGGGAAAGGTTCGTGTCGCTGGACGTCCTTGACGGCCGTACGGTAGTGCATGAAGGGGAAGGATCATCGACGGATGAGGGATGATGAGGATCGCAGCAGCGGCAGCGAGTCTGCCAATGCCCAAAGCGATCAGGGGCGCTGGAAAGTGTCGCGCTCCTCTATTGCCCTCATGACCGCAACCCACAGTGCCAGCAAGGACTACGCACGCCACTGGGATTATGAGGAAGGATCCGTCGACCTGCCACCCTTGAGCCTGCCGGGGGAGGCCGTGGATGATGGATTGGCCTACCCGGGGCGGATAGCTCATAGGAAGACGGCGGTTCTGGGTGATGAAGGAGCCGGTGGCAAGGGGCACAAGGGTGCCCTGCCAGTCGGTGAACGACCTTCGGTGCTTCCCGGATCCTATAATTTTTTGAACTCGGTCACCATGGCCAGTCAACCGGAAGTTCCTGCGTTTCCTCCGACAGGCCTGCCAGCTGATGGGCACGGCGGGAAGGATTCTAGCCAGGAGCCGTCCCCGCGGCGCGTGATGGTTCGCCGAGAGCTGGAGGCTTCCAGGGCCACCGGGACGGCCAAAGAGACCCCGGCACAGCAGGAGCAGCCTGCGGTCGAGGTCGTCTGGTCCTGGACCAAGCCCGAGACGAACAAAGGTCCGGTCTTCTCTTGGAATATGCCCAAGCGTCGTAAGCCCTCCGCAAGCACTCGTGCAGGCAAACCTGCAGCTTTCGTGGCAAAGACTTCATCCGTTCCTGCGTCATCTGCCAATGCCGTCAATTCATCTGCTCTGGCACCTTCCAAGGCTGAGCAGGAGTCTTCAAAAGCTTCTGCTCCCGCTCCTTCTTCAGTCGATACAGCTGAACCCAAATCGGTGACCACGGCCGGAACGCCATCGGCCTCTGGTTCTGAGGATCCGATGTCTGCGAAACCGGGTTCGGAGGTCTCTGCACCTGCAACTTCCGTGGTATTCGCCGACCGACCAGTCGTTGTCCGTCGCTCGGATGCGGACTGGGATTCCCTGGTCACTGGTTCGTCGGCTCCAGCGGAGAATGATGCTGGTACACGATCCGCGGTCAGCGAAGCCGATCATCATGGGCGTCGGGTCTGTTCGACTCCACGGGTAGTTGTCCAGCCTACTGCAGTCGCCGGTAACGGCTCCGGTGGTCGGGTCGTTTCGTCAAAGGCTATTGACGGACAGGGGACTGCGCTCGCGCAGAAGGATCGTGTCGGTCAGCCCATGCAGACCGGCCAAGAAGGCATTGCCGTTCAGTCTGCTCCCTCCGGAACTTCTGAGGCTGTGAACGCAGCTCCAGGGACGCAGTCGGTCGTCCAGTTTGCATCTTCGCCGACGTCCGCATCCTCTCCGGGTGCTTCGGTAGCTCTTGCTGCCAAGGCTGCCGAGGCTGCTGCAGCTGCCGTGGCTGCCAAGGCCGAGTCGGCCGAGACCGAGGATGCCGCGACGGACGCAACCAAGCCGTCCGGCTCTTCGCATGGTTTTCGCAAGCGTTTCGGGGGTCTTCATCTCGGCCTTCCCGCCAGAGGCCATGAAAAGGGTGGGGAAGCCCGTCGGCCGTCCAAGCGGCGATCTGCTCGTAACCGCACCCGTCCTTCAGTCGAGCCGACAGCCCCCAGGGGCGTTTCCAATGCTTCGGCAGCACCCGTCGCAGGCGCAAGCCGTCCGGTGCCGGTCGGTTCACAGCCGATTGCTGTTCCAAGTGAACTTGATGCTGCCAAGCCAGCTGCTGCAGTTGCGGCCCAATCCCAAGGTCGGGCAGAATCGCAGACGGCTAAGCCCGCTGCCCAAAAGTCCACCGCCTACACAGCCAGTTCGGGGGTTCTTCATGCCGTCAACGGGCAGGCCGCCTTCGCTTTCGTCTACCTGGCCATATCCGTTCTGGTGCTCATGGTCGGTTCGGGGATGATTCTGCCTGCCATCATGGAACAGGTCAAAGACCCCGGGTCCATAGCCTTCCTATCCGATGGAATTACCCTCCTGTCGGCCCTGCTGGCGCTGACCTATGCCTGCATTTCAGAGTGGAGCGTTATTCGAGGTGAGGATCGGCGAAGAGAGGACGCCGTCCATTGGCGCACAGATAGAAGAATGACGCTGGCGGCTCTGCTGGCTCTTATAGCAGTTCTCCTGCTCGGCCAGGGGATGGTCCATGAACTGAACAAGTTCTTCAACCACTTCTGTCTGCTTCTGCACATCCCCTCCTTGGCCTCGCGCAGCCTGCTGGTCACAGGCACGTCCTCGCCGATGATGGCCCTGTATGCCCTCCTGGCGGTTCCCTTGGCTGAGGAGCTGGTTTTCCGCGGCATCATCCTCAACGGACTGCGTCGGTTTGGCCGGGTCTTTGCCATTCTGACCTCATCCCTGCTTTGCGCCCTGCTGCAGTGTGATCCGGTCTCTGGGCTTTGGATCTTCCTGCTGGGGCTGGCATTGGGATACTGCTCCCTGGAGTATGGTCTGATCTGGGCCATCGGAGCCCGTGTGGTCGGCGATCTGCTCTTCAGCGGTCTGCCCAACCGTTATCTGATGAGCGCCTCGCGAACTGCCCGTCTGCTGGTTTTGGCAGTGGCTCTGGTCTTGATGCTGGCTGGGTTGCTCATGTTCTTCCTGCACCGCGCCAGTCTCTTGGATTACTGGCGGCGCTATCGAGCCCCTAGGGGGACCTATGCGTCCTGGAGGCAGCCCTGGTTCCTGCTCTATTTGCTGCTCTGCCTGCTGCTGGCAATCTTCAAGTTCGTGCCCGGCCTGCTCTAGAGCATGATGCATAGGTGCCGCCGCTGGTGGCGTAGACTTGGACCAGCTGGAGGTCGGTGCTGAACGGCCAAACCTGCGGAGGATCATGAAAGGGCATGGTGACATGGGGCAGACAGCGACGGCAGCCGACGCGTCAGGGACCGGGCAGACTCAGAAGCCCAGACGAGGCACAGCGGGTCGCGCATGGATGAGCGCGGCCAGGGGCATGCTCAACCGTCAAGCGGCCCTGCTGCTGGTCTACCTGCTTATCATCAGCAGCGTCGGCCTTCTGTTCGGTGTTCTGGCTCAGATGGAGTGGAATGCCGTGTTTGATCCAGTGCCTGCTCACTCGGGATTTGTATATGTGACGAGACATGCCGACAAGGAGTATGGCGGCACCATCAATCTGATCGCCGCCTGCACAGGCCTCTGCTTCCTGGTCTTCACACGACGTCGGCAGATTTGCGATTCAGGCCCTCTGGGCATTTTCCACACGGATCTGCATCGCATGACCTGGCAGGTTCTGCTGGGGTGCTTTGCGCTGACGCTGACTGGGCAGACCCTGGCTGACTGGTATCAGTCAGGTATGGACTGGACCACGGCGCGGTTGGGAGTGCAGCAGTCCTGGACCACCACTGAGCAGATCCAGCAGGCTTCGGGTACCATTCCCATGTTTATTTACGTCAGCCTGCTGGCTCCCGTCATCGAGGAACTGGTCTTCAGAGGGGCCATCCTGCACGCGCTGAAGCCCTATGGCCATGTCTTCGCCATCGTCACCTCCGCCGTTATGTTCGGCTTCTTCCATGGCGATCTTGGCCAGGGGTTCTTCGCTTTCATTATGGGTCTGCTCTTGGGCTATCTGGCCTGCGAATACTCCATCTTCTGGTCCATGGCTCTGCATGTGTTCAACAACCTGGTCGTCAGCGACGGGTTGGAACTCCTTCTCGGCTTTATGAGCGACAATATGTCCTCCTACATAAACGTGCTCATGATGCTGGCAGGCATGCTGACAGCCGTCCTGGTCCTTTATCTGGGCCGTCATCGGATTGTCGCTTTTCTGCGGGAAAACCGCACCTATACGAACGTCTATGGTGCCTGGGCCTGCCCGTTCTTTATCATGCTGCTGCTGATCATGGGCTTCACGATGCTGGTCCCCTTCGTTTCAGCCGGCGCCTGACCAGTATCTGACTGGGTGGATGCTCTATGCCTGAGGCGACAATTCACGGTGTCCCCACACCCCCTGTGGCAGACTTGCAAATAGGGGCCGATGACGCGCCAAAGCCCGGCTCTGAGCGGATACGAGAAAGAAGCCGATAAATGCCCAAGGTGAATACACAGAATGATGTTCTGCATGTGGTGGGCGGCAGACCCCTGCATGGCACCATACAGGTCCGCGGGGCCAAGAACTTCGTCAGCAAGGCTATGGTGGCCGCCCTTTTGGCTCCTGGTGTCTCGGTACTCAAGAATGTGCCTGAGATCCGTGATGTCCAGGTCGTTTCGGATTTGCTGAGGCTGCACGGGGTCAAGGTGGATGTCCGCCCGCAGGAGGGCGTGGTCACCATCGATGCCAGCCATGTGGAGCTGGCCGACGTGGCCGACGTAGACACCCTGTCCGGCTCCTCCCGAATCCCCATACTCTTCTCGGGTCCGCTTCTGCATCGGATGGGGGAGGCCTTCATCCCCGCCTTGGGCGGTTGCCGCATCGGCAGCCGGCCCATTGATTTCCATCTGGAAACCCTGCGTAAGCTAGGGGCCGATGTTGACAAGGAGCATGAGGCCGGCATCCACATCACTGCGCCCGATGGTCTGCATGGGGCCAAAATCCACCTGCCTTACCCTTCTGTGGGCGCCACGGAACAGACCCTGCTGGCGGCCGTTCTTGCCGAGGGCCGCACCGAGCTGTCAGGGGCTGCGACCGAACCCGAAATCATGGACTTGGTGGCGGTCCTGCAGAAGATGGGCGCGCAGATCTCCGTGGACGTGGACCGGACCATCCGCATCGAGGGGGTGCCCTCCCTGAAGGGCTTCACCCATACTTCCCTGCCCGACCGGATCGAAGCTGCCTCCTGGGCCTCTGCCGCTTTGGCCACCCATGGCGACATCATGGTCGAGGGCGCCCACCAGCCTGACATGATGACTTACTTGAACGTCTTCCGCAAGATAGGCGGCCAGTTCGATGTACGCGACGACGGCATCCGCTTCTGGCATCCGGGCGGCGACCTGCGGCCCGTGGCCATCGAGACCGACGTGCACCCCGGGTTCATGACCGACTGGCAGCAGCCCCTGGTGGTCGCTCTGACCCAGGCCAAGGGTCTTTCCATCGTTCACGAGACCGTCTATGAGAATCGTTTCGGCTTCACTAAGCCGCTGATTCAGATGGGCGCTACCATCCAACTCTACAAGGAGTGCCTGGGGTCCCTGCCCTGCCGCTTCCAGCAGCGCAACTTCAACCACTCGGCTGTCATCTTCGGGCCCACCCCGCTGACCGGCCAGGACATCGATGTGCCCGACCTGCGTGGCGGTTTCAGTCACCTGATCGCCGCACTGACAGCTTCCGGCCCCTCCACCGTCCACGGCATCTCCCTGATCGACCGTGGCTACGAGGACTTCCGCGACAAGCTGCTGGCCCTGGACGCACAGATCGACTGATCCGGCAGGCATCATAGATGGCTTCCAAAGGCAAACCCTCCCCCCGGTCTGCGGTGCCTTCCTTGTCCGACCAGCAGGTGGCCCTGCTGGCCCAAAGGCACAGGCTGGTGGATCCGACCCGCTACTATCCCACTGGACACCGCACGCCGGCCCTGGACGAGATAGACGGTCAACACCCCGTGGGGACCACCCGTCTACTGCGCGGGGTCTCCCAAGTGGTGCGTGACTCCTGCCGGGTCTATGCCTGGGGGCTGGAGCGGGTGCCGCAGACCGGGCCTTTTATCACCGCAGCCACCCATGTGACCCAGTTCGATGTTTTCATTCCCATGATGGCCCTCTTCCACCAGGGGCGTCGTCCACGCTACATGGCCAAGGCCGAGATGGCCCATTGGCCCATGATTGGCAGCTGGTTCCGCATGGTGGGCATGCAGCCGGTGGAACGCAAGTCCGGCAAGGCCAGGTCGATTGAGGAGGAGTCGATCGGCATCATCACCTCCGGCAGGCCACTGACCATCTGGCCGGAGGGAACCGTGACCCGTGACCCCCTGAAGTGGCCCATGTCGCTCAAGCCCGGGGTCGGATTCATCGCTCTGGAGGCCTCGCGGCAGCTGGGTAGCATGGTTCCTCTGTATCCCAGCATCACCTGGGGGGCGGCTTCGATCAATCACAAGTGGCCCTGGCCTCGCAAGAACGTGGTCATGTGCTATGACCGGCTCCTTGACTATTCCGACCTGCTTGAAGATATGGATCAGTGGGGTGCGGAACCCCCCAAGCAGTCCGTGCATGCCTTCTGTGTTCGCCTGCGCAACCGTATGGAGGAGGTCATGGCCGAGATTCGTGGCGAAGAACCCCCAAAGGCTGGTTACTTCGACTACGTGACCATGACCCGTCGGCCCAGAAGCGAGCAATAAGGCCGGAACCCACCTCTAATTCCTCCTGTCTGGCGGTGGTGTCATAGGATGGTGGAGACAAGAATAAGGCTGCTGGTCGGCGTTCCCGTGCGCACGGCATTATGCAAAGGAGAATGATGACGAAGATCGCGGTATTGGGGGCAGGCGCATGGGGAACCGCTTTTGCCCAGGTATTGGCTGATGCAGGCAATCGGGTGGTCATGTGGGACATTGACCCGGATGTCGTGGACGAAATCAACAGTCAACATTCGAATGCTCGCTGTCTGCCGAATGTGAAGAGGCTTCCCGAGGCCATTCACGCTGAGGGTGACCAGGCCGAGGCTGTCTCGGGGGCAGAAATCGTGGTCGTGGCCATAGCAGCTCAGCACGCCTGTGAGGCCTTGACGGAATTCAAGGGTCTGTTGGGCCATGATGCCATTGCAGTTTCTTTGATGAAAGGGATTGAGCGGGGCACTGACAGGCGGATGGATCAGGTGGTCTGCCAGACGCTGGACCTGGCCCCAGTCAGGTTTGCGGCCGTATCCGGCCCCAACCTGAGCAAGGAGGTGGCAGCCCGCGAACCGAGCGCCACCGTGGTTGCCAGCGCTGATGCCGATACCGCTATGAGAGTAGCCCGTGCCTGCACGACCGACTATTTCAAGGCCTTCGTCTCGGACGATGTGATCGGCCTCGAAATGTGCGGGTCACTGAAGAACGTCACTGCGCTGGCCGTGGGGATGTCACGGGGGGCTGGATTCGGGGAGAACACGGCCGCCATGATCCAGGCCAGGGGGCTGGCTGAACTCACTGCCTTAGGAGAGGCCTGCGGTGCCAAGTCCAAGACTTTTGCAGGTCTTGCAGGAGTCGGCGACCTGGTGGCCACCTGTGGGTCGTCCCTGAGCAGGAACTACACTTTCGGCTTTAATCTGGGCCAGGGCAAAAGCATTGAGGAAGCCACTCGCGTCAGCAAGGGTGTCGCCGAGGGCGTGCCTACCACCGATGCTGTCGTCGCCCTGGGCAAGCGCTACAAGGTGGCGACCCCGCTGGCTACGGCCATGAGCCATGTGCTGGATCAGGGCCTGAGTTGTCGGGGCATGATTGACGAGCTGTTCGGCGGGCAGATCACTGCAGAATGAGGCTGATGCCCATCAGAAAATTCTGAAGGCCATAGGGGACAGGCTGTGAAACCGGCGCTATCAGCCCTTTGCTCGGCGATGAACGGTTTTCCGAATCAGACGGTATGCCTGGCTTGTCTGGTGTCTGCATCAGCTTCCCAAGATGCCTTGTTCGTGCCAAGCTTGTAGATGAGCGGCCCTGACTAGGCCCTGCCGCCCGCCAAGGGAATATTCTGCTGTCTTGAGTGATGTATCTGCCCAGGGCAGGTGCGTGAGGCTGGAATTCATGTCCAGGATGAGGAAAGACGAGGAATGATGGTCAGGAAACGTGTTGTAGTGCTCTATGGCGGGCGAGCGGACGAACATTCCATATCCTGCGTGTCGGCGGCCGGCGTGCTCAATGCCATCGATACCGACCGATACGAGCCCATTCCCATTGGCATCACCAAGGACGGTCGATGGACTATTGGCGGCCAGGATCCCAGGCAGTGGGGTCTGGGTGATGCCAGTCTGCCATCCGTGCAGATAACCGAAGGCAGCCGCCCGGTCATCCTTGACACGGCTCGTGGTAGGAATGGGTTTCTGATCGGCGACCATGCCGACCTGGTCTCTGGAGCCGAGCCTTCGAGGACCGCCGGTTCTCTGGAGCCTTTGGGGCGTGTTGACGCGGTTTTCCCAGTGCTTCATGGCCCCTATGGTGAGGACGGCACCCTGCAGGGCCTGCTTGAAATGATGGGGCTGCCCTACGTAGGATGCGGGGTCTTCGCCTCTGCCGCATGCATGGACAAGCACTACACCAAGATTCTGCTCAGCCAAGCCGCCATACCTGTGGCGCCAGGCATCACGATTGATTCCCGTGAACAGCGGTCTGGGACCGACCTGTTGGCCGCTGTGAAGAAGGCGGAGCTGCATTACCCGCTCTTCGTCAAGCCTTCCCGCGCAGGATCCAGCTTTGGCGTGGTCAAGGTAGAAGAGCCCCTAGCTGAAGCTCTGGCTGCTGCGGTCGCCGAGGCGGCAAAGCATGACTGGAGGGTTCTGATAGAGGAGGGTATCGAAGGGCGTGAGATCGAGTGCGCCGTGCTCGCCTCCGGCAAGGACAGAAAGCCACGTACTGCCTGGCCTGGCGAGGTGGTGCTGGACAAGGCTGATCAGGACGAGTCCTTCTACGACTTCGACAGCAAGTATGTGGATTTTTCCGCATCCCACGTGGAAGTTCCCGCGAACCTGCCAAAGAAGACTCTTCAGAAGGTTCGCGACCTGGCTGCCAAGGCCTTCAGAACCGTGGACGGTGCCGGCCTGAGCCGTGTCGACTGCTTTGTGACGCCCGAGGGCAGGGTCATTGTCAACGAGATCAATACCATGCCTGGCTTCACGCCCATCTCCATGTATGCCAAGGCCTGGGAAGCAACTGGGATCACCTACACCGATCTGATCACCGACCTGATTGAGGGTATATCGGCCTAAAGTGGAGTTGTTCTCGGAGCATGTGGCATCTCCATAAGAGAAGAGACCACGCTTTTGTATTTCCCTGGCAGGATGAGAAGGCCATCTGGTTAGTGCTCAATGTCGTTTGCTTGGATTTCGGCCTCCTGAACCAGGTAGTCCTGGCCGGCCAGAGCGCGGGTGGCGGCATCCTGCATATCGGCGGCGATGACGCCCTGCTTGGCGAACATGACTACCTGGCCCTTGATGCCGTAAGGGGTGAAGCCCTGAAGCTGAACGATGGGCGGGTTGGCTGGCATGGCCATGCCCTTGGTTGCCTGGGCCACCACCTGTGCGATGGAATGGGAGGATCTGGCTATATCGGCATTCCCCCGCAGGGTGAAGGGAACCGTGGTGGCGGCCTCGCCGGCCTCGGTGATCTTATCGAGCGCCGTGGTGTTAAGGATGGAGTTGGGGATCAGCAGCTGGTTACCGGTCCTGTCGATGACGATGGTATGGCGCCAAGTCACGTCGCGGACGGTTCCGGTGGTGCCCTGGATGGTGATGATGTCTCCAGGCTGGACCACCTTGCTGACCATCAGTCCGAAGCCGCCGACGATATTGGCGATTGTATCCTTCAATCCGAAGGAGAGCGCCAGACCGCTGACGCCCAGGGCGGCGACCACTGTGGATGGGTTGATTCCGAAGACGGGTTGCAGGACGGTGGCAGCAGCAAAGATCCAGATCAGGGCGCGGACGATGTTGACGAAGATGGAGGCACTGGGCAGGTTGGTCCGTTCCAGGGCGCGTCGCATGGCCGCCGCTACGATCTTGGAGATTAATGCAGCGCAGACAGCCACGACGATCAGAAAGATGATCTTTCCGAAATTCTGGCGGAACCAGTAGATGACGGCATCGCTGAAGCTGGAGATGGCCTGTTCGGATCTTCCCATGGGATCCTTGTCCGGATTGACGCTTGTGCTGGCAAAGTTGATGGTCTGGTTCATCAGGCCTCGTCCTCTGACTCGCTGCCAGCATTGTTCGTTAGAGGCTTTTCCATCCACATGTGCGGGCATCCCTCGTCCTGGTCGTGAATGCCCATGTCCCTATAGCCTAAAGACTTATAGAAGCCCGCCACCCGCTCCTGGGC
This sequence comes from Bifidobacterium sp. B4111, assembly GCF_026537235.1. NCBI lineage: Bacteria > Bacillati > Actinomycetota > Actinomycetes > Bifidobacteriales > Bifidobacteriaceae > Bifidobacterium > Bifidobacterium sp. B4111. The sequence goes on along the minus strand of NZ_JAFNMO010000002.1, from coordinate 184,227 downwards.
GTGGAGCGTAAGCCGGTCCGCCCCATGGCTCCGAGCGGTTTCCTCAGCCTTGGCTACCAAGTTGGCGCCCAGATGCTGACCGCGGTAGGGCCTCAGAACGGCCAAGCGGCCAAGGGTCCATGTCTTGCCATGGTCGGGGAAGACTCGGCATACCCCGGCGGGTTCATCCCCGTCATAGGCCACGATATGGAGACAGGCATCGTCGGTTCGGTCGAACTCGTTGTGAAAGCCCTGCTCCTCCACGAATACGGCCGTACGGATGGCCTTGGCATCCTCGGGAATGGCCTCGCTCACCTCATACCGCATGCTTCCTCCTCGCCACGGTCCTCCGCTGTCTCCAATCTACCAAGCTTGACCCTCGGAATGAACGGATGTCCGCAACCGGATGACGAACGGTGCCTGCTGCTGTCGGCTGTCTGACCCAGACGATTACATGGATGGGGACTCTGCAAGCAGTGCGAGCTTGCAGCAGTGACATTGAAGTGACGCGGGAACGATGGGATGGTTATGGACCAGGACTGGAAACTGACAGGTGCGGCTGGCGAAACCAGTAAAGGAAATCGGCGCTCGCAGAGGGAGCGGATGCTTGCCGGCGAGCTCTATGACGCCTCGGATCCCGAACTGGGTCAGCTGCGGGTCAAGGCCCACGAGCTTTGCCGCCTTTTTAACGCGTCTTCTGAGCAGGAGCGGGACCTGCGCAGCCGGCTCTTGGACGAGCTGGTGCCCGAACATGGTCAGGACGTTGACTGTATGGGGCCTATCTACTTCGACTATGGGTGCTTTACTAAATTTGGTTCGCGCATCTTCGCCAATTTCAACTTCACTGTTCTGGATACCTGCCCCGTGCAGATTGGCGACGATGTGATGATCGGACCCAACGTCACCCTGGCCACCCCTCTGCATCCCTTGCGGTGGCAGGAGCGGAATCTGAGGCGCCATACGGATGGTTCCCTCTTCGACTACGAGTTGGGTGCTCCAATAACCATCGGATCCAACTGCTGGCTGGCTTCAAACGTGACTGTGACCGGGGGAGTGACCATCGGCGATGGTGCGGTTATCGGGGCCGGATCCGTAGTCACCCATGACATCGCACCTGACTCCCTGGCCGTGGGTGTGCCCTGCCGGGTAATTCGTACCATCACCGAGGCTGATCGGATGGAACTGCCAGAGGAGGGCTGAAGGCCTCCTGGTTTGGCGCAGCATCCATGCTGGCCAGCTGCTGGGCTATGGTCTGTGGGTCCCCGCCCGGGCAAGCAGCCTGAATGCGCCCGTCCTGGAGGAAGATGACCCGGTGGGCGCGGGCGGCGACGTTGGGGTCGTGGGTCACCATGAGTATGGTCTGGCCGCTGCGGACGGCCAGGTCGAAGAGGTCCATGACATCACGCGAGCTGTGGGTGTCCAAGGCGCCGGTGGGCTCGTCGGCCATAATGATCTCCGGACTGGCAGCCAGTGACCTGGCGATAGCCACGCGCTGCTGCTGGCCTCCGCTCATGTCGGCCGGATAGGTGTTGGCGTACCCTTCCAATCCGACGCTCGACAGGGCAGACAGGGCCGCCTGGGCGGGGATCCGCCTGCCGCCGAAGAGGCTGGACAGCATGGTGTTCTGCAGGCAGGTAAAGGCGTTGACCAGGTTGTAGTCCTGGAAGACGAAGCCGATATGGTCGCGCCGGAGTCTGGTCAGTTCCTTCTCTTTCATTCGCGTCAGGTCCTCCCCGGCGATGGTCACTTTGCCCTGTCTGACCTGGAGCAGTCCTGCGGCGCAATAGAGGAGGGTCGATTTGCCGGCGCCCGAAGGGCCCATGATGGCCGTCCAGGTTCCCGCCTGACATTCCAGGCTGATCTCGTCCAACACCCGGGCGCCCTGCTTCTGCCGCGTTTCGTAGTCGTAGCAGATCTTGTCCAGAATGAGCGGTTGTGCGTATGGATCCTTGATCGCCCGATGCTGCATCGTTGCCTTCCTTTCAGTCGTCATCTGCCTGGTTCCTACCTCTATAAGACCATGGCGAGAGCTCCTGTCAGGGTGTTTTCAGGGTCGAATCGGGGACGATTCAGGGTGAGGCCCGCCGGGTCTCCATTCCCCTCCTGAAGGGTATGTATCGTGAACGTAGAGGGAATGTATTTCTTGCCGGAAGGGGGGCTGATTGGGATTCAGCGACCACCTGCTTCCTTGGGATTGCTAGGATGCAACCGTCGGTTGACAGAAAATATTGGTGTCTTTGTCGGGTGCAACCCAAAGCTGGTGGCGGTCGGAGCCCTGCACGTTTCATCATGGTCTCGTCGCTGGTTGAATCGGCAATCTGCCGATCTGGAGAAAGAACATTATGAGTTTCAGAACCAATGTGTAATATCTGCGTTCGCAGCGCAACATGACTCAGGAGCAGCTGGCCATGCTGGTGGGGGTATCCCGTCAGGCGGTGTCCAAGTGGGAGTCGGACAAGGCATACCCTGAGATGGACAAGCTCCTGGCCATCTGCGACCTCTTCGGCTGCACTCTTGATGACCTGGTTCTAGGCGATGTTCGGCATCCGGGTTCCGGGCAGCGTGCGTCCAGGCCGGACCATCAGGATGCCGCGCAGACGACTTCGACAACGCACACGACTATACCTGTTCAGTCTGCTGCGGAAGACGTGACCGGCTACGCCTCCTTCAGCAATGCCTACAGCCTGCGGATGGCTTTCGGCATCGCCCTTATCATGCTGGGACTGGCTTTCAGTGGTCTCTTCGCCGCAGTCAGCCAGCCGACCGACGCACAGAATGGTCTGGCCTTCCTTGCTCTGATGATTGGCATCGTCCTGGGCCTGGCCTGTCTGATACCGGCGGTTTCCGCCAGAAGGGATTTTCGCCGTCGGCATCCCTATGTAGCGGATTTCTATACCGATGAGGAGCGCTCGCGGGTTTATCGGCAGACTACCTGGGAGCTGGTCTGCGGTCTGGCAGTCGTGCTCTTGGATGTGGGGATCAACTCTGCTGGATTCCTGATCTGGGGCTGGTCCGATCAGGTCAGGGGGTTCGTTTTCTTCTTCCTCCTGGCTCTGGGGGTTTTTCTGCTGGTCCATGCGGGAACAAGCCATAGGATGATGAACCTCCGGGCCTACAACAGGCAGGTTGATTCCGTTGAAGACGGTCGCTGGGATACCTACCGGTATGAGCACCGGATAAGCAATGCCATCAGCGGAACCATCATGGGTCTTTGTACGCTGGTGGCCCTGTCCATGCTCTTCTCGGGCAATTACGACAACCTCTTCGGGTGGCGCATCCCATTCTGGGCCATTTGGATCATCGGCGGGGTGTTCTGCGGAGTGCTCTAATCACTGATTGGCATCTTCCGCAAGCCTCCTCGTGCCTGAGACTGCTGATTTGCCTTACTTGGCGGAATGTAGTAGTCTAACAAAGTTGTGTGTTCATCCGTAGCCTTGCGTTGCGGGCAAGGACACCTGGGACGACTTGGAAAACAACGTAAAGGAAGTCATCATGGCAGCTCGTTGCGCGGTGTGCGGCAAGGGCCCGCAGACCGGTTACAGTGTTTCTCATTCGCATATCCGGAACAAGCGCATCTTCCGCCCCAACCTGCAGTCGGTGCACACCACCGTTGATGGTCAGAATGTGCGTCTGCGCGTCTGCGTCAAGTGCCTCAAGGCCGGCAAGGTGCAGCGCATCGCCGCCTGAGTGTGGTTTGTCGGTCGTATATGGACCCCCGGGGGCATAAGCTCCGGGGGTTCTTGTCATCCTAAGGGATGATGGTCGGCGCTTGCGGGAGGTGATCGGGTATGTCGGCAGTGGCTCGTGTTGGTCTGCACAGCACCGTGGCCTCGCTGGTGGCCAACAGGCGTCGGGTGAGCGCCCTCAAGGCTCTGGGTGTGGTCACGGTGAGAGATGCGCTGACCTACTATCCTTTCCGCATTACCGATCCCATGCAGGTCACCACTATTGCCGGTATTCGGCTGGGTGAGCCTTGTGCATTCGCCGCCCGGGTCGATCAAGTGCGTCTGGTGCCACTGAGCGGGCACCGGGGTTTTCGGCTGGACGTGATGGTGGACGATGCAGCCTTCGTCAATAGTCAAGGCGGCACTCCACTGGCGGTCAGGCTGGTTTTCTTCTCTCACAAGAAGCCCTATATGGATTGGATGGTCCGTCGGCTGCAGGTAGGGGCGGATCTGGTCGTGGCTGGCGAGCCCGGCATCTACATGGACCAGCTCCAGTTCACCCATCCGGAGACCCTGGTTGTTGCCGATGCGGATCGAGAGGTTTTGGCGGACGCTTCTCGACCCGATGTAGCCAGCCTTGACGAGGCCTTGGAACGTGTCCGTCGCCCACGGCCGGTTTATCATGCCAGTTCCCGCATCTCCTCGGACCATATTCACGATGTCATTCTGGGTTTTCTGCGTCTGCTGGCGCAGGCTGATGGGGTCGAAGAGGGGCAGCCCAGTGCCGAGGTCCGCATTGATCCGGAAGCGCTGGGCCGAGCCATACCTGATGTGCTGCCCGAGCAGGTCCGTGTCGACCAAAGGCTGATGCATCGTGCCCGTGCCCTCTTGGGCATGCATGCGCCCGAAAGCCCTGAGGACTTCGCTGCGGCGCGCAAGACCCTGCGCTACGAGGAGGCCTTCGTCTCGCAGACGGCACTCCTGCAGACCCGTCGCCAGACCCAGCAGCAACCCACTTATCCATGTGCGAATTCGGGCGCCGACCGTCCAGACACCCTGCCTGCCCGTTTCATCGACTCCCTGCCGTTCCAGCTAACCGATGGCCAGCGTCAGGTCATCAATGATATCGGTGTCGACATGGCCCAGGATCAGCCCATGCAGCGGCTTCTGCAAGGCGAGGTCGGCTCCGGCAAGACCGTGGTGGCCCTGGCAGCCATGCTTCAGGCGGTCCAGGCTGGCCATCAGGCTGTCTTGGTGGCTCCGACCCAGGTGTTGGCCGAGCAACACTATGCCTCTATCGGCGGCATGCTCAAGGCCATGGGCGCCGATGTGACCGCGACCGCCGTAGAAGGCCGCCATAAGCCTGTGGACAACGTCACCATGATCCGCATGACGGATCAGCTGGTTCTGCCTCTGGTGTTGCTGACCGGTGGCATGAGATTGGCCCAGCGCCGCTCTGCCCTGGCTGTCTCGGCCTCGGGCCGTCCCTGCATCGTCATCGCCACCCACGCGGCCTTCTCCAAGACCTTCCAGGCTCCCAATCTGGCCCTGACCGTCATCGACGAGCAGCATCGTTTCGGGGTTGAGCAACGTGAGGAGCTGCGTCGCAAATCCGATCGCGTTCCCCACCTGTTGATCATGACCGCCACGCCCATCCCGCGTACAGCCGCCATGACCTGGTTCGGTGATCTGGACATCTCCGCCCTGACCGAGCTGCCCAGCAACCGCAAACCAGTCCGTACCCACGTCATCGCCGAGTCTGACGGAGCGACCATGGGTGCTATGTTCCTGCACCTGCGTCGACGAATCGAGGCTGGAGAGCGGGCCTATGTCATCTGCGCTCGCATCGACGATGAGGACGACCCGTCGGTCTCCTCAGACCGCTCCGGCCAATCCAGTGCGCCTGACTCCCAACCTGAACTGCTGGTTGAGGAAGGCCAAGGTGATGGCCAGCGTCCGCCTCTGCACTCGGTGGCCGAAATGAGTCAGCGACTGGCTGCCCTGCCGCAATTCCAAGGCATTGCCATGGCCACACTGACTGGTCGGGATGACGATGTCACAAAGAATGCTGTTATGGCGGATTTCGCTTCGGGCCGCACGCCCCTGCTGGTAGCCACCACTGTGGTGGAGGTGGGGGTGGATGTGCCTCAAGCCTCCTGCATTGTCATCTTTGATGCCGATCGGTTCGGGCTCTCCCAGCTTCATCAGCTGCGTGGCAGGGTGGGACGCGGCGGCACTGACTCTTGGGCTTTCCTGGTTTCGCGCGCCCCTGCGGATTCTCCAGCTGCCGAGCGACTCGAGGTCATTCGTGACACTACGGACGGGGCCAAAATCGCCGAGGAGGATATCCGCATCAGAGGAGCCGGCGACGTGTTGGGTGATGCCCAGTCCGGTGGCCATTCTTCCCTGAAGCTTCTGCGAGTCGTCACCGACGCGCCCATGATTGCCCGTGCCCGAACCCAGGCAGGCCAACTCTTGGAATCCGACCCCACTCTGGCCGGGCAGCCCGAGCTGGCTGGCGCTGTTCTGGACTTCATGAGGGGCAACGAAGGCTTCCTGGTCTCAAGCTGAAAGGACAACAGACCATATGCACATCATCGCCGGCCGCTTCAAGGGATTTCCCGTTCCTGCAGCCCTCAAGGGCACCCGGCCCACCACCGATCGCACCAAGGAGGCCATTTTCTCCCATCTGGAGACTATCGGTGCCTTGGATGGAGCCAAGGTGCTAGACCTATATGCAGGCACTGGAGCCTTAGGGTTTGAAGCCTTGTCACGTGGAGCTTCCTCCTTGGAGTCTGTTGAGTCATCCGGACGTGCCGCTGGGCTTTTGTCCAGATCGGCAGCCAAGCTGGCCCATCATCCCGCTTGGAATTCAGACATGGATATACATGTGAGCAGAACCAAAGTGGAACGCTTTGTCAGGCCCTTTGAGATCAACATGAATACTGATTTCTCCGCTGGCCAGTCATGCCCAATGAAAGGACCTTACGACCTTATATTTATGGATCCACCTTACGATTTACCTACAGAAGGCTGTCAGGAGATCATGAATGGTCTAGTTGAAAGGCAATTCGTTGGCTCCAATTCAGTGATGGTCCTGGAACGTTCCGGGCGTTCGAATCCCCCTGAGCCGCCTGTTGCCTGGGTTATATCCCAATCCAGATCCTACGGTGAAACTTCGGTTTACTACATCGAATCAGCCTGAGGAGCTGTTCCCTTTATTTCCCCATCGTTTGGGGCTGCGAGATGGAGTGGGATGCCTGTTTGCTTGATTTTCTCAGCGACTGCATTCTCTAACCCTTGGTCGGTGACTATATGGTCGATTTGATCGAGACTACATACTTTGGCCAAAGAAATTGAGTTGTATTTGGTTGAATCGGCCATCAATATTGTTTGAAAGGCGTTGTTGAGTACAGCCTGCTTGAGCTGCGAACGTTCGATGTCAGGCGAAGTCACCCCATATTCAAGAGACCATCCCGGTGTTGACATGAAATAAATGTCGAAATTGATGTTCTGCACTGCGGAGATGGCTATGGGGCCGACTGAGCTCATGGTCTGATTGTCGATTTCGCCACCCGTATGAATTAGATGGAAGTCACTGGAAATGAGGTCGTTGACGATAATGAGATCGTTGGACACCACTGTTAGGTTCTTTTTGCGCTTTATATAAGGGATCAATTCATAAGTAGTTGTACCAGGATCCAGATAGATGATCGAATTATCATTGATAAAGCGTGCGGCGACTTCTGCGATGCCTTTTTTCAGGTGTATGTTGATGTTTGATCTATTAGATCGCTTCAAAGGAGCTGGAACCGGTTTTCCGTTTTCGGACAAGGTCACCCCGCCGCGTATAGGAGCAACCTTGCCTTCTTCGATCAACGTTGCAATGTCTCTGCGAACAGTCATATGTGAAACATTGAGTAATTCTGTGAGTTTTTTAATGCTGAGGATGTTTTCATGCGAGAGATAATCGAGTATTTTTGTGTGACGCTCTGCCGGAATCAGCGCTTCACTTTTCTTCTTTCGCATATTTCCAATAATACGGGTCAGCTTCTATTTATTGTCAACAAATATACTATTTTGTAAAAAATAGTGATTCGTTGTGATTATCAGGATTGAATTCGACTGCCCTTTCGAGGTGTTCGACTGCTTCTAATTATGAATATGAGTGATAGAAGTGCCGGAGAGTCTTTCTATCCCCGGCACTTTCTGCTTACTTGATCGCGTGCGCTATCAGGCTGTGCAGGGGATTGTCTGGCTCAATATAGCCAAGTTGCCTGGCTCCGGACAGTGGGTCTCCAATCGGATCGATGATGTTGGCATGAGGCACCATGGAATGAATATACATGGTGAAGTGATCTGAGATGAATCGTGAATTAAAGACACTGCCGCGGCCGCTGACTGCAATGTCAGCATATTTATCCACATCTGCTTTTCTCAAAGCTGTATATGCTGATATTGCCAGCTCCTTTGAAGCTTTTGAGCAGATTTCAAAGGCAACGGCATCTTCACCGGCCAGCCTGGTCACGTCTTCGGCCATGCTTCCCAGATGCTTGGTACTTTGGTCATCCGAGTACAGCTTCAAATATATTTTGTCAAGCCGTCCAAAGTGCTCTTCAGCTACTTTAGTTAGCCTGGTCTGCGGTCCGCGACCGTCATAAGCACGCATGGCCGCTTCCAAAGCGAGTTTACCCATCCAGCTAGCGGCGCCGGCATTTCCAATCATCCACCCCCAGCCGTCCACACGTTTGGTCAGGTGGGGGCCGACCCCACGAGTGACCACACCGGTTCCGGCGCTGACGACGGCTCCATAACGCTCATGTCCCAGAGCCGCTAGATAACCCGTCACTGAATCATGTGCCAGGAAAACTTCGGATATGCCTAAATCCGATACACCATCCAGGAAGTCCTCTGCGCGGCAGTCTTTGGAAAGGCCGGAGGATCCTACGCAGATTGAGCCAATTGTGGTGTCTTTGCCGATGTTCATAGGTTCATTCTGATACCTCGAAAACATGCGGAAAGCATCGTGGGTCCGTTCAATCAGCTGAGGAATCAGCGGGTGACTGTTTTTTACGCCTGGCTTTTCGGGTAGGTCTATTCGCTCCTCGCCACCATCGGGCTTGGGAATATCGATACAGGCTCTTACCCCGGTTTGACCAGCATCCAAACACAGCACTGCTGCCTTTTTATTCATATTGCTCTCCTTTGAGTTTTAAACGGAATCTGGGAATATGCAAGAAATGAGGGTTTCAGGCCTGGCCTCTGCATCGTTGATGTAGCGAATGAGTTGTGATCCTGTCCATTCCGGTGGCGGGAGCGCGCTACCTTCCCAATATCGATCCCAATTTTCGAGTTTCCAGGAATCCCTGTCAAGATTTCTGGCTCTCATCCTTTTTTGGAGTTCGGATTTAGTGGTTTCGACGTAGATGACGTAGGACTCCACCTGTCCGGGCCATTTATGTTTCTTCATGACTTTGTCGAGAAACTCTCTGTCTTTCAAATATGGTGTGAACGGTGCGTCAAATATGACATCTTGGCCAATTTGAAGGTTGGATGAGCCCACTGCCAATAGAGACGAGTATTCGAGTGGCCTGACCACATTGGTATAGTAATGGCTCTCGTCTCGGGCGTATTCGGGCTCGCCGGCCAGGATCATTATGCGCCGGGTGAATTCGTTCACCATAGTGTCCTTGTCCAGGTAAACTGCTCTGGCTTTACGAGCCATAGCAAGGGCCAGAGTTGTCTTGCCTGAACAAGCTCTCCCGAGAATGAAAACGGCCTTGGTCATCGTCGCTTCACTTTCCTGTAACAGATGCTGTGCGACGGTCTTTGACCATAACCCCGTAGAAGAAGGCTCCGAGAATCAATGCGATGGCTCCTACAACGAAGACAAGGTTAAAGCTGCCGCCGGTTTTAGTCAGTATGTAGCTAGTTACGATCGGAGCAACAGCAGCGCCTAGGAAGCCGCCGAAGTTCTGTATAGATCCCAAAGAGGCAACCTGGTTGCTGTCCGCAACGTCAGCCGCGAGAGTCCAGATGCACCCGATGGGAACCTGAGCTCCGAAGTATCCGATGCAGAGAAGAACCATTGATAGCCCGAAGGAATCAACGTATGCAATTGGTGCCACGGCGCAGGCTGAAAGCACGGCTCCGCCAACAATGGGAATTTTCCTTGCGACAATGGGTTTCATCCCTCTTGTGATGAATCGTTTGCTTATCCAGCCGCCAAAGAGAACCCCAAGAATGCCAAAGATGTAAGGAACAGCGGCAGCCCATCCGGTACCCTTTAGAGAGAGACCGCGGGCCTTTTCCAGATAGCCAGGAAGCCAAGTTATATAGACCCATACTGTGTAGAAAATCATGAAGCAGCCAATGGTCATATACCAGGTATTGGGGAGTTTCCACAGGGATAGCCACTCCCTGACGGCATGCTTGCTCTTTGCGGGTGTCTCTGCCTCACCCTCTTCCTCTGAACCTGACATGATGATTTTCTCTTCTGCTTCGGAGGGGTCCCGATAGAAAAACCACCAAAGTATGGCAACCACCAGTCCTGCCACGCCTACGATGATGAACATGGTTCTCCAGCTGAAAGTGACTAGAAGGGCGGTCAGCAAGGGCGGGCCGATTGCGTTGCCGATCTGAGAGCCAGTATTGATCACACTGACTGGCATGGATCTGTCCTTGGCATTGAACCAATACTGAGCTGCTTTCAGCCCCGCGGCGAAGAAGGGAGCCTCAGCAATACCTAGGAAGACCCTAGCGATATAGAAGGAAACGAAATTAGAGACGAATCCAGTCAAAATAGCAACGATTGACCATCCAGCAAGGCATCCAAGAAATACCTTTTTGGGGCCGAACCTATCAATAAGGAAACCTCCAGGTAGGTTGGCCAAGGCGTATGGCCATGAAAATGCCGATAGGAGCAGGCCCATCTGGATGGTTGTGAAACCTAGCTGGCCCTGAATGGTTGTGTTGCCGATGGATAAAGTGGAACGATCAAGGTAGTTGATGACTCCGCCCAGGGTGATGATGGCCACCATCCACCATCCGTAGGTTTCGAGTTTTCTGCGTTTTGCTTGAACATCTATCTGCGCACCGGATGTTTTGTCTGTTGCTAGTGCGGCAGACTGGTGATTATGGTTTTGCATGCTTTCTTTCACTTCCTTATGAAATTAGCAATGTGGAATTCCCCCGCGGATCCATCTATTCCTTCATTGGTGTTGGAACATTACAGTCATCAGTGATTGCCAGTTCCATACACATCGATGGCTATTGTTGGCTGTTCTTCTCTTCCTCTTTTGCTTTCCACTCTTTGACTGCGGTAATGATTCGCTTTGTTGCGCGTGAAGCTTCGTCCAAGGATGTCGCGTTGGTGATGTACCCCCCTATGCCGGCGCAGACAGCTCCTGCATCAAGCCATTGCCCGATATTGTCCGCGTTAACCTTGCCTGTTGGCGAGATTGGTATCTGGGGAAGTGGGGCATGGATGGATTTGACATAAGCGGGTCCCAAGGATTCTGCAGGGAAAAGTTTGACTATGTCCCCGCCCATAGCCAGCACCTTCATCATTTCCGTCGGAGTAAAGGCTCCTCCTATCGACACACATTGGAACCGTTCAGCCACTTCCATGACTTCAGGAACCGAATACGGGCTCACCAGGAGTTTTGCTCCATGATCAACAGCCGCAGCGGCACCATGGTGGTCAATAACTGTCCCTGCTCCAATCAGCACATCCTCGGACGGGTACTTATTTGCTAACTTTTCGATTACTCCTAAGGCATCGGGTGTCCCGTAGGCGATTTCAACTGCTCGTAAGCCACTGTCGATTGCGGTGCTTGCAATCGCATAAGCTGACTCCGCAGATGATTCCCGCACAATGAGAAAAGCTCCGACCGCTTCGATGTCAGAAATTCTATGTTGCTTTATATCCATTACAGCTCCTTTACTGTGATTACTTGTTAAAGATATCACAATTTTTCACAACACGATACTCTGTTCCTTTAATCTCGTGCGCGAAGGGAAAGTGCCTTTGAGGAGAGGGGTCAGTCATTTCCGTAGCCGTAGCTAATAACGGAGGTTCTGAAATCGAAACAGAACATAAGACGAAGCCTTTTGATGTATCGCTGGTAAGGCGATGGCCCTAATTTCGATTGAATAGTCAGGTTTCCAGACCTGGCGACATTACCGTAATAGAGTCTCGGCTGATGTTGATTGGACCCCAGGGGGGGGGAGGAGATCGGTATTTGAAAAGGAACACTTCTAGGGGTGCTTACGCGAGGGGTGCAAATAGGGATAGTAAGTTAAGTAACTATCGTTGTCATAAAGCCGACTTGCGGACCTTATACAGGGGGGGGGTATGGTCTGCGAGCAAATGCACCGAGTCCAGGTTGTACCGCTATATCCACCAAAGAGGCAGCAACTCGCAAGAATGCGATCAAAATATGCAATGATGTCGAAATGATAGTCGGCGACTTGGTTAACGTGTGCATGTATGTGCAGATAACAGGTCTGCACGCCATGATGTTGCAAAGGAAAGAAAAGGAAGCTGTCTGACAGAGCAACAATATCTGGAAGGACTTCTTCGACAGCGATGCTATAAGGCTTTCTCTAAGGCCTTGACTGCATTGGCTTTACGCTGTTCCTGAGGGCGGGCATTGCTTTTTACGGCTCACAACAGGTATCGAGGGAACCCAAAAAAGAACAATTTTTAACACTATTATAGCGTCTTTGACAGAGACCGTCCTGCCTGGCTGTCAACAGTTCAAGGGCTGGTAATTGCAATCGGGTACACAGCTGTCTTAGTCTGGCAGATCACTGATTCAAGTTGCGAGGGTACCAGCAGCCTTACTAGATAATGATTCTGAGTTGGAAACAGACTGGTACCAGAGTCAGGATGGGAAAAGGGCTAGGACAGCCTAGCAGATATGTTAATTTGTATGTCTTATGCTTCCTGGAACCTCCGGGTAAGGTGCCTCACAGATTTTTTACCGAGATCATGAATCCTTTTTAAGGCAATCGTCTGTGTGTGAGTTTGCTGTATCAGCTGAACGTCTTCCTATTCATTCGTATCCTGTCGGATCGGATGGGTTCCTGAAGCTCGCCAGCCCAGATCCTCCAAGAGACGGCGGTCATGCTTATCGAGAGTGGAGCAGTCCAATCGGGCGATCAGGTCGGGACGGATCCGACTGGTTCGCCTGATGGCCTCGTCGCGCCGGAATCTGTCCACCTTTCTGTGGTCGCCGCTGGTCAGTATCTCGGGCACGGCCATGCCACGCCAGGTGGTGGGGCGTGTGTACTGGCGATACTCCAGCAGTGGCTCATCGCCTGTGTAAGATTCCTGCACGATGGATTCGGGATTGCCCATGAAGCCGGGCAGCAGCCGGGTGATGGCCTCCAGCATGACCGAGACGGCCACCTCGCCCCCATTGAGCACGTAGTCGCCGATGGAGTACTCCCTGACGTCGATTCCCTGATTCCGGTAGTAGTCGGGGATGCGTGCATCGTAGCCCTCGTAGCGGCCGCAGCCGAATATTAGCCTCTCCGCCTGCGACAGCTCGGTCGCGTCGGCCTGGGTGAACAGGGGCGCGGATGGATTGGGGAAGATCAGGACTGGTTCGGTCACGCCTGCCTCGCGGCTGTCTGCAGATGAATCTGCTTCGGATGCTATGCCGTAGCTTTTGATGCCGGAACTCTTCATTGCTTCTTTGCGTTCTGTAACATCAGCGGTGCCGGCTGTCTGGTCCGCAGACGGTTGTTGCTGAGTCGATTCGTCTGGCATGTCCAGCAGGTCGTCCAGGCACTGGCCCCAGACTTCGGGTTTCATCACCATGCCTGCTCCGCCGCCTACCGGCGTATCATCCACGGAGTGATGAACGTCATGGGTCCAATCGCGCAGGTTGTGGGCGCGTATGGTCACCAGGCCTTTCTCCTGGGCCTTGCCTAGCAGGCTGAGCCCAGTTACGTCAAAATACTCGGGGAAGACGGAGACGATATCGATTTGCACGTCACCAACTTTACCGAAACTGGTTTAGGTTCGGAGTGGACACGGATTGGTGCGTCTGCGGGTGCTACACTGGCTGGGTCTTCAAAAGTTGTGGAGGCGAACCGGCTCGTCGTAGCATGCGATTGTCAGCCCGGCGCCACCTTGGAAGATGTCATCAACGCAGCCAGAGAGCTATAACCGTTGCGCAAACAGCAATGAGAGCGGCATCGGACGATGTCATGCCGTACGGATCCGTGGTGATGGCTATGCGAACAGTCTGATATGTGAGGAGCGGACGGTCCATGGTCGACCATGTTGATAAGAGAACAAAACTGCTGATTACCGGCACTGCCGGGCTCGCCTTCTGCGGGGTCCTTTTGGAGACCTCGCTGAATGTCACTTTTCCGGAGATGACCCGGTACTTCAACACCGGGCTGGGCACGGTCCAATGGCTGACTACCGGCTATCTGCTGGTGGTAGCCCTGACGGTTCTGGCCGCCGCCTGGCTGGAGCATTCATTCACGACCCGTGCATTGATTCTGTCCAGCGTGGGAATATTCCTGTGCAGCGACCTGATGTGCATCCTTGCTCCATGCTTTCCTGTCCTTATGGCGGGACGTCTCTTGCAGGGCATCAGTACTGGTATCGCTCTTCCTTTAGTGTTCTCCCTGATTATGAGGAAGGTCCCTCTTCACATCCAGGGTCGCTACGTGGGCAGCGCCGGCATGGCGGTGGCTCTGGCGCCCTCCCTGGGGCCGACCTTTGGCGGGGCCGTTATCCAAGCCTTATCCTGGCGAGCAATCTTTTTGATCGTGTTGCCCATAGAGCTGGTTTTTGGGGTCATAGCACTCATCTCAGTAGACAGGGAGAGCGCCCATGTCGGACCCTTCGCCTGGCCCCAGTTCCTTCTTCTGGGTATTTTCCTGACTGGACTGACCCTGGGGCTGAGCACCCTGGATGTGCACGGTCCTATTACCTGGCTGTCTCTGTTATTCGGTGTTCTGGCCCTGGTTGCAGGGATCTGGACCCTTACGCATCAGCGCACCAGGCTAATCAACATCGTGGTCTTCCGGAACCGTACCTTCACCCTTGCCCTGATCCTCTACTTCCTGGTCCAGTTCGTTCAGATTGGCCTGACGTTCATCCTGCCCAACATGGCCCAGTCCGTCCTGGGAGAGACCTCCACCGTGGCCGGCCTGCTTCTGCTGCCGGGGAGCCTGCTCTCGGCCCTCTGCCAGCCCATCACGGGCGGCTATTTGGATGGCCATGGCCTGCGTGGACTGCTCGCTGTGGGAAGCACTGCCTTCTTCCTTTCGGCCTTAGGCTTCCTGGTTCTCAGCCGGCACTTGTCTGTTCCGCTGATGGTTCTTCTCTACGCCTGCTACATGGTCGGTCAGGCTTGCGTCTTCAACAACCTGCTCACGGTCGGACTGCAGCATATCCCAGCCAAACTGGTGCCTGACGGCAACGCACTCTTCAACACCCTTCAGCAGTATTCAGGCGCCGCCTCGACCGGCGTTCTGGCCGCCATCATCACGGGCATGCCCAAGGCCAGAGGGATTCATGCCGGCGCTCAGGCCTTCCAGTTCGGGGCCGTTTGGGCTTTCGTTTTCGTGTTTCTCATCGTCCTGGTCATCCTCTTGGTGGCCTGGTTCCTAGAGCACAGCCTGGCCAGTCAGGATAAAGGTGGGGTTCAGGTTGTATGACCTCTGATTCCTTCTGGAAGGCCAATGGTGTTAATTGAGCAATGAGATACCGACCCAGACGGCCCAGCCTAGTGCAAGGACCAGGTAGGGCCACCAGTGCATGCGGGTGATGGCTACGAACTCCCGGATGAATGCAGTTGGCCAGTAGTAACCCTTGGTGTGTGAGCCGATCCCGTCGGCATTCAGTCCCACCTTGCTGGCATATTCGCTGGCCCGGAAGACGTGGTAGTCGCTGGTGACCAGGGCCACCCGGTAATGCTCAGGCCCGGTGCCCATCTCGTAGCGGTCATCCAGGATCTGCTTGGAGTAGCGCAGGTTCTCCAGGGTTGTGGTCGACCTGTCCTCCATGATGATGGCCTCGGCTGGCACCCCACACGAGTTGAGTAGATACTGTGCCATGGCCCTTGCCTCGCTGATGACCTCGTCGGGGCCTTGCCCGCCGGAGACCACGAAGCGTCCCAGGCGTTCCTGCCGCTTCCAGAGGTCTACAGCCTTGTCCAGCCGTCCCCGGAGCAGAGGCGTGGGCTCTTCGCCGCGCAGACCTGCTCCGTGGATGATGATGTAGTCGTAGCGACGCTTGCGGGGCAGCAGCCTGTAAAGGCTGGAATAGAGCAGCAGGGCCAGGAAGGAGAAGAAGAACCAGGTGGCTTCCAGGTCGATCAGCCCAGCCAGCTTCTGCAGCCATGAGGGGGCGCCAAACCCAGCCAGGAGGGGCGAAAGAAACATGTAGGCCACCACGGCCAGCGCTAGCAGTCCCGGCAACAGGGTGGTCAGGGAGATCCCCTCATGCCGGATGACGATGACCGTGTTGGCCAGCAGGAAGCAGATCACCAGCAGGGGAGAGGCAATGAGCAGGATGACCAGGGGCAGGATCAGCCAGCGCATCCCGAACTGCAGAAGAAGCGCTCCACCTAGGGTCAGCAGCAGGAGCAGGAACCAGATGGCATTGCGGAACTGTCGTGGCTCCTTGTGCAGGTCCCAGAGAAAGAGCAGGCCGAAGATGATGGCGGGTGCATAGAGCAGGAGGAGCTGCAAGTAGTTGGTCATGCCGTGATTCCCCTTCCCGAGGACGAACTGGCAGGGTTGTATTCCACTGTAGCCAATAGATGAGTCGCTGCTCGTCCTTGACATGACACCGCTTCCCAGACCGCCGTGGTACCATAGATGTGGTAAATCTCACACGTTCAAAAGCTGAGGGTGGGCGATTCCCGACGGCGCGAATTCCAGGTCGAGACCATGATAATGATGGGTCCTTTCAGGATTGCACATCGGTGTCCCCATGGGCGTGGTCGGTCGCAAGGCAGCGATGCGTTGGAAGGATTAGGGGTTCAAGTGATGTTGGGTTTCTCCGCGATCCGGAGATGGTTCGGACCTGGCGTGCAAGGTTGTAGAGAGGTGCGGTAATGAAAGTAGTAATATTCTCCACCTGCGTGGTGGACCTCATGTTTCCGAACGTGGGGAAGGCCATGGTGGAGGTGCTGGAGCGGTTCGGCTGTGACACCTACCTTCCCAAGCAGCAGATCTGCTGCGCCCAGCCCACTTTCAACAGCGGGTATGTCAAGGAGAGCATGCAGGTCATGCGCAACGAGGTCGATGCCCTGCTGAGCGTGGATGCCGACTACATCGTGGGTCCTGCAGGTTCCTGCGTGAATATGCTCAAGGAGCTGCCCTTCCATCTCAAGAACGACCCGGTCTACGCGGCCAAGGCCCAGACCATGGCTGACAAGACCTATGAATTCTCGCAGTTCCTCTATCGTGTGCTGGGTGTGCTGGATGCGGGCGCCGAACTTAACGCCGTGGCCACTTACCATCGTTCCTGCCACATGACACGGCTGCTGGGGGAGCGGACCAGCCCATTCGTCCTGCTTGACCACGTCAAGGGTCTGACCATGGTACCCCTGCCGCATATCGAGAACTGCTGCGGGTTCGGCGGCATGTTCTCCATGAAGGAGCCTGAGATTTCCAAGCAGATGGTGGATGAGAAGGTGAACGACGTGCTCAGCACCAAGGCCAGCGTCCTCATCTCCTGCGATCCAGGCTGCCTGATGAACATCGGCGGCCGCTTCAACCGGCGTGGCGAGAAGATCACCATCATGCACCTGGCTGAGGTGCTCAATCACAACGTGGACATGAGCCGCGTCAAGTATGTGGAAGGCCGCTCTGCAGGCGAAGGGGCCGCGGGTTCCCTCAGGGCTGCCAAAGAAGAGGGGGCTCTGGTATGAGCAGCATGGTCAATGGCAAGAAGGCTGCGCAATATCTGCGGACCAGCAAGGCTCCCTTCCTGACCAGGGTCAAAGAGTCCGAACAGGACGAATTTGCCCAACAGGCCGTGGCCAAGGCCCAGGATGCGCAGTGGGTCAAGCGGGAGGCCGCCCGTCAGGAACTGGGCAACTGGGAACAGTGGCGCGACCTGGGCGAGCAGATTCGCCAGCACGTCATCCGCTACCTGCCTGACTACCTGGAGGAATTCGCCGACAATGTAGAGAAGCGCGGCGGCCATGTCTTCTTCGCTCAGACCGACGATGAGGCTGCCCAGTACATCAAGCAGATCGCCATCGAGAAGAAGGCCAAGCACGTCGTCAAGAGCAAGTCCATGGTGACCAGCGAGATCAACCTGGATCCTACGCTGATGACTGTGCCCGGCCTGGAAGTGCTGGAGACCGACCTGGCCGAGTTCATCCTGGAGGAGGACGACTGGGACCAGCCCACGCATCTGGTCTTCCCTGCCCTGCACAAGAACCGTGAACAGGTTCGTCAGGTTTTCGAGAAGAAGCTGGGCTACAAGGGCGACAACGATCCTCAGCACATGGCTCGATTCTCGCGCAAGGTTCTGCGCAAGCACTTCCTTGAGGCCGACATGGGCATCACCGGCTGCAACTTCGCCGTGGCTGACACGGGCATGATCAACCTGGTGACCAACGAGGGCAACGCCGACCTGGCCATGTGCATCCCCAGGACCCAGGTGGTGGTCATGGGCATGGAGCGTCTGGTGCCGACCATGAAAGAGGCCGAGACCATGGACAACATGCTGGCCCGGTCCGCTGTCGGCCAGAAGCTGACCTCCTATCTGACCTACACTGCACCACGCACCGGCCAGGAGTCGGACGGGCCAGACGATGTCTATGTGGTAATTCTGGACAACGGCCGCTCCAACGCTCTGGGAACGGTTTTCGAGCCCATTCTCCAGTGCATCCGTTGCGCTTCCTGCCTGAACGTCTGCCCCATCTACCGGCACATCGGCGGTCACGGCTACGGATCCATCTATCCCGGTCCTGTGGGTTCGGTGCTCTCGCCGGTGCTGGATGGCGGCTACGACGATTTCGGAGACCTGCCCTACGCCTGCAGCCTGTGCGCCGCGTGTACGGCCACCTGTCCGGTCAAGATCCCCCTGCATCAGCTCATGATCGAGCACAGAAGGATCATGATGGACGACCAATCCAAGGCCAATCTGATTGACGACACCGTCATGAGGGTCATGGGCCTGGGAACCGGCCACTCCTCGCTCTTCCGTACCGCCCTAGGGGTGGATCACACCATGCTGACGCCCATATCCAAGAAGCAGCCGGAGACAGCCAAGAACCTCTTCGCCAGCGATCGGCATGTGGAATGGATGCCCTTCGTCTTCGGCGGTTGGACCAAGGTTCGTGATCTGCCGGATCCGCCCAGGCACGGGCAGAACTTCCGCAGTTGGTTCGCTCATCACAAGAAGGAGCAGCAGGCATGACCGATCGTGAGGTATTCCTGGACTACCTGGCTAAGAAGAGCGGCAGACCACGCCACCAGCTCAAGGACCATCCTTTGGTGCCGGTCAACGATCTGCCGGAGACCACTTTGTCAGGCCACACCCAGGACGAGCTGCTGGAGATCGCCCGGAAGAGCAGCGAGGCCGTCCATGTGGACTTCCGCACCTGCACCAAGGCCGGGTTGCCCACTGCCTTGGACGAGTTCATCGATTCGCGCAAGGACGACAGTGACCATGTGATGCTGCCCACCTCCGACCTGTTCGCAGACTTCGGTCTGGAGGAGTGGCGGGATGGCCTGAATCCGCCTGCCACTTTCTGGAAGCCGGGGGCCAGCCGCGAGGAGAACATCAGGACTGCTGACGAGTCTGGTACGGCGATTGCCTTTGCGGACTTCCTGCTGGCAGAGTCTGGCACCATCACCGTGGCAACCACTCCTGGCCAGGGTCGTGCTTTCCACTTCCTCCCGGTGCACTATCTGAGCATCATCCGCAAGTCCAAGATCCTGCCGCGAACCCGGCAGGCCATGGACTACTATGATCCAGCCCTGGTTTCAGGAGAGCTCAAGACCTCCAACATCAACTTCATCACTGGCCCCTCCAACACTGGCGATATCGAAATGGTGATCGTGGTGGGCGTGCATGGCCCTCTGGATATGACATATCTGGTGGTTGAAGACATGTAGCTCTACAACATTTCCTGCTTAGGCAGGCGCATTCCCGTAAGTGGGGAGTCAGCGGCTCGAAAAGGGGCGCTGACTCCCCACTTACGGTTTTGTTGAAAGATGGATTCAGCCCAGACCGGGCAGAAGTCCTCCAGGTGGATCGATGGCCACGTACTCGTTTTCAATGTCGACTTGGGGCACCAAGGCCTCGACGAAGGGTATCAGCCCTTCCGCATCATCGTCGCTTTTTTCGGTAGTCATGCAGATCTGCAGCTGCTGCTGGGCTACACCGTCCAGCACGTCGCTGACGCGGCCGACCACTCGTCCGGCAGGCTCGCCCAGTGAGTTGCCTGGGGCCATGCGAACCTCGAGTCCGATCAGATCCTCGGGGTACCAGGCATCCTCCTGTGCCAGCTCCTCGGCTGGATCAGCCTGGACATACAGTTCGATGCCGTTCAGTGCTTCGGAGGCGTTCCTGTCTTCCACCCCTTTGAAGAGGACGATCCAACGCTGTTTGAAGCGGCGGGAGGAGGCTACCGTGAAAATCTGTCCGTCCTTGGTTTGCAACTGGGAACCTGGGGCGAATCGCCGCTCAGGCTCGTCGGTGTAAGCATATACGTTGACCTCGCCCTTGAGTCCCTGGGCGCGGCCGATACGGCAGACCCTCAGCAACCTTGGCTGCTGAGGGTCCGGACCCTGCGGGTCGTGATTGGTGGACCGGCTGGGGCTCACCGGCGCACATCCATGATGTCGACGCGCACCTTGTGGTCGGCCAGCGCCTGGATCACGGTGCGGATGGCGTTGGCGGTCCTGCCGCCCCTGCCGATCACACGGCCGATATCCTCGGGGTTGACCCGTACCCTCAACAGCTCTCCGCGAGAGTTCTCGTGGGACTTGACCGACACGTCATCGGGAAAGTCCACGATGTTCCTGATCAGGTGCTCAACGGCCTGTGCAAGCATGTTAGCCGGTCCTTCCAATCCTTGATGAATGTGCCCTTACTCAGCTGCCTGCTCGGCCTGGGCGGCATCTGCCGACTCATCGGCCTTGGGGGCTTCCTTCTCCGCCTGGGCCTTGGCCTTGGCATCAGCCTCGGACTTGGCGGCCTTGAGCTTCTGGGCTTCGTTCTGTGCCTGCTCGATGCGAGCCTGGGCATCGACCTCGGCCTGCGGCACCTTAAGGGTGCCCTCTTTGCCGGGCAGATCCTTGAACTTCTGCCAGTCTCCGGTGATCTTCAGAAGGTTGAAGACAGGGTCGCTGGGCTGAGCGCCCACACCCAGCCAGTACTGGGCGCGCTCGGAGTCGATCTTGATTGAAGAGGGCTGGGTGTTGGGATCGTAGGTGCCGATCTCCTCAATGACCTTGCCATCGCGCTTCTTGCGGGAATCGACCACGACCACGCGGTAGAAGGGGTAGAACTTCTTGCCCATTCTCTTCAGACGAATTCTGGTTGCCAAAACGGCTCTCCTTGGTACTTGGTGTGCCCGGCGACGTCTCCATGTGGGGCATGGTGGCGCTCCTGGCGTGTTCCTCACGGCCGTCGGAATGAGAGGGCTCCTCCGGACATGAATAACAGTAAAAGTATACCTCAACCTTAGGATTAAGGGTCTGCTGTGGCATACGCCCCAACAGGCCCTTGGTTCGGTTTTGCTCCAACCAGTTTTGACCGAGGTCTAAGCTTCGATCTCCCTGTAGACCGGGGCCTGGCTCTTGTCATCCAGGCTTAGGGTCAGGGTTTGTTCAGGCAGAACCATGTGGATCCTTCGATAGAGAGGCTTGAATCCATGACGGGGTACAGTAACCGAGCACTGACCCTGGTTACCCATATGGATCTGATAGAGGTTGTAGGCCCCCTGCTCGTAGTCGAAGCTGTATCCGTCATCCTGGTAGTGGGTATAGTCGCCATACTGGCCGAAGAGCCTGAACGTCATGGACTCCTCGGGCTGGTCGTCCATATGCTCCACCAGTCGACCCCAAGGTAGCACGGAGTCGGCCCTGACAAAGACGGGCAGCTGGTCCAGAGGAGCCTCAACCAAAATATCTCGGTGGCCACCGAAAGTGACCATGGTGCGTAGATCCACCCAGTCGCCCTCGGGCAGATAGACCATTCGGGAGACCTGCCCTTGCTCTACTACGGGTGCTACTAGAACTTGGTCGCCGATCATGTATTCGTCGTTCAAGTTCCGTGTGCGCGCATCCTCCGGGTAATTCAGGACCAGGGGACGCATAACCGGCAGGCCATCGTTCATTTGCTTGGCGAAGCAATCGTAGAGGTAGGGGATGAAGCGATACCTCAGATGCAGGAAGTGCCGGTAGATGTCCAAGACCTCGGGGCCAAAGACCCAAGGTTCCTGGTCTCGTGCCTGGAGGGCGGAATGGTTGCGCAGAAGCGGGCTGAAAATGCCGGCTTCGATCCATCGGGTCAGCAGCTCCGGGGTCGTATCGGCGCTGAATCCACCGATGTCGGCCCCGGCGAAGCTGAATCCGCTCATCCCCATATTGCAGAGCTGAGGGATTGACATCTGCAGATGTGGCCAGAGGCTTTGGTTGTCTCCGGTCCAGACCGTCGCATACTTCTGCGTTCCTGCGTAGGCCGCGCGTGTGATGACGTAGGGCCGTCTGCCGGTGGCTTTCTTCAGGCCCTGATAAGTGGCCTTAGCCATGTTGTGCCCGTAGACATTGTTCATCCTGGCAAGATCGGACTTCTGATCTTCATCGCTGAAGACAGTGTCCTCCGGTATCTCTCCGTCGAATACGGCGGGTTCGTTCATGTCTGTCCAGATGCCGGCTGCCCCGCTGTCAACCAGGAAACGGCAATGCCCGGCCCACCAGTCGCGGACCTCAGGTCGGCCAAAGTCAGGGAATACGGACTTGCCGGGCCAGACCCTGTTGACATAGACGCTGCCATCCGGGTTGGTTGCGAAGTATCCCTTATCCAGACCTTCCTGATAGATCGGGTAGTCGGGATCCTCTTTGACTCCAGGATCCAGGATGGGAATGACCCTAACTCCCCGTTTTTTCATATCCGCCAGGAACCCGGCGGGATCCTTGAAGATGCTCTTGTTCCAGGTGAAGACGCGGTAGCCGTCCATGTAGTCGATGTCGAAGTGGACGGCTTCCAGGGGGAGGTGATACTTGGCAAAGGTGTCGACGATCTGCTCCACCCGGTCCTGGCTCATGCTGTAGCCCCAACGAGACTGCTGATAGCCCAGCATCCAACGCTGGGGGAGAGGGACCCGACCGGTCAGATAGGTGTAGTTGGAGACCACCTCCTTCAAGGAGGATCCGCCCAGTATGTAATAGTCCAGGTTTCCGTCGACGGCCGAGTAGAAGTAGTAGTCGGCGTTCTCCCTGCCCAGGTCAAGATGGCTCCGGTAGGTGTTGTCGAAGAAGATACCCCAAGGGTGGCCTTTTTTCAGTCCGAAGAGGACCGGGACGGACTTATAGAGGTTGGTGAAGGTTTCAATGTGCGGTCGTGGCTCATCATAATTCCAGTTGTCATATTGATAGGACCGCTTGTTCAGATACCCGGTCTTGTCGCCCAGTCCGTAGAATTGCTCGTCAGGATCCAAGGCCTTGACTACCTGGTAGTAGTGATCCTCAGTCTGGCTCACGCCGGATACTTCGTGGCCTTCGGCCCGCATGATGCTCTGGTGGGCGGCATCAATCGTCTTAGCGATGGGACGTCTCTTGCCGCGGTAGTCCAGGATCAACGGATTGCCTTGAGCGTCGAAGACGTCCAAGAGCAGGTCAGATCCGACTTTGACGGTCAGCTGCCCTGTGGACAGTTCCAGATGGTTGTCGACTTCCTTCAGATCGAAGGGAGTCTCTACCTTCTTTTCGCCTTCGATGGCATAGGAGTTGGTGTGGCGTCCGCGGTCCTGAAAGACGCGGATGATTTGGTCCGTCAGCACGGTCAGGATCAATGCCCCCTGGTCGGAACTTAGGGTGATGGTCTGATCTTTCGCGGTGTAATGTAGGTTCGTCATGGCAGACGTATTCCTTTCGTAAATTTTCTTAAGCCTCGTTGGATTCGGGCTTCCGGCTCTTGATGATGTCCATCAGGGCTGCGCCAATCAGCCAGGAGATGCCTCCGATCAGGAGCATGGTCGGCATTGATCTGCCTACCAGCGGGAAGATCGCGAAGCTGCTGACCGATGCGATTATCTGTGGCAGGCAGATGAAGATGTTGAAGAGTCCCATGTAGGCTCCATCATTGGCCCCGTCGGTTTCCGTAGTGAAAATAGCGAAAGGTTCGGCATGCATGGTCAGGAAGCAGATGCCGATCAGTGTAAAGGATCCGATCAGGGCGTACTGGTTGTGAGTGAAAGCGGTCCAGATCATTCCCAGGCCGCCGCAGAGCAGTCCAATCCGGTACCAGAACTTGCGCTTGTACTGGCTGGTCCTGGACAGAACCAGGAATCCGTAGATGATGCCCACGATGGACTGGACGAAGGTGAGGATGCCATACCAATTGCCGGCGGCTTGGAATCCAGCTGAGGAAGAGTCGGCGGTGTGCCAGACGTTTTGAGCTATGGCCCCGGTGGTGTAGGTCCAGAGGTACTGGACACCGAAGTAGGCGAAGAACTGGATGACTGCAACCTGCCAGAAAGTGCTGGGGGCCTCCTTGAGAAGGGTCCAGTAGGACTTCTGCGGCTTCTTCTCCTCATATTCGAAGTTGTGGTATTGGGCATAAGTCTTAGGATCGTATTCTTTGACCGAGAGGATGGTGTATGTGGAGGTGGCCAGAAGGACAGCCGCGGCGATGTAGAAGGAGAGTCGCACAGACATGGGGACCACTCCCTTCTTATCGATGTTGGCTATACCCAGCCCGGTCAAAAGGAAGGGGCAGAGGTTGGCCAGAACGCCTCCCAGATTGCTGAAGGACTGTTGCCAGGACCAGGCCTGGTCCTTCTGTTTCTCGTTCACCATGTCGCCGATGATCATGCGGAAGGGTTGCATGCAGGCGTTGTTGGACAAATCCATAAGGACGATGGCTGCTGCCCCGAAGCATAGAGCAGTCAGGGATCCGTAACCGAATCCGAAGGAGCCGGAATTTGGCAGCAGGACCATGACGATGGCAGCCAGGGGAGCGGCCCAGAGCAGGATGGGCATCCGGCGGCCGAAGCGTGGGGACCAGTGACCGTCGGAAAAGCGTCCTAGAATTGGTTGAATGATCATTCCGATCAGGGGCGGCAGTATGAAAAAGAATCCAAGCTTGCTGGGGTCGGCACCCAGAGTCTGGAATATGCGGCTCATTTGCGAGGTCTGCAGGGAGAAGGCCATGTTGACGCCGCAGTAGCCGAAAGTAATGGCGAACATGGTCTTCATGGTGATATCCGGTAGCGAATGCCGATTCTTGGTAGAGGCATCACTCGTCATTTGAGGTGCGCTCAAGGTATCTCCTTTGATCTTTTGTAAACAATTACTGTAAACGTTTACGGTATGAGTATACAGCTTTGTTTATCTCTTATCATGCCCGGGCGTGTGGCTATGATGGCCGCTGATATAGAAATTGGGTCCGACATGGGCTCGCCAGAGGGAAAGATGGAGGTCATGGCTGAAGCTTCCAGAGTGACCTTAAAGGACATAGCACAGCGGTTGGGACTGTCGACGGCTACTGTTTCTCGTTCCCTTTCCGATACCGGTGAACACAGGGGTCAGACCGTACGTTTGGTCAAGGAGACCGCCAAGGAGATGGGGTATATCCGCAACACAGCAGCGGCCGACCTCGTACAGGGCAAGAGCCATGCTTTGGCTGTCATTCTCTCCAACACCAAGACCAATTTCGATTCTTCAATCATCGAGGGGATCGAACAATCAGCTGCGGAACGGAACCTGGATGTTCTGATCCTGCATGCGGGCAACGCTGATCTGCAAGCTCAGCGGCGGGCCATCACCACTGCGGTAGAGCGTGCCGTCAGAGGAATTATTCTAGTCTCCCTCGAGCTCCAGGAGTCATTAATCGCCACCATAGAGCAGGTGGGGATGGACTGCATATCGCTCTCATCCTTTGTGGGTGGGGGACGGCTGCCCTGCATCACTTCAGATGACTATCAGATGGGGTATGAAGCCACGCAGTTTCTGATTGACAGGGGTCATCGACGGATTGGGCTGGCTGGCATTCCTCAACATGGGTCAATAACTCTGCGTATCAGTGGATACCGGCAGTGTCTGGAGGACAACAGCATCCCTTATAAGGAAAGTCTGGTTTTCTATGGGGGATGTCTCTACCAGGATGGGATAGCCGCCATGAAGCACTGTCTAAAGTCGAAAGAACGGATATCCGCCCTTATCGGTGCCAGCGACCTGGTGGCTATGGGTGCCATCAATCAGGCTAGGGACCAGGGGTTGGATGTGCCCGGTGACGTGAGCGTCATGAGCTTTGACGGAACGGACATTGTAGATATGGTCAGGCCCACCATAACCAGCGTTACTCAGGCCTTTCACCGTATGGGGGTGGAAGGGGTCAAGGCCCTTTTGTCCGCAGACAAGCCGAGTTCGCGTTTTCTGCCTTTCAGGATAATCAGCAGACAGTCCACCGGACCTGGCCCTTACCTGCATGGTGATCCTAAGTGAGCAGCCCCTGCTCAGCTCACAGACGCAGTTGAGCCAAAAGGCCACAGTGGTCGGTGTGCGGGACTTTAATCACCTTCATCGATTCGACCCTGATGCCCTGGCTGACCAGGATATGGTCGATTTCGATCAGTGGTGGCAGAAGTGCCTGGCAATGCGGAAAGGTCGGGTGCGGCCCGCAGCCTAGAAAAAGGGAGGCATCACGCAACCTGCCGGACTGTATCATGGCGCGAAAGGTTGGGTGGTGCAGGTTGGCGTTGCAGTCGCCCATGATGATGGTGAATGCAGGTGATTCCAGGTCTGGGACGGCCGTCATCTTTTCGCTGTTCAATAGAGCCAGACGCCTGATGCCTAGGCCCCATTGCCTGGCGCCGCGTTGGGGCGACTTCGGATGGACTGAAGCCACCCGGACAGTTCCAGCTAGGGTATGCAAATGCATTAGTGGGACGGCTGACGCTTCCAAATCAAGGCCTGCCGGTTGAGACCAAATGGGCTCCTGACGAGAGAAGAGGGCGTTCCTGCCGCCATTGTCATTCTGGGTCTGCGGTCCCTCCACCAGATATGGCATGATCTGCCTCATCCCTGCTTTCTGAAGATGGGTCAGCAGGGTCGAGTTCACCTCCTGCAGGGCTAAAACATCGACATTTTGGCTTTGAACCTGCTTCATGATGGACTGTGCATCTGCCATGCCATAGCGGCAGTTTAGCGTCATGACTTTCAGGTTGAGCGCAGGATCAGTTATATCCCGATTGAACTGATGCGATTCGGCAATGTCTGCATCAGCCTCTGCTTGATTCCTTGTATCAAGCAGCTTATTTCTGTGCCCCGAGCCTATGGGAGAGACCAGATGAAACCTGTATTGAAGTCTCCATAAGGTGACCAGGGTCAGCTCAATCAGGGCCAGAGCGGACTGTGGCCAGGCCTGGATCACAATGGCGCAGATCAAGATGGCCAATAAGGGAACGACCAACAGGTCGATCAGAGCGATCAGCTCCACCAGAGGACGGTGCCAGTCAGCTCCGGCAGGCAGGAAGCGCAGGGCCATCCATAAGGCGATGAGCCCCAGGATAATCCAGAGAAGGGTGTTCACGTGCCATTGTCTCCTGCATGAAGGAGGTGGTTAGCGGCCGCCGAAGAGACCGCCCAGTCCACCGCCAAGATTGGGGGGCAGGTCAGGCAGGCCTTCAGGCATCTGCGGAGTCTCGGGGCGCTTGGCGAAGGCCGAGCCGCCGGAGGATTTGCCCTTGCCGGACAGGCGCTCGCGTAACGCCTTCTCTTCGGCCTCCCGCTTCATGGGATTGCCTGAACGGGAACCCTTGCGGCCTTTCTTGCCCCTTTTGCCTTTTTTGCCGCCGCCAGCACCCATGCCGCCCATGCCTGGGATCGAGCGGCTGCCATTGGTCATGCGTTTCATCATCTTGGCCGCTTGCTCGAACCGCTGCAGCAGGCCGTTGACAGCCGAGACCGTAGTGCCGGCGCCATAGGCGATTCGGGCCCGTCGTGAGCCGTTGATGATGCTGGGGTCGCGTCGTTCCTGAGGAGTCATCGACTGGATGATGGCCTGCGTTCGATCCACTTCCTTCTCATCGAACTGTTCAAGTTCCTTGCGGTGCTGGGCCATGCCCGGGATCATGCCCAGGATGCTCTTGAAGGAGCCCAGCTTGCGAACCTGCTGGAGCTGCTCCAGAAAGTCGTCCAGACCGAAGCTGCCCTCGGACATCTTCCCTGCGGCCTTACGGGCTTCCTCCTCGTCGAACTGGCGCTGTGCCTGCTCGATCAGGGTCAGGATGTCGCCCATATCCAGAATGCGGGAGGCCATGCGGTCGGGGTGGAAGACCTCGAAGTCCTTGAGGCCCTCGCCGTTGGAGTCGAAGAGGATGGGCTTGCCGGTCACCGAGGCCACCGACAGGGCCGCGCCGCCGCGGGCATCGCCGTCCAGCTTGGACAGAACCACGCCGGTGAAGTCAACACCTTGGTCGAAGGCTTTGGCTGTGG
This sequence comes from Bifidobacterium sp. B4111, assembly GCF_026537235.1. Taxonomy (NCBI): domain Bacteria; kingdom Bacillati; phylum Actinomycetota; class Actinomycetes; order Bifidobacteriales; family Bifidobacteriaceae; genus Bifidobacterium; species Bifidobacterium sp. B4111. Next base: position 155,920 of record NZ_JAFNMO010000002.1, on the reverse strand, counting down.
CGACCGCGTCCTGGCCGATCATGGCATCGATGACGAAGAGGATCTCGTCGGGGTGGACGGCATCGCGGATATTGCGGGCCTGCTCCATCAGCTCCTGATCCACGCCCAGTCGACCGGCCGTATCAATAATGACCACGTCGTAGAGCTTGTCCTTGGCCACTCTGATCGAGTCGGCGGCCACCTTGACCGGGTCGCCTGTAACCTGTCCGGGGGCCGCCAACTCGGCTCCGCTGGTCTGCACACCTGGTTCCGGGGCGTATACCGGCACTTCCGCGCGTTCGCCGACCACCTGAAGCTGGGTGACCGCATTGGGCCGCTGCAGGTCGGCCGCCACCAGCAGGGGGGTGTGCCCGGCGTCCTTGAGCCAGAAGCCCAGCTTGCCGGCCAACGTGGTCTTGCCGGCACCCTGCAGGCCAGCCAGCATGATGACTGTGGGCGGGTTCTTGGCGAAATTGAGCGGTCGATCCACTCCTGCGCCCAGGATGTCAGTCAGTTCGTCGTAGACGATGGAGACCACCTGCTGGGCCGGGTTCAGAGCCTTGGAGACCTCCTCGCCCAGGGCACGTTCCCGGATGCGCCCGGTAAAGGAGCGCACCACGTCCAGGGAGACATCGGCATCCAGGAGGGCGCGGCGGATCTCGCGGATTGTGCCGTCGATATCGGCCTCGGTCAGCTTCCCCTTGGAACGCAGATGGGTGAAGGCCTGGGAGAGCCGATCGGTCAAAGATGAAAATGCTGCCATAATGCCCCAAGTCTACCTGTCAGTCGGGAGATTGGCCGGTTGCTCCATAAGGCCTGTGCCTAGAGCCGACCAAACAAACATAGGCAGTTCAGAAGAATTCGATATTGCTGAGCTAACAGCTGTAGTGCTATTACCCTTGAGGAGTTCGGGAACATTGATTGAACATCGGTATGTGACCATGACGAGAGGAGCGAGAGGATCCGAGTAGCTACATAAAAGAAAGACATGAGTTCACTTTGTGTCTTCTTGACATGATCCCCGACTGGCTTCTATACTGAGTCGAAACGATTCGACATTTTGTGTGCATCGACGGAGATGGTCTGAGCCCTGCAATACACCTGAAGTCGAAACCTTTCGACATATTGAATCGCTATAGATGGATGCAAGGATGCAAGGAAGTTAGGAGCCATCATGAAGATCAGAAGAGGGATCGGGGCGGCCCTGGCCCTGGCCATGTCGATCCTGCCGCTGGCGGCCTGCGGATCGGGGGGTGATGCTCCCCAGGAAGCCCACCCGTCCAGCATCAAGATCTGGTACTACGAGGAGCCCAGCAGCGGTCAGGCCCGGGGTTGGCTGAAGGCTGCCGATATCTTTACCCGACAGACTGGCATCAAGGTGGATTTCGAGGTTAAGTCTTTCACTCAGATCGCCCAGAATGGCAGCCAGTTCCTCAACTCGGACGACGCCCCGGATGTCATGGAGTCCAATCGCGGCAACGGTTCGGCCGGGGTCCTGTCCACCCTGCAGCTGCTGACAGACCTGAAGCCCTATGTGCAGAAGTACGGCTGGGACAAGAAGGTGCGTGGCCAGGCAGCAGCAGTGGGCAAGTACGACAAGCGTGGCGTCATGGACGGGAACACTTGGTACGGGGTTTCCTCCTACGCGGAGATGCAGCGGGTCTACTACAACAAGGACCTCTTTGCCAAGTACAAGATCCCCATCCCGCAAACCTTTGACCAGTTCGTGGCTGCCCTCAAGGCCTTCAAGAGCCACGGGGTCACGCCCATAGCGGCCGATGCCCAGGAGTACGGGGTGCTTTGGCTCTGGTGGCAGCTGGCCATGACCAAGGCCGATGCCCGCTTCGTCGACGACTGGCAGCTCTACAAGCACCCGGTCAACTGGCGCAGCAAACCGCTGACCTTCGCCACCAACACCATCCGTGATTGGATCGACAAGGGATACATTTCCAAGAATGCCACCGGCATGAAGGCCGAGGACACGACCACGGCATTCATCAAGGGGACCTATCCCATCTACCAGACCGGCACCTGGAACCAGACCCGCTTCATGGAGCAGGTGAAGACCTTCGACTGGACGGCATCCATCTTCCCAGGGGCCAAGATGGTCGAGGGCTGCGCGGGCAACCTGCTGGTCATTCCGCAGAAATCCCGGCGCAAGGATGCCGCGGCCCGTTATATCAACGTGGTCCTGTCCAAGGAGGTTCAGAACTACATCGGCAACAAGGGCGGCGTGCCAGTGGCGGCCGACACGGATGCCATCACCAACCCCAAGAGCCGTGATCTGGTCAATGAATATACCAAAGCCTCGGACGCCAGCCGGATGAGCTATTATCCCGACTACCCTGCGCCCAACCTGACCGACGCCATGCCGGCCGCCTTCCAAGAGCTGGTCAACGGCACCAAGAGCCCCGACCAGGTTCTGGATACCCTGCATAAGAACTACGACGACGGCGTCGCCCAGCTCGATCTGGATGACGACTGAGCTGCGTCAATCCGCCAAGGAGAGTACAAGCATGTCTGACACACATAGCAGGAAGAAGGCGCAGTCCCGCATCCCGGGCAGCGCGCCTTCGCGGTTCGTCCCTTATCTGATTCCCGGTCTGATAGGCATCGTGGCCATCGTCATCGTGCCCATCTTCTGGAACATATACCTGAGCTTCACCCGCTGGAGGGGGGTGGGGCCGACCAAATGGGTGGGTCTGCGCAACTGGCGCCGGCTCATGGGCGACTCGACCTTCTGGGTCTCCTTCGGCCACACCCTCTGGATCATCGTGGCCATCGTCATCATTCCCACGGTCCTGGGCCTGCTGATCTCCTCGGCTCTGACCGACGTCATCCAGAAGAAGTTCGGCCCCCGCACCTCCTCGACTCTGCGGGCACTCTACTACCTGCCCCAGGTTCTGCCTGTGGCCGTGGCCACCATCATCATGGGCTGGATCTTCCGGCCTGAAGACGGTGCGGTCAACGACCTGCTGACCAAGATCGGCCTAGGCGGATTGGCCCATAACTGGCTGGGTTCGACCACCACGGCCCTGCCCATCCTCATGGTCATCCTGATCTGGATCCAGCTGGGCTATCCCATCGTCATCTTCATGTCCGGACTGCAGCGGGTAGACCCTGAGCTCTACGAGGCGGCCAGCCTGGACGGGGCCAACTGGTGGCAGAAGTTCCGCGTCATCACCCTGCCCTCCATCATTCCGGAGCTGCTGGTGGTCATCCTCACCTCCACCATCGGTGCTCTGAAGACCTTCGCTCCGGTCTATCTACTGACCAAGGGCGGGCCCGGCACCTCCACCATGGTTCCCTCCTACTACTCCTACAACCAATTCTTCCAGGTGCAGCAGGTGGGCTACGGCGCCGCCATCTCGACATCCCTGACCGTGGTCATCGTCATCTTCTCCATCGTCTTCACCATCGTGCAAAAGCGCGTGCAAAAGAGCATCGCCTGAGGAAGGCCAGGAAGCACATCATGAATAATCAAGCCACACTGCAAGCTGACGCCCGGGTGTCCTCCCGGCACGCCCATAAAATCCGCACCTGGGGGGACTGGGCCGGTCTGATCCTGCTGATCGCGGGAGCCGTAATCATGCTCTTCCCCCTGCTGATCCTGGTTCTGAACGCCTTCAAGACCACGGCTGACTACAACGCCACAGGCCCCCTGTCCGTGCCTGCCCACTTCAGCATGGACGGCATCATCTCCTTCTGGAACAAGAGCAATTTCCCGCTCAAGCTGGGCAACTCCCTGTTGATTTCCTTGGTGGTCGCCGTTGTCGGGGTCCTGCTTTCGGTCCTCAACTCCTTCGCCTTGGGCATCGGCAGGGTCAAGGGCAACACGGTCATCCTCCTGTTCATCATGCTGGCCAATATGGTCCCCCAGGAGGCTCTGCTCTACCCGCTCTACGTCATGTTCAAGTGGATGGGCTTCTATAACTCTCAGTGGTCCATCATCATCATCTTCACCATCATCCAGAGCGCCTACGGCACCTACCTGCTCTCATCGGTCTACGGGACCTTCCCCCAGGCCATCCTGGAAGCGGCCACCGTCGACGGAGCCTCGCGCTGGCAGATTCTGCGCAAGATCGTGCTGCCGGTGTCCTGGTCGACCATCAGCGTCCTCTTCGTCTTCTTCTTCATCTGGACCTGGAACGAGTACATGATCCCCATGGCCTTCCTGATGAGCGAGAAGACGCAGACCATTCCGCTGGCCTTGGCGACCATGCAGGGGCAGCATACCATGGCTGCCACAGACCTGGCCTCCGCCTCCCTGCTCAGCATCATCCCCACCATCATCTTCTTCATCTTCTTCCAGAGGAAGCTCTCGCAGGGGATAGTAGCGGGCGCTGTCAAGTAATCGCCGCTGCACAAGTACACTGAACATGGCCGCCCGCTGCAAGAAGGCGGAGGAGGGGTGCGGGCGGCCCGATATGAAAGGCAACCACAACCATGGGTATGACCATGCCGAACATCACCAACGGTCTTGAGGCGCTGACCCGCCCATCCACAGACCGCACCCGCTGCATCAACGCCGAGAACCCTCGGGGAGGCAAAGGCAGTGCAGCCATGACGGCCAGCAATCTCGGTCCATCCAGAAAGGGGACCCCTTGCCTCAAGAACATTCCTCCTGGGCAGGACATGGTCCTGGCCGACCTGTCCGGCGCGGGCGAGATCCGCCATATCTGGATGACCGTGATCGATGCCACCTCGCCCACCGGGCCTAACGTCCTGCGCAATCTGATCCTGGAATGCTACTGGGATGGCGAACAGACACCCTCCGTCTGCGTGCCTCTGGGCGACTTCTTCTGCTGCGGTCACGCCCAGGCCTGCAGGGTGGAGTCTGTGCCTGTGGCCGTATACCCGCGCCGGGGTTTCAACTGCTACTGGCCCATGCCCTTCCACGACGGGGCTCGGATCGTCCTGCGCAACCGGCACAACGAGCCCATTGAGGCCTTTTTCTACCAGATTGACTATGTGGAGAAGGACGAGCTGCCCGAGGGGGTCATGACCTTCCATGCCCAGTGGCGCCGTCAGCGGGTCACCGAACTGGGCCAGGACTACGTGATCCTGGATGGGGTGCATGGCCGGGGCTCCTATGTGGGCACCTATCTGGCTCTGACCGCTCTGGAGAGCCGCTGGTGGGGCGAAGGCGAGGTCAAGGTCTATCTGGACGGGGACAAGGACTATCCCACCTGGTGCTCCACGGGCAGCGAGGACTACTTCGGCGGTGCCTGGAGCTTTGCCGGGCAGGACCCGGATGGTCGCATGCACGAGGTCACCTACAGCGGGGCCTATATGGGATTTCCTTTCCACTCCAGGCAGTTGGACAACCGTGAATCCCAGTACTGGGATGCAGACACCCCGGTGACCAGGGGGTTCTACCGTTGGCACATTCCCGACCCCATCATTTTCAACAGCGACATCAGGGTGACCCTGCAACAGATAGGCGTGGATGAGCAGGGCTACTTCGAGCGTCAGGACGACCTGGCCAGCGTGGCCTATTGGTATCAGCAGGAGCCCCACCAGCCCTTTCCGCACAATGTGCTGGAGACGGGTGAGCGGGACCGTCGTCCCCGCTGAGCAGCTCTGGGGAACTCCTGCTTCTACCGGCTGATGGAGGCGCGGTCGATCAGCCTGGGGCGTTCCAGTTGGACTCGACCGGCCAGGGAAGCCCCCTCCTCCACAGCTTGGGTCAGCAGATCTGCAGCCTTGACACATAGTGAGCGGGGGGTAAGTGGCATCTCAGATATGCCCTGAAGCTCAAGAGTAGGGCTGACCTTGCCTGCGGCGCAGGACAGAACGGCCACGTCATCGGGAATGCTCACGCCGTCCGAGCGCATGCGGACCACCACGGTGTCCAGCAGGGAGGGGCGAATCTGTCCGATCAGGCCATCAATGCGGCCGTGATGGATGATGTCCAGCACCTGCTGGGTGTAGGCCAAATCGCTGCCGGTAGGTCCCGGCTGAAGTTGCAGATCCATTCCCAGGCGGCGGGCCCAGGTCTTGAGACTGCGTAGGAGGATGAGACGGAAACCGGACCCGCGCTGGTATTCGCCTTCGAGATCCTCCAAAAAGAGCAGGCGTTTGCGTCCCGCTCGGGCCATGGCTTCCACCGCCATGCGGCCCATCAGATCAAAATCCAAATCCACACAGGCGCAGGCTGTGTGCTGCCGAGGCACTCCCAGGGCCACGCAGGGGCGTCCGTATGAGGCGGCCTGGGCGGCGCGGATGTCATCGTCCACCAGATCCATCAGGACCACCCCGTCGGCCAGATTGCTACGGGTGACCCGCCGAATATCTTCGACGCCGTTTTCAGCGGTCAGCAGCAGGGAATCATAGCCGAGAGCATGCTCGCAGCTGGCCATCTCGATGAAGTAATCCGCGTAGGAGGCCCGGTTCTGCCCGGGGCGCAGGGGGGCGCTGAGGGCGACGATCTGATTGCGCTTGGCCCGCAGCATCCGGGCGCCGGCATCCGCGGCGTAGTCCAGTTCGTCGGCGGCCTGCATGATCCGCTGGTAGGTTTCCGGAGAGACGGGACGTTTGCCGGAGAAGGCATAGGATACTGTGCTGACCGAGACCCCGGCCCTTCTGGCGACGTCGCGTATGTCGGACATGGGTTCAGCGGCTCAGGTCCCAAGTGCTGCCAGCTGGTGTGTCCGCCACGGCCACGCCGGCCGCTGTCAGCTGGCTCCGGATGGCATCGGCACGGGCGAAGTCATGATCCTTTCGCGCCTGTTCGCGCTCCTGCAACTGCTGGCCTACCAAGGCATCCAGGGTGTTCATGGCCCGATTGTCACGGTCGGCTGCAGCCTTGGCCCAGTGGGGGTCGAGTGGATCAAGTCCGAAGACGTCCAGCATGGCTCTGACCTGAAGCAGGGCATTGGCCAGCCACTTCCGGTCCAGCGTTTCAGAATTGGCATCCATCGCCGCGTTGGCTTGACGGATCAGTGCATAGAGGGCAGCCAGACCGCCTGAAACGTTGATGTCGTCATTCATAGCCTGCACAAAGTCCTCTGGCAGATCATCCGCGCTCAGTCCCGCCACGCGGGCACGCTCCGGCTGCGCTCCTAGGATCCGCCCGGCCCGGTCCACGAAGTTACGGATGCGCTCGTAGGCGCTTTCGGCCTCCTGCAGGGACTGGTCGGACCATTCCAGCATGGACCGGTACTGCACCGAGACCAAGGCGTAGCGCACCACCCAGGCTGGACGCTGCGACAGCACCTGGTCTACTGACAGCCCGTTGCCCAGGGACTTGCTCATCTTCTCGCCCTTCTGTGTCACCCAGGCCGTGTGCATCCATCGATGGGCGAACCCCCAGCCTGCCGCGTGCGACTGGGCCATCTCGTTCTCGTGATGGGGGAAGCGCAGGTCCAGGCCGCCTCCGTGGATGTCGAAATCCGCACCCAGATAGCGGTGGCTCATGGCCGAGCACTCCAGATGCCAGCCCGGCCGACCTGTGCCGAAGGGGGTTTGCCAGCGAGCCGTGGGCGGATCGGTGGGCTTGGGCGCCTTCCAAAGTGCGAAGTCGCGGGGGTCGCGCTTGCCGGGTTCCTCATCGGTGTCGGCATTCTGACCATTGGTGTCGATGCTGGGCCCCAGTCGGTCGTTGGCGGCGGCCTGCTCGTCAGCGGGCTGGGTACCGGTCTGCTGGTGGGTCAGGGCACCATATTCAGGCCAAGAGGCCACGTCGAAGTAGACGTTGCCTGATGGGCGGCCGTGCTCGTCGGGCACCACATAGGCGTGGCCACGGTCGATGATGCGCTGAATCAGATCGATCATCTGGGGGATATGCCCGGTGGCCCTGGGCTCGTATGTGGGCGGCAGGACTCCCATGGTCTCGTAGGCATGAGTGAATTCGCGCTCGTAGATGTAAGCCCGCTCCCACCAGCGCTGGCCGTTGGCCGCTGCCTTGGTCAGGATTTTGTCGTCGATGTCAGTCACGTTCCGGATCAGGGTCACCCGGTACCCCAATTTGAGCAGCCAGCGGCGGATTATGTCGAAGGCCAGCGTGGTCCTGATATGGCCAATGTGGGGTGAGCTCTGCACCGTGGCCCCGCACACGTAGATGCCGACCTTGCCCGGTTCAATGGGTCTGAAGGGAGTCACCTGGTGATCAGCCGTGTCATACAGACGCAGACCAGCTGCGGCCAGGCTGACTGAAGCCTTGGAATCATGCGGTTGCGAACTCGTATCCATATCCTTGAGCCTACCAAGGCTTGCTGACTGTCCAAGGGGAAATGCCGAGCCTGTGAACCCGGTCCGACGGCATGTGTGCAAGAATGGAATCATGGCGAAACCTAGGGTGCTGGTGCTCCAGCATGTGGATTGGGAAAAGCCGGGTTGCATTCTCGACAATCTTCAGGAGTGCGGGCTGGACACCGAGATCACCAATATCGTGGACGAGAAAAAGCCCGAGCTGCCGCGCTCGCGTGAGTTGGCAGGACTGGTTATCATGGGCGGGCCCATGTCGGCTGACGATTATGAGCATCACCCCGGACTCAAGGCGGAGACCAAGCTTGCCAAGGCGGCGATGGCTGCCAACAAGCCCATTCTGGGGATTTGCCTGGGTCATCAGATTCTGGCGCGGGCCCTGGGAAGCACCCTGATGAGGAACCAGGATCCGGAATACGGTATGGGCCCGATCCGCTGGGTGGGGCAGGACGACGACGTGGCCATGTGGAGCAAGAACACTGATGTGCTGCACTGGCATGCCGACCAGGTCACCCTGCCGCCGGGTGCCAAGCTCCTGGCCCGCTCCCAGGCAACCAAGGTTCAGGCTTTTCGGCTCGGATCAGCCTTGGGCCTGCAATTCCATCTGGAGGTGACGGCGCCCATCTTCGAGGAGTGGATGCAGGTGCCGAGCATGGTCGGCACGATGAAGAAGTCCAAGATCGCTAAAATGCGTGACGATTTTATGAAAGGGTTGCCACAGATGCAACCCTTGGCCGACGCAATCTTCTCTGCCTTTGCGGCCAAGTGCTCGACCCAGGCCGCTCAGCTGGCTGCCGCCTGAGGCTACTCCAGCTCTTCCCCGATGGTCAGCCACTCCTCCTCAAGCTGGTCCGACTGCCCGGTCAGATCCTTGAGTTTGCTGTTGAGTTCGTTGAGGCCCTGGTAGTCGCCGGGGTCGTGTTCAGCCATCTGCCGTTCAAGGTCCTTGCGCCGATCGGCCAGCTTGGCCAGCTTGCGTTCGATGGCAGAAACCTGCTTGCTCAGATTTCGTCTGGCGACACGTTCGGCCTTGGCCTGATCGGGATACTCGGCCTCCTTGGCCGATGTCCGGCCCGGTGCATCCGCAGCTTCCCGATCGGCCGACTCAACCATATCCAGGTAGTCCTGGACGCCGCCGGGCAGGTGAACCACCTTGCCGTTGATCAGCGCAAACTGCTGGTCGGTCACTCGCTCCAGCAGGTAGCGGTCGTGGGAGACCACGATCAGGGTGCCCGGCCATGAGTCCAGCATGTCTTCCATGACGGCCAGCATGTCGGTATCCAGATCGTTGCCAGGCTCGTCCATGACCAGCACGTTGGGCTCGTCCAGCAGGATGAGCAGGAGCTGCATGCGGCGCTTCTGCCCGCCAGACAGGTCGCCGATCCTGGTCATCAGCTGGGAGCTTTCAAAGCCCAAGCGCTCCATCAATTGGCTGGGCGACACCTCCTTGCCCTCCACCAGATAGGTGGGCTTGTAGCGGCTGAGGACCTCCTTGATCCGATAGCGGTCCAGTTTCTCCAGTTCGTCCAGACGTTGGGTCAGCACTGCAAAGCGGACAGTCTTGCCTACCTTGACGTGCCCTGCCGTGGGAGCCACGCTGCCGTCAATCAGACCCAGCAGAGTGGACTTGCCGGCTCCGTTGGCGCCTACGATGCCGAACCGGTCGCCGGGGCCGATCAGCCAGGTCACGTCGTCCAGGACCTTGTGACCGCTGATGGTGAGGGTGTCGGCCGCTGCGGTGCCCGGGCGGTCCTTGCCGGGATCGGCGGCCACGGTCACTGATCCCATCAGAGGGCGCTGGGCATGAGGGGAGGGGACCCTGTCATCCTCGCCTCCTTCGATATCGGAGTCGGCCTCTGGATAGATCTTGGTCACGTCGACCAGGTCCACCACCTGTTTGCCCAAGCGGGAGGTGGCCATCCGCTTGAGTTCCAGGCTGTTGCGCATGGGCGGCACGTCGGCAATCAGCTCCCGGGCGGCCTTGACGTGGAACTTCTGCTTGGTCGAACGGGCCCGGGCGCCCCGGGTCAGCCAGGCCAGTTCCTTGCGGGCCAGGTTGCGGCGCTTGGTCTCGGCCAGATCAGCCCGGCGTTCGCGTTCCACCCGTTGAAGCATGTAGGCGCTGTAGCCGCCCTCGAAGGGGTCGATGGTTCCGTCGTGCACCTCCCACATGGAGGTGCAGACCTCGTCCAGGAACCAGCGGTCGTGGGTGACCAGCAGGAGGGCTCCGGAATTCTTGGCCCAGCGGTTCTTCAGATGCTCGGCCAGCCAGTGGATGGTGAGCAGGTCCAGATGGTTGGTCGGCTCATCCAGGGCCAGGATGTCCCAATCCCGAAGCAGCAGTCGGGCCAAGTCCACCCTGCGGCGCTGACCGCCGGACAATGTGCCTACCTTGGCTTCCAGCTCCATGCCGCCCAGAAGGGATTCGACGATTTCGCGCGATCTGGGATCGGCAGCCCACTCGTAGTCTTGCCGATCCTCCAAGGCCGCCCTGCGGACCGTGTCCTCGTCCTTCAGGGGATCGCGCTGGTCCAGCATGCCGAAGGTGAGACCATTGCGCATGGTCACCCGTCCCTGATCGGGTTCCTGGGTGCCCTTCAGAAGGTGCAGCAGGGTGGACTTCCCGTCGCCGTTTCGGCCCACGATGCCGATCCGGTCCCCCTCGAAGATGCCCTGGGTCACATCTGTGAAGATGGTTTTTGTGGCAAAGGACAGGGCGACGTGTTCCAGACCGAGATCATAGATGGGCATGATTCACCAATCTACTGCCTGCCTTGGATGGGAGCCCTGAGGATCAGCGGTCGGTGATCTGTGAGCCCAGCACCCTCTCGCTCAGCGCCCGAGGGCCTCGCGTGAGGGCTACAGCGCCCGATCGGACCAGCTCGATGATGCCGAAGGGCCGCAGCAGACGCAGCAGGGCCTCCAGTTTGCCTTCGGCCCCAGTGGCCTCGATGGTCAGTGACTCGGGGTGCACGTCGACAACACGCACGCGGAAGAGTTTGACGATCTCCAGCACATCGGAGCGGTTGCGTTCGTTGGCTTTGACCTTGATCATGACCAGCTCGCGCTCCACGGCCTCGTCGCCCTTGAGCTCGACGATCTTGAGCACGTGCAGCAGCTTGTTGAGTTGTTTGATGATCTGCTCCAGGGGGACGGCCTCCACGTCTGCAGTGACCGTGATCCGAGAGATGTCGTCCCGCTCGGTGGACGAGACGGACAGGGAGTTGATGTTGAAGGCGCGCCGGGCGAACAGGCCGGCCACCCTGGCCAGGACGCCGGGGCGGTTCTCGACCAGGACGGAAAGGGTGTGCCGCTCGGAGCCGGGCTTGGATGCTGGATAATTGGCCATGTGGTACCCCTTTCCTACTTGTTCATGCGACCGGCGGCATCGTTGGCCATGGCTGCCCGGTCGGCTCCGGTCTGCTGGTGCGGCTCGGGCTGCTCCTGTTCCGGACGGATGCCGGCCAGGGGCTGCACGCCCGGCTTGTAGATGATGGTGTCGTTGGAGGCGCCTGCCGGGACCATGGGCCATACCATGGCATCCTTCCAGACGCGAAAGTCGATCAGGACCGGCCGGTCGGTCACTGCGTTGGCCTTATCAATGGCTTCCAGGGCCTGCTCCTGGGTAAAGGCCCGCAGTCCCAGGCAGCCATAGGCCTCGGCCAGCTTGACGAAGTCGGGGATGCCGTTGCCGTCTGTGGGCTTGTCGCCGCCGTCCTCCAAGTCGGTCTGGGAGTAGTGGCTGCCATAAAAGAGGGTCTGCCACTGACGGACCATGCCGTAGACCGAGTTGTTGAGTATGGCGATGCGGATGGGCAGTCCCGCCTGCTGAGCTGTGGCCAGCTCCTCGGAGGTCATCTGGAAGGAGCCGTCCCCGTCAACCAGCCAGACAGGCCGTGGATCCTCCTGTTCCCTGGTACCAATGGCTGTGCCGATGGCGGCGGGCAGACCGTAGCCCATGGTCCCCAGTCCGCAGGAGGAGACCCAGGAGCGGGTGCGTTCGAAGTCGATGAACTGGCTGGCCCACATCTGGTGTTGACCTACACCGGATACCCAGATGGTATTCGGATCGGCCTTGTTGCTCAGGGTCTGGACCACCCACTGGGGAGCCAGCGTGCCGTCCGGGCTGGGCTCAAAGGTGGTGGGATAGTCGTGCCGCCAGCCGTCGATCAGCCGCCACCAGGGCTTGAGGTCGGGCTTGCCCCAAGTGCGCTGGGCCGCTTTGAGCGCCGGAATCAGGTCGTCCAGCACCTGGCCCACGTCCCCGACGATGGGTACGTCTGCCTGCCGGTTCTTCCCGATTTCGGCCGGGTCGATGTCGATGTGGATGACCCTGGCCACTGGGGCGAAGTCCTCCAGGCTGCCGGTCACCCGGTCGTCGAAGCGTGTGCCCACGGCCACCAGCAGGTCGGAGTGTTGGATGGCTCCGTTGGCGGCCACTGTGCCGTGCATGCCGGGCATTCCCAGTACTGCAGGATCGGAGTCAGGTACGATGCCTCGCGCAGGCAGGGTGGTGACCATGGGGGCACCGGTAGCTCGCACGAGTTCCTGGACCTGCCGGCGAGCGTCTGATCGGACTGCGCCGCCGCCCACATAGAGGACAGGCCTGTGAGACTGGACCAGGAGCCGGGCGGCATCATCCAGGACGTGACCGTGTGCTCGCGTGACCGGGTTATAGCCAGGCAGGATCATCTCCTGGGGCCAGGAGTAGAGCATTTTGCCGTTTTGGGCCGTCTTGCTCAGGTCCACCACTACCGGGCCGGGCCTTCCCGAGCGGGCGATGTGGTAGGCCTCGGTCATGACCCGGGGAATGTCCTGGGCCTTGGTCACCAGATAGGAGTGTTTGGCCACCGGGTAGGTGATGCCCACGATGTCAGCCTCCTGGAAGGCGTCGGTGCCGATGGAGTCCACACCCACCTGGCCGGTCACCACTACCAGGGGAACCGAGTCCATCATGGCATCGGCTATGGGGGTGACCATGTTGGTGGCCCCGGGTCCGGAGGTCACCAGGCAGACCCCGACCTTGCCTGTGGAGACGGCGTAGCCCTCGGCTGCGTGGCCGGCTGCCTGCTCGTGGCGGGTTAGTGTGAAGTTGAAGCGCACCTGCTCGTCAATGGCGTCGTAGGCGGGCAGAATAGCGCCTCCAGGAACGCCGAAGACCTGGGTGACCCCCAAATCCTCCAGGGACCGAATCAGCGCCTGGGCTCCCGTCATGGGCTCGCCTTGGGCGGGAACATCCTTGTCGTCGGGGCCCCAGTTCCTGGGTACCGAACTGAATGCTTGCAGAGGTGTCGGCAGACTCATGTTTCCTCTCGACCTCCAGACTGCGCGCCGACCTGCGGCCGTGCATGTCGAAATATGAACCTGTCGGAGCTTCGGCGGTGTGGGCGGACGAATCCCGATCAGGAGGAGGCGCCTATGCCGTTCGTGACGGCATGCCTCCACGTTATCCCCATAGTCTAAACAGGGGTCTGGTCGGGGCGTTGGCGCAGTACCGCATGCCGGAATTTCGGATGGATCCTCAGGAGGGTTGCTCGGCGCGCAGGGTCGCAAGCAGATCCCGGTCGTCCAGCCGCTTCCACCCCTGGGCGGCAGCAGCCAGCTGGGCCTTCCGCTTGCTGCTGGCCTGGCCCTTGCCGATCACGGTCCCGCCGTCCTCCAGGCGCAGCTCGGCGGTGAAAACCTGGGCGTACTCCGGTCCGGAGACCGCCATGGCGTACCGCGGTTCGCCCAAGCCCAGCTTGTGGGCCTTGACGGTGATCGAGGTCTTCCAATCCAGAGCCGGCCCTTCGGTGGCTACCTCGGCCAAGGTGTCGTCAAGAAGGGTATGGACGGTGGTCCTGGCCCCCTCGATGCCGTGCTCCACAAAGACCGATCCGATCAACGATTCGACGGTGTCGCAGAGTATGGAGTCCTTGTCGGCCCCGCCGTTTTCGCTCTCGCCCCTGCCCAGAAGAATATACTGCCCAAGGTGCAGCTTCTCCCGGGCGATGGCCGACAGGGCCTCCTCGGAGACCGCCTTGGCCCGCATCTTGGCCAGCTGGCCCTCGGTCATGTCCGGGTGAACCTTGTATAGGGTCTCCGTGGCTACCAGTTCCAGAACCGCGTCGCCCAAGAACTCCAACCGTTCATTGTTGGGCATGCCCGGGTGCTCATGGGCGAAGGAACGATGGGTCAGGGCGTGCACCAGCAGCTCCGGGCTGATCCTGCCGCCCAGGGCCTGGAAGAGCTCCTCAGCAGCCTGGTTGCCGGAATCCTCTTGCTCCTGTTCCTCCTGCTGCATGTGGTCTTCCTGATCCTTCCTGGAGCGCCCTGTCTGCATGGCCCCTTCTCGCTTTCTCGGACTTGCCGTCTGATGATATGGAAAAACCCCGCCACCCGTCGATGGCCGGGGTTCTCTCATTGCGTGCCGATCGTCGATTGGCTCACTTGCTGAACTGCGGACGAATGGCGTCGCGGTAGACGCGCCCGCGGTACATGCCGCAGCTGGGGCATGCCATGTGCGGCAGCGCAGGAGCTCCGCAATTGGGGCAGGTCACCGTAGCGGCGGCCTGGGTCTTCCAGTTGGCGCGCCGTGAATGGGTGTTGGCGCGCGAAGTCTTGTATTTTGGCAGTGCCATATTGTCCTCTGTTTCGATCGAATACTTCGAGCTTAAGCGTAGAGCAGTCTATCGCAACCTCCGGTCATTCGCCAGCTTGGCCGTCGCTGCCGGGGTTCTCCTCCTGCTCAAGACGCTGCTTCAGCCCCTCCAGGGCCGCCCAGCGGTCGTCCATCATCTGGTGGTGGTGGTCAGGGTGGTCATTAAGATCCATGCCACACTGGGGGCACAGGCCTCGGCAGTCAGGTCGGCATAGGGGCTGCAGGGGCAGGGCCTCCACCAGGGCGTCACGCAGCAGGGCTTCCAGATCCATAAAGGCGCCCGCGCCGGCCAGGGGATAGGTCTGGCCGCTGGCCTCCTCCTGTTCGGCCAGGATCTCCTCCTTGCCATGGGTCGGCTCCGGTTCGGGTTCCTTGTAAGGGTAGAAGACCACCGGATCGTCCTGGATGCTGGTGTCCACAGGCCTCAGGCAGCGAGTGCATTCGGTCTTCAGCGGTACGCTGATGTGGGCCTGCAACAAGAGTCCATCCACCAAGGAGTCGATGTCACCCTCCACATGCACGGGTGTTCCTGCCGGTATACCCACTACCTGGTCGCCGATGCCCTCCGGGGCTGGAAAATCGCGGTTCACTCGGGTGCCCTGCCCTGCCCGCGTCGACACCTGGGCCACTGAAACCGCCCAGGGGGAATCCTCCGGTCTGCTCATCCCTACGTCTCCTTTCCCCGGTCCGAGACCGACGCGTTCATGCTACGCGCTGCCTCCTGCTCACGCTGGTGGAGAACCTCCAGGCCGGCACGCACATCCTGACTCATCTTGCCCAGCTGGGTGTCGAGCTCGCCCATGACCTGGGCGGCATACCCATCGGCCCCCTGGACCAGACGGTCTGCCTGGGCCTGGGCCGTGTCGATGATGGTCTGGGCCTTCTGCCGGGCTATGGCCACCACATTCTCCTGACCAGCCAGGAAGCGGGCCTGCTCGCCAGCCTCCTTGACGATGTCTGCAGCTCGACTCTGGGCGTCGGATACGGTGGCGTTGGCCTGGGTCTGTGCCGTGTTCAGCCGGCGTTCCGCCTCCCTCATGAGCGCCGAGGCCCGCTCCAGCTGCACTGGCAGCATCTTCTTGAGCTCGTTGAGATCGTCGGCCAGCTCGTCTCGGTCTACCTTGACCAGTCCCGGACTGAAAATGGGGGCCTTGGCCTCATCCAGCACGGCCTGGATCCGATCGATGATGTCATAGACGGTGGTGAATTCCGATCGGGGGTTCCCGCTCTCGCTTCGATCCTCCTGCAGGTCGGGCAGGTCCTTCATGTCGACTGCGGACCTGGGAGCGCTCGCTCTGGTCGAGTCGTCGATAGGCTCCTTATCGTCCCTCTCCTGGGTCTGCTCGTTCATCATTGGCTCTTTTCCGTGTGCGGTGTGTCCCTGTGCAAGGTGTCTATCAATGCATCCACGACGCTGTCAGGGACCATGCCGGTGATGTCCCCTCCATGTCTGGCCACGTCCTTGACGATGGTGCTGGAGATGTGCTCCCTTACCGGATCTGCTGGCAGGAAGAGCGTTTCCACCCCGGACAGCTTGCGATTGACCAGGGCCATGCCCAGCTCGGCCTCATAGTCCCCGTTCTGTCTCAGTCCCTTGACGATGACCGAGGCCCCCACCTTCCGGCAGTAGTCGGTGATCAGGCCATCGGTAGAGGCTACGGTGATGTTCGGGTATCCGTCCTCGTCCAGGGCCCGGCGGATCATGGCCACCCGCTTCTGTTCGCTAAACATGGGGGTCTTGGCGGCATTGACGGCCACGACCACGTGGACCGTCTCGAAGAAGCAGGCGCAACGTTCGATCACATCCATGTGGCCGGAGGTGACCGGATCATATGAGCCAGGGCATACAGCGATAGTCATGATTCTCAGCGTAGCGCGTCATAGGGAGCGAACGTGTAGCTCGCCGCCGTACCATGGATATCATGACTGCAAGCAAGAGCATTCGCATGGAGGATCCGGAGCGGGAGCAGAACCCCGACCAGGGCACTGGTACGGCCGTTCTGGACCGTCCGGACACCGAGACCGCCGAAAAGACCCGCCTGAACGACCAGGGCGATGCCGACCGGTTCGCCCACTACGTCTCCCGTGAGCGCATCGCCGAGTCCAAGCTGACCGGCCGGCCTGTCGTGGCCCTCTGCGGCAAGGTCTGGGTGCCCAAGCACGACCCCTCCCAGTACCCGGTCTGTCCGGACTGCAAGCGCATTTATGAACAGATGACCGGCGGCAGCCACTGAAGGCTACTGAGCGGCACAGGCTGCTTCAGGACTGCCTGTCCAAGGCGATCCGGTCGATGAGGTCTAGCTCCTCCTGGCTGAAGTCGGCGGATTCGACAGCCTTGAGATTGTCCATGATCTGCTCGGGCTTGGAGGCGCCGATGAGCACCGAGGTGACAGCCGGGTCCCTGAGCAGCCAGGCTAGAGCCATCTCTGCCAGACTCTGGCCGCGTTGACGGGCCAGGCCGTTCAGGTTCTGGATCTGCTTCAGCCGCTGAGGGGTCAGGGCGGACTCCTTGAGGAAGCGGCCGTCGGCCCGAATACGGCTGTCCTCGGGAATCCCCTGCAGGTAGCGGTCGGTCAGCAGCCCCTGGGCCAGCGGGCTGAAGGCGATCAGTCCCTTCTTCTCGTTCATTGTCGTCTGTTTGAGGCCGTTGCCTTCGATGGTCCTGTCCAAGATGGAATAGCGGTTTTGGTTGATGATGAAGGGGACGTGCATCTCGGTCAGGATGGCCGAGGCCCGTGCCATGGTCGGCCCGTCGTAGTTGGACAGTCCAAGGTAGAGGGCCTTGCCGCTGGTGACCGCCTGAGCCAGGGCGCCCATGGTCTCTTCTAGGGGCGTGTCCGGGTCGGGGCGGTGGTGGTAGAAGATGTCCACATAGTCAAGTCCCAGCCGTTTCAGGCTCTGGTCCAGCCCGGACAGCAGATGCTTGCGTGAGCCGAGGTCCCCGTAAGGGCCAGGCCACATTTCATAACCGGCCTTGGTGGAGATGACCAGCTCCTGGCGATGGTGGCTGAAGCATTTCTGCAGGATGATTCCCATGTTGCGCTCGGCGGCGCCCGGTCCAGGCCCGTAATTGTCAGCCAGGTCGAAGTGGGTGATGCCGTGGTCGAAGGCCGTCGTGCATAGTCCCTGCATACGGTCCAGGGGCGTGGTGTCGCCGAAGTTGTGCCAGCAGCCCAGGCAAATGGGCGGCAATTTCAGACCGCTGTCTCCGCAGCGCCGGTAGGTTGTGGAATCATATCGGCTTGAGTCGGGCTGATGGTTTTCGGATTGCGCGCCCATCAGATGCTCCTGACCAGAGTGGGCAGGACAGGCTCGCCCTTCATCAGGCTCAGGGCGTTGATGGGCAGCTCCTCAAGGGCCTTGGCCCGGTGCTCACGGGCGTCCAGGACGGCTTGCCCCCCATGGTGCCCTGGCATGCTCTGGCCATGGTCCACGTAGGTGACCAGCAGATCTCGCCAGTCCTGATCAGGCGTATAGGCCGACAAAGCCTGTTCGGCGCCCGAGATGACGTGCTCAGCGTCGGCCACCCCGTTGTGGTAGGAGCGGTAGGCCAGCTTGCGCCCCGGCACCGAGGCCTTGCCCACCGACTTCTTGGCCACGGCCTGCATGACTCCGTCGGAGTTCTCGCGCTCGGTCAGCTTGTAGACCATGGCGCAGGTGGGGGCCCCCGAACCGGTGACCAGCATGGTGCCCACCCCGTAGGAGTCCACTGGAGCGTTCTGCAGGGAGGCGATGGCGTACTCGTCCAGATCGTTGGTGACGGTGATGGTGGCCTTGGTGGCTCCCAGGGAGTCCAGCTGGGCGCGGACCTGCTGGGCCAGCGAGCCCAGGTCTCCAGAGTCGATGCGGACCCCGCCCAGCTCTGGTCCGGCCACCTCGACGGCTGTCCTGACGGCCTCCTCGATGGAGTAGGTGTCGGTCAGCAGGGTGGTTCCCTTGCCCAGGGCCTGAATCTGCCCTTGGAAGGCCTCGCGTTCATTGTCATGAAGGAGGGTGAATGAGTGGGCTGCGGTTCCGATGGCCTTAAAGCCATATCGCTTGGCCGCCAGCAGGTTTGATGTCCCCTGGAATCCGCCGACTATGGCCGCTCTGGCCGCTGCCACGGCTGCATATTCGTTGGCACGGCGCGCGCCCATATCCATGCAGGGCCGGCCCTTGGCTGCGGTGACCATGCGGGAGGCCGCCGAGGCCACAGCCGAGTCGTAGTTGAGTATGGACAGGATCAGCGTCTCCAGGAGGGTGCACTCGCCGAAACTGCCTTCGACCTGCAGAATAGGGGAGTCGGGGAAGAATATCTCGCCCTCCCGATAGCCGCGGATGGTTCCGGTGAAGCGGAAGTGCTCCAGCCAGTCGATGGTGGTCTGGCTGACGATGCGACGGTCGGACAGGAAGCGAAGTTCATCCTCGCTGGGGTGGAAATCCGCCAGCGCGTCCAGAATCCGCCCAGTGCCTGCCACCACTCCGTAGCGGCGCCCTGCCGGCAGGTGTCTGGTATAGACCTCGAAGACGGATTGGCGTCCGGCCGTACCATCCTGCAAGGCTGCATCCAGCATGGTGTATTCGTACATATCGGTCATCAGAGCCGTAGAGGTACCGGTGCCCTTGCTATTGTTTTCAGCGTTCATATTTTCCCCTTTGTGGGTGAAAAAGCACTTGGTTGGCACCCAGTCTAATCCTCCGGCCACCTGGCTCGCCCTGCCCTCCCAAGGTGGGCTATGCTGGTCCGCATGAGATTCGTCGTGGGCATCTACCGATTGCTGATCGCCTTTTTCTGCCTGGGCGGCACCTACGAGGCCTGGCTGCTGGGGATCGGCAACAAGTGGGTCTACTTTACCTTCCAGACCAATATCGCCCTAGGTCTGGTCATGCTCTGGGCCGGAGCGGCCACCCTGCTCAAGGGCGTCCAGCCTCCCGCCTGGCTTAAAGGCTGCCTGACGCTCTACATCGTTATCACCGGGCTGGTGGCCATCCTGGTTCTGGGGCTGAACAGCACGGACTACAAGCTGGTCCTGGGCATCCGGACCACATGGATGATTCACGTCATCAGCCCCATCCTGGCATCGGTGGACTTCCTCTTGTTCGACCCTCATCGTCGTTTCCATTGGCACAATGTGCTGACTTGGCTGATCTATTTCCCCTTCTATGTGGCTTTTGTGCTGATCAGGGCCGCCATCTGGCCTCATTCGGGACCGCAGCCGGGCGGTAATCCCTACCCCTATGCCTTCTTGGACCTCGGACACTTGGGATGGGCCCAGCTGTTGGTCAACCTGGCTGAGTACCTGGTCGTTTTCTTCGCCCTGTCGCTGGTCATCTTCCTGATTGATCGCATCCTGCCGGCCAAGACACCGCTGACCATTGATCGGTAGATGGCTGACGGAATAATAGGGACCAGACCAGGGGAGCCTGGGCGGAACAGGAAAGGATCATCACTGATGGTTGCTATCAAGGACATGCTCCAGGAAGGTGCCGTGTTGCGGCCTGACGGCAGGGCGGCTGATGAATTGCGACCGGTCGTCATCACCCGGCATTGGACGGATGCCCCCGAGGGATCGGTGCTGATTGAGTGCGGCAAGACCCGGGTCATGTGCACGGCCTCCTTCACGCCGACGCTGCCCCGTTGGCGCAAGGACTCCGGACTGGGCTGGGTCACGGCCGAGTACGCCATGCTTCCCAGAGCCACCAGCGACAGGACTGCACGGGAATCGGTCCGCGGAAAGGTCGGTGGACGCACCCAGGAGATCAGCCGGCTGATAGGGCGTTGTCTGCGCGGCGTAGTGGACATGAAGGCCTTGGGCGAAAACCAGATCCAGCTTGACTGCGACGTGCTCCAGGCCGACGGCGGCACCCGTACGGCCTCCGTCACCGGCGCCTACGTGGCCATGGTCGATGCCCTCCGATGGGCCCAGGACCATCATCACATCCGCAGCGCCGACAAGGTGACCAAGGATTGCGTCTCGGCCGTCTCGGTGGGCATCATCGATGGTAACCCCATGCTTGATCTTCCTTATCTGGAGGACAGCCGGGCCATGACCGATATGAACGTGTCGATGACCGGCTCCGGCGATTTCATAGAGATACAGGGAACGGCGGAGCATCGTCCCTTCTGCCGTCAGGAGCTCGGCCTCTTGCTGGACCTGGCATCCAAGGGGAACAAGGAGCTTCAGGCCGCTCAGCACAAGGCTCTGGCATCTGACTGACGCTTAGGGCAGGTATTTCAGCGAGGAGAATCTGTATGGGGCAGGCCAGAAAAGTGGTTGTGGCCACGCACAACGAGGGCAAAATGCGTGAGCTTCGTAGTATACTCAACGGTTTCCTGCCCCATGAGGGGCAGAGGATCGAGCTGGTTTCGGCCGGCCAGTTGGGCCTGCCCGATCCGGTAGAGACCGGCACCACTTTTCAGCAGAATGCTCTCATCAAGGCTAGGCAGGCCGCTCGGGAATCCGGTCTGCCCGCGCTGGCGGACGACTCGGGGCTGGTCGTTGATGTGATGGGCGCTGCCCCGGGAATCCTTTCGGCAAGGTGGAGCGGCCGCCACGGCGACGACCAAGCCAACTTGGAGCTCTTGCTGAACCAGCTGAACGACATTCCTGACGGTCACAGGGGAGGGCGGTTTGTCTGCGCTGCCGCCCTAGTCGTTCCTGATGTGCCAGGGTACGCCGTCCGTGGGTCTCAGGTGACCAGGACTGGCGAGATGCCCGGAAGCATCATCCGCCAGGCACGAGGGGAAAACGGGTTTGGCTACGATCCGATCTTCGTGCCCCGTGACCAGCCTCGGCGCGCCAGCGACCAGGAGCCTCTGACCTCGGCGGAAATGACCTCGGATGAAAAGAACGCCATTTCGCACAGGGGCAAGGCCTTGGCGGCCATCATGCCGATTCTCGTCAGCTGGGTGCTGGGCGACGGCCGCGTTAGAGGCTGATAAATCCTTATAGATTCCATACGGTGAACGGTCGCGAAGCATCGATGATCATGCCCTGAATGCCGGTTGTGCTTGAAGCTGGTAAAGAAAACGCGAAGGTGCGATTCTTTTATCTCTGTGATAGAGTCGGCGGTATTAAGGGAAAGACTAAGAGCAAAGTTGATCTGTTCTAGCACATGACTTTATCGGGATTTGGGGGTTTCGTATTGAAGCAATTGCAAGAACGGAACAATAGGGGATCACTGCAAGTGAACCGTTCGATTATCGCTGTTCTGGTGACCCTTCTGGCGGTGCTGGCCATGGTTGTTCCGCTTGGGCTGAGCGCCTTGTCGGCCGGTCAGGCGAATGCCGTAGACGGGCAGGACGGGACGGCCAGCAGGAAGCCGCTGCTTTACAGGATGCTGGCTTACAACCAAAGGATTGATTCCTACATGGATGAGGTGCGCATGGACTTCATCCTGCGCGTGAAGCACAACGAGTTCGACCCTTCCTGCGCCAATGCTACCGGCGGCATGGACACCACGGGCTCCTGTAATCTATCTTTCATTTATCAGTATTATGACGGCGGTTACAATCCGGACATTTACCGGCGAGTAAAGTATCTGAACACCATAGCTTCAAAATCATCCACTGATCCGGCCTGGACTGGAGCCTATAAGTGGGCCCAGAATGAACAACATTTCTTCACTGTCCATAAGATCATAAACTCCGGTCTATACGACTATTTGACCATTTCCATCGAGGGCGATTTGAACATTCCGGATGGTGGCGGCGGCCCGTCAGACTATAAAACAGGCGGTGTCGACCAGTCTTTGAACGTATTTGCAGTCGTTGGTCAGCAGATAGGAGCTTTGGGTTGCGGTACTGGTACCACTGATACCTGGTCCTGGTCCTCTAATACCGATGCTGATCAATGTGGCACTTTTTATCCTGATATTAATATTAAGGCGCCGGATCGAACATCCAATATCACCGCGCCTTTAACGGCTGAGGGCAGGGGCTTCAAGAAGTACATGAAAGACTGCCTGGGCAGTGGCGCTAATCTTCAGTGCAGCGGGCCGTGGTCTTGGGTAGGCTGGGATTACCATCCAAGTCTTTACGGAGGTCATCAGGCTAATTGGGGCATGGTGACTGATTATGGTTTTCCTGCTTATAACGGCATTAATGGCACTGCTCCGGGAACAGCCCCGTCCCGGTCTTTCTTCACATACTGGCTGAATGTTCGCGGCGGCTCTGATGTATGTTCGCAGACGAATTCGTATTATTACCAGTGGGTGGCTTTGAAGGATGGCGAGTGGGTGCCTGTTGATGAGCTGACTCCTGAGCCGGTTCTGGTGACGGGCCAGCAGCCGTCTCCCAATACGCTCACTGATTCGAGCGGGGCGACGTCCTCGGTCGATTCGTATTCGGCTTTTAATTTGCCTAAGCAGCGGAATAATCCGAATGAGTTGTTCGCGACTGATAGGGATGGCAATCCTATGCCTGCGCAGAAGGCTGATGGGGGGATTGATTTCAGGGAGGCTAAGGAGAAGCAGGGTCTTGATGGTTATTTCAAGATGGTCACGTGGCCTGTGACCACGAACCGGGATGGGAGCGCTTGCACGGTCAGTCCTGAAGTGTACAACCCCATGAGCAAAGGTCTTGTGGGGATAGATGACAACATGTCCGCTTCGACGAAGGACAGGAACCTGACTGCGGGGCAGACCATCAATACGGCTTTTTACAAGTATGATGTGGCCCGTCCTAAGGATCCGACGATCACGAAGATCGAGAATGATGCGGGCAGTCCTTTGGATGCTTCGGGGAGCGTGTATACCAGCAGGCTTGCTCCGGTGGTCAGTGGTGAGTGCACGCCTTCCAGGGATGAGGCGCATCCCAACATGGTTGTTCTTTATGGGGAGGATCCTGCCAATCCCATCGGCGGCGGGCAGGGCCGGAATGATGACGCCTTGGCCAGAAGCGCGGACACGTGGGGGTTCAGGCTGGGCGAGGCCGAGTGCAGGGTCGATGCTGGCAGCAGGCAGGGGGGCTCCTGGCAGGTACAGGACGACAATAAGCAGTATCCGGCGCCGGATCCCAACAAGTATAGCGGGTACCGGCGGTATCATGCCTGGGTGGTTGAATCCACCTCCGGGTTCGGTTTGACTTCTTTCTTCTCGAATGTCGGCACGGCTTATTTCGTGTCCGGGGAGAATGCTCCGGATGCGGGCAAGCTCGCGGTCGCTGTGCCTCATACGGTGAACGGGAGTCTGCGTGCAGGTTCGGTCGTCGAGTTCAGGGGTGAGGCGTCGCCTGTGTATACGGCCTGGTCTTCGGGGGGGCTGGGGATGGCTGGTTCGAAGATGGCTGTTTCGATGAAGCAGGGGGCCGCTTCGGGCTGGACTCCTCTGGTGACCGCCCCGGCCGATACCTTCCAGAGGGATGCGGCGGTCGGCACTGCTTCTTCTGTCTCGGATCCAGCGTCGGGTTCTGTGCTCAAGGTCGTCAAGACGGCGGCTTCCGCCTGGTCCTGGACGCTGAGCATCCCTGCTGGCAGGTTCACCGGCTACAACGGCAGCGACGAGACGCAGACGTACGCCTTCCAGGTTGAGATGATCAACCCGATGAACGTCAGCTCGGAGCCGGCTTCGATCGAGCGGAAGGTGGACATGACTCCTACCACGCTGACCGTTGATCGCCATGACGTCTTCCAGGTGGCGGGCAGGGCCTATAAGTATGTGGACGGGGATGCGAAGGTTCCTGAAACCAAGGGGACCGTGGTGCGTATAACCTGGCCCGGCAATAGCAGTACGGATGTCGTTGTGGGTGACCAGGGCTTGTGGCAGGCGGTTCCGCCTGAGGGCGTCAACAAGGGCGAGTTCACTGCGCAGGTGCTTTCCGATGATGCTGAGGGCGCTGACGCCCAGGGAAGGTTCCAAGGAGGAAACCAGTCAGCTGCGGTGTCGCAGACGCTGGAGTTCCGTCCTTCCAACTCGGCTTTGCCGTTGACGGGCGGGTGGCCCCTGGCCGTGTTCAGGATCTTGCTGCTGATGGCGCTTGGCCTGGTCGGCTTCGTGGCCTGCCTGAGGAACAAGCAGGAAAACCGCCGCTGACCTAGGACGCATCAGCCAGGGCCCGTCCCCGCCTCCATGGAACCAGGAGGCGGGGACGGGCCCTGTTCTTAATACCTGTGCGCGAGATGGGACTCGAACCCACACGTCCGAAGACACAGGAACCTAAATCCTGCGCGGCTACCATTACGCCACTCGCGCCTGCTGCATACCTAACCCCTGCAAAGGGCAGCTGTCAAAAGAGCCACTTGACAGAATCGAACTGTCGACCTTCTCATTACGAGTGAGACGCTCTGCCAACTGAGCTAAAGTGGCCTTCGCCTTGCCTCCGGGCTGGCCGGATGAAGACAGCAGGTTTCATCATACTGGATGCTCGGGATAAAAACGCCTTGGTCCTCGGGCCAAGGGTGTACAAGCTCCTTGACACAATAGGGGCATGGACCTCGATAATTTCTATGCCGTCATTCCGGCCGGTGGGGTGGGCACCCGGCTCTGGCCCCTGAGCCGCCAGGACCGGCCCAAGTTCCTCTATGATCTCCTGGGGTCAGGTAGAACAATGATCCAAGGCACCTTTGACCGGCTGGCCGGCATCTGCGGAGCGGACCATGTGGTCGTTTCCACAGGGCAGCGGCATGTGGCCCAGGTGCGCAAGCAGCTTCCGAAACTGGCTCCGGACGCGCTCTTCGCTGAGCCCGTTCCACGCGACTCCACGGCGGCCATAGCCCTGGCTACGGCTGTGCTGGCTCAGCGACATGGCGGGGAGATCATCGTGGGCTCCTTCGCCGCAGACCACATCATCCGTGACGACAAGGCGTTCGCTGCCTCAGTGGGACAGGCGGTGGCGGCGGCCCGCGCCGGCTACGTGACTACCATCGGCATCGCCGCCTCCCGTCCTTCCACCGCCTTCGGCTACATCCACCAAGGTCCCTCCCTGGCCGATCGCATTCCCGGGGCCCCTGATGCCCGTCTGGTCAGCGAATTTGTCGAGAAGCCGGATGCCTCTACGGCACAGGCCTACCTGTCCACAGGAGAGTATCGCTGGAACGCAGGCATGTTCGTCATGCAGGCGCAGGTGCTTCTGGACTGCCTGCGTCGTTACAAGCCGGAGCTATACGCCGCGGTCATGGCCATCGCCCAGGTCTGGGACCAGGGTGAGCAGGCCCGCAGCGAGGCCATGGAGGAGCACTGGCCGGGCATCGAGAAGATCGCCTTTGACTATGCTGTGGCCGAGCCCCTATCGGCGGCCGGCGGCGTGGCGGTTGTTCCGGGGGGATTCGATTGGGATGACATCGGCGACTTCAATTCAGTGGCCGGCCTGCTTCCGTCATCCAACAGGCGCAACATCAAGATTCTGGGTGACGCTGACCGGGTCATGTATTTGGATTCAGCCGGAGACATGGTCGTGCCGGGCTCGGAACGCACGGTCGCCCTTCTCGGTGTGGATGACATGATCGTCGTCGATACTCCCGATGCTCTCCTGGTGGCCCCCCGGGCCCGCAGCCAGGAGGTCAAGGACATGGTGGCCAAGCTGGCCCAGTACGGCCGTGACGACATACTCTGACAGCGATTCGGCTCGGTTAAGAAGATTGACTGATTTTGTTGTCTTCTGTCTGCTTTTGTGAGTAGTTTGGGTTACAGAACCGGGTGCTCGGTAGAACGGGCATCACCTCATGAAAGGACCCAAATAACCATGGCCATCAATCCTCCAGTGGATGCTACCAGTACCAAGGCCTGGGCGGCCTTGCACCAGCACTTCGACGACATGCAGCGCCAGGGGATCGATCTGCGCGCATGGTTCGCCAAGGACCCGCAGCGCACCGAAAAGCTGAGCTTCGAGCTGGGTGATCTCTATATTGATCTGTCCAAAAACCTGATTCGGCCCGACACCCTGTCCCTGCTGGCCCAGCTGGGCCGCGAGGTCGGCCTTGAGGAGCGGATCGAAGCCATGTTCAATGGCGAGCACATCAACAACACCGAGGACAGGGCCGTTCTGCATACAGCCCTGCGCCGCCCCGAGGAGGATCGCGGCCGGCTGGTTGTGGACGGACAGGATGTGGTAGGCGATGTCCGCGACACTCTTAAGCGCATCTATGCCTTTGCCGACCAGGTCCGCTCGGGCAGCTGGACCGGTCTGACCGGCAAACGGATCACCACCGTGGTCAACATTGGCATCGGCGGCTCCGACCTTGGCCCGGTTATGGCTTACGAGGCCCTGAAGCCCTATGCGGATGCGGGCATCAGCGCCCGCTATATCTCCAACATCGATCCCAACGATCTGGCCGAGAAGACGCGCGACCTGGATCCGGAGACCACGCTCTTCATCATCGTCTCCAAGACCTTCACGACCCTGGAAACACTGACCAACGCCCGCCAGGCCCGTGCCTGGCTCCTGAAGAGCCTAGGGGGGCGTGGCCTGCTGTCCAAGGACGGTGAGGACCTCTCAGCCGAGGCCATCCGCCGACACTTCATCGCCGTCTCAACCGCCCTGGACAAGGTCCGCGACTTCGGCATCGATCCGGACAACGTCTTCGGTTTCTGGAACTGGGTCGGCGGACGGTACTCGGTGGATTCCGCCGTGGGCACCTCCTTGGCCATCACTATCGGACCGGACCGCTTCGAGGAGTTCCTCAAGGGCTTTAACACCGTGGATCGCTACTTCCGCGCCACTCCTCTGGATCGGAATGTAGTTGCCCTGATGGGCCTGCTCAACGTCTGGTATGTCAATTTCTTCGGCGCCCACTCGCACGCCGTGCTGCCCTACGACCAGTATCTGCACCGCTTCCCGGCCTATCTGCAGCAGCTGACCATGGAGTCCAACGGCAAGTCTGTGCGCTGGGACGGCACGCCAGTGACCAGCCTGACCGGCGAAATCTTCTGGGGGGAGCCGGGCACTAACGGCCAGCATGCCTTCTACCAGCTGATCCACCAGGGCACTCGACTGATTCCCGCTGACTTCATCGCCTTTGCCAATACTCCCAATCCGGCCAAGGACGGCGACCAGGACGTGCATGAGCTCTTCCTGGCCAACTTCCTGGCCCAGACCAAGGCTCTGGCCTTCGGCAAAACCGCCGACGAGGTCCGCGCCGAAGGTACTCCGGAGGCCATCGTCCCGGCCCGGGTCTTCACCGGCAACCGCCCCACCACATCCATTTTCGGTGATGCGCTTACTCCGGCCGCCCTGGGCGAGCTGATCGCCCTCTACGAGCACATCACGCTGACCGAGGGCACAGTCTGGGGCATTGACTCCTTCGACCAGTGGGGCGTTGAGCTGGGCAAGAAGCTGGCCCGTGAAATTACGCCGGCCATCTCCCGGGACGACCAGGCACTGGCCGAACAGGATCAGTCCACAAAGTCCCTGATTGCCTTCTACAGGGCCCATCGCCGCTGATGTTCAGCCGGGCCCTCGCAGGTCCGGCTCGTGGTATATTATCGGAGAGTTATTCGCCGGAAGGGCGGCTGCCGCATGGGCTCCCTTCCTTTCAGGTCCAGCCGGATGCTCCGGCGGATCGGCACCCCCGACGGCAGACCGTCGGGTTCCGTCCAGGATCGCCTCCTTTGGTGGTTGCGGTCCATGTCATGGGTCGATGTGCGGCGGCCATGGAGGAACAGCATGAACGCGATTCAGGAATTTGACGCCAGCCACATGAAGCCTGCGGAGCAGATCCCCGACTTCCGTCCCGGCGATACCGTCGAGGTCAACGTCAACATCACTGAGGGCAACAACTCCCGTATCCAGGCCTTCACGGGCGTGGTGATCGCCCGCCAGGGCGCCGGCGTGCGCGAGACCATCCTGGTGCGCAAGGTCAGCTTCGGCGTGGGCGTCGAGCGCCGCTTCCCTCTGCACTCTCCCCAGATTGACTCCATCAAGGTGCTGCGCCACGGCCGCGTCCGTCGCGCCAAGCTCTACTATCTGCGTGGGCTGCACGGCAAGGCCGCCCGCATTGTCGAACGGCGTGACAACAAGGCCGAGTCCAACAAGTAGGTTCGGTCCGAGCGATCCAGCCCAGGCCTGGCCGCTAACACCCGGGATGCAGTTCTCCCGGGTTTTTCCATGCTTGGGTGTGTACGCTATGAGGCATGCGGAATCTTTTGCGTGCGGGTTCCTGCTGATGGCAAGGAGTGGATATGGTTTTTCGGGATGAGGAAGCGACCCCGTCGGGAATCCCGTACCCGGACGGCATACGGGCCACCTCAGCCCCAGTGCCGCCCCGCCATGCCTTAGACCGTCCTGGTGGACGTGGCTCCACCAAGGGCAGTCATCCACGGCT
Organism: Bifidobacterium sp. B4111; assembly: GCF_026537235.1. Classification (NCBI taxonomy): domain Bacteria; kingdom Bacillati; phylum Actinomycetota; class Actinomycetes; order Bifidobacteriales; family Bifidobacteriaceae; genus Bifidobacterium; species Bifidobacterium sp. B4111. The sequence goes on along the minus strand of NZ_JAFNMO010000002.1, from coordinate 126,856 downwards.
GGGCGAACGCGGTTTTCTACCCGAGTTTCTGTTCGAGCTGGTTGCCCTGTTGGCCGTCGTCGCCATCCTGCGCATATTTTTGCTCAGCATCTACGTCATCCCTTCCGGGTCCATGGAGAACACCCTCGGCATCGGGGACAGAATCCTGACCACTCACAGGCTGACCAGATCCATGGTGGCCCCCCGCCGAGGGGATGTGGTGGTCTTCACCGACCCTGCTAACTGGCTAGGCGAAGAGTCCACGCCAAGCTTCCGCGGCAGTCACCTGGTCAAACGCCTGATCGGCATGCCCGGTGACACAGTGGCCTGCAAGGGTCATGGCGCCCCAGTCACCGTCAACGGCGTCGCCTTGGATGAGAGCTCCTACCTACGCCCAGGAGTGGAGCCCAGTTCCTTTGCCTTCAAGGTCAAGGTGGACCCTGGGTACGTCTTCGTCATGGGCGACAATCGCTCCAACTCCGCCGATTCTCGCCTGCACAAGGATGACGGTCACAATGGGCTGGTCCCCATGGAGAACATCAAGGGCACCGGTTTGCTGACTTATTACCCTGTGGGCAGCTGGAAGCTGCTCAACAACCAGCACAAGGTCTTCGACGCCGTGCCCGAGCCGACGCAGGACTGAACCGACTGTGAGGCGGATCTTGCCGACCCTGGCGACCGAGGCTGCTCTAGCTGACCAGGGAGCTGAGTATGTGCTGGGCCTTGATGAGGTCGGCCGCGGTGCCCTGGCAGGCCCGGCCATGGTCGGCGTGGTGGCGGTCCGGTCCGCTGACCTGCCTCATTTGACAGTCCCTGAGGGGGTGGCGGACTCCAAGATGCTGACCCCTGCGTGTCGGCTGGCCATGTACCGTGATCTTGAGGACTGGGCTGCTGGCTGGGCGGTGGGGGCCTGCTCCAACCATGAGATCGACCAGTGGGGCATCGTTCATGCCCTGGGCATCGCCGCCCTGCGTGCACTGGCCGAATTGGAGCATGGGATGGGCCTGGGGCCTGGCTGCCGGCTGGCCGCCATCCTTGACGGCCCCCACGACTACATCACCTTGGCCGCCGATAGCTTTGACGCACCCGACCTTCCGGTTCTGCCCAAGGTTTCCACACAGGTCAAGGGCGACGCCCACTGCGCCAGTGTGGCCTGCGCAGCGGTCATCGCCAAGGTCACCCGTGACCGGCTTATGGTTCGGCTGGCCGCCTCCGATCCAGCCCTGGCCCCATACCAGTGGGAGCGCAACAAGGGGTATGGGGCGCCTGCCCACCTGGAGGCCATTCGCCGTCTGGGGCCCAGCCGTCTGCATCGTGTCAGCTGGCATCTGCCCTCGTCCAGTCCCGGCGGGAGCTAATATCGGAACGGTCGACACGGCTATCGGAAGAAGGTCATATGCCCGCAGGCAGCGGCGGCAATTCACGGTCCAAGCGCCCCTCCATGTTCGAGGTCGCACGGCTGGCCGGGGTCTCCCACCAGACCGTGTCCAGAGTCATCAACAATTCCAAGGATGTCTCACCTGCTACCCGGTTCAAGGTCCAGCAGGCCATCAGGAAGCTGGGCTACCGACCCAGCAACTCGGCGCGGGCACTGGCTTCCAGCCGCAGCAGGACCATCGGTCTGGTGGCTGGCGGCGTCAGTCTCTTTGGGCCTGTCTCGTCGATTACGGCCATCGAGACCGTGGCCCGTTCCCATGGTCTGTTCATGTCGGTCATGATGGTGGACGAGTCGGCCTGCACTCTTAGGGGTTTCCAGGAGCTCTGCGGCACCTTCCTTGAGCAGAATGTGGATGCCTTCATTTTTCTGACGCCCACCGACACCATGTTCCAGGCCGCCTGCCAAACAGAGGTAGGTCAGCCCCGGGTCATCGTCACTTCCACGCATGGCATCACCAGCGTCGAGGAGGCCCTGGGTCACAGGCGGGGCGACGGACGGATAGCCCTGACTGGAATCGACCAGTGGGGTGCCGTCCAGCGTCTGGCCCGGCTGCTGGTCTCCCGGGGCCATCGGCGGGTGCTGTACATGGCCGGTCCTTCGCAGTGGCGAGATGCGGCCACGCGACTGGCCTCCTGGAAGGTGGCATGCGCCCGCTGCCGCATTCGGACGGCCGTGGTCCATGCCCGCAGTTGGGAGGCGGGGGAGTCCTACATGCTGATGAACCAACTGATCGATCAGCGGGGCATGAGCGGCGCCTCCCTGCCCTCGGCTGTGGTCACCGCCAACGACAACCAGGCTGTGGGCGTGGCCCGGTCCCTGCAGGAGCACGGCATCCGCATTCCAGGGGACATAAGTCTGGTGGGTTTCGACGACGTTCCCACTGTGGATAATATGTTTCCGCCGCTGGCCACGGTTCGTCCCCGCTTCGAGGATCTGGGGGTGGCCACCATGCGGCAGGTTCTGGCTCTGCTCCACCAGGGCCAGCCGGTGGACTTTCCCGTCACCCGTCATGGGGTGGGGCTTATCAAGGCGGATGTGGTTCCGCGTCGGTCGCTAGGCTACGCCGTCAAGCGGTTCTGACCCCGTCGGCCCGCATTTCCCCCGGGCTTGCCTGTCGCTTCGGTCTCGGATACAATCGGGACCAGATTATGTGAGCGTTAACATATCAGGCAAAGGAGCAGACATGGCGGTAGGCGAGCAAGGTGTCATCGTGAGCGAACTGGAGGAGGGCAAGACCAGTCTGGGCATCGAATTCGGTTCCACCCGCATCAAGGCGGTGCTGATCGACCATGACTACCGGACGCTGGCCACCGGGGACGTCGAGTGGGAGAACCGGCTGGAGGATGGCCTGTGGACCTACTCCATGGAACAGGTCCACCAGGGTCTGCAGGCGGCCTACTCGGCCATGGCCGAGGATGTCCTCCGCCGGTACGGAGTGACGCTGACCAGGATCGGCGCCATGGGGATATCGGCCATGATGCACGGCTATCTGGCCTTCGACAAGGACGGCCGGTTGCTGGTGCCCTTCCGCACCTGGCGCAACACCAACACCCGCCAGGCCCACGAGGCCCTGTCAAAGGCCTTCAGGATCAACATTCCCGAACGCTGGTCCATCGCCCACCTCTACCAGGCCATCCTGAACGGCGAGGAGCATGTGCCCAGGGTGGCCTACATCACCACGCTGGCCGGCTATATGCACTGGAGGCTCTCCGGCCGCAAGGTCATCGGCATCGGCGACGCTTCGGGCATGTTCCCCATCGATTCCTCCCGCAAGGAGTTCGATCAGAGCCTGCTGGACATCTTCTCCAAGCTGCCCCGGGTTCAGGCGCAGCCCTGGGACATCCACGACCTGCTGCCTGAGCCGCTGACCGCCGGCAGCCGGGCGGGCGCACTGACCTCCGAGGGCGCCGCCCTGCTGGATCCCAGCGGCCGGCTGCAGCCCGGCGTGCCCATGGCGCCGCCCGAGGGCGATGCTGGAACCGGCATGGTGGCGACCAACGCGGTCCGCCCCCGCACCGGGAACGTGTCTGCAGGCACGTCCATCTTTGCCATGGTGGTCCTGGAGCATCCCCTGCGCGATTTCCATCCCGAGGTGGATCCGGTCACCACCCCGGCTGGAGATCCGGCCGGCATGAGCCACGCCAACAATTTCACCTCGGATCTGAACGCCTGGGTGGGCTTGTTCGGAGACTTCGCCAAGGTGGTCGGCCTGGACCTGAAGGGGGATGCGCTCTACGCCGCATTGTTCAACCAGGCGCTCCGGGGTGACAAGGATGCCGGCGGGCTGATCAACTACTGCTTCTATTCCGGGGAGTTCCTGGCTGGCCTGGAGGAGGGCCGCCCGGTCTTTGCACGCGGCCCCGAGGGGCGGATGACCCTGGCCAACTTCATGCGGGCCCAGCTCTATTCGGCTTTCTCGCCGGTCACCATCGGCATGGATGTGATGACCCGCCAGGAGCATGTCCAGGTGGATACCATGGTCGGTCACGGCGGCATCTTCGCCACCCCTGTGGTGGCTCAGCGGATCCTTGCGGCTGCCTTCAACGCCCCCATCAAGGTTATGTCTACAGCGGTCGAGGGGGGCGCATGGGGCATGGCCGTCCTGGCCGACTACCTGGGCCATGCCGACCAGACGCTGGCCGATTACCTGGACGCCAATGTCTTTGCGGGCGTTCAGTCCACTACAGAGCAGCCGGACCCGGCCGACGTGAAAGGCTTCAGAGCCTTCTTCGGCCGCTTCGCCAAGGGCCTGCCCATCGAACAGGCGGCCGTAAAGACCATTCCCTTGCAGGGATGAGGCAGGGAACGAAATAAACGTCAAGCGGCCGGATCAGCGGGATCGGGCCGGGAAAAGGAGTTGCAGAATGGTGTCCTTGGCTGATTATTCACCCCAGGTGCGCGACGAGGTGAAGCTGGTGCGCGAGCAAGTGGCCACCCTCCATGCGCAGCTGACCAGGTGGAATCTGGTGGTCTGGACGGCGGGCAACGTCTCGCAGCGTTTGCGTTCTGCCGATCTGATGGTCATCAAGCCCTCGGGGGTGCGCTATGAGCATCTGACCCCGGGATCCATGGTGGTCACCGATCTGGATGGCAATGTGGTTGACGGCGCCGAGGCCCCCTCCTCGGATACGCTGTCCCACGCCTATATCTACCGGCACATGCCCGAGGTCTACGGCGTGGTCCACACCCATTCCACCTATGCCACCGCCTGGGCGGCCACCGGCAGGGACATCCCCTGCGTGCTGACCATGATGGGCGACGAGTTCGGCGGTCCCGTTCCCGTGGGCCCCTTCGAGCTGATCGGTTCGGAAGCCATCGGCAAGGGTGTGGTCGACACCCTCAAGGGCCACCCCGGCTGCCCTGCCGTGCTCATGCGCAACCATGGGCCATTCACTGTGGGAACCGATGCTGAGGCCGCGGTCAAGGCGGCCGCCATGACCGAGGAGGTGGCCCACACGGTCTGGGCGGCTGAGCAGATCGGCACGCCCAAGCCTATCGATCCGGCCGACATAGCCCGGCTCAACGACCGCTACCAACACGTCTATGGCCAGCGCTGAACCGGTCGGGCAATCACATCGCACAAACGCATAAGCAAAGGAGCAAGCATGAGCATGAAAAATCCATTCGAAGGCAAAGAGCTTTGGTTCGCCGTCGGTTCCCAGGACCTCTATGGCGAAGAGACCCTGCGCCAGGTGGGCGTTCAGGCTGCGGACATTGCCAAGTCTCTCAACGAATCCGGCCGCATCCCGGTCAAGCTGGTCCTGAAGCCCACACTGAAGGATTCTGATTCCATCCTGAACTTCATGGTCGAGGCCTCTTCGGACCCTGCCTGCATCGGCGTGGTGGCCTGGATGCATACCTTCAGCCCGGCCAAGATGTGGATCCGTGGCCTGGAGAGGCTGCGCAAGCCGCTCCTGCAGCTGAACACCCAGCACCATATGGAGATCCCCTGGGACACCATTGACATGGACTTCATGAACCTGAACCAATCGGCCCATGGAGACCGGGAGTTTGGCTACATCCTGACCAGGCTGGGGATCCCGCGCAAGATCGTGGTCGGCCATTACACCGATCCCGAGGTCGCCGACAAGATCGGCGTCTGGGCGCGCGCCTGCGCCGGCTGGGACGCCGCCAACAACATGAAGGTCTGCCGCTGGGGCGACAACATGCGCGATGTCGCCGTCACCGAGGGCGACAAGACCGAAGCCGAGCGGGTCTTCGGAGTCTCCGTCAACACCTGGCCGGTCAATGAGCTGGTGGACCATGTGAGCGCCGTCGCTGACGACCAGGTCAAGGATTTGATCGAGGACTACAAGAGCAGCTATGAGGTGGCTCCCGAGCTTCTGGACTCCCGGTACGACTCCCTGGCTGTGGCCGCCCGCGAGGAGCTCGGCATGCGCGCCATGATGGAGGAGGTGGGCGCCTCGGCCGCCGTGGACAACTTCCAGGATCTGGGTGGCCTGCATCAGCTGCCCGGCGTGGGGGCCCAGCGGCTGATGGCTGACGGGTATGGATTCTCGGCAGAGGGCGATTGGAAGACCTCGGTTCTGATCCGTATCGGCAACGTCATGGGCTATGGGCTCAAGGGCGGCTGCTCGCTCATGGAGGATTACTCCTATAACTTTGTGCCAGGTCACGAGGAGATCATGGGCGCCCACATGCTGGAGGTCTCGCCCACGCTGCTGACCGAGGGGCGGCCCCGCCTGGAGATCCACCCGCTGTCCATTGGCGACAGAGAGGACCCTGTGCGTCTGGTCTTCACGGCCACACCCTGCACGGATGCCGTGGTCATCTCCCTGGCGGATGTACGTGAACGCTTCCGCCTGGTCATGAACGTGGTGGATGTGGTTGAGCCCGGCGGATCCCTGGCCAAGCTGCCTGTGGCCCGTGCACTCTGGAAGCCCCGGCCCTCGCTCAAGGTCTCGGCTGAGTGCTGGCTGCGCGCTGGCGCGGCGCATCATACCTGCATGACCACCACCGTGGGCCGTGAGGCCTGGGAGGACTTCGCGCGGATGGCCGGAGTGGAGCTGGCCGTCATTGACGAAAACAGCGAACCCAGACGTTTCGAGGCCGACCTGCGAGCAGCCGAGCTCTACCATCGGCTGGACAACCGGCACTGAGCCCCCGTTCCTGGAAAGACTGCAAGGCCCCGACCACAGAGCATGGCGGGGCCTTCGCATGTTCGGCTTGTCGGTTTGCGTTGTCCATATTTTGTCGGTACAGTGATGATTAGGCAATGGGAACAGTGGCATGTCCCAAAGTTGACATATTGCCCACCCCCCTGAGTCGGGGCAGTAAACGGTTGGGGAGGTGAAGATGTGCCTGGCCATCCTGTGCCTATTAACAAAGAAGGGAATGCGTGCATGCACATGCAACGAGATAATGAAGGGACAAGGCTCCCTAAGCTTTTAGGCTTAGCGGTTGCCGGAGCGACGCTCCTGGCGGGCATGGTCGTCATGCCGGCCACCCAGGCTTCGGCCGCTGAAGACTATGGATTTGCCGCTGAAGATGACTTCGTACCAGGCAATCTGGATACAACCAAGGTGCCTCAGTTAACTGTTACGAAGTATCTGTCACTGAATGACGGCAATGCGCCCACCGGCTCAGCCAAGGATGCTGATCAGCTGAACGCCAATCACGATCTGGCTCCTGCCAAAGGCATTATGTTTAAGGTTACGGAAGTAAAGCCAGCAGATGGCAAGAGTCTGGCTGATATCAATGCTAGTGACTCAAGTACATATCAGCCTAAGAATGATACGGTATTTGCTGGTGTGACTGACGGTCAAGGTGTCATTAACAAATGGTACCAAGTTGGCTCAGACGGAAAGCTAACTGGAACAGAGCTGTCTTTCCCCGCAGGTCCCAATCATTACTATGTTCTGAGTGAGGATACAGCTAATTCTCCTGCTTTTGATTCTGCAAATAATGCACACGCGCTTGATATGAGAAAGTACAAGACTGCCGTCAATTCATTCTTTGGTCTGCCGTATGCAACTAATGGGTCGGATGAAAACCAGACTCGCGGTTTCATTTATCACCTGCACCTGTATCCAAAGAACGTCAGCACTGAATCTTTCGCCAAGACTGTGCAAAGCGTGAAGGGTAGTGATGGGACTGTCAAGAATCAAACCACAGCGACTGCTGGTGATATAGTCACCTATAAGCTGTCTCAGAAGATTTACAATGATAGCGCAGCTGCTGTTCACCGTGATGGAAAGCTTGATGTCAGTGAATTGCAGGGTCATGGGGGCGATATAAGGCTTGCTGATCGTATGTCTAGCTCGCTGAAGGGTGATGCGAACACTGTCAGAGCCGACATTCGGGATAGCAAGGGTAACGTAACTGCGTTGCCAGGTGCTGAATTCGCTTCGGATACAACTACTAATGCAAATCCCGCTCGGCTGACCGATCCCAGTCAGAAGATGTTTGCGGATGCACCTTCTAAAGATGTGACTTACTGGGTATTCGACTTCTTCAAGAGCCTTGCAACGATACAGTCAATCGACGCCCCTGTGATGGAGCTTGAAGTCACCTATGATGCATTGGTAACGGGCAATGGTGATTCTACGGGTACCGGTGGTGTAGTTAACGATGCGGCATCTGACTTTATTGATAACGTGAATTCTGATGGCAAGGGTCTGGATCCTGTGCCATCTCATACAAACGTTACCAATGCAGCGGTAGCTTTTGGTTCTGTTCAGAGCAAGAATCAGAATCCGAAGTATCCTGCCTTGCCTGGTACGGAATATCGTTTGGTCAAGGATGCTGATACTGTGGACAAGTACCTGGCTTCAGATGGTAAGTTCTACGGCTCAAACGATAGTGTTCCCGCCGGTGTTCAGGTTTACAAGGCTACAGCCAACGACAAAGGACTGGTAGTTTTCGCGGCATTGCCTATCTTCGGAACTGGCGCAGCCCAGGCAGCTGACAAGACTGTCCAAAATACAAGCTGGATGTTGGTTGAGACTAAGACCCCACAGGGTTGGCGTAATCCCGGCATCCCCTTCGAAAAGGTAACTTATGGGGATGTTGGCTTGACTGAGGAAGCAATCGTTCAGAAGTATGGTCGTAACGCTACGTTGCAGCCAGAGTACACAGATCTGAACTTTGGCAGCTTTAACGCGCCTGTAAGTGATATCCCTGCTGGTACGAAGATGATGTTCAACAATGAGGCGGTCTCCAAGTATCTGGCCCACTACAAGACCACTGATGGAGATTCCCCATTGGCCCTGCCTTTGACTGGTGGTCGCGGCATCCTGCTGCTGCTGGTTGTCGGCGCCTTGATCATGGGTGGTGCCCTCTACGCCCGCAATCGGCGCAATAACGCCGCCCGGGCCTGATGATCACGGTCATATCAAGAATCATGTGAGGTGACCTGATGGCGGACGGTTCCTCCGTGAATCGTCCGCCATTTTCATATGGACTGTTGAGATCTTCTTCGGTCCGCGCATGTCGGGACGCTGGTCTGATTCCATTTGGGCCAGCGGATCTGACGCAACCACGTCGTCGAAAGGCGGCCTTGGAAGGGAAGGTTTATGAAGGGAATTGCCTTGCCGAAATGCCTCACCCGCCGGGTCCTGCTTTGTCTGATTGCGGCCTTGGCCTGTTTAGGACTTACCGCTTTCGATATGACGCCGGCGGCAGAGGCGGCGACGGTTAACCCGACCCTGACGGTGCAACTCAAGAGAGGGCATTCAGGTCAAGGAGGCCAGAATGACATCCTGCCGAGTGCTCCTGTATCTGCTGGAGCAGGGTACGTCTTTCGTGCCCTAAGACTGGATGCAGGTACTCTCAAGAGCCGGGTGGAGGCACTTGACCATAATCCAGGCGCTGATAAGGCACAAGCGGCCATCAGCAACGAGGTGGCAGCCAATCCAGATGCTTTCAAAGACAAGACGCAGCCCGCTGAATATTACGGTGTCTCTGATCAAGAAGGAACTATAACCAATGCGTCAGAGGCGAAATCGCAAGGTGTTTGGCTTACTGGAGCCAATCTCGATTCAGACGCATCCAGCCTGACCGGAGGCAGCCCGGCTGTTTTTGATGGCGACTACTTCCACGCTTCGTACTGGTTGGTCACTATGGTAGCCACACCTAAGAATGCAAAGGTAAAAGCCGACCCTGTAGTTGTACAGTTGCCGCTCTACCGCGAGCAGGGGGAGGTCCATCCGCTTTATGATGTGACTATAAGCCCCAAGCTTGTGGACGTGCCTCAGGTCGTGCCAGTGGTGCGATCTGGGCCAGGCAAACTGGCAGCTACCGGTGCATCCATGGTGGCGCCTGGCATTTTGCTTATGATTCTGGCCATGATGGGCATCTACTTGGGGGTAGTTGCACGATCCTGGAACCGGGATGAACGCTAGGTATTCTCATGGCGATGTCGGCATGTTGCCACCAAATGGCATCGTAGGCATCTGTGAGGATGCGTAAAGACCGGCGGTATCATACAGGTACCGCCGGTTTTTATATGTCAAAAAACTGGCAACTGGACTATAGGAAGCGCAGTACGAGGAAGGCTATAGATGGACCAGAACACTGACTCGGCTACTATCAGCCCAGTAAATGCCACCGGCAACGGTGATGTAGCATATGAGTCCATTCCGACAGTATCGTCCTCATTAGAAAAGCCTGCTGTGCAAGCGGATATGCCGCCTGCCTATGCTCCAAGTTCCGATGTACCCCCTTCCTATCCACCTTCGGCAACACCTGAGGATCGCAGAGCTGTAGAGTCGGATAATTCAGATGCAATAGCAGCCCAAGCGCCTGTTCCAGGCAAAGCTACCACGTCGGCTCCTATAATTATTGCTTCAGGAAATCATGCTCAGGACGCAGGCCAGACAACTGCGGCTGCATCCAAACAAGCTAAGAGCAATGGCAAGGCCAGCAAGTCAGGGCGAGGGTTCGGCCTCCTGGAGACCTTGGCTTTCCTGATTGGTCTGGCAATCTTCCTCTATCCGTTGCTGGCAGCTTACGTGAACTATTCCAAGGATTCCGCCGCAGTCGACAACTACGATCAGATCGTGGATGCACTCTCGCCTGCACAGCGCAAAGCCATGTGGCGCGATGCCAAGAAGTACGACGAGGAATTAGGCAAGCCTACGCTGAGGGACCCCTTCAAGTACAAGGAAGTCAAGGAACCACTGGGTCGCTACTACAAGATCCTCAATGTGGACGGCAAGGGCATGATGGCCTATGTGGAGATCCCCAAAATCAATGTCAAGCTGCCTGTGCGCCATGGAACAAGTGATGCGGTGCTCAAGGACGGCACAGGACATATTGCCACGACCCACGTGCCTACAGACAACCGAACCATCCATGCCGTCATCACCGGGCATACCGGTGAGGTCGGGTACATGCTTTTCGACAACCTGACCCAGTTGCGCAAGGGGGATGTTTTCCAGATACGAGTGCTCAAACGGCACATGAGCTACAAGGTGGACCAGATTAAGGTCATCTTGCCTACCGATGTCAGCGCACTGCAGCCAATCCAGAATTCCAACTACGTGACCCTGCTGACCTGCTATCCCTATGGCGTCAACTCCCACCGACTGATCGTGCGGGGGCATTATATCGGTGATGATGTACCCCCCACTCAACCTGAGGGGGCGCCCATCTACATGGTCTGGGTGCTCCTTGCCCTGTTTGCGGCCAGCCTTGTGGGCTGGTACCTGCTCTCGCGCCGCCGGCGCAGCTGCCGTCAAGACCTGGAGCAGATGGAGCATCTGGTGTCTCGGGCCACAGGATCCGGAACCGTGGGGGAGCCACTGGCCACGATCATGGTCAGCCATGAGCAGGAGACCCGAGCCGAAGCCACCCGTCGTCGCCGGTTGATCAAAACACGGCGGATCTGCAGCGCACTCATGTGGCTGCTGGCTCTGCTCTGTCTGTTCTTCGCCTGGGGCTCGGTCGGCATGATGATGCGGATCGGCTTCCTGCCTGTATTCGACCTTGGCTATCACTGGTTCGACACCCACCTGCTGTACTTCTTCGGCATCGCCAAATTCTAGCTGGTGCATGGGGAAGCATGTTCGACCACAGGTATCAGTTCTGTCCGGGTCCGGCTCTTCCCCGGCTCTAGAATAGAGCGAGCATGGCCCGGCAGACTGCCGGGCTGCATCATGGAAGGTGTGGACCATGGCAGCAGTCCCTGACGTTCTTTTGTCTGACGGCAACCGCATTCCGCAGGTGGGCTTGGGCGTGCTTAGAATCGACGATGATCAGACCGCTGGGGCGGTGCGCTCTGCCTTGGAATTGGGTTATCGCCACATCGACACCGCGGCGGGCTACCGCAATGAAGGCGGGGTGGGCCGTGGTCTCAGGGCTTTCGGCTGTCAGAGTGGCCCTGAGCGTGCTCGCCTGTGGCTGACCACCAAACTGCGTGACTCCGAACAGGGCTACGACAGTGCTCTTCGGGCATTCGACCGCCAGCTGGCCCTGCTGGGCACTGACTATGTCGACATGTATATGATCCACTGGCCCACCCCCTTTGATTGGCGGGCCGACCAGGTCTGGAGCGCATTCCATCGGCTGCGTGATGAGAGGCGAGTGCGGACTCTGGGGGTCTGCAACTTTCTGCCTGAGCATCTGGAAAGGCTGCACCGGGAGACGGGGGAATACCCTGCCGTGGATCAGATCGAACTGCATCCCAGCTGGCAGCAGCGCACAGTGACGGCTTTCTGCAAGGAACACGGCATCGCTGTCCAGGCATACTCGCCATTGGCGCGCGGCGCAGACCTGACAGTCGGCGGCGGAAGACTGGAGAAAATCGCCCAGGCCCACGGGGTTACGCCGGCCCAGGTGGTACTCCGCTGGCACATCGAGAACGGAACCATCATCATCCCCAAGTCCGTCCACAGGAAAAGGCAGGCGGAGAACTTGGACCTGTTCGGTTTCAGCCTGACCTCTGAGGAGCATGCCTCCATCGATGCCATGGACACTCCGGTGCGTGCAGGACACGACCCAATGACTTACGCCTACGCCTGAGCGCTATGATGGAGATTTCATGCATGCAGCCGGCATAGGAGGTATTAGCGGCAGATGACCGATTCGAGACGCAGAAGACATCGATATCGGAGCCGCGGCCGGTACGGTTCGACATTGAGGAATCCCGCCCCGGCCCGCTTTCGTCGCGAATCGCTGACGGAACGTGTGTTGATCCTTCTGGTGGTGGCTGTGGTCTTGGGCATCACTATCGGCCTGATATTGCCAAGGGTCAATGGTGGAGTCGGACGGCTGACCGGCCGATATACGGCAACCGGCGATGCGGCCCAGACCCTGCAGGGTTTGACAGTGGACGATCATGCCCGACCGGGCCGCCAGTACCGGCGCGAGGCTTTCGGCTTCAAGGAGACCGATGAGGACGGCAACGGCTGCAATGTGCGAGAGGATGTGCTGACTCGCGATCTGACTGATCTGCGCACCACCACCCCCGGCGGTTGCAAGGTGGCCAGTGGCCGTCTGCAGGACCCCTACACTGGGCGGACCATTGAATTTATCAGAGGCCCTAAGACTAGCTCGGCTGTGCAGATCGACCACGTGGTCGCCCTGGAGAATGCCTGGCGGTCAGGAGCCAGCAAATGGGACACGGCCCGCCGTTACCGTTTTGGCAACGACCCCTACAATCTCCTTGCCGTGGACGGCCCGGCCAACCAGGCCAAGGGGAGTGCTTCGGCCGACTACTGGCTGCCTGAGAACAAGGACTATCAGTGCTCCTATGTAGCCCGTCAGATAGCAGTCAAGGACAAGTACTCCCTGAGCGTCACAAGCTCGGAAAAGCAGGCCATGCTGGCCGTTCTGCATACCTGCCCGGGCCAGCCCCTTCCGCAGGATCGCTGATTGCTGGCCTTTCCCTGATAGGCGGAAACAGACCGCGATGGACGGGTCTGCTCGTATAGGATCGTCACAATCCCTCTCCTCCTTCGTTCTACTGCTTCTCCTCCCCCCCCCCCCCCCTGCTTTGATCCGGGCCTGTTCTGGTGTGGTAAAATGATCGGAGGTTGATACACAGTTGTATCATCCGCATGGATTCCTGAATTTCTCAGGTTCTATGCCCGCAGCCATCGGCAACAGGGAGGTTGGCCATGAACGGCAATCGTGGTTCGCATATGCCAGGGGAAGGGCATCACATAGGGGGCCATATGCTGAAAAGCCGCAAATCGGCCATTCTGCTTGTCGCTCTGGCTGTGATTATGGGTTTGTCATTCGTGGCGCCAAAGACGGTCGCCGCTCAAGAAGCAGGGCAAAAATCTAATTCTGCAGGCGGAAGCGGGCAAATCGTCAATGACCGTTTCTGGAATGACGCCGACGGCAATCCGATGTATATGCAAGGCGGAGGAATCTTCGATTTCCCGGATCCGGCCACGGGGAGGGTCTCTCACTTTTGGTATGGTGTTCACTTTTCACAGGCGGAAACTTACCGTCATGACCCAACCCATGCGCTCACCGGCAATGACTTCATTTCAGTGGATGTCTACAAATCCGAGAATCTGTCCGACTGGCGCTATCAAGGCGTGGCTTTGGACAGAGCACAGGCCGATGCCTTCTCCGGTGATTTCGGTGGCCGCCGTGCGGGTTGGGTGTGCAGAACGGGGGTTGCCTATATCCCCGAGCTGCAAACCTATGCCATGCTCATCCAGCATGAGATGCCTACTGATGCCGCTGGTCGCAATTTCGACAAAAAGGTGTTGATCGCTACGGCCCATTCACCTGCTGGCCCGTTCAAAGCCCAGAGGCGTATCGACATGCGCGATTACGGACTGGGCACCAGCAATACCGGGGACCAAAGCGTCTTCCAGGATGAGGACGGCACAGGTTATCTGATCTATTCCTATGGCCGTGGCCGCGGCAGTGTCTGGGCAGCCAGAATAGGCGCCAGAAACGGCCGGGTGGATTTGCTGGAGCCTACCAAGCTCTACCAAGGTTTTGGGCGTGAAGGCAATGCGCTTTTCAAGCACGCTGGCCGGTATTATCTTGCTGGCTCCGATCTGTTCGGGTGGGATGCTTCCCGAATTCATTTCCAGGTTGCAGATCACCTTTTCGGCCCGTATCAGCCCGTCAATCAGACGGTGATCATGGATGGCAGCCGAGCAGATTTCGGCCATATCACCCAGACCGGTTTTTACTACACCTTGCGTGGCAGCAGAGCGGAGACCGTCATCCACTGCGGCGACCGATGGGCTGACTTCGCAGGCAACGGACTTGGCTACAACCAGTGGAATCCGCTGAGCTTCGATGATGTCGGCACGCCCCGCTTCAATTCCATGAGCCAGTGGAGGCTGGATGCGGATACCGGCCTTTGGTCGGTTGGTGAGGCCAATGACTACGTGCTCAATGGGTCCTTCGAAGCGGACAGGATTTCGGTAGGCGAGCACGGGTATCGGGATAAGGATGGCCAGGTGATTGGCGACATCGCCGGATGGCGGCGTGCCAATCCGGATGCTGTGGCCAACGTAGCCGATGCCTATGGGCGAGTGGGCGACTTCGACCTGCGGTTCGCTCCCGGGCGATCCCGCGACGCCTCCATCGTCCAGGATCTTAATGCACCGGGATATGTTCCCCTGCACGCGGGCCGCTACCTTCTGAAACTCTCCTATATGAATCCCAAAGGCATGGATCGGGCCAGGATCGCAATCGAATCCGGTGGGAGAACCTCTGAAATCGACCTGGCTGACTCTACTGGCACAGGCTGGAGGCAGGCCTCCTTGCCGGTCGAACTAGTTGGCGGCCAGACCAGGATCGCTGTCGAGGCTTCCGGCAGTTCGGGCCAGACCCTGCATGTGGACGACGTGTCCCTGACAGATGCGCCTGACAAGGGGGCTGAAAGCAATGGTGAAATCAATCAGGGCGCAAATGTGCTTCCGGCGGTCCATGCAGGAGGAGGGGCCGTCTCCGTTCGTCTTGGCATCGAGAGCGCGGTTTCATCCCATGCATTGGCTGCCGGGGGCATCGCCGCCGGCAGCATTCCGATCTTCGCGGCCGGCTGTGTGGCGGCGGGCGTTCTGTTGATGGCTGTAGCCGGGCGTGGGCGGCGTCTTCTTGCGCTGAATTGACAATCCATGGCTAAGGGTTATACTGAATACCACGTTGGTACACAGTTGTATCAACGATCGGAAGGAGTGGGGCATCAAAACCTTATCAAGGACGTGGTTTTTCAAACATCGAAAGGTTCATCATGCATTCTGCACGGAAACTCATGACCATGGGCATCACCGTGGTCGCCCTGGCTTCGTTCGCTGCCTGTGGAAGCAGCGGCTCCGGATCAGCATCGAAGCCGGCGGACGCCAGCAAGGCCTCGGGGCGCATAGTCTTTTGGGGCTGGGGCAATGGCATCAAGGAGACCATTGCCGCCTTTGAAAAAGCCAATCCCGGCATCACCGTGAAGTACAACAACACCGGCACTGCTGGTGACACCCAGGTGGCCTTGTCCAATGCGGTCGCTGCAGGCAAGGGCATCCCCGACGTCACCATGCTGGAGGATCCTACCGTCCAGCAGTTTGCCATTGAAGACAACCTGGAGGATCTGTCGGGGTATGGGGCCGACAAGTTCGCTGACGATTTCACCCCGGGGCCATGGAACAAGGTCCAGTACGACGGGAAACCCTATGCGCTGCCCATTGATGCCGGTCCCGAGGTTTTCTTCTACAACAAGGCGGTCTTCGACAAGGCCGGCATCCCCGATCCTCCTAAGACCTGGGATGAGTACTATCAGGATGCCAAGAAGATCCGAGCCGCAGGTTCCTACATCACCAACAACGCCGGTGACAAGAATGCCTATCAGCCTTTTACTGCACAGGCCTGGCAGGCCGGGGCGCATCCTTGGAAGGTCGATGGGGACAAGATCACCATCAACATGACCAAGGACCCCGGCATGAAGCGGTATATCGACTTTCAGCAAAAGCTGATCGACGAAGACCTGCTCGATACCAAGACCGCCAACTGGTCCGATGACTGGAACAGGGCGCTTAATGATGGGTCGGTGGCCTCGCTGACCATCGGCGCCTGGATGCCCACCAATCTGGAGTCCGGCGCACCCGACCAGAAGGGCAACTGGAGGGTCGCGCCCCTGCCGCAGTGGGAAGAGGGGGGCAGCGTGTCCGCCGAAGACGGGGGCTCGGCTCTTGTTGTGCCCAAGAAGGCCAAGAACAAGGCGGCAGCCTGGAAGTTCGCAGAATATCTGACACACGGCAAGGGAGCCCAGGTCATGGCTGACCAGGGCAGTTTCCCCTCTCTGAAACGCATTCTGAGCTCAGCTGAATTCACCAGCAAGAAGAATGAGTACTTCGGAGGCCAGGAGGTCAACAAGGTCCTGACCGAGGCAGCCAACCTCAAAGTCTCCAAATTCCAGTATCTGCCCTACAACCCCTTCGCCCAGTCGACCTACGGGGATTCCATCGGCAAGGCCTACATGAAGCAGACCAGTCTGGAGAAGGCTTTCGAGAACTATCAGCAGAAGCTGGTGGATCATGGCAACCAGCAGGGGTACCAGGTCAACAAGTGAGTGATGAAGGAGGCGGCTGATCAGGGCCGTCTCCGGACGGCTACAGGACAGAAGGGCAGGCATTATGAGTGAAGCCGAAGGTTCGTCTGCGCGGGTTCTGGCCCCTGCGCGGGATCAAGGCCCTGGCGAAACCGGCGGGGGCCGCACTGGGGAGCGGCCCCGCAGACCAGATTGGCGTGGATGGAAGTTCATGGGGCCCTTTGTTGTGGTCTTCGTGTTCGTTTTCGTTCTGCCGGTGCTCTATGCCATCTACCTGAGTCTGTACGAGAAGCGCATGATCGGAGGGAACGTCTTTGTAGGCCTGGCCAATTACGCCAGGCTGCTCAAGGATGGGCAGTTCTGGTCATCAGTGGGCCGTGTGGCCCTCTTCACTGTGGTCCAGGTGCCCATCATGCTCCTTCTGGCGGCATTGATGGCGCTGGCTCTGGACTCGCTCAAGCTGCACGGCACGCGCTTCTTCAGGATCACCACCTTCCTGCCCTACGCAGTGCCCGCCGTGGTGGCGGCTTTGATGTGGGGGTTCATCTACGGCACCAAGTACGGAATGGTAGGTTCCTTGAATCAATGGCTGGGCACGCATATCGACGTTCTGCAGCCCAGCGTGCTCCTGGCCGCCATAGGCAACATCAACACCTGGGAGTTCACGGGCTACAACATGCTGATTTTCTATTCCTCGCTGTCGACTGTGCCGCACTCGCTCTATGAGGCGGCGGCTATTGACGGAGCCTCGGAGTGGCAGATCGTGCGCAGCATCAAGGTTCCCGAGCTCAAGAGCTCCCTGGTCATCACGGTCATCTTCAGCATCATCGGCAGTTTCCAGCTCTTCAATGAGCCCTCGGTGCTGCAGACCATGGTCCCAGGCAATGCGATTACCACCTATTACACCCCCAACATGTATGCCTACAACCTGAGCTTCATGGGCGGTCAGAGCAACTATGCGGCGGCCTTGGCCATCGTCATGGCCATCATCACCATGGTCGCTGCCTACGCCGTCCAGCTCAGGGGTATGAAGGAGCAGATGCAATGAGCACGGTTGATTCCACGGCTGTCGACGGGGCCAAGGCTGAACGTATGCGCGCCCGACGCGTCGCCCGGGATGAGCGTGCGGAACGCCAAAGGGCAGCTCGAACAGGATTCTCCAATCCGGACAATCCGCGGCGCAGCTGGCCGTTGACCCTTGCCGCGGGGATCTTCGCCCTCTACTGCCTGTTTCCCCTGATCTGGCTGGTCATCAATGCCACCAAGACCCAGTCGGATTTCATCGGCACCTTCGGTTTGGCCCTTGGGCACAAGTTCGCCCTTTGGGACAATCTGCGCGAGGTGTTCACCTATGAAGGAGGAATCTTCGGGCGCTGGTTGCTCAATACCCTGCTCTACGTGGTTGTGGGAGCCGGTGGCGCCACCCTACTGGCTGTGCTGGGTGGATACGCCCTGGCCAAGTTCCGCTTTCCCGGCCGTCGCCTCGTCTTTGCTGTAGTCATCGGAGCCATCAGCGTGCCAGGCATCGCTCTTGCTGTGCCTCAGTTCCTGCTCTTTGCCAAGATCGGACTGACTGATACGCCTTGGGCCATGATCATCCCCAGTCTGATCTCGCCCTTCGGCCTATACCTGATGTGGATCTTTTCCGACCAGGCAGTGCCTACTGAGCTGCTGGAAGCAGCCCGAGTCGACGGGGCCGGGGAATTCCGCACTTTCTGGCAGATCAGTCTGCCTCTGCTGGCCCCCGGCATCGTGACTACGGCGCTTTTCACTATCGTGGCCACTTGGAACAACTATTTCCTGCCTCTGATCATGCTCAAAGATTCCAATTGGTATCCGCTGACGATCGGGCTCAACAATTGGAAGGACCAGGCGTCGACCGCTGGTGCCCATGCCATTCAGAACCTGGTGGTGACCGGCAGCCTTGTCACCATCATCCCCATCGTCGTCGCTTTCCTGCTGTTGCAGAAATACTGGCAGTCCGGTTTGGCTGCCGGCGCTGTCAAGGAGTAGCGGGAAGGCGCAGACGGGATCAGACATGAGCAGAACGGACTATCATGACCGTCGGCAGCCCCAACAGTACAGACCTTACCGATGGCCGAAAGGCCTCGACGTTCATTCAGGGGAGATCTGGTTCGGCGGGGATTACAACCCGGACCAATGGCCGGAGCGGGCATGGACCGAAGATGTCGCGTTGATGAAGCGGGCTGGCGTCACCATGGTGGCACTGGGCATTTTCTCATGGGCACGTCTGGAGCCAAGCGACGGAGTCTGGGATTTCGGATGGCTGGATCGGGCGGTGGCTTTACTAGGCGAAGCCGGTATCGCAGTGGACATGGCTTCGGCTACAGCTACGGCTCCGTACTGGCTTTATCAGGCACATCCTGAGGTGTTGCCCGTGAAGGCGGACGGAACCCTGGTCCATCCTGGTGCTCGACAATCCTGGAGGCCCACCTCATCTGTTTTTCGGCGCTATGCCCTCCGCCTTTGCAGGGTCATGGGAGAGCATTTCCGCGACAATCCGACTGTGGTCGCCTGGCATGTCGGCAATGAATATGGATGGAACAACGCAACCGACTACTCGCAGGATGCTTTGAAGGCCTTCCAAGGCTGGTGCCGCCGGCGCTATGGCAGCATCGAGGAGCTTAACCAAGCCTGGGGCAACGATTTCTGGTCCCAACGTCTGCAGAACTTCGATCAGGTTCCCCTGCCTGAACATGCCGGCGTGCGTGATGCCTTTATCAATCCAGCACTGCGTCTGGATTTTCGTAGATTCTGCTCAGATGCGCTGATGGATTTTTTCTGTGCCGAACGCGATCAGTTGCAGGAGCTCACGCCTGATAAACCGTTGACGACCAATTTCATGGTCTCTACAGACCAATGTGTCCTTGATTATGAGCGTTGGTCCCACCAGGTCGATTTCGTGGCCAATGACCACTATTTCGCTCATGGCCCCGGACACCTGGATGAGCTCCTCTGCTCGGATTCCCTGGTGGACGCCTATGCTCAACGGCATCCTTGGTGTCTGATGGAGCATTCCACATCAGCCGTCAATTGGCGCATTTTCAATGCTTCCAAGCGTCGAGGCGAACTGATCCGGGACGCTCTGGCCCACGTAGCTATGGGGGCGGATGCAGTCAACTTCTTCCAATGGCGGCAGTCCGCCTTCGGAGCAGAGGCCTTCCACTCGGCCATGGTCCCTCATGCAGGGCCGGATTCGGCAATTTATACTCAGGTTGCTGCTTTGGGAGACATTCTGCACAGGCTCTCCGGGAGTGGACTGGCCGGGACCCAATTGGAGCCCTCGCCTATTGCCCTGCTTTTCGATGCCGACTGCCAGTGGTCTATGGCTGATTCGACTCTGCCCGATTGTTCTCTGGATCATTGGCAGCAAGTCTATATCTGGTATCAAGCCTTGCTTGACGTCGGGCTCAGAGCGGACGTAATGCCGCTGAAAGGGCAGTGGGAGCGCTATGACGTCGTGGTGTTGCCCGCCCTGATCCTGCTGGACCAGAGGCAAGCCGGCCGTCTGCGAGACTACGTGAGCGAGGGCGGCCGTCTGGTGGTGGACTTCGCCAGTGGCATTATGGACGGCCATATGCACGTCGGTCTGGGCGGGTATCCTGCGGTTTTGCGTGATTTGACAGGTATCGCTTCCCAGGAGATGATCGCCTTGGGCACGAGAGGCCAAGGCGGTGGATCCATCCTGGTATCAGAGGGCATTGAGGGCAATATATGGGTCAACGATCCCTTGAGCATAGAGGATTCGGTAAGGGTGCTGGCTCGTTACCATGGGCGTCGTTCCTATGACCTCGACATGGCTGGAAAACCTGCGGCGACCATCCATGGATACGGTCAGGGCCGGGTTCTCTATCTCGGGACTGGTTTCACCAAGGAATCGCTGGTCTCGGTGATCAATCGGATCTTTCCTCCTGATTTTCTCACTGGCGCGGCAGGGGCAGGGTTGCATAACGGACGTGATGGCGACCCGCGGTTGGTGCACCTGATCAGGTCCGGGCCACAGGGCTGTTATCATTTCTATTTCAACCGGGGGTCGACAGTTGTCAGAGATGTGTCCACCATGGGTGAGGCTTTGGTGGTTCAACGAGCGACCCGGTCCAATGGAGGCGGTTTATCCGGTAATCAGTACACTATAGGAGTGCATGGTGTGGTGATCACCCGTCAATAGATCTGATTGCCATAGTGCCTTGGAGGTTGCTGCATTCTAGGGGGTGCCTATGGCTACGGATGAAGGACGTCCAGGTAAACGGATCACCTTGCGCGAGGTGGCCAGCAAGGCGGGTGTCTCGCTGAAGACCGCGTCCAATGTGATCAATGGCAATGGCCGTATGTCAAATGCGACCCGTGCGCGTGTGCAGCAGGTGATTGACGAATCGGGATACAAGGTCAATGCCGCGGCCCGCAATTTGCATCGAAACAAAACCGGTATCATTACGCTGGCCGTGCCTTCGCTGACACCTCCCTATCTGGCTGAATTGGCTAATAGGGTCATCGACAGCGCTCGCCTGCGGGACTATGCAGTATATGTCAGCACATATGCCGAGGGGTCCGCCAAGGGTGCGCATGAGATTTTGGCATCCTTTAATAGCACTATCAGCGACGGCATAATCCTTTCTATGTCGGAGCTTGAACGATTTGCCGTGGAGGACCTGAATGTACGCTATCCCCTGGTTTGCGTGGGTGCGCGGACCACCCATGGGGTGGCGGATCATGTCATGGTCGACGATGCCGAGGCAGCTCGGATGGCTGCAGAGTATCTATTTGATCGGTCGGTGCGTTCGTTGGCGGTCATCGGTCTGCATGCGCCGCTTGACCGGAATCAGTTGGAGGCTGCAGTCGAAGGCAATGCCGAGTTGAGGATGAAAGGCGTGCTTAAAGCGGTTCATGCCAGGGGGCTCCAGCTGGATGATCGGCTTCTGGGCGTTACCGGTTATGACTGGACCTTGGGCAGCGGGTATCTGGCCATGCAAAGGATATTAGAGGCGGGGATGCCGTTCGATGGGGTGGTTGCTCTCAATGATCAGCTGGCTATCGGCGCCCTGTCAGCTCTGACTGCTTACGGCAGAGCCGTGCCCGACCAGGTTCAGCTCGTCGGGTTCGACAACATCGAAGAGTCGGCCTATCTGCAGACTCCGCTCACTACCATGGATTCATGCTTGGGGTGGATCTCGCGGACCTGTGTTGACCGCGTCCTGGGACGTATTGGGGGCAGAGCTACGGTTCCCCAGGATCTTGTCATAGGATCGCGGGTTATAGCCCGCAAAACCACCCGGTAATCAGTTTTGTGTTTTGGAGTCGGCGGTGGAGGCAGTGACGGCAGGCGCATCGGTGTGGATGATGTGCATGTGACGCAGGAGCATGCGGGTCATCTGACGGCCGGAGCCGGCGCCGTTTCCGCGAACGCCGAAGTAGACCAGCAGGACCATGCCCAGGCAGATCAGTGCCGAGATGCGCAGAGCCCACTGCACCCCGAAAATGTTGGCTGCGATCTGGGTGGAGTGGCCGCCGCCCAAGGCGTTGTGGCGCAGGGTGGTGATGGTCTCCATAAGGATGACCAGGATGGGCGCGCCGACAGCTCCGGCGATCTGCCGGGCCGTGTTGGTGACGGCCGAACCGGCTGAAACATCCTTGGGGGCCAGGTTGTTCAGGGACCAGGTGGTCAGGGGCATCAGGGTGAAGCCCATGCCGATCTGACGGATGAACTGGCAGATGGAGACCAGGCCGATCCAGGTGTTGGCCCCAATCATGCTCATGGCGATGGTGCCCAGCAGCAGGACCGAGCAGCCGGTCATGGCTACGGGCCGAGCGCCCCAGCGGTCCAGCAGGCGGCCACCGAAGAACTGAGCGATGGCGGTGCCGATGGCCCCTGGGAGCATGACCAGGCCGCTCATGGTGGCTGAGAAGCCACGATCCGTCTGGATGTACATGGGCAGGATGACGGTGACCGAGCTGAAGGCGAAGAAGGACATAGAGGCGATGATGGTGCCTACGGTGAAGTTCTTGATCCGCAGCACATGCAGGTCCAGCAGGGGTTTGTCGTGGTTGAGCTGGCGGAGGACGAACCAGATGATTCCGATCAGGCCGACCAACATGAAGGGCCAGGTCATGAAGGAGGTGATGGGGAAGTTCTC
Source organism: Bifidobacterium sp. B4111 (assembly GCF_026537235.1). Taxonomy (NCBI): domain Bacteria; kingdom Bacillati; phylum Actinomycetota; class Actinomycetes; order Bifidobacteriales; family Bifidobacteriaceae; genus Bifidobacterium; species Bifidobacterium sp. B4111. Next base: position 103,812 of record NZ_JAFNMO010000002.1, on the reverse strand, counting down.
GATGTTGGTGAAGCCGAACATGAGGCCGCCGAAACCGAAGATGGACAGGGCCACTGAGAAGAAGTCCGCCTTGACGCTCTTGTCTCGCTGCCCGAAGTTGCGTAGACCAAGGATCGACAGGAGCAGCGCCACGGCCCCGCAGATGCTCAGCGTCAGGAAAATGGAGCGCCAGCCGTTGGCATCGGTCTGCCATCCGCCCAGGGTGGGGCCGATGGCCGGGGCCACGCTCATGGCCAGGCCCACGGTGCCCATGGCCATGCCGCGCTTGGCCAGAGGATAGATGGAGAAGACGGTGATCTGCAGGACGGGCCACATGGTCCCGGTGCCCACGGCCTCCAGGATGCGCCCCAGCAGAACCATGGCGAAGGTCTGCGATTGCCAGCTCAGCAGGGAACCCAGTGTGAAGACCGCCATGGAGGTGATGACGATTTGCCTAGTGGAAAAACGCTTAGTCAGAAAGCCGGTCAACGGCACCATAACGCCCATGACCAGCTGGAAGACCGAGGTCAGCCACTGACCGGTGGTCAGGGTGATGTGGAACTCGTCCACTATAGTGGGCAGTGCCGAAGCCAGCTGCAGCTGGGTGAAGTTGCCTAGGAAGGTGATGACGGTCAGGATGGCCAGCGACAGGAAGGCCTCACGGGTGAGTCTTCCGTTGACGAAGGCTCCATCCTTGCTGAGGGTCCGCCCCTGTTTGGCGAGCTCCTGCTTCCTCATGCAACCACCACTTCCTTTGGGCTCAGTTTCCGCTGCGTATACCACTCCCTGCGGTGCCGTCCTAGAAAAGGAATCAGGGCATACCGATACCGGTGACACTAAGAAAAGCTAGAGAGTGAAGCGTCTGACAATGTCCTTATAATATACCCGGCTGTGGATTGTGATTGAGCTTTTCCGCTTGGCTGACGCGGTTGCGGCGGCCTTGTCCTGCGGTCAGCGTTTCCAGTATGCTGTTGTTGAGCGGGCTTCGGTAATGTGAATGCAGGAGGGTCCGACACGGGTTGATGAGGACAGACGTTTGAAATGCAACGGCGGTCGAGGTAGGTAACATGCACGCACATGGTCATGGTCGTGGTAGATTTGCGGCCCTCCTCGTGTCCTTGGCAATGTTGATCCCCCTGGCGGCCTGCGGCGACAACGTCCCCATCGAAGGCGGCGGAGCAATCGATACTCCAGATCAAGCCTTGTTCCAAGGCGAGTTCGCCGGATCCGGCGCATCCTCCCAGCAGAGCGCCGACGAGGCTTGGATAGCCGGCTTCCGCAGGCAGCATCCAAGTGCGCGCATCTCCTATGATCCAGCAGGTTCCGGTGCTGGGGTCAACGCCTTCCTTTCGGGTTCGGCCATCTGGGCCGGCACTGATGCACCGCTGACTTCAGACCAGCTTGAGCGCTCGCGCAAGGTCTGCGGTTCCGGTACGGCCATTGATCTGCCCGTTTACGCCACCCCAATCGCCGTGGCCTATAATCTCCCCGATCTGTGGCCAAAGGGTTCAGGCGGCCATCTGCGGATGGACCCGGCTCTGATCGCCATGATCTTCTCCGGAAAGGTCACCAAATGGCGGGATCCGCGCATAGCAGCCCTCAATCCGGGGGCTAATCTGCCCGACTTGGACATCACGGTGATCCATCGTTCGGACAAGTCGGGCACTACGAAAAGTTTTCTGTCCTACCTGCACGACACGGCCGGGTCTGCCTGGCCTTACCCAGCGGGCGAGAATTGGCCCAACGACTTAGGACAGGGCGCCAAGGGCACTGCCGGTGTGGTCATGACCATGAACCAGGCGAAGGGTACCTTTGGCTATGCGGACGCGGCCCAGACCACTGGGTTGGGCACGGTGGCGGTCCAGGCGGGGAAGACCTGGCAGCCGCCTACAGCCAAGACCGTGGCCAACCTGCTGGATGCAGCCCAGCGGGATCCGCAGGCCAGCCAGCCCGGCCGGGTGGTCCTGACCGTGGACCATCGCACCAGCCGGGAGCATACTTATCCCATTGTTTTGGTCTCCTACAACGTGGTCTGCACCGCCTATCGAGATGATCAAGACGGATCCAAGACCCGGTTCGCCAAGGCCTGGCTGACCTATCTGCTGAGCGAGCAGGGTCAGCGCATGGCTGCGGCAAATGCGGGCAGCGCCGAGCTGGGGCAGGGGCTGCGCAACCAGGCCATGGCCTCGGTGGAGACCATCGGGGGGAAGGCATGAACGAGAAACTGGACGGGGCTGCAACCCTGAACAAGGCTAAACGGGCGGATCGGATTTTCAAGGCCTGCGCCACCGGTGCGGGCATTCTGATCCTGCTGGCCCTGGCTGCTGTCACCCTCTTTCTGATCCTGCGGGCCTTTCCGGCCTTCACTGGGGACCCAGATTCCCGCACCCAGGCCATCCTCTCCCTGAGCGGGGGGCGGGCGGGCAGTTTCCTGGGCTATGTGGGTCCCCTGGTTTTTGGCACCATTTTGATTGCCGGTCTGGCCCTGCTCTTGGCCTTCCCTGTCTCCCTTGGCATCGCCCTCTTCATCGGCTACTACGCTCCCGCCCGCCTGTCCACGTTGCTTAGCACGGTGATCGACCTGCTGGCCGCCGTGCCCTCGGTGATCTATGGGCTTTGGGGGGCTCTGGTCTTGGTTCCCAATATCACAGGCTTCTGGCGTTGGCTATCTGTTCATTTGGGATGGATTCCGCTGTTTGCCGGACCCGTTGCAGCCCCTGCCCGGTCCGTGGCCACTGTGGCCCTGGTGCTGGCGGTCATGATCCTGCCCATCATCACCTCGGTCACCCGTGACATCCTGATCCAAGCCCCTCGATTGCAACAGGAGGCTGCCTTGGCTCTGGGCGCTACAAAGTGGGAAATGATCCGGCTCGCGGTCCTGCCCTTCGGCCGTTCGGGCATCATCTCGGCCTCCATGCTGGGCCTAGGCCGCGCTCTGGGCGAGACCATGGCGGTGCTGATGATTCTTTCGCCAGGCTTCAGCTACTCCTTGCGGCTGCTGCAGGCTTCAAACAGCCAGACCATCGCCGCCAACATCGCCGCCCAGTTCCCGGAGGCGGACTCCCAGGGTGTGGCCCTTCTGGTGGCTACCGGTCTGGTCCTCTTCATCATCACCTTCATCGTCAACTACATGGCGCGCAGGATCACAGCGAAGGCGGGTGCATGATGGCGAGCCGAACTGATCGTGGGCCAGTCATCGATTTTGATCGTTTCAGGCCTACAAGGTCCTCCATCCGTGCTCGCAAGCGCAAGGACCGGCTGATGACCGTCCTGATCGGGCTCTCCTTCCTGGTGGCCCTGATTCCGTTGGTTTCGGTGCTCTGGGTCAGCCTGTCCAAGGGTGTGCGACGGCTGACACCGGACTTCCTCACCCACAACATGAGCGGTGTGGTAGGGGGCAACCCCACGCCGACCGGAGGCTATGGCGGCATCCTGCACGCGGTAATCGGCACCCTGGAGATTACCTTTGGATCCATGGTCATATCCATTCCAGTGGGCGTCATGTGCGCGGTCTACCTGGTTGAGTATGCCCATGGAGGCCGCCTGGCCAAGGCCATCAGTCTCATGGTGGACGTGATGAGCGGGATTCCCTCCATCGTGGCAGGCCTCTTTGCCTTCTCCATGTTCGCCTTGGTGGTTGGACCGGGCACGGTCAACGGCCTGGCCGGCTCCGTGGCGCTCTCCCTGCTCATGCTGCCCACGGTGGTCAAGACCTCCGAGGATATGCTGACGGTGGTTCCCAATGACCTGCGTGAGGCGGCCTATGCCCTGGGGGTGACCAAGCAGCGGACCATCACCCGTATTGTTCTGCGCACGGCCCTGCCTGGAATCGTCTCGGGCACTATTCTGGCCGTGGCACGGGTCATCGGGGAAACGGCGCCCCTGCTGATAGCCTCGGGCTTCATCGCCACCACCAACCCCAACCTCTTCTCCGGAAGGATGACCACCCTGCCGGTCTTCGTCTACAACGAGTATTCCCAGGGTCTGGCTGTCTGCGGGCCAGGCGCTGACCCGGGATGCCTAGCTGATGTCCACATGCAGAGGGCCTGGGCTGCGGCTCTGGTGCTGATCCTTATTGTTCTGCTGCTCAACCTGCTGGGGCGACTGGTCTCGCGCATTTTTGCTGTTGGGCGGACCCGTTGAGCGCCGCCATGAGAGGAACGGAGGCCGGAATATGGGCCAACGCATAGACATCAGCCATCTCAACGTCTACTACGGCGATTTCTTGGCCGTCCAGGACGTGAACATGCGCATCCGAGCCAACAAGGTCACCGCCTTCATCGGTCCCTCTGGCTGCGGAAAGTCCACGGTTCTGCGCACCCTGGACCGCATGCACGAGATCACCCCGGGGGCGCATGTGAGCGGGCAGGTGCTTCTGGAGGGGCGCGACCTGTATGGACCGGATGTAGACCCGGTCGAGGTACGGCGGGACGTGGGCATGGTCTTCCAGAGGGCCAATCCCTTCCCGACCATGTCCATCCGGGAGAACGTCCTGGCTGGCATACGGCTGAACAAGAAGCACATTGCCAAATCTGACGCCGACGATCTGGTGGAGTGGGCCCTGCGCGGGGCCAATCTTTGGAACGAGGTCAAGGACCGTCTGGACAAGCCGGGCATCGGGCTCTCTGGCGGTCAGCAGCAGAGGCTCTGCATTGCCCGTGCCGTGGCCGTGCACCCCCAGGTCCTGCTCATGGACGAACCCTGCTCGGCCCTGGACCCCATCTCCACTCTGGCCGTAGAGGATCTGATCAACGAGCTCAAGCGGGACTACACCATCGTCATCGTCACCCATAACATGCAGCAGGCCGCCAGGGTCTCGGACTATACGGCCTTCTTCAATCTCAAGGCCGTGGGTCAGCCCGGCCACCTGGTGGAGATGGACGACACCACCACAATCTTCTCCAACCCGCACGAGCCGGACACCGAGCGTTACATATCCGGTCGCTTCGGCTGAGACAGAACCGGTCTGCGCACCCGCTCGTCAGGTATCATGGTTCCGGCATCCGTGGAAGGAGCGAGGGCATGGGAGCACTGCTGGAATCGGCCACCCTCTTGGGCATCATCCTGGTGGGCTACCTGTTCAAGCGGTTTGGACTCTTTCGCCCGTTGGACTACCGGGTGCTGCAGACTGTCGTGTTCGATCTGGTCCTGCCCGGGGCCATCATCTACTCCTTCGCCACCAACCCCCACGATCCCAGCCTGCTTCTGGTCTCGGCCTTCGCCTTCGTGGCTTCGCTGATTCCACCCCTGGCCATCTTCCTGACCAGCAGGCATCGTCCTACGGCTCAGCGGGCTTTTCTTATGCTCAACGGATCGGGCTTCAACATCGGGTGTTTCTGCTTCCCCATGCTCCAGTCGCTGCTGGGCACGGCGGCCCTGGTCCCCGCCGCCATGTTCGACATCGGCAATTCGGTTATGGTCTCTGCCGGCACCAACGTCATGACCCAGGGGCTTCTGCATATTCGACCGGGCCAGTCCCTGGATCCCGATGCGGGGGAGACGGTCAAGCTGGATGACCCAGATGCCCGCAAACTCCACCGCAAGGCTGCAGCCCTCTCCATAGCCAAGGGCTTCCTGAGCTCGCCCTCATTCGACACCTACTTGGTCATGGTGGGATTTACGCTGGCCGGGATCTCATTGCCTGACTGGTCGGCCCAAATCACCCGTCCATTCTCGGCGGCCAACGCCTTCTGCTCCATGCTCATGGTGGGCATGCTCATGGAGCTGCCCGGCGGACGGGCTGACATCAAGGCCGTATTGCAGATTCTGGCCTGGCGACTGCCCTTCGGCATCCTGTTCGCGGCGGCCGCATGGTATCTGTTGCCCTTCGAACCCTTGATCCGTCAGGCGGTGGCCTTGTGCTGCCTGGCTCCGACGGCGGTTTTCGCCACCATGTTCACTGACAAGGTTCTTGGCAACGCCCGTCTGGCGGGATTCACCCTGGCTCTGACTGCGCTGATCGGTGCCGTGCTCATGGTTTTGGCGCACCTGCTGATGGGCGCCCTCTGAGGAATCAATCCTCCTTGTCGTTTTGGCGCTGGTCGCGGCGTTCCTGCTCCTGACGCAGGGTTCGGCCCTCGCGGGTGCGTTGCTTGTTGACTGTGGCGGCTGCAATCCGCTCGGCGGAGCGCTCGTCCTGTCCGCGATCGACTTCGCTGTCATGCACGTGCTGATACTGCTTCTGATCGTCCGGATCCCAATGATTGTTCCTGGCCATATACCCCTCCTCAACAGTGCCCGCCCATCAGCTCATCCCCATGTGGGACGGCTTCAGGGCCGTGCCGGTATGCCGATTATAGATGAGCGGAAGGTGGTGGGGCGGTATTGGAGCCTGGAGGAGGTCTTGTAACAAAAAAGCCGAGCGCTCGTGATATTCTGCTCTTGTCTCATCGCCAAATAAGACAATAAGGAATCGAATATGCATAAGCTATTTCGGCTTTCGGATAATAATACCACAGTCTCTACGGAAGTGGTAGCAGGCATTACCACCTTCTTCGCCATGGCCTACATCATCGTGGTGAATCCCTCGGTGCTTTCCACGGCGGGCATGCCTTGGGGTGCCGTCTTTCTCGCCACCCTGATCGCTGCTGTCATCGGCACTTTGATCATGGGTCTGGTGGCCAACGTGCCCTATGGCGTGGCGCCAGGTGTCGGGTTGGATGCCTTCTTCACCTTCACCGTGGTCAAGGGGCTGGGCTTCACTTGGCAACAGACCATGTGCATGGTCTTCCTGTGCGGCCTGATCAACATCCTGGTCACGGCCACCAAGCTGCGCAAGATGATCATCCAGGCCATTCCGCCCCTGCTTCAGCATGCCATCGGCGGAGGCATCGGCGTCTTCATCGCCTATGTGGGTCTGCTCAATGTGGGTATTATCAAGTTCGCGCCCGACAAGACTTCGGCATCAGGCGCCAACCCTGGACTGACCACCTTCAACACCCCCGGGGTCATCCTCTTCGTCATCGGATTGTTGCTGACCGTCTTCCTTCTGATCTTCAAGTTCAAGGGCCGCCTTGCCTTCATCAACAAGGGCGCCTTCGTCATCGCCATCATCGCAGTCACGCTCCTGGGCATTCCCATGGGGGTCACCAGCATGGCCAAGTCGGTCGATCTGGGCCAGGCCTGGTCACAGCTGCCGCAGACCTTCCTGGCCATTTTCAGTCAGGATGGGTTCCCTGCCCTCTTCTCGGACCCGGCTAAGCTGCCCTTGGTTCTGGTGACCATCTTCGCTTTCTCCCTGTCTGACACCTTCGACACCATCGGTACCTTTGTGGGCACCGGTCGGCGCTCAGGCATCTTCTCAGCCGAGGATGAGCAGGCTCTGGAAAACGGCCGAGGGTTCAGCTCCAAGATGGATAGGGCCCTGTTCGCCGATGCTACGGCCACCTCCATCGGCGCCCTCTTCGGCACCTCCAACACCACCACCTATGTGGAGTCCGCAGCCGGCATCGCGGCCGGTGGCCGGACCGGACTGACCTCGGTGGTCATCGCCGCCTGCTTCGCGCTCAGCGCCGTCTTCGCTCCGCTGATATCGGCTGTGCCTTCGGCGGCTACTGCACCCGTTCTGGTCATTGTAGGCTGCATGATGATGGGCTCCTTCGCGGAGATTGAGTGGGGCGAGCTGTCTGAGGCCATTCCGGCCTTCTTCACAGCCATCTTCATGGGCTTTGCCTACTCGATTTCCTACGGCGTGGCCGCCGGCTTCATCACCTACTGCCTGACCATGGTCTGCAAGCGCAAGGGCAAGGAGGTCCACCCCATCATCTGGGCGGTCTCAGCCCTCTTCATTCTGGACTTCGTGCTCCAGGCCGTGCTCTAAGCACGTTTTCGCAAACACGGCATCCTCAAGAAGTATTTGTCAGGAGCATTCCCCGGTCGCGCAAGCAGTTGCCATGCGGTTGTCAGGGTTTGAGGGTGCGCATAGAGCAAAGTAGATACAGAGACCGCAGCAAGGCCCCGCCATGTATGTAGTGGCGGGACCTTGCTTGTTTGTGGCCTGGTGATGTGGTTGGCACTTCGGGTCAGTGCTCGTGTCGGACGTTCGTCCTTCCACCTTGTCCACTTTGCATTTCAACCCGCTGACGTTTTGCGGCCAAGCCACTGATTGCGGCCAGCGATCCAGCCAAGATGGTGATCAGGATGCCTGTTTCTCCTGTCAAGGGCAGGACGCCATAGTGGATGAAACGGAAGGCATTGGTCTCATCCTCGGGTTGTGGAGCCCCATTGAGCGTCCAAGTGATGCTGACAGTCGTGTCGCCGGCCTGGTGGTTTGGCGTCAGCACGGTCCATGCGCCGTCCTCCTGCCCCGTGAAGCTTGGACTGGTTCCTCTGGTGTTTCCGAATTTCACTGTGGATGGGATACCGAGTCTGAAGGGGAAGAGTGCGTCGACAGGGGAATAGGCTGTCTGCGTTGCATTGTTGCCCAAGCGTCCTTGGCCGTTGTCTCCCCAGCCCAAGGTGCTGCCGCTGGAGGCTATAGCCAGAGTGTGGTCAGTGCCAGCACTGACCTTGACGAAGTGGTCGATGCCTGATGGATTGCCCATCTTGGTTGGCTTGTTCAGGCTGCCTGTATTTCCGGTCCCCAGCATGCCTGATGAGTTTTGACCCCAGCCCCAGATGTTTCCGTTCTGGTCCAGAGCCAGTGAATTGCCGCTAGCTCTGCTGGCTGTCAACTGAGTGAACATGCTGACGTTTGTAGGCATGGCTACCAGGGACGGAGCAGTCCTTATGTTGGTGTCGCTCAGGCCGAGCTCTCCATTGCTGTTTCCGCCCCAGGACCATAGGCGTCCCAGCTCATCGAGGGCGAAGGAGTGGCCTGTGCTTGCCAATATTTGCACAGGCTTGAAGCCGCCTGTCGGGTTGGTGTCTGGCTTGGCCTGGACAGGTATGGAGGTGAAACCATTGAGTGTTACATCGCTCGTGTTGCCGAGGACACCGTTCTGGTTCGATCCCCAGCCCCAGGCATGGCCTTGGGTGTCAGTCGCCAGGGAATGTGAACCGCCCGCACTGACCTGTGCATAGCGGAATCCCGTCGTTTCGCCTTGCGGAGTTGCAACCTGGACGGGTCTGGTGGCGATTCCTGTCGTCGCTACAGTGCTAGAAGGAACGCCTAGTTTGCCGAACTCATTGGATCCCCAGCCCCAGGCTCTGCCCTGCTCGTCTACGGCGAGGACATGAGTGATTCCCGCGCTGATACCAATGAGACTGAAGTTTGTTGCCGTCATCCCGCTTGGGGCTTGCACGCGAATCGGGCTCGAGCTGTATGCAGCTGAGCCATTGGTAGCAACGGCATTGTTGCCCAGCTGTCCGGAGCTGTTGAGTCCCCATGCCCAGACGTGGCCCTGTCCATCCAGAGCCAATGAGAAGGCTCTTCCTGCACTGACCTGTGTGAATCGGATTACGCCTGTCGGTTTGGGAATCTGAACCGGCGTCAAGCGGTCCGTTGTGGTCCCATCGCCCAGCTGTCCGTATTTATTGGCCCCCCAAGAATAGACGTTTCCATCCGATCCGAGAGCCAATGAATGATCGTCGCCGGCACTGACTTGGCTGAACCTAATGCCCCGTGCTGCAGGTGGTATCAGGATCACCTTGGTCTGACCGCTGTCGGGACCCTGCTTGGGAGAGGTGGTCCATTGCCCGGCGCCTGCCGTCCAGTGGGCTGTCAGTTTCGTGGGACCCTTGACGGGGGAAGAAAAGTCGTAGGCCGCATCGCCGTTGAACCAGCCGTCGAATAGGAAGCCCGGTCGGGTCGGGTCTTGATCTGGTCTGGGAACCGTTTGGTCCTCGATGACCGACTGACTGGTGGTCTGGCTGCCGTCAGCCTTATCGAAAGAGACGACATATCTGGGCGGGTCATAGGTGTAATTCAGGATTTCATCGAACTGCTGGCCATAGAGATTCCAGGTAATGGTCGCATCTACTCGCCCCTTCCTATGAGCTGGGGTCATCACCTGCCAGTTCGTACCTGCTTTTTTGATATCGTTGACCAGTGTTTGGTCGAATTTGACCGCAGTAACATCTGGCGAAAGCGGGAAAGCAGCCAAGCTTGGTGTCAGCCTCATCGCCTGCTTATTATCCGTACCTATAGGAACCTCTGGATCACCTAACTGTCCGCCGTTGTTCCATCCCCAGGTGTACAGGTTTCCATCTGATCCTAATGCAGATGATTCTTCCCATCCTGCATTGATCTGAGCCCAAGTGAATTTCTGGGCAGTTGTAGATGTTGGTTGATTGACAATGTGTGGTCTATTGATGTATGAACCGTCGGTGCTTATATCTTTGATACCTAGTTGGCCGTGATCGTTTCGTCCCCAGGAATAGAGATTGCCGTCCGAGCCAATGGCTAGGACGTGAGAGTCTCTTATCATGACTCGTATCCAGGTAAACCCTGACGGTGCTCCGTTGGGTGGAGATATTAAAGTGGGTGTTTTTCTATCTTCTGCATTGCTGCCATCTCCTAGCCGTCCGTATCCGTTCCATCCCCAAGCGTAAAGATCTCCATTCGTGCTGATTGCGAAACAAGATGTATCTCCCGCGTTGAACTGGGAGAAGGTAACGCCGGCGGGTTGGTGGACCTGAACAGGAGTAGATCGCGGAATATCGGTCCCATCTCCTAGCCGTCCGTATCCGTTCCATCCCCAAGCGTACAAGTTGTCATCTGAGCCTAGGGCAAAAGAGTTATACCGTCCAGCACTTAACTGAGTGAAAGTGACTCCTGCTGGCCTGCTGACAAGTACAGGTTTGCTGCTATACGCATCGGAATTATCGGTGCCAGTAGGGACGCTGGTGTTGCCGAGCTGGCTGTACTCGTTCCATCCCCAGGCATAGAGATTGTGATCTGAGCCTAATGCCAGGGTGTGATCCCATCGGGTGCTTACTTGGGTCCAGGTAAATCCATTTGAGACACCGGCAGGCTTCGGAACCTGGATAGGAGCCGACCGGTTTGTGGTAGTTCCATCGCCAAGTTGTCCACGGGTATTGTTCCCCCAAGCATAGAGGTTACCGTCAGAACCTATAGCGAAAGAGGAATGGTCGCCAGCGGCAATGGTAGTGAAAGTGAATTGGGCTGACGTATTGGCCGGCTTGTTTATTTTCACTGGTGTTTGTCGCAGAGTGTTGGTGCTGTCGCCCAATTGTCCTGAACTATTATCACCCCAGGCGTAGAGGTTTTCATCCGACCCAAGAGCCAAGGAATGGGTTGCTCCTGATGTGATTTGAGAGAATTTGATGCCACGGATTGCTGGGGGAGTCAGTGTCACTGCAGTATTTCCCGATGCAGCTCCGTGCGCAGGTGCCAGAGACCAATGGCCATCGCCGGCTGTCCATTTTGCAGTCAGCTTCAGGTTGCTGGTGACGGGCTGGTTGAAGTCGTAGGCTACCTGGCCCGTAAACCAGCCGTCGAAGAGGTATCCGTGCTTGGTGGGATCTGTCGGTCGTTTCGCCAGACCTCCCGAAGGGATAATTTGTGCGACAGGGGCTTCTGTGTCAGCTTGGACCGTGTCAAAGGTGACCGAACATTGACTATTGGGGCAAGAACTTATCGACCGAGTGGAAAGAGCGGGGCTTGCTGAGTCTAGTGAAGTGGGGGAGGGCAAAGCCGGAGAGGGTGTTAGTTGAATAGAGGAATCCAGCTTTTGAGTTATAGGTGGTGTGGAAATATTAGAGGGAATTTGAGTAGAGCCAGGTATACTTGGAGTCCCCCCCCCCCCCCCGTCCCTGGATTTTTCATGCTTTGCGATGCTATTGGGGATGCGGTGGCATCTGCCTGTGCTAGGTCAATCCACGAAAGGTTTGCCAATATAAACCCTGATACGATAATAGCTATAAGAGAAGTAATGCAGCATGCGCGATTCTTATATAACAATTGCATACGGTCCTTTTCAAAAGCAACAGCGCATACAACATTGCAACTGCATCTCCGACTCAATCCGCACGGCCAACGTGTATGTCGCTCAATTATGATTAGTTTATCACAGCTCTGGAATACCGAGGTTTCAGTGATGGCCTTCTCTCGCTTGACGATCGGATTATCAGCAGGTAATTGGAACAGGTCGTGTCTCAGGCAAAAAAGAACTTCCGGTAAGCCGAACTAGCCTACCGGAAGTTCCTGGTTGAGTTGTATGAAAACGAATCAGTACCAGTTGGATGACTGGGAATGAGCCCATGCGCCACAGGGTGTCCCATAGCGGCCCTGGATATAGTCCAGTCCCCAGACGATCTGAGTGTGGGCGTCTGTCTGCCAGTTGGGGCCGGCTGAGGCCATCTTGCTGCCGGGCAACGCTTGTGGAATGCCATAGGCACCTGAGGGGTTGGCGGCATTGGTCCGCCAACCGGACTCCTTGTTCCACAGCTGCACCAGGCAGGTGAACTGGTCTTCGCCCCAGCCGCGGGAGGCGACCACATCGTGGGCGATGCTCTGGGCTTCGCCTACAGGCGTCGTGGTGGTAGTCGAGCCGGACTGTGCAGGGGTTCCGCCACCAGTGCCCACCAGGATTACCTTATCGACGGGGACGGTCTTAACGAAGGATGCGAATATATTGCTGGCCAGATGTTTGCTGCCGGCTTCGGTGACCAGGCTGGTGGTCTCCATGACGCCATTCTGCCCCTCAGTCTTGACCTTGGTGGTGCCTGCCGGCAGGGAGTCGGTCTTTTCTTCGATGGTGTTGAAGGGGATGGGCGACTCGTCAGTTTTGACTTGGGCGTTGGCCCGGTCGATGCGGATGATGGTCTTCTCGTTGATGCGAGTGGTCAGCGACGGGGCGATCTGGTCTCCCGGCTGCAGGGTAATGTCCCCGGCTTCCAGCACGGATTTGACATCGGTGAAGCCGTTGCCCAGCACCACCTTGTTCTTCCCGTTGATCTGCACATTCACGTAGGATGTACCGGAGTTGGCACCGCCCGCACCATTGCGGATGGCCTGCCTAGTGCTGCTGCGGGACACCGTGCCAAGATCCTGGGTGGCGGAATAGGATGTTACGCCGGACTTGGCCGAGTTCTCAGTGGATGCGTAGAAGTCGCGCGAGGCGAAACCCGCGCCAATGACCATACCGAGAACAGTAACACCGGCGGCTAGACGCAGCCACTGACGCTTGGTCAGAGCCTTGACCGCACTCATCCGTCCTCTACGGTGGTTCGCCATTACTCTCCTCTGTTGGACCGACAGATCCTCAGTGATCAGTCGACTTAATGCTTCTTATCGACCGCATGCTTCCGGTAAGACCGAAATGGTCACTGGACAAATACATCTCTATTTTAGTACAAACTTGCCTTGGAGCCAACTCGACTGGCTCAGGGCTGCGCAGGGGTTGACAAATCGGCCTTACGTGCCTGGTTGATCAGGTCGTCCAGATCCGAAGACCTGAGCGCGCCGGCCTGCTTGAAGATGATCTGCCCCTGCTTGGTGATCATCAGCGTGGGCACCGCCTGGATGTCGGCCGCCGCGGCCAAATCCCGGTTCTGGTCGATATCCACCTTACCGAAGACGATGTCGGTGTTGGCCTGCGAAGCCTTCTCGAAAATGGGGCCAAAGGCCTTGCAGGGCCCGCACCAGGTGGCCCAGAAGTCAATCAGCACCAGGTCGTTGTCCTTGATGGTCTGCTCGAAGTTTTCCGAAGTGATAGTCGTGGTGGTCATAATGACGCTCCTTGAAGTCGCTTGACTGTCGCGCGGGAAGCTCCCGTGTTTAGCAACCGCTTTCAACCATCAGCATTTCATCAAGGCTGGAGAAAGCGCCCGAATATGCTCTGGGTGGAGATGTCCGTCGGGGTCCCGTGGGCGGTCAAGCCTGGTGCGGATAATGGAACCATGCCAGTGCTGAACGACGAGATTCCCGATGATGACGACTTCGATGCCGATCGCGACCGTGGCGCCTTCTCGCACATCACTCCAGAGGACTTCAACCGGGGTTTTTCGGGTTCGAATCCTCCCGGATGGCTGGACCGTGATGCCATTGACCGTGCGCGGCGATGCCTACCCATGCCCTATGTGGAGGTAGTGCCGGTTCGCGTGGATGAAATGAGCGCTGTCACCCAAGTGGGCACTCTTCTGCGCGTGGATGATCAGGGCAACATTGAACGCACCCTGATCACCGGACGGATCCTCTACCATGAAACCATCAGGGAGGCTCTGGCCAGAAACATCGCCAAGGATCTGGGCCAGTTGGCCCTGCCTATGCTGCCTGCCAGCCCACAGCCCTTCACCGTGGCTGAGTTCTTCCCCACACCGGGGGTCTCGGAGTACTACGACCCCCGCCAGCATGCCATCGCTCTGTGTTATCTGGTGCCGGTGGCCGGGGACTGCAAGCCCCAGGACGAGACCCTGGATGTGGAGTGGATCGATCCCAAGGCGGATATGCTGGAGTCCTTCATGAGCCAGATGCCTGGTGGGCACGGCAAGGTGCTGATGAGCGCCCTGACCTGGGCTGGTGCACTATGAGCCGTGAAACCTTGGAGGCGGGCATGAACATCGTCAATACCGTATATCGACAAGGGGAGGGGCTGCCCTTGGTGCTGGTCCATGCTTTCCCTGTGGACCACCGCATGTGGAATCGGTGTGCGGCCTTGCTGATTGACCAGGCGGATCGTGCTGGTATGGCCCCCTTTCCTGTCTATGCGCCAGATATGCTCGGAGCAGGCGATTGCCCCCTGCCTGAGCCGGCGTCCTGTGGCCCGGCAGACTCTGATGGCGCCCTGCCTAGTGCTCTGGATGCCATGGCTCGAGCCTTTGTGGATATGGTCGCCGCCACGGGGGCGCAGAAGGCCATCTGGGTCGGACTTTCCATGGGAGGCTACCTGGTCGAAGCCATAGCCAGACTTTATCCACAGATGGCGGCCGGGCTGGCCCTGTGTGACACCACCATGATGGCTGACCGTCCAGTCTCCCGGGCCAACCGGCTGCGGATCGCTCAAACTTGCGAGGTGGAGGGGACGCTGGATCCGGTCATGCACTTCGCCAGGCCTCAGGAGGGCGATTCCAAGGTCAAGCGTTCGCCTGCTTTCGTGCAGACCATGACCGAATGGATACAGTCCCAGGATCCTCGCGGCATCGCCTGGCGAGAGCGGATGGCTGCAGGCCGCCCGGATCAGAGCGATCTTGTCGGCAGCATCAGGGTGCCCGTGGCCCTGGTCAGCGGTCGCTGCGATCCATCCAGCCCCCCACGTGTCATGGAGCCTCTGGCCCAGGCCATGCTTCAGGCAGGAACCGACGTTACTTTTACCGCTATCGACGACTGTGGCCACTTCAGCGCCGTCGAGCATCCGCACCAGGTGGCCGTTGCCCTGTTGGATCTGGTTCGTCGCGTGGGGAGGCTCTCATGAGCAATCCTAAAACGGTCTTCTCCCCGCTGGCTCTCACCGAGCCCCTGCCCTTCCTGCCCCTGGCACAGGGGGATGTGGACTACGACACGGCATCGCGGCCGCAGCCCGGTCTGCTTGACCACCTGCTGGACCAGGACGGCACGGGGGTCATCCTGGTGAGGGGCGAGAAGGTGGCCGTGCCCAGGGGTGAGGGAGCCTTGTCTGGCCGCACCGGAGCCAGCATCCGTCTGGCCACACTGCCCGCTGCATACTTGCGGGGTCCTTTAGCAAGCTCGACAGACCAGTTCGAGCCGCCCTGCTACTACCTGGGGAAGGCCGACCAGCAGGCCTGGCTGGCCCTGGATCTGGATCTAGCCTGTGCCGGTCGGGTCGTCCATGACCCTCTTCGTGACCTGGTTCAGGCTGCGGATCAGCGCTTCGACTGGCTTGGCCTGCGCGAGTATGCCCCTCATGGACATCCGCGTCAGGTGGGCCTGGCAATCTGCGCAGTCGCTCTGTCCGTATGGCATGGACTCCAGGTCTTCTGTCCCCACTGTGGCGCACCGGTTCATCCCTGCCAGGCTGGATGGGCTCAGATCTGCCAGGGGAATGTGTCGGGGGACAGACACACGCTCTTTCCCCGCATCGAGCCCGCAGTGATCATGGCCGTGGTGGACGGCCACGATCGGCTTCTGCTCCAGCACAACCGGAAGTGGGTTCCTGGCTTTCGTTCGGTCACTGCCGGATTCGTCGAGGCTGGAGAAAATCTGGAGCATGCAGGCCGGCGTGAGGCTCTGGAAGAGGTGGGCCTGAATTTGGGGGAGATGCGTTACCTGGGCTCTCAGCCCTGGCCCTTCCCCTCCTCCCTGATGGTGGCCTTCAAGGCCAGATCCCTGAATACTAATATCCGGGTGGATGGTCAGGAAACCGAGGATGCCGGCTGGTTCACACGGGAGGAATTCAGCAATGCTCTGGCCTCGGGCCGGTTGCACATACCCCAGGCGGCCAGTGTTGCCAGACATATGATTGAACAATGGTATGGCAGCGAGCTCTGACCGGTTTGGGAAGGCCCGTGCCTCTGGGTTTGGTTCTGTCGTAAAATATTTTGTGGAAATGTAAGTAGCGAAAGGTGCATTATGGCCATGGAGGGGCAAGAAGAGCCTCGTATTCCGGATGTCGACCAGACTGAAACTGTGACCATGCCGCCCGCGACCGGTAACGGGCCCGACCCAGTGGACCTGTTCGCCGACGAACAAGCAGAGCGGGCTTTCGGCGCAGGTGCCAGCGACAAGACTCCTTCGAGTGGTCATCGAGGACGCACCATCCTGGCCATGTCGCTTCTGGCTGTGCTGATTCTGGTAGGCTGCTGGTTCGGCGTTCGTGCTTTCTTCCGTGATCGGGTGGCCCCCGGCGTCACCTTAGGCGGAAAGGTCATGATGGGCCGGACCAGCGACCAAGTCCGGCGGATCGTCGATCAGCAGGTGCGCGACTCCCAGGTGGAGCTCAAAGGCAATGGGGCCTCTGCGCGGGCTGGGTTGAAGGATTTGGGCGTGAGCGTGGATCAGGATGCCACAGTCACAAGAGTCATGACAGCCAAGGGCCCTGCAGGCCTCTCCCGGCTCAACCCCTTCTATAGCGAGGCGGTGCCGCTGGTGGCAGAGCGGGATCAACTGGCCATGAATAAGTATTTGACTGAACGTTTCATCCCCAGTCAAGATCGCTCTGTTCCTTCCACCATCGTCTTTGATTCCGGTGCTCATGCTTTTAGAGCCCAGGAGGGACGTGGCGGCAAGGGGGCTGAACTGGGCCGTGTGCAGAGTGCTGTCTCCTCCTTGATAGACAAGCCAGGCAGGCAGCTGGCTGTTGGGCTGGTCTACAAGGATGTGGGCATGCCCATCAGCCTGGACACCGCCAATCAGGTGGCATCTCAAGCCAACCAACGGCTGGCCAAGGATCTGGTCATCAAGGGAGCTGATGACGATGTCATGACTGTTCCGGCCGCCACTGTAGCCACCTGGGTCAAGCCGGTGACAGACCTCAGCAAGGGAACCATGGAGCTGGGCTTCGATCGGCAGGCCATCCAGCAGTATCTGGATCAGGAGCTAGCTCGGCATCTGGATCGGGATATGGTCACCGCCGTCAATGTCAAGAACACCAAGGGCGATGTAGTGGCTGAGACCACCAAGGGCGTAGACGGGGTCCGTGTTACGAATGTGCCCGCCACAGCTGATCTGGTCGTCAAGGCCCTGGTCCAGGGCGACGTGAACCCGATCCAGGCGAGCG
Organism: Bifidobacterium sp. B4111; assembly: GCF_026537235.1. Lineage (NCBI taxonomy): Bacteria > Bacillati > Actinomycetota > Actinomycetes > Bifidobacteriales > Bifidobacteriaceae > Bifidobacterium > Bifidobacterium sp. B4111. The sequence goes on along the minus strand of NZ_JAFNMO010000002.1, from coordinate 86,257 downwards.
CTGAGGTCACGCCTCACAAGGAGCAGACTCGGGTGGCCCGCTATGACGTGCCTGACGGCGACATCTGGATCCGAGTCAACCTGAGCGATCAGACAGCCACCGCCTACCATGGGACCACCGAGGTTAAGGCCTTCCCTATCTGTTCGGGCAAGCCCTATGACGGGGACTGGTCAGATACAGGCACTTTCTTCATCAATGTGCGCTATACCGTTCAGACCATGCGCGGCCCCGGCTACGTGTCGCCCAATGTCAGATGGGTCTCCTACTACAATGGCAGCGAGGGCTTCCATACGGCCGATTGGAACTACGGAGGCATTGCCAAGGGCGACCCCACTCACTACGGATCACACGGCTGCATCAACATGTATGAGCAGGATGCCAAATGGATCTACGACAACGCACCGGTCGGGACCATGGTCAAGGTGGAGGGACAGGTTCCGCCAGGTCCGGCCCGATAGGTGCAACTGTCGCGGCAGACGGCCGAGTAGGCTGGAACCATGAGCGATGAACACAGTGATGGAACTTCCCGTCTGGATGTGCCCGACCATCTGCAGTATTCCCAGGATCACGTCTGGATCGACCCTAGCCAGTCCCCGGCGCCCATGGGTGTGACCGAGTATGCGGCGGATCAGCTGGGAGAACTGGTTTTTCTGGACCTGCCCGAGACCGGCACCCACGTCGATGCCGGTGATGAGGTCATCGAGCTGGAGTCCTCCAAGGCTGTTGAGCCGGTGGTCTGCCCGGTGGCGGGCACCATCGCCTACGTCAACAGGGCGGCCTCGGACGATCCGGAGGTCATCAACTCCGACCCCTATGGGGAAGGCTGGATAGCCAAGATCGATCTGGAGGACGATGAGCCCGATCTGATGAGCGCCGAGGAGTACGGTCAGCTGCTGAAGAGCCTGAACTGACGGTCCGGTGATGACCAGGCGATCCGGCCGCAATGAAGGGCCTCTGCGGGTCCGTTCGGTCAGCACTACCTTCGATTCGGCCGCGCCCGGTGAGGGCATCGAGAGCAGACCAGCCCCGGTGCGTCTGCTGCGTCGCCTGATTACTGGCGCTTTCGACCTCTGGGTGGGGCTGTCCATCAATATGACCGGCCGCCTGGGCTGGTCGCCCGACGTTCAGCCCTATGTGGGCTACGGCACCGAATCATATTCCCGGCTGATCTGCCGCACCATTCTGACTGACGGCCGCAGACGCGGGGATCCGGCCATTCGGGGCATCCGTGGCCTGCTGACCGTACCTGCGCCCAGGACCAGGGTCAGTCTGGCCATCGACAGCACTGCCATCGGGAGGGTCCAGGTGGGTGACTCCTCGGTCTACGATGCTGTCGATCCCGCCCGCAGCCTGAGCGCGGATGCGGTCTTCTCGGACCGATCGGGCTATCTGGATCTGGTGGCCGAGCATGGTCTGGTCCCAGGCGTGCACCGTGTCTCCTACCAGGTACGGGGCCGCCGGCCCATCGATGCGCCGCTCTACATCGTGCCCGGTCAGACTCCTGTCGGCGTCATATCCGACGTGGACGACACCATCATGATCAGCCAGGTGCCGAATCATTGGAAGGCTGCCTGGAACCTGCTCCTTTCGAATCCGCACCGCCGGTCCTCGGTGCCGGGCATGGCCGTGCTCTACAACCGCATCCGCGATCTGGACCCCCGGATGCCTTTCTTCTACCTGTCGGCCTCGCCCTGGAATGTGGAGGGATCCATACGCGGATTCATCCGCGATCATGGCTTTCCTGCCGGGCCTCTGCTGCTACGGGATCTGGATCCCAGGCCCAAGACCTTCGTGCCTTCCATCGTGCAGCACAAGATGGAGTTCATCCGCCAGCTCATGGCCGACTTTCCCAAGATGCGCTTCGTGCTCATGGGCGACGACGGCCAGAGCGATCCCTCCACCTTCGCTCAGGTGGTACGGCAGTATCCGGGCCGGGTCCTGGCCATCGGCATCCGTCAGTTGAGCCCCCAGGAGACCGGGCTGGGAACCTTGGTCAAGCGCACTGCCACACAGCCGGTGCCCGTGACGGAGGTGCCTGTCTTCTACGGGACCACGGGCGCCAATCTGATGCGGACCCTGCTGCCTTATCTGCGTCGCCGCGCCCGAATATAATCGCCCCATGAGTTTTTCGGCCGTCAACCCCGCCCCTCCTCGTGCGGAACGCCGTCCTGCTGATCGATGCTTTCATGGGGATCACTTCGAGGATCCCTACGAGTGGATGCGCAACCGGGAGGATCCTGCCACCAAGGCCTACGTGCGCGACCAGAATCGCTACTGCCAGGAACGGCTTGCCGGCCAGAAGGGTTTGCGGGCCACCCTGCTCAAGGAGTTCACCGACCGGGTGCAGCAGACCGACATGTCGGTGCCCACTCGGATGCATGGTTACTGGTACTTCTCCCGGACGCTCAAGGGCCAGGAGTATGGGGTGCAGTGCCGCCTGCCGGTGCGCGACCAGCATGACTGGGACCCTCCTGCTGTCCAGGCCGATGCAGCACCTGGATCCATGCCTGACGAGGAGGTCATCTTCGACGCCAACGCCGAGGCCAAGGGGCATGACTTTTTCTCTCTGGGATGTCTGGACCTGAGCGCCGATGGCCGTTGGATGCTCTATGGACTGGACACCAGGGGCAATGAGCGCTACGATCTGCGCATTCGTGATCTATGTCAAGGCCGAGACCTGCTTGATCGAATCGACCAGGTCTCCTCAGGGGCAGTGCTGACCCCCGACGGCCACTGGGTCTTCTACACCGGCCTGGACAAGGCCTGGCGTCCGAACACGGTTTGGCGGCATAAGGTGGGTACTTCGGCCGATCAGGATGTCATGGTCTATCAGGAGGATGATGAGCGCTTTTGGGTGGGGCTGGGCCTGAGTTACGACGAATCCGCCATGCTGATTGCCACCGGGTCCAAGATCACCAGCGAGGTGCTCATGCTGGACCTGAAGGATCCGCAGGGCGAATTTGTGCCCCTGATCCCCCGCAAGGAGGGAATCGAGTACGACATCAGCCTGGCCCGGTTCGAAAATGCCGGTCCCGCGGGGGAGGACCTGCCGGTGGCTGTGGTCTATCACAATGTGAACAACCCCAACTTTGAGGTGGATCTTATCGATCTGCGCAGCCATCGTCCGCCATTTCGGCTGGGAGAAGGGGTGCGGCTGGCCCAGGGCAGCCCCTATGGCTGCGAGCGCTCCGGAGACCTAGCCTCCCTGCCGCCAGAGAAGCCCTATCGGGATCCAGGCAATCCGGCCATCCTCCAAGGCGCTCGTGGGCTAGGCATCGAGGGGCTGGGCATCCACCGCAGCTTCGTGGTCCTGACCTACCGGGCCGACAGCATGCCCCGCATAGCCGTTATCGCCAAGGACCAGGCGCTGGAGGATCTGCGGGCGGGCCGACCCTGGCGCTTCCGCGAGGTTCTGCCCGACCAGGCCAGGGACGGCATCGACCGTCTCTACAGCATAGGCCCCACGGACAATCCCTCCTACAAGGCTCCTGGGCTGCGCTACATCCGGGGCAGTTATGGGACCCCCGCCGAGCTGCGGGAGCTGGATCCGGTCCGGGGCGTGGATCGGTTGCTCAAGCGGGCCAGGGTGCTGGGCGACTTCCGGCCGGAGCGCTACGCCGAGCGTCGAATTCTGGTCCGTGTCAGGGATGGGGCCCTGGTGCCGGTCTCCCTGGTCTGGCGGCGAGGCATGCATCCGGCGCTGGATGCCTGCGGGAGGACTGGTCTTGATGACACGGTCATTCAGGCCCCCGACCATCCTGAGCGCCGTCCCTGGCCGGACCAGGATCAGGACAAGCCTGCTCCCATGTTCATCACCGGGTATGGAGCCTACGAGATCAGCCAGGACCCTGGTTTCTCCACAGGCAGGCTCAGCCTGCTTGACCGAGGCGTGCTCTACGCCGTCCCCCATATGCGTGGCGGCGGGGAGATGGGCCGCGCTTGGTACGAGCAGGGCCGTCGGCTGCACAAGGTCAATACCTTCCTGGACTTCATCGACGTGACCGCCGCACTGCAGGCTCAGGGCTGGGCGGATCCCCGTCATACCGTGGCCAACGGCGGGTCGGCCGGCGGGCTGTTGATGGGGGCCGTGGCCAATATGGCTCCCCAGCTCTATGCCGGCATCGAGGCGGATGTGCCCTTCGTGGACGCGCTGACCAGCATCCTGGACCCGAATCTGCCGCTGACCGTGACTGAATGGGACGAGTGGGGAGACCCTCTGCATGACCAGCAGGTCTACCGGTATATGCGCTCCTACTCGCCCTATGAGAACGTTCCTGACGCCGATAGCAGGCTCCGGCTCTTCAACAGCGACCACTTCCCTGCCATCCTGGCGACCACATCCATGAACGACACCCGTGTGCTCTACGTGGAGCCGCTCAAGTGGGTTGCCAGGTTGCAGGAGCCGCAGGTAGGTGCCGATGCTCTGATTAGGATCGAGGCCCAGGCAGGCCACGGGGGCATCAGCGGACGCTACCGGCAGTGGGAGGAACTGGCCTTCGAGAACGCCTGGTGCCTGTCCATCATGGTCCCCGAAAGCCGCTGATTCTAGTCTGTCCGGGATTCGGTCGGGGTCGTGAAAGGGGCTTGGCTGGCTCGTTATGCTCGCAGTATGACAAATAGCAAGCAGAAAACATATAACATTGCAGTCATTGCCGGTGACGGCATCGGCAAAGAGATCGTTCCCCAAGCTCAGGCCGTCTTGGAAAAGGTTACCCGGGGCAAGGTTGACATACGCTACGAGGACTTCGATCTGGGCGCTGAGCGATACCTGCGCGATGGAGCCATTCTGCCCGATGAGGATCTGGACCGGCTCAAGCGGCAGGATGCCATCCTCCTGGGGGCCATCGGCGACCCCCGCATCAAGGCCGGCATCCTGGAACGGGGGCTGCTGCTCAAAATGCGTTTCGAACTGGACCAGTATGTCAATCTTCGGCCTTCCAAGCTCTACAAGGGCGTGGTGTCGCCCCTGGCCAATCCGGGCAACATCGACTTCGTGGTCGTGCGGGAGGGCACCGAGGGGCTCTACGCCGGGGCCGGCGGCTTCATTCGCCGGGGCACTCCCCAGGAGGTGGCCACCGAGGTCTCCATCAACACTGCTTACGGGGCGGAACGGGTCATCCGTTACGCCTTCCAGCTGGCTATGAAGCGTCGCCGTCGCCTGACTCTGGTTCATAAGAAGAACGTGCTGACCAACGCGGGAGACATGTGGCAGCGGCTGGTCGACCAGGTGGGTCAGGAGTACCCCGACGTGGAGCGCGAGTACCTGCACATCGATGCCTCCACCATATTCCTGGTGACCGAGCCCAGCCGTTTCGACGTGATCGTGACCGACAACCTCTTCGGCGACATCCTCACGGACGAGGCGGGGGCTGTGGTGGGAGGCGTGGGCTACTCGGCCTCCGGCTGCATCAACGCCTCGGGCACCTACCCATCCATGTTCGAACCCATCCACGGGTCCGCCCCTGACATCGCCGGCAAGGGGATCGCCAACCCCACGGCTGCCATTCTCTCGGCCGGGATGCTCCTGGATCATCTGGGCTTTGAGGACGAGGCGGCCAGCATCGAACGGGCCGTGGAGGACGACATCGAACGCTCCGGCTCCACCCAGCGGAGCACGGAGCAGATCGGCAGAGATATCCTAAGCCGGCTGTGATCGGGCCGGATGGCGGCTAGACTGGAGGGCATGACTATGGATGATGCCCCCCAGCCGGATGACCGGCAGTCCAGCGATATGCCGACAGGGAATCCCGGCTTCGGTCCCTCCCCGTCCCCGCAGGTTTCGCCCGAGCAACAGGAGCCCGCCGGGGGAGATACCGCTGCCAAATCTGCGCAGCCGGGCCAGTCAGGTCCAGATGCAGTCGACGGGCAGCAACAGGCTTCGGGCTATCCCGCTGGCCATGATTTTGGCGGAGGGAATCAGAGTCCGTATCAGACCGGTCAGTATCCCACGAGTCAGTATCCCCATGGTGGGTATCCGACAGGTCAGAGGGCCAATGCCGGATACCCATTTGCCCCTCAGAACGGCGGCCAATATCCTGGGGCGTATCAGCCAGGGCCCTATCAGCCCAGTCAGTATCCGACCGCCGGGTATCCAGCTGGTCAACAATATCCAACCGGTCAGCAATATCCTGGTGGCCAGTATCCTGGTGGCCAGTATCCGCCAAGGCCCTATCAGCCGGGACAGGGCTATCCCGACCAGTACCCGTCTGGCCAGTACCCACCGAGCGGGTATCCGGGCAATCAATACCCAGCAGGCCAGTATCCAGGCAATCAATATCCTGGCCGGCAGTATCCCCCGCAGGCTCCTATGCCTTGGCCCTATCCGGGCATGCCCCAGGGCGGGTATCCAGGGGCTATGCCCACCGGCAGGAGTCCCTATCCAATATCACCCACTCCGCATAGCAAGTTGGCGGCAGGTCTGCTCAGCATCTTTCTGGGCTGCTTCGGCGTGGGCAACTTCTACCTGGGCAGAACCGGCCGGGGTGTGGCTCAGCTCATGCTCACCCTGATCGGCTTCCTCTTCTTCTTCATTGGGCCGACCATTGCCATAATCTGGGGGCTGATCGAAGGCATCCTGATTCTGACATCTTCAACCGGCTCCTTCTGGCATCGTGACGCTCGCGGATGGGAGTTGACGGATTGAATCCGGCCCCTCTGCACGGTGTCGGCAAGCAGATGTGCGGTAAACTTGCGGGCGTAACCCTGACCTTGGGCCGGGGGGCAGACTCCCGTCCAGTCATCACTTCCTGCAGGATTGACGGCGACTTCTTTACGGAGCCGGCTCCTACCGCCTCCCGTGAACCCGAGGATGATCATGGGCCGGTATCCCGGCTGGAATCCGCAATTTGCCGTATCCCGCTGCCCTTGGATCCTGGTCTGGCTCTGAAGCGACTGGGCAGGATCATGGCAGAAGAGGATGGCCAACGGGTTGTCGGCGTGTCCCCATGGACCCTAGTGACTGCACTGGAGCGCGCCCTGCCGTCTGGGCTGGTCATCCACAGGCACGAGGAGCCCGACCAGGCGTCTTTTCAACAGTCTCAGCCAGACGAGGTCGAATGCCGCCGCCGTTGGTCTGGCCTGAAGCTGGACCTGATCAGGGACCGTCCACGTCAGCCGGCCATGCAGATGGCCATGGATCAGGCTCTCAATGATGTCGTGGCCCAGGGCCAGCTGCCACCCACCCTGCGCATCTGGAACTGGGCGGCGCCAGCGGTGATCCTGGGACGCTTCCAGTCCCTGAGCCGGGAGGTCCACGTGGAGCGGGCGCGCAGTCTGGGCTTTACCCTGGTTCGCCGCTGTACCGGCGGTGGCACCATGGTCATCCAGCCCGACCGGGCCATCACCTATTCCCTCTATCTGCCCCTGGACTTCGTCAAGGGGACCGACCTGATCGACTCCTACCGGATCTGCGACTATTGGCTGGTTCGTGGTCTGCGCATGCAAGGGATTCAGGCGGGCTGGCAGGGTATGAATGACATCGCCTCCCCGCGGGGCAAGATGGGGGGCGCCGCCCAACGCAGATTGCCGCCAGGCTCCCGTGGGCCGGGCGGACTGCTCCACCACACCACCCTTTCCTACTCAGTGGATGCCGATCTGATGGCCCAGGTGCTCAACGTGGATCCGGCGAAATTCCACGACAAGGCCGTGACCTCGGTCAAAAGCCGGGTGGATCCCATCGACAGGCAGACCAGTCTGACCCGTCAATCTCTGATCGATGCCCTTCTGGACACCCTGCCCTCCCTGGTGTCGGATCTTCGCATATCAAGTCCTGCGCCCGAGGTTGAGCAACGGGCCCGCACCCTGGCCCGGCAGCGCTACGGCCGTGGGGAGTGGACCGCCCAGATCGCATGACAGGCGAGGGGGGTTTATGTGTGTGGGTATAATCGTGCTCAGTCGCGTCGAACCCGGCGTGAGGTCATCAACCATGCGTGAGTCGGTGCAGACCCGCCAGACATGGCGAAAAGGAGTGCGGAGTATGGCGGTTCACAAGCCCAACGAGATTCCCGATGACGGGAACGCCCTCAGGCAGACCGCCCTATTCAAACAGGTGCCCAGGCAGGATGCCGACCAGCTTTTGGACACCATGCACGAGTCCACTTATGCCAAGGGGTCCACGGTCTTCCGGCAGGGGGACACCGACCACCGAATGTATCTGCTGGAGGAGGGCAGGGTCAAGCTGGTTCGCCAGTCGCCCGACCGCCGCATCCAGCTGCTCAGCATCCATGGGCGCGGGGAGATTCTGGGCGAGATTCCCGTCTTTGACCCCTCCGGCGGGCCGCGTACCGCCTCGGCTGTGGTCATGGTCAACAAGACCAAGTTGGCTGCCCTGGATCACGATGCCCTCTTTGACTGGCTCAATCAGCACCCCAAGGTGGCTGTGGACATGCTTCAGGTGTTGGCCCACCGCCTGCGGACCGACAACGAGCGCATCTCCGACCTGGTCTTCCTGGACGTGCCGGCCCGTCTGGCCAAGACCCTGCTGGATCTGGCCACACGCTTCGGTGAACCCTTCGAGCAGGGGCTGATGGTCCCTTACGATCTGACCCAGGAGGAGCTGGCCCAGCTGGTCGGTGCCTCACGGGAGACTGTCAACAAGGCCCTGATGGACTTCTCCAACCGGGGATGGATCTCTCGCAAGGGCCGCACCATCATCATTTTCCAGCCAGGACCGCTGATTCGACGCTCACGCATGTGAACGCCGCTGTCAGGTAGAGCCAACGGCCTAGGATGGAGACCATGCCCGAACAAAAGAAATCCATGTCGGTCAGGCGCTTTTTCACGCTGCTGCTGGCTTACCTCATCTTCTGCGTCGCAGGTGGCGTGGTCGTCTCTGGTTTTCTGTTCCCCGCAGTCTTCGGCATCAACGCCGTCTCCAAGAATCTGATGCCTGCTCTGAAGACGGAGAACATCGACTTCAACGTCAACGATCTGCCCCAGCAGTCCCGCCTTTACGCCTCCGACGGGCATACCGTCATCGCCACCTTCTACGCGCAAAACCGGATTGTGGTACCCATCAAGGATGTCTCCGACTACATGCAGAAGGCCGTGGTGGCCCGTGAGGACCGTCGTTTCTTCGAGCATGCGGGCGTGGATACCCAGGGCGTGCTCAGGGCCTTCATCCAGACCTACATCAAGCAGGGTGACACCCAGGGCGGTTCCTCCCTGACCCAGCAGTACGTCAAAAACGTGCTCATGAACCAGGCCGAGGAAAACAACGACCCCATCGCCGAGTATCACGCCCAGGAGGAGACCATAGCCCGCAAGATGCGGGAGATGCTGATAGCGGTGCAGATGGAGAAGAAGTACTCCAAGGCCGAGATTCTTCAAGGGTACTTGAATATCGCCCAGTTCGGAACCAACGTCTACGGGGTTGAGTCGGCGGCCAGGCGCTATTTCAGCAAGTCGGCCAAGGAGCTGGATCCGGGCGAGTCGGCCACCATCGCCGCCGTGACCAAGAATCCCGCACGTTTCGACCCAACCGTCAATATCAAGGCCGCTCAGGAGCAGCGGAACATCGTCCTGGATCTGATGAGGCAGGAGAACTACATCAGTCAGCGCCAGTATGAGGAGAACAAGGCCAAGCCGCTGGATCAGATGCTGCATGTGCAGTCTGCGGACGCCGGCTGCCAGGCGGCCGGGGACGCGGCCTTCTTCTGCGACTACGTGACCAAGCAGATCCTCAACTCCAAGGAGTTCGGCAAGAGCCAGGAGGATCGCAACAAACTCCTCAAGGAGGGCGGCCTGGACATCTACACCACCATGGACGTCAATGCCAACGCCGCAGCCATGAAGGCGGCCCGGGACACCATCCCCGTGGATGATCCGACCGGCTTCGAAGTGACGATGGCGGCCATTCGTCCGGGCACCGGCGAGGTTTTGGGCTTCGGGATCAACCGCATTTACGACGCCACCCAGAACTCCGGCGGTGGCACCCGCACGGCCATCAACTATGCAGTGGACCAGCAGGATGGCGGCGGCTGGGGTTTCCCCGTGGGTTCCACCTGGAAACCCATCAATCTGGTGGCCTGGATGAAGGCCGGCAAGTCCATCAACCAGCCCCTGCGCACCTCTACCAGCTATCCGCAGACCGCCTTCGCCTGTAAGACGGCTGACGGTACCTCCTACGGATTCGGCACTGGCAGCTGGCACGTTGAGAACTCGGGCGGCGGCACCACTTCGCCTGAGAGCCCCCTGCAGGGCCTGATTCGCTCGCACAACACCACCCAGGCCTCCATGGCCCAGCAGATTGGTCTGTGCAGCATAGCGGATACAGCCAAGGACATGGGCTACCACAATTCGCCCAAGGACCAGATGGACATCCACTCAGACAACAGCTTCCAGCCGCCCATGACCATCGGATCGGTCCAGGCCTCCCCGCTGACCATGGCCAACGTCTACGCCACCATCGCCGCCAAGGGCGTGGCCTGCAGCCCTATTGCCATGACCAAGGTGATCGATAAGAACAAGCGGTCCATCAAGGTGCCCAAGGCCAACTGCCATCAGGCCATCGACCCGGGCATCGCCGAGACCACCGCCTATGCCCTCAACCAGGGCGTGGTCCAGCCCGGAGGCGAGGCGGCCGTGACCCAGCTGGACGGGGGCCGCAAGACCTTCGCCAAGACGGGCACCCATGAGGACAAGTACATGCTGGCCGGCGGGTTCGTGCCCCAGGTGGCCTCCTTCGTCACTGTGGGCAATGCCGAGGGTCAGGTCTCCTTCAATGGCAAGGTCATCAACGGACGGTCCATGGGCACTTGGTACGGCATGTACATCGCCACCCCGGCATGGAAGGAGTTCATGAACACCTACCTGGCCGCTGCCAACATTCAGCCTGATAATTCCTACGGCAACCCCGACGCTCGCTTTACCGGCGGGGTCCAGCCTCAGCAGTCGGCTCCGATGCAGCAGCGTCAGATGACCCGTGGTGTAGGCGTGCAGGAGCCGGAGAGCGAGGAGCTCACTTCGGAAGCGACTCAGAGCGTGCAAGCGGCTGACTAGTACCTGGCCTGATCCGCTTGATGGGTTCCGGCTGGGACCCGAGCGAGGCTGTGCTTACAATGGAGACCATTAGGGATTCGTCGACGGGCGGGACCACGAGGGGTACGGCCGTCCGCCGGGAGAGGCAGGAATAGATGGTCCAGGAATATTCAGAGCTGGATGACAAGGCCCCTCGGGCCGACGGCCGGGTTCATGAGGATCAGGTGATGCCGGGGCCGGTGAGCGGCTCCGGCAGGTTGGATGTTTCCAAACCGATCTGGCCCTTTGAGCCGGATGCCGGCGACGGCAAGAAGAAGACTGGCAAGGCTGCCAAGGGGATCAAATCGTCCAAGAAGGACAAGAAGGCCAAAAGAGTCAAAAAGGCCAGGAAATCAAAATCAGGAAAAAGGCGGGAGACGGCCCTGCCTGCGCTCTTCCAGCCCATGGAACTGCGCGACCAGCACATCCGCAATAGGATCTGGATGCCGCCCATGGACACCTATTCGTCCCTGCGGCATGACGGGGTTCCTACCAACTTCCACTATCAGCACTATGTATCCAGGGCCCTGGGCGGCTTCGGGGTCGTCATCGGGGAGGCCACGGCTGTAAATCCCCAGGGGCGGATCTCTCCCTGCGACGTGGGGCTATGGGATGACGAGCAGACCAGGGCCTGGCAGGGCATCGTCCGGGATGTCAAGGCCGCTGGAGCCGTCCCCATCGTCCAACTCAACCATTCGGGGCGCAAGGGCTCCTCCGGGTGCTCCTCCATGGGCTATATCAACGCCACCGTACCCGTGGCCGAAGGAGGATGGCAGCCCGTGGGTCCCAGCCCCATCGCCTTCGGGAGGATGGCGGTCCCGGTTCAGCTCTCGCGGGCGCAGATAGCCTCCATTGTGGCTGACTTCCGTTCAGCTGCCGTGCGAGCCGTTCAAGCCGGCTTCCTGGGAGTGGAGCTGCACGCCGCCCACGGCTACCTGCTCTCACAATTCCTGGATCCCCTGATCAACCGACGCAGCGACGAGTACGGGGGTGACCTGTCCGGCAGAATGCGCCTGCTGATCCAGGTGACCGATGCGGTGCGCGAGGTCATTCCCTCGGGCATGCCCCTGCTGGTGCGCATGTCCGCCACCGACTGGGCCACTGGCGGATGGGGTCTGGACGAGACCATCCGCACCGCCAAGGTGCTCAAGCTGCACGGGGTGGATCTGATTGACGTTTCCACCGGAGGTCTGGTGCCAGGCGTGAAGATCCCAGCCGCTCCCAACTACCAGGTGCCCTTCTCCTACCAGGTGCGCAGTCAGGTGCTGATTCCCACCACAGCGGTGGGGCTGATCACCAAGCCCAGGCAGGCTGACCGGATCGTACGCAAGGGTCTGGCCGATGCGGTCGAGATCGGTCGAGCCAGTCTGCGCGACCCCTACTGGCCGCTTAGGGCCGCCTACAAACTGGGGCTGTCCGCTCAGCAGGCCCCCTACCCTGAGCCTTACCGGCGCGGGGCCTACGGCATCGCACGCTGAGAGCGGCCATGGACGCTGTTCGTGGTGGAGCAGGGACCATTGTGGTCATGCCTACGTATCAAGAGGCTGACAATATCGGAGTGACCCTTCCACAGCTGCTGGCTTGCTGCCCGGAAGTCGATGTTCTGGTCGTCGACGACAACTCGCCGGACGGCACCGGTGCCAAGGCCGAGGACATGGCCAAGCGCGACCCTCGCGTGCACGTCCTCCATCGGCATGACCGCCGCGGGTTGGGTCCTGCCTACGTGCAGGGTTTCCGCTGGGCTTTGGGGCATGGCTATGGCCTGATCTGCGAGATGGACATGGATGGCTCCCATCGACCCCAGGATCTGGCCAGAATGCTGGCGGTGGCCCGAGGCGAGGCGCATCCGGATCTGGTCATCGGCTCGCGCCGGGTGCGCGGAGGCCGCACTCAACATTGGCCCTGGTATCGGGACCTGATCTCGCGTATGGGATCCTGGTATGCCCGCACCGCCCTGGGATCCTCAGTGCGTGACATGACCGCCGGCCTACGGGTCTATCGAGCAGATGTGCTCAGGCGGATCGATCTGCGAAGGGTCCGCTCCAGCGGCTACGTCTTTCAGGTGGATATGCTGCGTCGGGTCCAGGCCATGGGTCTGAGTGTCGTCGAAGTGCCTATAGTCTTCGTGGAGCGGGTTCGCGGCAGCTCGAAGATGGATGCCGGGATCGTTCTGGAGGCCATGGTCCAGGTGACCCTGTGGGGACTTGAACGGTTGACCCATCGAAACTGACATTGCATCACCATCGTGTTCGCTTTCTCAGGCGACCCAGCAGGCCCTTGTGGGCGACTTGAAGACAGAATGTGCCTTGGCTGACAGATTGCTGCAATAGCCGCGGCAGGCCTCTGGCATATGGAAGAATGGTCGGGGTATCGAGGAAACATCGATTGTTCGCCCCTGTTTTTGGACCGCGACCACAGTCCAATGGCCGGCTTGCCAATTTGGGCGAATGTGTGCGATAATGTTCGAATGATATCGTCACAACGCCAACACCTGATATTGAACCGGTTGCGTACTCGTGGCGCAGTCCGTATCACCGCCCTCTCCAAGGAGCTGGGCGTTTCCGCCATGACCATCCGTCGGGACATTGCCGACCTGGCGGACAAGGGCCTGCTCAAGAGGGTCCACGGAGGGGCCGTCACCACCAGCTCGCTGCTGGCTGAGCCGCTCTTCTCGGTCAAGTCGCAGATGGACATGGGCCTCAAGGACACCATCGCCCGTCATGCCATCGACTACGTTTCCCCGGGTGACGTCATCGCCATCGGCGGCGGAACCACGGCCTATGTCTTCGCCCAGCACCTCCTGGAGAGCCGTCAGTGTGCCGGCGTGACCCTGCTGACCAATTCCATCCCCGTGGCCGAGCTGGTTCAGGCCATGGAGAGCAAGGACGTGGAGGTCATCGTCACCGGCGGCGTCATCACCCGGTCCAACTCCCTGGTAGGCCCCATTGCGGATAAGGTCATCGCCTCCCTACGGGTCAACACGGTCTTTCTGGGGACCCACTCGGTCTCCATCCCACGTGGCTTCCTGATGCCCAATTCCCTGGAGGCGGCCACCGATATGGCGCTGATGGACATCGCCGACCGGACCATCATCCTGACCGACCATACCAAGTGGAGCTGCACCTCCCTGTCCCTGTTCGCCTCCTTCGACCAGGTGGACACCGTCATTACCGACGACCAGCTGGACCAGGAGTCGGCCGAGGCCACCCGCTCCCTGGTCAAGCGGCTGGTGTTGGTGCCGGTCAATCCCGAGGAAGGCCAGGCTCAACCCACCGATGGGTCTGAGGATCAGGCTCAATGAGCGGCCGGTCACACTGGAGTGCGCGGGTTGCCATAGCTGGTTGCCATGGATTGTCAATCATCACGGACGATGAAGGAGCAGCATGAAGTCAGAGCAGTATGTCCCCCAGCGGTATGTTCCCGGCGAGTATGCCAGGGAGCACATCCGCATCACCCCCACCAGGCTGGCCGACGGACGCCGGTTCTTCTACCTGGACGACGATCCTGAGTACGTCTCCGGCCGCAAGACCAGGCGTCTGGACGATCCCCGTCCGCTGACCGACCGGTTCGCCCCCCATCAGGACCAGGAGGGCAGGACGGTGCCCTTCCAGCCGCCGCAGATGCGTCGGGACCCTCTGACCGGCGACTGGATTCCCATGGCCACGGCCCGGATGAACCGGCCCATCACCGCCGGCCCGCAGGCCACCGCCAAGGGCAACCCCCTGGCCGCCAGAAAGCCCGGGGACCCCTACCAGGATGGGGAGATCCCCGATGTGGACTACAACGTGGCGGTCTTCGAGAACCGTTTCCCCTCCATGATGCAGGTGCCCAATACCCAGGCGGTCGACCAGCCCTCCCTGGTGGACGGCAACCCACTCTGGCCAGTGCGCGAGGCCAACGGGCGCTGCGAGGTGGTCTGCTTCGACCCCGATGAGCACGCGTTGCCCGCCGATCTGCCGGTTTCCCGTCTGCGGACGGTGGTGGAGGCCTGGGCCTTCCGTACTGCTGAGATCTCGACCATGGAGGGCATCGAACAGATCTTCCCCTTCGAGAACCATGGCCAGGAGATCGGCGTCTCCCTGGCCCACCCCCACGGACAGATCTACTGCTACCCCTTCATCGCCCCCCGGCTGGAGCAGGAGTTGAGGCAGTGCGCCGACTACCGGGAGCGCACCGGCGGCAACCTCCTGGCGGACATCCTCAAGGCCGAGCTGGACTCCGGGCGGCGGGTGGTCTTCCGCAATGCCACCTGGGTGGCCTATGTGCCTGCCGCCGCTCGCTGGCCCCTGGAAGTCCACCTGGCCCCCATCCGCGACGGGATCCTGAGCCTGGATCAGCTCAACGACCAGGAGCGCTGGGACCTGGCCGTCATGTATTCCACCCTGCTCAAGAGGGGCAACGCCTTCTTCGACAAGGGCGACGGCAGGGGGATGGATCTGCCCTACATCGCCGCCTGGCACCAGGCACCGCTGCACGATCCGCGGCGGGAGGACTACCGGCTCAACCTGCAGTTCTTCTCCTTCCGTCGGGCCGTGGACAAAATCAAGTATCTTGCCGGATCCGAGTCAGGCATGGCTGCCTGGGTGTCGGACACCACCCCCGAGCGGATCGCCGACCGTTTCCGCCAGCTGGGACCCCTGGATCTGGAGAATGGAGAGAATCAATGACGACGACAGTGGAATTCATACACGCCTGGACCCAGGGCGCTGACGGCCAAGGGGCCACCAAGGCCCGTGGGCTCTTCCAAAAGGTCTATGGCGAGAATCCCCAGGGCGTCTGGAGCGCCCCTGGCCGAGTCAATCTGATCGGCGAGCACACGGATTACAACGCCGGGCTCTGTCTGCCCATCGCACTGCCCACCCGCACCTATGTGGCCGTCAGCCCCAGGACAGACAGCCGGGTCCGACTGGTCTCCACCATGGATCCGGAGCATCCGGTCCAGGCTGACATGGATGGGCTTCAGGCCCGGGGAGTGAGCGGCTGGGCGGCCTATCCGGTAGGCGTGGCCTGGGCCCTGCAGCGGGATGGCTTCCCCCAGGTTCAAGGGTTCGATCTGGCCCTGGCATCCTGTGTGCCGGTGGGGTCCGGGTTGAGCTCTTCGGCGGCTATGACCTGTGCAGTAGCCCTGGCCTTGGATGACCTCTTCGGTCTGGGGCTGGGCGGCGACGAGGCTGGCCGGGTCAGGCTGGTCCAGGCCGCCATCACGGCTGAGAACGATATGGCCGGCGCTTCCACCGGGGGCATGGATCAGAGCGCCTCCATGCGGTGTCGATCCGGCTGCGCCCTGCGGCTGGACTGCCGGCCGGAGCTGGATGCCATGAGCAATGTGCGCCAGGTCCTCTTCGACCTGCAGGATGCGGGCCTGGAGCTGCTGGTCGTCGACACCAGGGCCCAGCACCAGCTCAACGATGGCCAATACGAACAGCGGCGGGCCACCTGCGAACAGGCTGCGCGTCTGCTGGGGGTGCCCAACCTGCGCCAGGTGGCAGACCAGGTCAATGGGGCCGCTGATCCCCCATCCGCCCTGCATGCCCTGCTGGAGCAGCTGCCGGATGAGACCATGCGTCGGCGGGTCCGTCACGTGGTCAGCGAGATAGGACGGGTGGACCGCTTCATCGAGGCCTTCGGCAGGGGCGATCACGTCCTGGCCGGCCGCCTGCTCAACGCCTCCCATGATTCCCTTCGGGACGACTACGAGGTCACCTGCCCGGAGCTGGATGAGGCCGTGGACGCAGCACGCCAGGGCGGGGCCTACGGGGCTCGCATGACCGGCGGCGGGTTCGGCGGATCCATCATCGCCCTGGCTGACGCCGGCAAGGGCTCCGATCTTGCCCGTGACATCGCCGAACGATTCGCCTCCAAAGGATTTAAGGCCCCCAGAGCCTTGATCGCCCTGCCCTCCTCGGCAGCTGCGCGCGAATCCTGAATCCGGACTGCAGGCTTCTACGACCCCCGCTTCTCCCGGCGCTCCTCTAAGCTGGGGGAGCGGGGTCCCGGTTTTCAAGGGGTCCGGTCAAGGGCGAGGTGGATGAGGAGGACGGTCATGGACAAGGCGATCATCACGGTGGTGGGCAAGGATGCCATCGGCATCATCGGCAAGGTCTGCACAGACCTCTCCCAGCAGGGGATCAATGTGCTGGATATTTCGCAGACCATTCTGGATGGCTTCTTCACCATGATGATGATTGTGGACTGCACCGCCTGCTGGGATGATTTCGATGCGTTGAGTCAGAGGATGGAATCCCTGGGAGAGGACATCGGAGTCTCCATCCGTTGCCAACGCGAGGAGATCTTCACAAGGATGCACCGGGTCTGAGGAGGCAGCCATGATCACACGTGACGAGGTCCTGGAGACCAACGACATGATCGACCGGGAGCGCCTGGACGTGCGCACCATCACTATGGGCATCAGCCTGCTGGACTGCGCCAGCCAGGATGTGGACATGCTCTGCCGAAACATTCATCGCAAGATCGTCTCCCTGGCCGGCGACCTGGTGCCCACTGGGGACTCCATCGCCCGCGAATACGGCATTCCCATCGTCAACAAGCGGATCACCGTCACCCCCATATCTCTGGTGGCCGCCGGAGCCTGCCACACCGTGGAGGACTATGTGGCCGTGGCCAAGGCCCTGGACCGCTCGGCCCAAGAGGTCGGCGTCAACCTGATCGGCGGCTACTCGGCCCTGGTCGGCAAGGGCATGACCCCGGCCGAGCGGCTGCTGATAAAGTCTCTGCCCAGGGCGCTGAGCCAGACGGAACGGGTCTGCGCCAGCGTCAACGTGGGCTCCACCAGAACGGGCATCGATATGGATGCCGTAGCCCTGATGGGCCGGGTCGTCAAGGCCACTGCCGAGAGCACCGCCGACTCGGACAGCTCCGGCTGCACCAAGCTGGTGGTCTTCTGCAACGCTCCGGACGACAACCCCTTCATGGCCGGCGGTTTCCATGGGGTCAGCCAGGGGTCGGCCGTCATCAACGTGGGGGTCTCCGGTCCTGGAGTGGTCAAGACCGCCCTCGAATCCGCGCGAGGGGCGGACTTCGGGCAGCTCTGCGAGACCATCAAGCGCACGGCTTTCAAGATCACCAGGGTGGGGCAGCTGGTGGCCCAGGAGGCCAGCCGTCGGTTGGACGTGCCCTTCGGGATCATCGACCTGTCCCTGGCGCCCACCCCTGCCGTCGGGGATTCAGTGGGCGAGGTCCTGCAGGCCATGGGCCTGGAGCAGGTGGGCGCACCGGGGACCACCGCTGCTCTCGCCATCCTCAATGATCAGGTCAAGAAGGGCGGCATCATGGCTTCCAGCTCGGTGGGCGGGCTGTCTGGGGCCTTCATCCCCGTGTCCGAGGACGCCGCCATGATCCAGGCTGCGCAGGAGGGGAGCCTGACCCTGGAGAAGCTTGAAGCCATGACCTGCGTCTGCTCGGTGGGGCTGGATATGATTCCCATCCCGGGGGATACATCTGCTGAGTCCATTGCCGGCCTGATCTCCGACGAGGCGGCCATAGGCATGATCAATCAGAAGACCACCGCTGTCAGGGTCATTCCTGTCATCGGCAAGCAGGTGGGCGAGTGGGCCGAGTTCGGCGGGCTCATGGGCGGCGGGCCGGTCGTGCCGGTCAATACCCGTTCCTGCGCGGACTTCGTCAATCGAGGCGGACACATCCCGGCACCCATTCACAGCTTCAAGAACTGAGTGCGCTCGCGGGGTTCAGCGACCGCCTTGGAATCCCAGTTGCCGCCAGGCCTCGTAGATGGCGATGGAGGCGCAGTTGGTCAGGTTCAGGCTGCGCAGGCTGGGTCGCATGGGCAGCCTGACCTGTTCGGCCACGTGAGGGCCGGCCATGATCTCCATGGGGTCGGGGATGCCGCCCGGTTCGGGGCCGAACAGGAGGATGTCGTCCGGCCGGTAGCTGACCTCGGTGTAGAGCTTGTCGGCGTGGGCGGTGAAGGCGATGATTCGGCTGTCGGGCATGGAGCGGACCAGGTCGTCGAAGTCCGGGTGCAGGACCACATGGGCCATGTCGTGGTAGTCCAGGCCGGCCCGGCGCAGCTTGGTGTCTTTGAGGTTGAAGCCCAGGGGTTCTATCAGGTGCAGGATGGTGCCGGTCACGGCGCATAGGCGGATGGCCGAGCCGGTGTTGCCGGGGATTCGCGGCGAGTAGTAGCACAGGTGGGGCGTGGAGGTCTTGACACGGCTGGCCTGATCGGCCTTCATCATGGCATCCACTACCGATATGGGGTTGCCGTGGGCGTCGGTGACCAGCTCGTCGGGACCATAGTTCGATTTGCGGTATCCGTACTCGTACATGCTTTCGACGGCCTTCGAGGGGTCGCCGGACCGCTCCTGTTCCTGCCTGTTCATGAGGCCAACCTACCGTCGCCAAACGACAGGCCAGGCAGTGCCGGTCGGCACCGTCGGGCAGAATACGGCGGTTGAATGAGGCGGAATCGGATGGTGAGGGGCGGTGTGACCCATGGAGCGTGCGGAGACGACCTTGGCGGAGACGGAGCCCATCCGTCTGCGGCTGTTCGACTGGTGGAGCCGATATGCCCGCGACCTGCCCTGGCGCTTCGGGCGAACCACGCCCTGGGGGGTCCTGGTCTCCGAGGTCATGAGCCAACAGACCCAGATGAGTCGGGTGGTGCCCTACTGGACGGCCTGGATGAAAGTCTGGCCGGATGCGGCCTCACTGGCCGCCGCCCCCAAGGCTGAAGTCATTACGGCCTGGGGCAGGTTGGGTTACCCGCGCCGAGCCCTGCGCCTGCAGGAGTGCGCGCGGCAGGTGGCCAGTCAGTACGCAGACCGGCTGCCCCGGGATTACGACCAGCTGGTGGCCCTGCCTGGCATCGGCGACTATACGGCCAGCGCTGTCATGAGCTTTGCCTACGGCGAGAGGATCGCCGTCATCGATACCAACATTCGCAGGGTGCTCTCCAGGGTCTTTCTGGGACGTGAATCCAAAGGGGGTGCTGCCAGCCGAGAAGAGCGCCAGCTGGCCTGGCAGGTCCTGCCTGAGGACGAAGATTCAGAAGTTTCTGATCATCACGTGAATGGTGACGACAGCTTGGGAACGGCTGACCCGCAGATCCGGTCGGCAGCCTGGCGGGAGCCGCCCTCGACCCGATGGAATCAGGCCGTTATGGAGCTGGGGGCTACGGTCTGTGTGGCCCGCAAGCCGGTCTGCGACATCTGTCCTCTGGCCGGCCACTGCCGTTTCCTCAAGGCTGGGCTGCCCGGTCTGGGTGCAGGCAGGACCAGGCCCCGGCAGCGCTTCGCAGGCACCGATCGGCAGATTCGCGGATCCATTCTCCAGGCACTGCGACAGGCTTCGGGCGCGCCCGTCTCCAGGAAGGACCTGAAATCCCTGTGCGACGACGAAATCCGACTTGATCGGTGTATCGCCTCCCTGGACGAGGACGGCCTTCTGGAGATCGGCCCAGATGGCCTCCTGAGTCTGCCGCAGTGAAGGCAGCCCTGACGATTAGACTGGAGAAGTATGGCCAAGCGACGCATGAGCGAGAAGAAGCGGCGGATGTACCGTCGCCGGAGGATTGCGGCTGCCCTGCTGGCGGTGCTCTTTCTGTTGGTCTGCGCTGGTCTGGTCTGGGGCGTGGGGGCCGGCATCCGAGCACTGCGTGGAGGCAATGGGGCCCAGGGAACCTCGACCAGTGTCCAGCAGAGCTCAAAGACCAAATCCAAGGACAAAGACAAGCAGAAGAAGGATTCCGGCAAGAAGCGTTCCTCAGGAGCTCCTGACTGCGGCAAGGAGGACTTGGCCTTGGAGCTGGCCGCGCCCGATCCCAGTACCGGGGTCGGCGGATCCATCGACTTTACGGCGACCATTCGTCACAAGGGAACGGGCTCCTGTCTGGTGGACGGCTCCGACGGCGGCCGGGTGCTGATTATCACCAGCGGCGAGGAGACCATCTGGCGTTCCGATGCCTGTCCGGTTGGGGCTCGCACCCTGCTCATGGCCACCGGCGACAAGGACGTGCAGACCATCACCTGGAATGCCGACAGCAGTCAGGACAGCTGCCTGCCCGACGATCAGCTGCCCCGCGTCAATGCCGGCTCCTACCAGGCCAAGCTGGTCCTCAAGGCCAATCCCCGAGTGGTTTCCCACCCTGTGCCGGTCATGGTCCAATAGCAGTTGCTCTAAAACGACACGCCGATTGCTTCCGGGGCTCTTAGCTGGTACTCTTGATGCTTTGCATGAGGTGTGTCATATAGCGGGCATGCATCATCGAGGAGGTGCCCGCGAATAGGCATATGGCGGCCATTCGGCATCTCCCTGGGGTAACAGGAATGATCGAGTACGGCGAGCGATAAGGAACGTCCATTTTGGCTGCCAATAAAGCTGTAAGAAGTACCACCACTACGCAGGCACGCGCTGACGAACACGACATCAAACTGCACAAGGCCACCGATCGTGTCAACTTCGGATCCATCCGCGAACCCATCGAGGTGCCCTACCTCCTGGGTGTGCAGACCGATAGCTTCGACTGGCTGGTCGGCAACGACCGCTGGAAGAAGCGGGTCGAGGAGGATCAGGTCAACGGGACCCATACCGTGGCCCCCGTCTCCGGCCTGGATGAGGTCTTCCAGGAGATCTCTCCCATTGAGAACTTCGCCCAGACCATGAGCCTGACCTTCTCGGATCCTTACTTCGAGGAGCCTCGGCACACGGTCCAGGAGTGCAAGGAGAAGGACTACACCTACTCGGCTCCTCTGTATGTGAACGCCGAGTTCGAAAACGGGGACACCGGCGAGATCAAGTCGCAGACCGTCTTCATGGGCGACTTCCCGCTGCAGACCCCTCACGGCACCTTCATTATCGGGGGCTCGGAGCGCGTTATCGTCTCCCAGCTGGTTCGCTCCCCGGGTGTCTACTTCGACCGCACCCAGGACCGCAACTCCGACAAGGAGATTTTCGGGGCCAAGATCATCCCCAGCCGGGGTGCCTGGCTGGAGTTTGAGATCGACAAGCGCGATGTGCTGGGCGTGCGCGTGGACCGCAAGCGCAAGCAGTCCGCCATCGTCTTCCTCATGGCTATCGGCATGACCAAGCCGCAGATCCGCAAGGCCTTCAAGGGCTACCCGCTGGTGCTGGATGCCCTGGAGAAGGAGACCATCGAGACCCAGGACGAGGCCCTGACCGACCTCTACCGCAAGATCCGGCCTGCTGACACAGCTTCTCCCGAGGCCGGCCGCAACCTGCTGGACTCCTTCTACTTCAACACCAAGCGCTACGACCTGGCCCGGGTCGGTCGTTACAAGATCAACCGCAAGCTGGGCCTTGAGGCCGATTTCAACGACCGCAGCCTGCATCCCGAGGACATCATCGCCACCCTGAAGTATCTGGTGACCCTGCATGCCGGCGGGCAGACCTTCCCCGGCCGCCGCGACGGCCAGGACATCGAGCTGCGGGTGGACGTGGACGACATCGACCACTTCGGCAACCGCCGCATCCGCCAGGTGGGCGAGCTGATCCAGAACCAGCTGCGCACCGGCCTGAGCCGTATGGAGCGTGTGGTCCGCGAGAGGATGACCACCCAGGACGCCGAGGCCATCACCCCGCAGTCCCTGATCAACATCCGCCCGGTCAACGCCACCATCAAGGAGTTCTTCGGAACCTCCCAGCTGAGCCAGTTCATGGATCAGAACAACCCGCTGGCCGGCGTGACCAACAAGCGTCGTCTTTCGGCCCTGGGCCCCGGCGGCCTGTCCCGCGACCGTGCCTCCATGGAGGTGCGCGATGTGCACCCCTCCCACTACGGACGCATGTGCCCCATCGAGTCCCCTGAAGGTCCCAACATCGGTCTGATCGGCTCCCTGGCCACCTTCGCCCGCGTCAACCCCTTCGGCTTCATCGAGACCCCCTACCGCAAGGTCATTGATGGCCAGGTGACTGACGACGTGGTCTACATGACCGCCGACCAGGAGTCCGAGCACACCATCGCCCAGGCCAACCAGGAGATCGACGAGACCGGACACTTCGTCGAGGACGAGGCCCTGGTCCGTGATGCCGAGGCCGAGGCCAAGGATGTGCCCGTCTCCCAGGTGGATCTGATGGATGTCTCCCCCCGGCAGATGGTTTCGGTGGGTGCCTCTCTGATCCCCTTCCTGGAGCACGACGAGGGCCACCGAGCACTGATGGGCACCAACATGCAGCGTCAGGCCGTCCCCCTGGTCAAGTCCGAGCGTCCCCTGGTGGGTACCGGTTCCGAGTGGCGGTCCGCCATCGATTCCGGTGACGTCATCCTGGCCGAGAAGCCAGGCGTGGTCACCTACGTCTCCGCCGACATCATTCGTGTCATGAATGACGACGGCACCCAGTCCTCCTACAAGCTGGCCAAGTTCCAGCGGTCCAACCAGACCACCTGCTACAACCAGGTTCCTCTGATCAAGGATGGGGAGCGGGTCGAGGCCGGCACGGTCCTCGCCGATGGCCCCGCCACCCAGAAGGGCGAGATGGCCCTGGGCAAGAACCTCCTGGTGGCCTTCATGCCTTGGAACGGCTACAACTACGAGGACGCCGTCATCATTTCCCAGCGTCTGGTCCAGGACGACACCCTGAGCTCCATCCACATCGAGGAGTACGAGACCGACGCCCGCGAGACCAAGTTGGGCGCCGAGGAGATCACCCGCGACCTGCCCAACGTGGGCGAGGATGCAGTGGCCAACCTTGACGAGCGCGGCATCATCCGCATCGGTGCCGAGGTCGAGGCCGGCGACATCCTGGTCGGCAAGGTCACCCCCAAGGGTGAGACCGAGCTGACCCCCGAGGAGCGGCTCCTGCGGGCCATCTTCGGCGAGAAGAGCCGCGAGGTGCGCGACACCAGCCTGCGGGTGCCCCACGGCGAGACCGGCACGGTCATCGAGGTCAAGGAGGTCACCCGCGAGGATGCCGAGGAGGACGGCGACGAGCTGCCCAACGGCGTCAACCGGATGATCCGGGTCTACATCGCCCAGCACCGCAAGATCACCCAGGGCGACAAGCTCTCGGGCCGCCACGGCAACAAGGGCGTCATCTCGAGAATCCTGCCCGAGGAGGATATGCCCTTCATGGCCGATGGCACCCCCATCGACATCATGCTCAACCCCCTGGGCGTGCCCTCCCGTATGAACCTGGGCCAGGTCCTGGAGCTCCACCTGGGGTGGATCGCCCACTCCGGCTGGGACATCAGCCTGGACCCCGACCTGGAAGCGGAGTGGAAGAAGCACATCCCGGCAGGCGCCGAGAAGGCCGAGCCCGGCACCGCCGTGGCCACCCCGGTTTTCGACGGCGTGCGTCAGGATGCCCTGAACGGTCTGCTCAAGACCACCCTGCCCAACCGTGACGGCGAGCGCCTGGTGGGCGACGACGGCAAGGCCGTGCTCTACGATGGCCGTACCGGCGAGCCTTTCACCAAACCCATCTCCGTGGGCTACATGTACATGCTCAAGCTCCACCACCTGGTCGACGACAAGATTCACGCCCGGTCCACCGGCCCCTACTCCATGATCACCCAGCAGCCCCTGGGCGGTAAGGCCCAGTTCGGCGGCCAGCGTTTCGGCGAGATGGAGGTCTGGGCCTTGGAGGCCTACGGCGCCGCTTACACCCTGCACGAGATGATGACCACCAAGTCCGACGACGTGGATGGCCGCGTCCGGGCATACGGAGCCATCGTGCGCGGGGAGAACCTGCCGGCAGCCGGCATCCCCGAATCCTTCAAGGTGCTGCTCAAGGAGATGCAGTCGCTCTCCTTGAACGTGGAAGTGCTCAACGCGGAAGGCAACGTGATCGAGATGAAGGACGAGGACGACGACCCGAGCGCTGCCTCCGACGACCTGGGCTTCAACATCGGCGCCCGTCCGGACGCTGCAGCCAAGGCAGACCAGTCCGCTCCCGAGCCGGAGTACCGCTGAACCACCAGTCACAGGGATGCCCGTCTGACGGGCATCCCGCCAAGAGGCAAACTTCAGAGCAGTTACAAGATCAGAGACAGGACACAGAGTGCTGGACGTCAATGCATTTGACAAACTGAGAATCGGACTGGCCACCGCCGACGACATCCGCGGCTGGAGCTATGGCGAGGTCAAGAAGCCCGAAACCATCAACTACCGTACCTTGAAGCCCGAGAAGGACGGTCTGTTCGGCGAGCAGATCTTCGGACCCACCCGAGATTGGGAGTGCGCCTGCGGCAAGTACAAGCGCGTGCGCTTCAAGGGGATCGTCTGCGAGCGTTGCGGCGTGGAGGTCACCCGCTCCCGCGTCCGCCGCGAGCGTATGGGCCACATCGAGCTGGCCGCCCCCGTCACCCACATCTGGTTCTTCAAGGGCGTGCCTTCCCGGCTGGGATACCTGCTGGACATTGCGCCCAAGGACTTGGAGAAGGTCATCTACTTCGCGGCCTACATGGTCACCAAGGTGGACGAGCAGCAGCGCCACAAGGATCTGCCTGACCTGCAGGACGAGTTCGACAACGAAATCTCCCAGCTGGAGAAAAAGCGCGACCTGGAGATAGACAAGCGCGCTAAGAAGCTGGAAGAGGACCTGGCCGAGCTGGAGAAGACCGACGAGGTCAAAGGTTCTATGAAGGCACGTCTGCGCAACGGTGCCGAGCGGGACATGACCGCCATCCGCAAGCGTTACGACGATCAGATTCAGAGGATCACCGCCGTCTTCGACCGCTTCAAGACCCTGAAGCCCGGCGATATGGAAGGCGACGTGGACCTGTGGCGGGAGATGCAGGACCGCTACGGTGACTACTTCGAGGGCTGCATGGGTGCCGAGGCCATCAAGAAGCGCCTGCAGGACTTCGACCTGGAGGGTGCCGCCAAGGAGCTCCGCCACGAGATCGATACCGGCTCCGGCCAGCGCAAAGCCCGTGCCCTCAAGCGGCTCAAGGTGGTCTCCGCCTTCCTGAACACCGGCAACAAGCCCGAGGCCATGGTCCTGGATGTCGTCCCGGTCATTCCGCCCGACCTGCGCCCCATGGTGCAGCTGGATGGCGGCCGTTTCGCCACCTCCGACCTGAACGACCTCTACCGGCGCGTCATCAACCGCAACAACAGGCTCAAGCGCCTGATCGAGCTGGGCGCTCCCGAGATCATGCTCAACAACGAGAAGCGCATGCTCCAGGAGGCTGTGGACTCCCTCTTCGACAACGGCCGCCGTGGCCGTCCCGTCACCGGAGCCTCCAACCGTCCCCTGAAGTCCCTGGCAGACATGCTCAAGGGCAAGCAGGGCCGCTTCCGTCAGAACCTGCTGGGCAAGCGTGTGGACTACTCCGGCCGTTCCGTGATCGTAGTCGGGCCCTCCCTGCGCATGCACCAGTGCGGCCTGCCCAAGCCCATGGCCTTGGAGCTCTTCAAGCCCTTCGTCATCAAGCGCTTGGTGGACCTCAACTACGCCCAGAACATGAAGAGCGCCAAGCGCCTGGTGGACCGTGGCGACCCCGAGGTCTGGGGCGTGCTGGAGGAGGTCATCTCCGAGCATCCCGTCCTGCTCAACCGTGCGCCTACGCTGCACCGTTTGGGCATCCAGGCCTTCGAGCCCATCCTGGTCGAGGGCAAGGCCATCCACCTGCCCCCGCTGGCCTGCGCGGCCTTCAACGCCGACTTCGACGGCGACCAGATGGCAGTTCACCTGCCCCTGTCGGCTGAGGCCCAGGCTGAGGCCCGCTCGCTCATGCTGGCCTCCGACAACATCCTCAAGCCTGCCGACGGCCACACGGTCACTATGCCTTCTCAGGACATGATTCTGGGTCTGTACTACTTGACCACGGTGGTTGACGGCGCCAAGGGCCAGGGCCGGATCTTCTCCAGCCTGGCTGAGGCCCGGATGGCCCTGGACCTGGGTGAGATCGACATGCAGGCCAAGATCCTGCTGCGGGTCCCCGCCGACTTCGTCATGCCCAAGGACTGGAAGCCCGGCGACCTCAAGGTCGTCGAGCCCGAGCCCGGCAGCCCCGACGTGGTCAAGGAGGAGGTCTTCAAGGACGGCTCCCGTCTGTTCGCCACCAACTACGGGCGGGTCCTGTTCAACCGGACGTTGCCTGTGGACTACCCCTTCATCAACGAGCAGGTGCCCAAGGGCAAGCTGTCCGGCATTGTGGACGACATCGCCACCCGGTACTCGACCGCCCAGGTCGCGGCCACCCTGGATGCCCTGAAGGATCTGGGCTTCACCCGGGCCCAGTGGTCCGGCGTGACCATGGCCTTCTCCGACATCGTGGTGCCGCCCGAGCGCAGCGAGATCGTCAACGAGTACCAGGGACAGGCTGCCAAGGTCAACTCCCAGTATGACATGGGTCTGCTGACCGACGAAGAGCGCCGTCAGGAGCTGATCAACCTGTGGACCGAGTGCACCGACAAGGTGGCTGACGCCATGCAGGAGCACTTCACTCCGGACAACAATGTGAACATCATGGTCCAGTCCGGCGCACGAGGCAACTGGATGCAGATCCGCCAGATCGCCGGCATGCGAGGCCTGGTGGCCAACCCCAAGGGCGAGATCATCCCTCGACCGGTCAAGTCCAACTACCATGACGGTCTTTCGGTGCTGGAGTACTTCATCTCCCAGCACGGCGCACGCAAGGGTCTGGCCGACACCGCACTGCGTACCGCCGAGTCGGGCTACCTGACACGTCGTCTGGTTGATGTCTCCCAGGATGTGATTGTGCGCGAGGAGGACTGCGGCACCATGCGCGGTCTGACCATGAAGGTGGCCGAGCGCGACGAGCAGGGCAACCTGGTCCTGGTCAAGGCCGCCGACGGCGGACCCTACTCCAGGCTCCTGGCCGCCGACGTTATCGACCCCAAGGACGGCAAGACCGTGCTTTACAAGCGCGGCGATGCCCTGTCCATGGACGTGCTTCGCGACATGGTCGCCCACGGCGTGGAGGAGGTCAAGGCCCGCTCGGTCCTGACCTGCGAGTCTACCCGCGGGGTGTGCGCCAAGTGCTACGGCTGGTCCCTGGCCACCAACAAGCTGGTGGACGTTGGCGAGGCCGTGGGCATTGTGGCCGCGCAGTCCATAGGCGAGCCTGGCACCCAGCTGACGCTGCGTTCCTTCCACTCCGGCGGCGTGGCTTCGGCCTCCGACATCACCCAGGGTCTTCCCCGTGTCACCGAGCTCTTCGAGGCCCGTACCCCCAAGGGCGAGGCACCCATTGCGGAGTTCCCTGGAACCGTCAAGGTGGAGGACACCGACCGCGGCCGTCAGGTGACACTGACCCCGGATGACACCTCCGTGGAGGCGCTGACCTACCCGGTCACCCGCCGTGCGCCCATGATGGTCAAGGATGGACAGCACGTCGAGGCCGGCACCCAGCTGATTGAGGGCTCCGTAGACCCCAAGAAGATCCTGCGTATCCTCGGACCGCGTGCCGCCCAGGTGAACATCGTCAATGAGGTGCACACGGTCTACCGCTCCCAGGGCGTGGACATCCACGACAAGCACATCGAGGTCATCGTCCACCAGATGCTCCGTCGCGTGACGGTCATCGACTCGGGCGACACCGACCTCCTGCCCGGCGAATTGGTCGACCAGGCCAAGTTCAAGGCTGCCAACATGAAGGCCGTCAAGGCCGGAGGAAAGCCGGCCGCTGGACGCCCCGAGCTCATGGGCATCACCAAGGCCTCCTTGGCCACCGACTCCTGGCTGTCGGCCGCCTCTTTCCAAGAGACGACCCGCGTCCTCACCGAGGCCGCCCTGAACCAGAAGGTCGACGACCTGAAGGGCCTCAAGGAGAACGTGATCATCGGCAAGCTGATCCCGGCAGGCACCGGCTTGGCCAGGTACCGCAACGCCACTGTGGAGCCCGACAAGGCCATCCGCGACACCATCTACCCCAACTTCGGTCTGGGTGGCGGCGACGTGGATCTGAGCGATGCTGATCTGAATGATGTAGACTTCTCCAACATCGACTTCGGGGACTTGAAGCTGGGCGACGACTTCAACCCGGACGATTTCCTCAATGACCAGGGCGGCCAGAACCATCTGGACACCCCCAACGTGCAGGATCCGTCAGCTGAGGCCGGCGATCAGACGGCTGCCACCACGAACACGGGATCTTCGGATGCCGCCGATGGCAGTGACTCCGCCCAGAATCCGTCCCAGCAGTCCGGTTCGGCCACCTTCTCCTCTTCGGAGGATCAGCACTCCAACCAGTGAGCGTCTGAGCAACCGGTAGCCGCCGATTCGCTTGAGCCGGATGACCCGGCTTGGCGGATTCGGCTACCGGATATGTGATAAAGGATGAGGGCCTGTGTAATCGCTACGATTGCACGGGCCCTCATCTTGTTTTTCTCGCGGTCCAGGTTGCAGGCAGGTCAGCGCAGGTGCCTAGGGGAAAGCAGGGTGCGCCAACGCCGGGTTCGTGGCAGGGATGCCAGAATGGCGGATCTGAGCTTGTCGACCAGCTGCCAGCAGTCTTCGACCTCCTGCTCATCTGAAGGGTGACGGTCGAACGAGGCCTGATCAGCCATGTTGCGCAGTCGATCCAGATCCCGATGCAGCCCAGCCGACGAGGACCCTGGGGGGTCGGTCAGCAGGGTCTGGGCGATCAGAGCTGCCTGCTCGCTACGGGTGCCATCCAAGGACAGGCCGGTCTGTCTGCCCAGGTTGCCGATCTGTCGCCAGCCGGCGCGGATGCGTGTCTTCGGATCGCCGGTCGACCGGGCCCGTCGGCGCAACCAAGCCTTGACGGCCAGCAGGAGCAGAGCCAGGAGAGCGGGCAGCCAGACCGGCATGGTCCAGAGCGCCACTTTGGCTATCAAAGGGCCGTACCGCTTCCAGAAGGAGGGTGAAGACTGCCGGGATGCTTCCTGCCCGCCGACGGTAGTCCGACCCTGGGTGGTCCGGTCGTCGCGGGGAGGATCGACCAGCGGGGGCGGTGGCTGGCGAACCAGGGTACGCGGGTTGGGTGGCGTAGAGTCCAGGGACCTGTCAGGGGTCTTGGTCTCCGGTGGCGTGGGGTAGAAGGGGACCCATCCCAGACCCTCTAGGTTGACCTCCACCCAGGCCTGGGCATCGCGTCCTGTGAAGTCGATTCTGGTGCTGCCGTCCGCCTGGGTCCTGGTCCGTTCCCTGCTGATGGAGCCGTCACGGTTCTTGGGCAGGAATCCCAAGACCACCCGGGATGGCAGGCCCATCTGCCGGGCCAGGAGGGCCATGGCTGAGGCGTATTGTTCGCTGTCGCCCACCATGGCCTGGCCCTGCAGGAGTTGATTGATTCGATAGTCGCCGTGGCCGGAGGCCGAGGGGTAATCGCCGGCCAGACCGTGGGAGAACCACCCCTCCCGGTGCAGCCGTTCCTCGATGGCCAGAGCCCTGGCACCGCCGCGCACCTGCATGGAGGTCATGGAGGCAGCCGCCTTGGGCAGGCTCTCTGGAGCATCCGCCAGGGGAGGCACCTGCACATCTCCCGGATCGCTGTCGGCGATGCGACGGGTTGCTGGTCTATCTTCGGCCAGGCCATGCACTGTATAGCTGGTTCCCTTCTGCAGGGCCTGATCGGTCAGGACAGTGTCTGTGGCCTTGTTGAAGTAGAGATCCTCCCTTTGCAGGCCCTTATCCGTATCGATACCGTTGACCTGTCCAGCGGAAGGCAACCAGGCGTGGTTGAATCCCTCTCGAATCTGGAAGGTTGCTGTAAAAGGTCGTCCGGTCGATTTGGTGTCTTTGGCCTTCTCCTGGTGTGTTTCTGTGCGGATCTGAACGCCGATGCGCCGGTAGTCGGCGGCTCCTGCACCTGAGGAGTCGGACAGATTCCAGACCTTGCCGTCATAACGGTCCATGACGGCCATACGGACTGGGGTGCCAGCGGGCAGGTTGCGGACCGTGACTAGGATATCGTCGCGGTGACGTTTGATGTAGGCGCGGTAATCGCTCAAGGGGCTGGTGAACTGGTAGGGGTCTATGGGCGGCTGGTAGTGGTCGCGAATGACCAGTCGGGTCGGGGCGGGCAGGAGCCCAGCGGAGAACATCAGTCCGGCTGCCAGGGCTAGGGTCAGGAGGGCGGATGCGGGCCCCTGCAGACGCAGCAGCCCCAGACCACTGGCGCACCAGATCAGCAGGAGCAGCCAGAGGATGCCACCTGTCAATGCCGGATAGAGGCCTCTGCTGGTGCCCAGGGCAGCTGACACAGCCATGGTGGCCAGGATGGGCAGGGTGGCTGTCAGGACGGCTACGGGGTGCGCCGGCCGTCCCAGGTTGCGGCCTAGACCATGGCGGGCCAGCAGCACGGCCAGGTAACAGGTCCAGAGCATCAGCGTCCACAGGGCCATCAGTCCGCCTGCCTCCTGTCCAAGGGGCGGGTCGATGGCTGCCAGGGTCTTGAACGCGCCGAAGGTGGCGGACCATCCTTGTGCCAGGGTTGCCCGGGTGGGCAGGACATGGGCCATGGTGGTCCCGTTCAGAGCGAATATAGGTCCTAGTAGGAACTGGGCGGCAATCAGCAGCAGAGGCTGGAGAAGGGCAGTGGCGATCCCACGGCGGGGGAGCATGGCGATCAGCAGTCCGGTCAGACAGGCGGCGGCTCCCACTGTCAGCCAGAAGGGCAGGCTGCCATAGACCGGCAGCAGCTGGAGTCCGGCCAGCAGATCAAGTGGGGCCAATGCGGCGACCAGAATAGCGGGGGAGCGGCGCCTGGTCGGGTCGACAGTGGATTGCAGACCAGACCGGTCGATCAGGCGGATAGGTTCCCTCTGGGCTTGGTCCATCCATGATGCGGATGTGCTCATGGCTGGTTCTCCAAGAGGATGGGAAGGTCCTTCCTGTTGCCCACAACAGCGTTGACCAACCCCGGTTGCGTCTGCAGGCTTGGATGGGCATCCAGGTCAGCAGCTAGCAGCATGACCGGGGATGCGTTCTGGGCCGATCCGTCCGCTAGGACTGAGGGTTGGCGGTCACCCAGCGGACCGGTCACCAGGATGGTCAGACTGGTTTGCTCGGGAGCATCAGCCAGATCGGGCTTGTCGTAGCTGTCCTGGCGGGGGCGGATGGCACTGCAGGCATCCAGAAAGCTTCGGGGATCCTCCGTAGGCAGGGTGGTGGTCCCATGGGCATCGGGATCGTCCGGTTCTGGGGCCAGTGCTTGCAGCCGACGGCCGTCAAGCAGGCATCGGCAGCCCAGAGAGGCATAGATTTCGACTGCCAGCTCGAACTCATCCGCGCTCCTGTAGGAGATGGCCTGGCCGTCCAGGATCAGTTTGATTCTGGTGCGCAGGGTGGGCTCGTACTGGCGGACCATCAGGGTGCCGGCCCGGGCGGTGGATAACCAGTGAACCCGTTTTATGTCGTCGCCCGGAACGTAGGGGCGTAGGGCATGGAATTCCAGATCGTCGTCGACAATGCCGGGGCCAGGGTCCCCCTCCAGGTCGCGCTCCAATCCGGCTTCGAGGGGCGGCAGTGTCACCGTGCGGGGATGGATATAGAGTTTGCGGGCGCCGCTCAGAATTCGGCGGCGACGGATGAGCCCCAGCGGATCCCCAGCCTCCATGGTCACCGGGCCTAGGTCAATCACGCCACGGGACCTGGCCTCCAGTTTCAAGCGGATCTGGTGACTCTGACCGGGTGTCAGGGCTGGCAGCGGTGCCATGACGGTTCCTTGGCCTAGGGCCAGGCCGATTCGGCCGCGGCGGGTGGAGCGGCTGCCTGGGTTGGTCAGCACCAGGATCAGCTCGGCCTGGCCACCCACCTCCAGGTGGCCTTGGTCCAGGCTCGTTTCAGCGCTACAGGACAGGTTGCCCAGGCTCATCAACAACCCCAGTAGGAGCATGCCCACGCCCAGCAGAGCGCCCGCCAGCAGTTCACGCCAGCCTGTAGGGGCGAAGGCCAGAACGCACAGAAGCGTGGCCAGAGCCATAGCCCGGCCCAGGGCAGTGATCGACTGCCATAGGCCGGCGGCCCGGGATTGCAGGCTCTGTTCGGATCCTGTCGAGGATGTCGGTCTAGCTTTCGGGGCAGTTCGGCTGGCGAAGGCGGTCATGGCTCACTGCTCTCCTGTGGGGACGGGGACCTTGGCCAGGGCTTCGGCCAGCGCCTGGTGTTCATCCATGTCCGCCAGCCTGCTCTGGGAGGTCAGGATCAGCCGGTGGGCCAGGATGGGGTCGACCAGTTTCTTGACATCATCGGGAATCACGTAGTCACGGCCTTGGGCGCAGGCCCGGATCCTGGCGCAACGGACCAGAGCCAGCCCGCCTCTGATGGAGGAGCCGACCCGGATGGCGGGACTGTGCCGTGTGGCTTCGATGATGTGGATGACGTATTCCATGATGGAGGAATCGCAGAAAACTTTGGAGGCGCAGGCAGCCATGGCCTCCACCTGGGCGGCGTCGACCACCGGTTCCACCAGGCCTGCCCGGTCGCGGATGTCGGCTTCTTCAAGAATGCGCATGCTGGCATCGTGCCCAGGCGTCCCAAGCGAGGTGCGGATCAGAAAGCGGTCCATCTGAGCCTCGGGCAGGGCATAGGTGCCTAGCTGTTCGATGGGATTCTGAGTAGCCATCACCATGAATGGCCGAGGGAGGCGGTAGGTGCGGCCATCCACGGTCACCTGGCCCTCCTCCATGACCTCCAGCAGGGCCGACTGGGTCTTGGGGGAGGCTCGGTTGATCTCGTCGGCCAGAACCAGGGAAGCAAAGACCGGGCCGGGCCGGAAGGAGAATTGTCCTTGAGCCTGGTCATAGAAGGTCACACCCAACAGGTCGGAGGGCAGCAGGTCCGGGGTGAACTGGATCCGCTTGCAGTCCACGGCGATGGAGGCAGCCAGGGCGCGTGACAGCTGGGTCTTGCCAGTGCCCGGATTGTCTTCCAGGAGCACATGGCCTCCCGCGATCAGGGCGGTGACACATAAGGCGACGGTTTCCTCCTTGCCCAGCACCGCCTGGCCGACGTTGTCCACGATGGAGCGGAAGAGGTTGGCGAAGGTCGACACATCCACGGGGGCCTGGTTCTTGCCTGTGGCATGGCCTGAACGTCGCTGCTGCCTGGTCTCTGATGCCTGACCTCCTGCTTCGGTGGGAGGCCGTTGGTTCTGCCCGGTCTCGACTTCGTATCTGGGAACTGAGGTGCGCTCCAGCTGTGGGTGACGGGATTGATCGGTGGCGTCGACGAGGTCAGGCCCTGCAGGAGCTGAGGAGGACCGGGAGAACAGGTCACGGACTGGCTGATGACCGGGGATAGTCCCGTCTTCCACCATGGTGCGGTCCGATGGGGCAGATTCCGTCCCGGATTTCTGATTCATTTCTTGTCCGGCAGCCACGGGGATGCGGCCGGGCCTGGTCCGGTCGTCGTTCGCCGCCGAGTCAGATTCCTGCTGCCCCAGACCGGCCATGAGGGCCTGGCGCTGTCGCTTGAGTACATCCAGTCGGTCGGCGGGGATCCGTCGGCCTTCGTTGGTTGCCTCGCGGGCGGCCTTGGGGGTACTCCTCCTGGTCGCGTCATCCGGGATGGTGCCGTCCTGCTGGATGGGTTCCTGTGCGCTTCGATCATCCATGGTCATTCATCCTTGTCTGCTGAGGGACCCCTGACGGGTAAGGGTCTTGTCGCTTGGTTTGTCGGCATCCTCGGGCAGGGTCAGCTCCTTGGTGGCGGCGGGCGAATGGCCTTCGGACCCCACTCCACGGATGCGAGCTACCGCCCGGAAGTTCAGCCTGGCACCAGGTTTGACTGATCCGGCGGGCAGGGTGATGACATCACTGACCTCCGGCTGACCGCATGGCAGGGTCCAGGAAGCCTTGCCGGGGTCGAGGCCATCGATGCTCACCTGGATGTCTGCGCAGGGTCGGCCGTGTTCGGCACCAGGGTTCAGGACCAGCTTGACCTGATCCTTGCCTTGGTACTCCAGAGTCTGGAATGCAGGCGGATCCGGGTGCGACCAGGTGGCTCCAGAGGCTGAGGCCACAGGTCCTGATCCGGCCATATTGGCTGGGGTCACGCTCACTGTGCAGGTGCCTCCGGACTCGTCATGACCCACATCGAAGACCGCCTTGGTGGAGGTGGCCGACCGCCATCGTGGCGAACCGCAGCCGGAACCCTCCCCGTGGACCGTATAGCCCTGGATGGGTGAGCCATGATTCTCTGGCAAACGCCAGGTGACGGTCAGGGTTTCCTTGCTGCCGCCGTCCACAGTCAGTGCCTGCACGCCTCCGGGAAGTGCGTCTGGCCTTGCTGCCGCCGGCGAGGAGGCGGGGGACCAGCCCACCTGGTTATGGGCTTGGACAGTGAAGGAGTAATCATGGCCGTTGTCCAACCCGTCGACCCGGCAAGTGACGGCATTGCCGCAGGAGCGTTGTCCCGAGCCTGCCGATGAGGTGTAGGAGACTCGATACTCGTCCACCGGACTGCCGTTGGCTGCACCCGGCTCCCAGGCCAGCAGAACCGTTCCGTCGCCTGCCTGGGCCGCGCCCGACAGCATTCTGGGGGCCTGAGGGCGGTCGATGATGCCCACGGTGATGGTGGCGCTCACCCGGCGGCCCGGATCCCGGCTGCCATCCTCGACCGTGGCCAGAATGGTGTTGGTGGAGGCGCCGATGTCACGATCGGCTTTGATGGCGATCCTCCCGTCGCCCAGGTTGCTGGCTGTCAGACGTGAGGTGTCGTCGCTGACCAGGCCGACCACGCGCAGCGGGGTGTCGGGGAAGGGGTTGAGGGCATCGTCGAATAGGTTCAATTCCAGACTCTGACCGGCTTTGAGCCCCACCTGGCGTGAGGGGACCGAAGCCAGAGGCCGGGTGGTGGCGACGATGCGGAAGGTCAGGACCGTATGCACCTGGCCGGATGAACCGGCGATGGTTACCGACAGGGTGGCCTTGGTGCCAGGCGTTGCGGTCTTGTCAGCGGACACGTTCAGCTGGCCCCGAGGACTCAGCTTGGCATGGATCGGCCCCTGGGGGTCCCCGGAAGAGAATGTGCTGTCTGCTGGGTCGCTTCCCTGAGGCCAACGGGTCATGGCAGGCAGGGAGATGGTCTGTGCCGGCTCCCCGGCCACCAGATCGATGACCGGTGCCGAGAGGACAGGCGGGGATGCTCTGCCGCCTGTTACGGTGATGGGCAGGGTCAGCACCGACTCGTTGACGATGGCCTGGCTGCCTGGATCCCCATCACGGACGGCAAAGGTCAATGAGGCTGGACCGGCATAGTCCTTGGCGGCGGTGAACCTCAGGGTGTGCTCGTCCACATAGGGGTCGGACCCGTCGGACTTGGTGGCGGAAACGGACTGGCGGGAGGTGATCCGTGCGGTCTTGCCTGCGCCCACCCTGACCTGATCGGCGATGTCGATGGTGATGCTCTGACCAGCCCGCACTTTGAGGGCCGGAGCGCGTGGTCTTAGGACCGGGGGGAATACCCCATAGGCGGGGACCTTCACAAAGGCCATTGAGGTGATCTTGTACCGGGTGTTGGTGACGGTGTAAGGCACGGCCCTGGCCTGGTTGGTCAGGTCGATGACCAGCTTGGTGGAGCCGGTTTCGCCTACGGTCCTGGCATGGGCCCTGGCCCCAGGATGAATCCCCAGGCGCAGGTCATCGAGGGTGCCGGATGGATTGCTGATGGAGTCGGCCAGATTGACTTCCACGCTGCGCTTGTCCACCGTATCCTCGGGAGCCACCTGGTAATCCTGCGCTATGGGCGGCTGGATGGGGGCCTGGGGATCCGAGACCACGGTCAGGGTGGCCTGGTCGCTCAGCCCTGCCCGGTTGTGAGCCCGGTAGACCAGATAGGAGGTGCCTGGCTGTGAGGGGGCGGTCAGCCGGATCATGTCGTCCTTTACGCTGGCTTGGTCCAGGCCCTGGCGCTCCAGGTGGGGGTCCAGGCTCAAGGAGTCGTCATCCCCGGAGATGTCGTTGAGCAGAACCGGCACGTCGGCCACGGTCCCGGGCCGCAGCTTGACCTTGTCGTCCCGGGCGAAGACCCCGGTCACCGAGGAGTCGGGGAAGACGCCGATGCGCACGTGTGCCTGGGCGCGCTGCCCCATCCAGTCCTCCACGGCGTAGGTGAACTCGTCAGTGCCATGCGAGTCGGGATAGGCCTCATAGATCAGGTAGTCGGCACCGGCTTTGACGATCCTGCCCAGCCTGGGTGCCTGATTGCCCAAGCCGGACAGGGTGTCGCAGTCTCCGTCCGGGTCGATGCCGGTCAGGGGAACGGGGATGCGCACCTTGGTCCCGGCAGCCACCTGGGCCCGCAGATCCTTGGGTGTAGGCGCGGGCTTGCTGGCCGGGTCGGAGGCATGCACCCGGAAGGTGATGGTGCCTGAGGCCGCGTTGCCCAGATCGTCCCTGACCGTATAGGTGGCCGTGAAGTCCCCGGTGCGCTCGCTGGCCTGATATCTGACCGTATCCCCGGATACGAAGGCCAGTCCCGCAAAGACCCGCTGATCCGTAGTCAGCTGCTGGTCCAGGGTGACGCTGGTCCCGTCAGCGTGGGTGACCTTGTCCATGACTGGAACCGTGACCAGGCCCGATGAGCGGACCCCTACCGTCAGATTCGGGGCCTTGGGCGCTGAGGCTGCCCTGCTCAGGGAGGGAGGCTGCAGGACGATGGTCCCTTGGGCGCTGCCGCTGGCGTTGGCAACTGTGTAGGCAATGCTCAGCGGCCGTGTGGGGATTTTTCTGGCAGACAGGTAGACCCGGCGGTGGTCCACGATGCCGGCCTTGATGCCGGAGTCCGGATCCACCCGCACATCGGTCAGGGCCAGCACTCCGCCCATGGGATCCAGGTCGTTGTCGAGCGGGTCGACGATGGCGGTCTGGTCGGTCCCAAGTAGGGCTACATCGTTGACAGGAACCGGCAGCGCGGATCCGCCATGGTCGTGTTCTACCTCCAGCCTGACCAGCCCTTGGGTCTCCCGGTCACCCTGGGCCACCCGGTAGGGCACGTAATAGGTGCCCGGGTTGGCGGCGGTGGCAGTGAAGGAAAGGCTCTCGGTGTTGACCTTTGTCTGGATTCCGTCGGGCTTGTCGACCCGGATCAGGCGGAGGGGCTGAGCGGCATTGGCGTGTACGCTCCTGCTCAGGTCCACGGTGGCCTCTCGGCCGGCAGTGGCCTGGCGAATGACCGGATCGACCAGTGGGGCCAAGGTGTTGACGGGTCTAATGGTGAAATAGATGAGTCCCTGACCGCTCATGACTCCGTCTGAAACAGTGACTTTGACTGCCAGCTGACCGGAGGTGGCCGATCCGGCACTCATGGTCAGCTGTCCGTCAGCCCTGGTGGACAGGGATATCCGATCCGAATTGACGGACTCGGCACCGGCCAGGGTCAGGGGGTCCCCGTCGGGATCCTCGAAGCCGGCCAGGGCGTTGACGGTGGTTGTGGCTCCCTGCTCCACCTCGTACTCGGGAGGGGTATCGTTCTGGACCGGTGCCTGATCGCCTCGGTCCATCTTGGCTGGGGCAATGTTGAGGTCGATGCCAGCCGAGGAGACCTGGCCGCGTCCGTCGGTGATGGAGTAGTTGATCCGGGCCCGGCCGACAGGTGCGTCGCTGGCATCCACCTGCAGGTAGCGGCCGTTCATGACCGGGGTCAGGCGAAGGTTGCCCTGTGAGCTGCGTGCATCCTCGATTCGCAGAACCGAGCAGTCGGTCTGGTGATCGTTACGCAGGGGATCCAGCAGGGCTCTGGATCCGGCCCGAATGCCCAGACTGTCGTCCTCGGCCTGGATGGGTTGGGATCCTGATCGACAGGTGGCAGCGAACCGCTGACGATTGTCGGCCGAGTCCTGACGCTGATCGGTCCTGTCCGTGTGTTTGACCTCCATGGTCTGCCACTGCGGCCGAATCACCTTGGTGGAGGTTCGGGGATTCCAGACATCGCCGGTCAGTACGTCATTGAGGATGACCCTCCGGTGGTTGGCTCGGAAGACTAGATCCGAGGTGGGGCCGATGGCCTCCAGGGTGGAGGCACGCGGCTGCGGTGACCGAACCTGCGGCATGGCTGTCCCTGTTGCGCACAATCGCAGGAAATTGTTCCCCGAAGAGGCCCAGGCCGTCCAAAGGCATCCGCCAGAGGAGACCGGTTGAGCGGGTTGACCGCTGCTGCCGGTGTCTACAGTCTCAACCTTATTGCTGGGGTGATCCAGATCAACCAGGTGGACGCTTTCCTGATCGGTCAGGCCCACCCAGGGTCCCTGGCGGTCCATATCCACTGGAGTGGATTGGAGTTGCAGGTCTCCCCGGTGCGGTATCCGGATGGATCCCTGGGGCCAGTAAAGCCGGTCACCAGCCAAAAGGACGGGCCTTCCGTCGATGACGCTGAAGGCAGTGGCCCGGACGGGGATGTGGTTTGTCAGGGAGTCCAGTTCACGGTGGGCCCGGGAGTCTGGTCCGTCGATCCTCAACACGACCCCGTCCGAGGGCCGGTAGGCGTAGACGGCTCCGGAGGCATCCACGGTGACGGAGGCCCCGGAGCCCAGGGTCAGCACAGGGTCCCGGCGCTGCGGGTCCAGATCTCCCGGCGAAGCGGCCCGGCCCACCCAGATTTTGCCGGTCCGCGCCTGGAAGAGAACCAGTGTGGGTCCGTTGACCATCCGCTGGACCCTGGCATCCGAACGGGTGGTGTCCCCCAGGGTGGCGGTGGAGGCCGCTATGGGTGCCATGCCTCCCTCCCGGCCCAGGATGACCGCGTATCCGCTCTGGGCCAGGTCGAAGTGGTCGGTGCCCGTCGACAGGGCCACGTCCGCCTCTCCGATGTCGGGCTTGAACCGGGCGACCTTACGCTCGTTCTGGGAGGTGATCCAGATGCTGCCGTCATCCACCTGAACGGCACGGCGGTCCACCCCATGCACGAATAAGACGCCCAGGATGAGCAGGACCAGCGCCGTCAGCGTGACGGCCAGGATGGCGGCAGGGTTCTTGGCGCGGACGGCCAGAGCATGCCGCAGGCGCAGCCCGGCCCGGCGCATCCGCAGGAATCCTCCCTGCAAGTCCATAATCCCCTGGGTTCCTTTCCTGTCCTGCCACACAGGCTTAGCTTCTTAACTCGTCCCGGACCGCCGTAAATGCTCTCTCTGAGGACTGATTTTAGCTGGTTTGCAGGGGCTTGGTGGTCTGTGAAAGTCGGGGTGGTCGAATGTGAAAATTCTTCCACCGAGGGTTTACTGAACAGCGCAGATGATGGTCGGTTCCTGGGACATGCTCCGGTCGGCCCGCACCAGGGTGACGCTGATGCAGGTCTGGCCCCCCTGCGGATCGTCGATGCGGGCGGTCGGCTGTCGGGTCTGCACGCTGCGGCCACGGTCGTCGTTGCCACCTTGGTCCAGGGGATGCCAAACGTAGCTGTCTCCCGGTTTGGGGTCGGGATTGGCCCAGGTGAAAACTGCCGTGGTGCCCTGGTAACGGCCCTGACCCTGGGTGGGCGAGGGAACCGCGCCCTCCTGCAGATCCTGGGGGCCACTCGAATCCGTCGGGTCCGGGGACTGCGCCTGCTGGGTTTGGATCTGGGAGGCTCCTGTAGTCGGCTGTGAACCTCGCTCGGATCCGTTTGGCAGGCCGACAACGAAGGCCCAGACCAAGGCAACGGCCAGGACGGCAGCGAGGATCAGCGCCAGAAGAATCAGGCGGCGGCCGCCAGGAAACCGCCTGGCTTGGCTGTCTCCATGGTCAGCGACCGCCTCCCTGTCTGGTTGCAGACGCGATTCGGAACTGGTCCCTGTCCCGGTCCAGGTGTGACCGGACTCCTTGTTCTCCGTCCCGCCCGGAATGGCTCCGGTATGGGCGTGCGGGCGTACATCCCCCTTGGGATAGGGGTCGATTCCCTCGCCGATGAAAGGCGTCGCATGGCCGTAGAGCTGCTGCTGGACCTCCTGAAGGGCGCGGCCGAACTCAAGTGCCGAGTAGTAGCGGTCGTCCCGGTCATGGGCCATGGCCTTCTCCAGAACCGCAGCCAGCATAGGAGAGGCCTCACCCATGTGCAGAACCGGGGTCTCAGCTGTCAGAATCAGCTGTGACAGGTGATTCTCATCCCTGGCCCGGTAGGCGTACTCGTAGGGGGAGCGGCCGGCCAGCATGCCGAAGAGCGAGGCGCCCAGGGAGTAGATGTCGCTGGCCTCGGACCCTCCTGAGCGGTTGGCCAGGACCTCTGGAGCCGCCCAGGGTATGGAAAGGCCGCCGGCCCGTTCGCCTCCATAGATGCCCGAGGAGATGCCGAAGTCGGCCAGGACGGGCAGGCCCTGGTCGGTGATCAGAAAGTTGCTGGGTTTGACGTCCCGGTGCAGGATTCCGCGTTCATGGGCGCAGTAGAGGGCCGAGGCCATGCGCACTCCCAGGTCCAGCACGCCTTCCTGATCCATGCCTCCCTTGAGCATGATGGCCTTGCAGCTGCCGCCTGGAGCGTATTCGAGCACCAGACAATCCCGTCCGTCATCGCTGACAAGCGCCTGGTAAATGCTCAGGATGCAGGGGTGGGTGGAGAGCTTGGCCAGGGTCTTGGCCTCCCGCAGAAAGAGCTGATGGGTCTGCTGGTCCATGCTTCCTTGGAGGGCCACCTTGACCGCCACAGGTCGGTTGAGCCCCTCCTGCTCGTACAGGTAGACGGCGGCGGTGCCCCCCAGGTCCAAGGGACGCATAAGCCGCAGCCCGGGCAGCGCTGGCGCATCGTCCATGGCTGGAACCGCACCTGGGCGCTGGGGGTGGGAACCGTTCTGCTGCAAGGGACATTACCTCCTAAGAACTGCCTGGAAACTGCTATCCACGATAACAGCACGTCGTTCCTGATCAGGCATCGATTGAGCCTTCTGCCGGCGGTTCCGGACCAGCGGGTTTCGGGGCCTGTAGATGGACCATGCCGGACCCTATTCTTGTAGCTATGAGCAAGCAGCCACCGGTGGAACCGCAAGAGGCCATGGAACCGGTCCGCGCCCTTATCGGCGATCGGCTCCAGAACGAGGAGGGTCGGCCTACCCGGGCCCTGGTGGTGGCTGGTCCTCCCCGCAGCGGCAAGACCAGGCTGACTACCCGGGCTCTGCTGGCCGGTATGGAGCAGTTTGGTGACGGAGCCAGCATGGCCGTATCAGGTAGAACCGCGGCCGACCAGGTCAGCCGCCAGGTCATTCTTGAGCGGGGCAGGTCCGACCGCACCCGGCCTGTGGGCACCCTGCAGGCCCTGGCCTTCCGTCTGCTGACACGGTCCCGGCTGGCCCAGGGGGGCCACGATCCGCTCCTGCCTAGGTTGCTCAACGGCGCCGAGGAGGATGCCCTGCTCAGGCAGGTTATGACCGTCCATCTGGAGCATGTACAGGCCGGGGACGACTGCGCAGTCTGCCGACTCCTGGAACGCTACTTCCGCAACGGGGCGGGCTGGTCCTCCGTTTTGGTTGGCGATGACCAGGGACGGGTCGTAGGGGTCGCGGACAGATTCATCGCCCAGCTGCGGGACATGTTCGCCCGCATGACGGAATTGGGCCTGGATAGGGATGACCGGGATCAGCTTCTGGATGCTTTGGCCGTCCAACCCATGGATCCCGACCGCCGCGACCGGCTGGGCCTGCAGTGGCGGCTGGCCTTCGCCCTGGAGGATGAGTATCGCCAGAGCATCACCGAGAGCTACCCGGACGAATTCCGTCTGGACCCCTCCATGCTCATGGTCGAAGCCTCCCGCAGCCTGGACGGTCTGGCCGATGACGACCTGCCCGACCTGCTGGTCGTGGACGACTGGCAGGACATCACCCTGGCCGGGATGGGCCTGTTGCAGGGCTTGAACCAGGCTGGCTGCCGACTCCTTCTGGTGGGCAATCCCGACCAGTCGGTCCAGTCCTTCCGCGGCTCCTACCCGGAATTTCTGGCCACTCGCCTGACGGCCTTGTCCAAGCCCATGCCAAGCGCCTCAGCCCCCCTGCTGGCCCAGGATTTCGCCTGCCTGGACGCCGCCACCGTGACCCTGAAACCCCGGAGAATGGTGGTTCCGGAAGCAGTTGCAGAGCATACCGAAAGCGGCCGGGGTTCCGACCCGGCGGCTCCAGGTTCCTACGCTGATCTGGTGGCTGCCAGGGTCAGCCTGGGCATCGCCGGAGTCGAGGAGAACGACACCCCCCTGCCCGACAGACCTGGCAAGCTGCCCGCCTGGCCCGGTGCCGGACCTGTGGCACCCTTGACCGATGGCGACGGTCTTATCCGTGATGGCAGCGTACAGACCAGACTCTTCCACACCCCCGACCAGGAGGACGATGACCTGGTTTGGCAGATCAAGCATGAGTTTCTGGCCAATCAGCGTGACTGGAACGACATGGCCGTCATCGCCCACGACAACATGACCCTGCGTACCCTGGGCCGCAAGCTCCGTGTTCAGGGTGTGCCGGTGCGCTTCTCCTCGGTGACCCGTCCGCTCAGCCAGGAGCCCGCCATCCAGGGTCTCTTCGCCCTGGTCGAGCTGGCCCAATCGGTGCTGGACCCTGGTGCCGCCGGAAGCGACCCGGACGATCCTGCCCAGGTGGCCGCCTGGATCCGTTCTCGCCTGCGCACCCTGATGGCTGGGCCGCTCTTCCGTGTTCCCGCCACCGCCGCTCGCGCAGAGCGACCCGTCAGAATGGAACGCCTG
This sequence comes from Bifidobacterium sp. B4111, assembly GCF_026537235.1. NCBI lineage: Bacteria > Bacillati > Actinomycetota > Actinomycetes > Bifidobacteriales > Bifidobacteriaceae > Bifidobacterium > Bifidobacterium sp. B4111. The sequence continues at coordinate 42,721 of NZ_JAFNMO010000002.1, read as the reverse complement.
GAGTCCATCATGGAGACCATGGCCGCATTGGCCCCCCTGTCCGACCAGCGGGGGAGTGACCCGGACTCATCGGGCTCCTTGGAGGACCTGCCGTTCCTGGGACAGGCCTGGCAGACCTGGGTCGAGGACCTGGCCGAGCGGCGGGCTCAAAGGGACCGTTCATCCGGCATCAGCGTCGATGACTCCCTGTTGACCAGGCACGATTGCGCCGAGCCAGGGGACGGGTCTGGTCCCTTCTCCACCGCCTCGGCCCCGGACCAGCCGGTGGATCTGGGAGACCGGGGTGCTCAACAGCCAGCCATTCTTTCGGTTCAGGCTTTGGAGACCCTGCTGGTGCTGGATCCGGATGACCGATCCTCGGGAATCATTCTGGAGGCCATGACCGCTATCGCCGGAGGTCGCCGGGAGGACCCTGACGTTCAGGTCCTGGACAGGGCCCTGCAGGTTCTGCATCTGACCGCCACCCGCATCAGCGCCCTGGACCGTCAGCCCCAATACGTGCTCTGGGAGGCCTGGCGGAGCCTGGACCTGGCCGATGACTGGCAGCGGCGAGCCCTGATGGCCACCCAGGAGGGGGAGGAGGCCAACGACCGTCTGGACGCGCTCATGCGGCTCTTCCAGTACGCGGCTGGCTCCCGTCGTTTCCCCACGGTCGAGGCCTTCATGGACCAGGTGCGCACCATGCAGATCGAGGCCGACTCCCTGGCGCGGATCGGGCCCATCGAGCACGCCGTCACCCTGACCACACCCGCCGGCGCCGCCGCCCTGGCCACCGACTGGCCGCTGGTCTGGCTGCCCGCCGTCCAGGACGGGGTCTGGCCTAATCTGATCCCCCGCGACACCATGTTCGGGGCCGAGGAGCTGGCCGACCTGGTCCTGCACGACCGCATCGGCGACCCCCTGGCGGACACGCTCAGCCACGATCCTGCCCTGCGCTCCATCCTCTACGCCGAGAAGAAGGGTTTTCTGGAGGCGCTGACCAGGGCCCGGACCCAGGTACGCATCAGCGCGGTCTGGAACGATGACCTGGTTCCATCGGACTTCCTCTACGGCTACCTGCCCGAACGCTATCCACGCACCGCCGATATGAGCCAGGCCGAGTTCAGCATGGTCGGCGCTGGCTCCGGCGGCAGTGAGCGCTATGGGGGGCTGGAGGTGTCTGCTAGGGGGCTGACGGCGGCCGCCCGGTCCATCCTGGCTGTTCAAGCGCTGCTCCCGGAAGATCAAGTCGACCGTGAGCGAGTGGACGATGCCGTGCAAGCCCTGCGGCTGTTGGCCGACCAGGGCCAGGATTCGGCCGATCCCAGGCATTGGCCCTTCCTCTATGACCATGACCAGGAGGGCGCTGCTGAACCGGCCTCGGCGGAAGAAGTTCATACTGCACAGGCCGCCGAGTCAAGGGCCGTAGGCGCCGCCTCAGGTGTCACATCGGTTACTGAAAGGGACCATGCCCCTCGTTCTGCACATGCTTCCGTCAATCAAGCCGGTCAGGCGGATCGAATACAAAACCGTGACCAGGGTCGTGACCATCGCCATGAGCACCGGTCCGACCGCCAGGTGGTCCTTCTTTCGCCCTCAGCGGTCGATGCCATCTGGAACTGCCCCCTGGAGTGGGCCCTGGGTGACCAGTTCTCCGGCCCCTCCCCGTCAAGGGTGCCCACGGAGTTCGGTTCCCTGATTCACAAGGTGGCCAGCGAGGGCACAGCCCAGGGATTGGACCGTCCCGGCCAGGGTGATCCGGACGCCCGCCAGCAGCAGGTGCGGGATGCGCTCCTGGACATCTACCAGGAACTGGCCCCTCAGGAACAGCGCCTGCGGGACCCCGACGAACTCTATGACCAGCGTGGTCGCAGGAGCCGGGTAGAGCCGATCCTGGATAACCTGGCCTCTTATTTCGTCCGCTCATCGGATTCCCAATACGGCCTTGATGGCAAGAGCCCGGTCCCGGTCGGCGACCTGCTGGGGGTTCAGAGCGAGCGCTCCTTCGACGTCAGCCTGTCTGTGGAGGACCTGGTTCCTGTTTGGAAAGCCACCTTCCCCGACAGACCTCTGGATGCCGATGGGCTCTTCGCCCTGATGTCCGGCCTGGTCGACGGCTTCCCAGCAGCTCTGGATTCTAGGACGACGGTCAGGCTGACCGGCCGCATCGACCGTCTGGAGGTCAGGTCCCTGCCCGAGGGCATCCGTCTGCGGCTGGTGGACTACAAGACCGGCAGGGTCCCCTATACCCAGGGGCAGCTCTTCAACGACCTGCAGCTGGTCTGCTATCAGCTGGGACTGGCCTTCCCGCCCACGCCCGGCAGCAGCCCGGAGGTGGGGGCGGCCTGGAGCCTGCCCCAGGCTCCCGATCTGGACAGGACCGAGGGGATGAAGCTGAGCCAGTCTCTGCTCCTGCAGCTGCAGGCCCCGCCCAAGGATGCGCAAACAGGGCTGCGCCGGGAGGAGATGGCCTATCAGCCGCCACTGTTCGAGCGTGACAGGCTGGTCACCATCGCTCAGCCCAGAACCGGCATGCCCTCCCCGCTCAAGTCCAAGGCTGAGCCTGCGGATCTGCCTGATCAGGTGCCGCCTGGGGTGGATGCGGACCTGTGGGGCATGGTCCGAGCCGCCCGGGTCTCCTCCCAGGCTGTATGGGGGCTGACCATGATAGCCAGGGTCTTCTTCGCTGCCGGGGTCAAGCTGACGGCTGGCCGGGATGACGCGGTCTTCGACCCTGTCCGTTGCCATCGGGCCGGCAATGGTCAGGAATGTCAGGCATGGCAACTGGTGGCGCCCAATCTACTGGAGGATCAGGAATGAAGCAGACTGCCGAACAGTCCGCCATCGTCGATGCGGATGTCAATGAGGATCTTCTGGTGGTGGCCGGCGCCGGCTCGGGCAAGACCATGACCATGACCAGCCGGATCATCGCCCTGATCCGTCGGGGAGTGCCCTCCGAGCAGATTCTGGGGTTGACCTTCACCCGCAAGGCCGCATCCGAACTCCAGTCCAGGGTGGGGGCGGCGGTCATCCGACGCGACCAGGGCAGAGGCACCTCGGGCGTGGATCCCGAGCGTAACTTCCTCAAGCCGACCGTGTCCACCTATGACGCCTTCTTCCAGTCCATCGTGCGCCAGTACGGCCTGCTGGTGGGGATGGACCAGGACACCCGTCCCCTGAGTTCGGCAGGGGCCCACCAGCTGGCCTCCCAGGTGGTTGCCGACCATCTGGATCTGATCTTTCCCGTCGGCTCCTCGGCGCAGGATGGTGAACCCGACGACCTGGGCTCTGCGACCTTCTCGACGACCGTCAACCGGGTCCTGGGGCTGACCGGGGCAGTGACCACCTCCATGATCAGCAGCGACTGCCCTGATCTCGACCAGGCTGTGGAGCGGATCCGTGCCTGGGACCGCGCCTTTGTGGATCGCGCGGACCAGCTCATCGGTGACCAGCCCGTGCCGGACACCGAGCCCAGGGCCGGCAAGACGCCACCCAAACGAAGCAAGAAGGAGACCGACGAGCACTATCAAGGCAAAATCGAGGCTTTTCGAGACACCAGGCAGAGCATTCGCCTTTACCGGGTGGATGCTATGCGCCGGGCGGTTCTGACACGAGAGAAGCTGCTGACCCTGGTCCAGGACTACCAGCGGGCCAAGCGTCAGGCCAACATGGCCGAGTTCGGCGACTTCACTCTGGCCGCCTTCCAGCTGGTCGAGCGTTTTCCCTCCATCAGTGCCCAGCTGCGTCGCCGCTATAGCCACGTTTTTCTGGACGAATACCAGGACACCTCCACCACCCAGGCGCTGCTTCTAGCGGCCATCTTCCATCCGCAAAATCGACAGGAGGATCAGGGGAGTGCGGACCAGGCTCCCGGCAGATCCGCAGTGACTGCCGTGGGTGATCCCTTCCAGTCCATCTATGCCTGGCGAGGGGCCAGTCCCGGGGCCTTCCGCACCTTCCAGGCCCAGTTCGGCATGTTGGCCGACCGACCCGCCTCCGGCAATGGTCCCTTGTCTGGCGTGACGGCCTTTGGGCGCTCGCAGGATCAGGACCCGCTGACCCTGTCGCGCACCTTCCGCAACTCCAGCTGGGTGCTCAAGGCCGCCAACCAGCTGACCGTCCCCCTACGCCATCGGGGCCAGGAGAGCCGGTCCGAAGTAGAACTGCGCGAGGTGGATGTGGCCAGGCTCCGTCCCCGTGAGGATGCCGACCCGGGTACCGTGGGCCTCCTGGGCTACAGCACCGGCGGCCAGGAGATTGATGGCGTGGTCAGGTTCGTCCTCAAGGCACGTGAGCTTTATGGCAATCACGGTGACGCGCCGCACGTGGCTGTTCTCTTCCGCTCCAAGGCTGCCCTGCCCAGGTACCGCGAGGCCATGGAGGCTGCAGGACTGAGCTGCCAGGTCGTCGGGTACTCCTCCCTCTTTGATCGACCCGAGGTCATGGACCTTAGAGCCCTGCTCTCCCTGATCTGCGACCACACCGACAGTGATTCCCTGATGCGTCTGCTGGCCTCGGCCCGGTTCGGCATGGACGCGGCCGACCTGAGCGCTCTGGCATCCCTGGCCGCCAAGGTCAACGAGGACAGTCAGTACCGGGCCCTGATTCGTGCCGGCCTGGTCGAGTCTGACCCCGATCCGCGCCGCCGTCGTGAGGATCTGCACCGTTACCGTGACCAGGTTCCCAACGACGTTTTCCTGGTGGACCTGCTCCTGCGCGACGACCTGTCAGACCTCTTGAAGGGCTCCGGGCTCTCTGCCAGGGGAAGGGTTCTGGCCGCCGAGGCCGCCCGGGTCATCTGCCAGGTCCAGGTCGAGTCCTCGGCCCCCCTGCGCCAGGTGGTCATCGCCGCCATCCGTGCCTTGGATCTGGACGTGGACCTGGTCTTGTCTCGTTCCCTGGCCAATCCCCAACGTCCTCTGGAGCCCAGCCAGGCCAAGGTGGGCATCCAAGCCCTGCTGGATCAGGTTGATGTCTACCTGTCCGAGCTGCCCCAGGGTCTGGGGCCCAGCCTGCGCGGGTTCGTCTCCTGGCTGTCTTCCTTGGACCAGAGTCCCGAAATGCCCACTGACGGGGACGACCGGCAGGCCGATGTGGCCCTGATGACCGTCCACCAGGCCAAGGGTCTGGAGTGGGATGCCGTCGCGGTTGTCGGGCTCAAGCGTGGCGCCTTCCCCAGCAGCCAGGGCGATCGGCTCACGGTCAAGCCCGCCTCGGACCAGCCGGTGGCCCAATCCCCGGACGGCCCGGTCTACCAGTACAACTGCACGGCCCGTACCTGGCTGGTCGATCCCGAGTCCGTGCCGGTGCCGGTGCGGGCTGATGCCATGATTCTGCCCCGCTTTCCTCACGATGCCCCCCTGGGAGCTGACCCTGAAGACCTGCTGGGTCGGCTTGACCTTGCGGGCCTGGAGGAGGAGGCCATGGGCCTGTCTCGGGAGAGCGGGCTGGACGACCAGGCCCGCCCGGTCCGGGCCGATGCCATAACCCCCTCTCAGCGCGAACAGTACGGCCGTCGGCTGCTGGACGACGAGCGGCGGCTGATCTATGTGGCGGCGACCAGGGCCCGACATGACTTGCTGCTGACCTTCAGCCAGGATTCCCAGGCGGAGTCTGCCGCTTTGAACACGCCGGCTCCAGACCCGGATAAGGCCTCCAACTTCTGGACCGAGCTGGTGGAGCTCTTCCAGGAAGAGCCCGATGCGGTCAAGCTGCAGCAGGCAGAGGATGCGCAGGAGGGCGAACCGACGCCGCCCTTGGGGCTCTTTGTCGGTGAGAACGCCCAGTCCTACCGCCAGTCCATTGTCGACCGCGCGCTGGATCAGGTGGATCAGGTCGCCGCCCGCGACGGCGAACGTGACCAGGCGCTCTGGCCTCCGGTGCTGAGTGCGCGCACACGCCAAGCCCTGGATCGTTCGGCCGCTTGGGTGCACGCCGGGGAACCGGGCGAGCCCGCAGTTGATGAGGAGGGCGATGACGGGCTCTACGCCAATGCGGTCCGCGTCCTGCAGGTCAGCACGGGTCGTCTGGGTGTCGCCGATGACCAGCTGCTCACGGACCTGGATCTGCTGCGGCGCACCGGCCGACGGATCCTGGGGCATGGGGCTAGCAGCGTCACCGCAATCCAGGCTGGTTCGGCAGGGGGCGACCCCAAGATGGAGAGGGATTACTGGCAGGGGCTGGTCAGACCCATACCTCAGGTGGCCTCCCCGCAGGCCGAGGCAGGCACCCGCTTCCATGACTGGGCCAGGCGCTTCATCCTGCCCGAAATTTCCGACCCTCAAGGACTGGTGGACCTGCCCGATCAGGCGGAATCGCCGAATCTGCTCGATGGTCCGCTTGGTCCCGGGGCCATGGCCGAGCGGGCCCGCATGCTGGCCGGGCTTGACCAGGAGCGGGAGTCCCTGGATTCCCAGGCCGATCCCGTGCAGGCCCGTCTGCTGACCTGGGAGCAACGGCTGGCCGAGTCTGACTGGACCCAGCGCACTCCCGTCTGGGTGGAACGGCCCATCGTGGCGGTGCTGGCAGGCCAGATTGTCAAGGGCAAGTTGGATGCCGTCTTCGCAGGCGGACTGGACCCTGATCGCCCGGATCTGCGCTACACCATCGTGGACTGGAAGACCGGTGCCCGACCGCACGGAGAGGAGTCGACCAACCGCCGTCTGGTCCAGCTGGACTTCTACCGGCTGCTCCTGTCACGCTTGGAGGGTATCGGCCTGTCGACCATCGACGCCTGCCTTTATTATGTAAGCGAAGACCGGCCCCAGGATCGACTCATCAGGGCCCGTGCCAGGACCGAAGAAGAAATTCTCGCATCCCTGGCCGAGGGCATACCCGAGCAGTCGGACGAGGACTGAGTCTGTGGCAGACCCCGCAAGATAAGGCGATGGGTGCCGCGCATCAGCAATCATGAACAGCAGGCGATCGGCAGACGGCCAAGTGCCGTCGTTGGGCCGGGCACGCCCGAATGGAGCAATGAGACAGATGACAACGTCCAGTATTCACGACCAGGCCTCCCGGCGGAGGGGGAGCGTGGAAATACGACCCATGGTCTGGGCGGATATGCCCGACTTGGTGGGGACTTTCGACGCTACTTGGAAGGTGCAGGAGGATCCCGAGGGCACCGTGTCCCGGCTGAGCGCCGCCCACTTCATCCTGCACTACCTGGTGGGTACCACCAGGGCCCGGATAGCTGTTGATGGGCAGGACTTTCTGGGGGTGACCCTGCTGGCCGAGGGGCGTGGCGAACTGTGCTTCCCCCAGGCCCAGGAGGAGCTGGAGCGAGTGGACCAACAGCTGTCTGCCACAACCTTGGGCGCTCAGACCCTGGATCGGGCCCGCCAGTGGCAGCTGACCGAGGTCAAGCTGGAGGAGCAGTGCGATCTGGCTGTCCCACCCCAGGCTGAGCTGAGGCTCTTCCTGGTCTCCAGCCGTGCCCGGGGACGCGGTGTGGGCGGCGCCCTGTGGCGGGACACCCTGGAGCATCTGGATCAGGCGGGTATCGAGCGCTTCTACCTGCATACGGATTCCTCCTGCGACGTGGGCTTCTACGACCACAAGGGCATGGAGCGGTTGGCCGAGCTCAAGGGGCGGGACCATGCGGCCTTCGCCGGGCGTGACCCCTCCGACGACCCGAAGTTCTTCGAGGGAATCGACGACATCTTCATTTACGGAGGCCGTGTGAGCGACCAGCTGGGCAAGGACGGTGACCGTGGCGGCCGCTAAATCCCCATTCCTGCGCCTGTTCACCTACCCGGGCGCCGCCGGCTTCTGCCTGTCGGCCGTTCTGGCCCGTCTGCCCCTGGGCATGATGGGTCTAGGCATCGTGCTGGCCCTGAACAACATCTATGACAACTGGACCTCGGCCGGTCTGATGAGCGCCGTCTACACGCTCTGCGCGGCCCTGGTCACCCCCTTCTACGCCCGCTTGTTCGACCGGTTCGGCCAGCGTCGGGTCGGGGTGACCGCCTTGATCGTACAGGCTCTGGCCATCCTGGGATTCGCTGTGGGGGCCATGCGCCGGGTTCCGCTGGGAGTGCTCTTCGTGCTGGCGGCCCTGATGGGCCTGACCCAGTTCGCCTTCGGAGCCCTGGTGCGTACCCGCTGGGCCTGGGTGCTGCGCGAGGACAAGACCAATCTGCTCAACACCGCCTACGCCCTGGAGTCGGGACTGGACGAGTGCGTCTTCATCCTGGGACCCATCCTCTCCGCCTACCTGGCTACCTCGGTGAGCCCGGTCTCCCAGCTCTACCTGCCTGCCCTGGCCCTGTTGGTCGGCGGACTGACCTTCTTCGCCATGCGTTCCACCGAGCCCCCGGCCGTCGTTCGTATGGAGGCCGTCGATCAGTCGGCAGCGGATCATTCCCCGGTGGATGCCCACGGAACCGTTCTGCCGAGTGATACTGACGGCCACCAGGGATCGCGCTCGGCCCTGGTCTACCCGGGCATCCTCCTGCTGGTCGTCATCTTCGTCGTCTTCAACATGAGCTTTTCTGCCGTTGACGTCTCAGTGACCGCCCTGACCAAGTCCATGGGTCGCGAGGGTGCTGTGGGTCTGCAGCTGGCCCTGTTCGCCCTGGGTTCCCTGTGTGGGGCGCTGATCTTCGGCTCGGTCAGACTCAAAGGATCCCGCTGGCGCTATCTGACGACCTTCCTGGTGCTGCTGACCCTGGGCTACGTGGTCTTCCGCCTGGTCATGGACAACCTGGCTCTGCTGGGTCTGGCCGAGGTGCTGACCGGTCTGTGCGTCTCGCCCATCTTCGCCACCGGCAACCTGATCGTGCGCGAGAACGTGGATGCCCGGGCCCTGACCGAGGGGCTCTCCTGGCTGTCTACCGGAGGATCCATCGGCACATCCCTGGGTTCCACCCTGGCTGGGGTCGCCCTGGATCAGTTCGGGCCCCACGGCGGCATGACCATACCGGCGGTGGTCACCTGCTGCGCTGTCCCTCTGGCCCTGCTGGGCTGGGCCAGGAGCCGCAGGAGGGGTATGGTCGAGAAAAAGACCGAAAATACACAGTGAAATGAAATGAACAATCGAGAAGGAGGCAGCCGATGATCCGGGTATCGGTGCTGGGCGCAGACGGACGCATGGGAACCGAGGTGGTGCGTGCTCTGAATGGCGCGCAGGATATGCAGACGGCCCTGCTGCTGGGTCCGGACGATGATCCGGCGGCCATTAATCCGAGCAACACGGATGTGGCGGTCGACTTCACCAGCCCCGATGCTGTCCTGGCCAATACCCTGACCCTGATAGAGCAGGGGGTCCACTCCATCATCGGCACCACCGGGTGGACCAAGGAGCGTCTGGACCAGGTCAAGCAGGCCCTGGACGGGCATCCTGGGCTCAGTGTCTTCATCGCTCCCAACTTCGCCATCTCCGCAGTGCTGGCCGACCGGTTCGCAGCCATGGCTGCCCGCTACTTCGAGTCGGCCGAGGTGGTCGAGATGCACCATCCCGACAAGGTCGACGCCCCCTCCGGCACGGCTCTGGGAACCGCTTCCGCCATCGCCGAAGCCCGTCGCCAGGCTGGCATGGGTCCCATGCCCGACGCGACCCAGCAGGCTGATGCTTCTAGGGGCCGGGTGGTTGACGGTGTCCACGTCCATGCCGTCCGGCTGCGGGGCCTGAACGCCCACGAGGAGATCCTCATGGGCAACCCCGGCGAGCAGCTGACCATCCGCGCGGACAGCTTCGAGCGTGTCTCCTTCATGCCCGGAGTCCTCCTGGCCGTGCGCCGTGCCGGGAGCATTCCCGGGTTGACCGTGGGCCTGGACCACTATCTGTTCTGATATCCGCAAGAGCGCCCCCTTCTGCAAGTAGCGTGAAGATATGACTGAGACTGGTGCCCATCTGCTTCCTCCTGCCCCATTTGGCCGGGTGATCCCCGCCATGATCACGCCTATGAATAAAGACGGATCCGTTGATTACGAGGCTGCCGCCAATCTGGCCCGGACCCTGGTGGCCGATGGGGCCGACGGCATCCTGGTCAACGGCACAACAGGCGAGTCTCCTGTCACCCATATGGAGGAGAAGGTCAACCTGGTCAAGGCCGTCAAGGATGCCGTTGATGTGCCTGTCATCTCTGGAGCGGGTTCCAACGACACGGCGCACACAGTACGGATGGTGGAGATGACCCAGGAGGCCGGGGCCGATGCCCTGCTGGTGGTCATGCCCTACTACTCACGGCCCTCCCAGGATGGGGTGGTGGCCCACTTCCGTTCGGTATGCCAGTCGGCTCAGCGGCCGATTATTCTCTACGATGTGCCTGGACGGACCGGACTGCACGTAGAGCTGGACACCTACCGGAAGCTGGCCGAGCTGGACGGGGTAACAGCCGTCAAGGATGCCACGGGCGACCTGGCCTCCATGCCTCGCAAGCGCCAGGAGACCGGCCTGACCTGGTATTCAGGTGACGATGGCCTCTATCTACCCTTCCTGGCCTTGGGTGCGGTCGGCATCATTTCGGTGATCGCCCATGTAGCCTCCGGGCCTATGAAGCGCCCGGCCGATGAATTCGATGCCGGGGACCTGGATGGCGCAAGGGATTTGGCCGCACGTCTGGATCCGCTGGTTCAGGCTCTGAATGGCCAGGGTCAGCAGGCCGTCATGGCCAAGGCTGCTCTGAAGGCGGCCGGGAGACTGGATCAGACCGCCATGAGGCTGCCCAATCTGGGTCCCGATGAGGATCAGGTGGCTCTTGCTCGTAAGGGCATGAAGGCTGCCGGACTGATCTGAATTACTCCTGAGAGCAATGGCGCTATTGCCCCTGCCTTGGACAGATCATCGCGGACTCCTTCTCCAGCCACGTCCACCGGGTACAGCAGGTGGGAGCAAACCGTTGCTGGTTGTTGGCCGCCCCCGCCGGCTGTTAAGGCAAAGGGGGTCTGTGCCGGGGGAGGTTCAGCAGTGTTTGGCTTGAAGGTTGTGGGTAAGAGTCTTTCAATAGGGCTTGAATTATTCCAAAGCTGAGGCTTTTGGGTGACCTTATGTAACAAGGTGGTTATTTGGTTTCCCACTTTTCGATGATGCTGGGTAAATAGAACGGCATCCTGCCGGTTTCGAAGAGGTTGAAATTCGTTTCTTATGAAATCCGATCCGTGGTTAAAGACGAGGTCGATGCCTTAAAGCCTCAGGTCTATAATCAGAATAAAGGTGGTGTCGGGTGGAAGACGTCGTTGTCTGAGGCCCTTGGTTATTTGAAGCCTTTCTCGCCGTTAGCAGGGTTCTTGGGTTCCGTGCTTGCGCAGAGGTAGAGCGAAGGATGGGTGGTGGTGATGTCTGAGTCGAGTGGCAGGCGTGCCGGTGCCGGGGGGGGGGTGTCGGATGGCGCTGATGATCGGGTTGATGCGTTTGTCCTGTCGTCGGTCATGTCGTGTGTGGTCGGGAGCGTGCCGCTTGCTCGGCCTGGCGCCCGTGAGTTCTCCCTGGGCGGGGTGCTGTGGAAGACGGCGCTCTATGGGATGACCTATATGGCCGGGTTCGCCTGCGGCTGGTTCCTCCTGTTTGACCAGGACCAGGATTGGATCCGCATGTGGCAAATTCAGTCTATTTTGCTTGCTGTGCTTTCCGTGTTGGCTGTGTGGATCCTGTTGGGACGGTATGAGGATGGGAAGGGGCGTCCGGGGCCTTGGTTCGTGGTGTTGTCTTTCCCGTGCGCTCCGGGGTTCGGCGTGGGTTTCGGGGCTGTCGGCCGTGCCTCTGGTGGGGTGTTCCGGTGGGTGCTGGTGTCTGTGGCTGTGTTAGTGGCTTTCGGGGTGCTGGTGTTTCCGCTGCTGATGCGGCTGGTGCGCAATGGGTTCCTGTCGTGGGCGGCGATGGTGGTGTTGTGTGTGGTGCCGTCCTGGATGCTGGCCAGGGTGACGGGGTCGGCTGGCGCTTCCTTGTTCTGGTGCTGTGTGGTGGGCGTGGTCGGCGCCTTGTGGTTCGTGTTGGACATGTGGGCGATCGAGAAGTGCGCGGACACGCATCGTGACGCGGCTTTCGAATGGCTGGCGGCCTGGGCGCTGGTGTTCGATCTGATCGTGCTGATCGCCTCCCTCCTGGGAGCCTCCAATAATGACGATGACGCCAGCCGGTGACGCCGGACGGCGCCATGGGCATGCTGTCGTTGACATCAATATCGGATGTTCCGTTCTGACGGACCGTCGGGACGTGTTTATGAAGAAAGGAAAGGTGATGGTTATGACCAGTGCCTTGTTCTCGAAGAGGCCGCGTCGTGTGGATGTGATGAAAGGGTACGAGCCCATGTACGACGCGACCATGCAGGAGTGCTTGCAGCGGCCCTTCTACCTGTACGCGAGGGGAAAGGGCGTTCCTGTCGCAAGGAGATATGGATTTTCGCCGCGTTCATCTGGGTCATGTCCACTGCTATGACCGGCCTGTTCTCCTCGGGTTCCTTGGCCGTCATACCGGGGCTGTTCTCCCTGGCAGTGCTGGTGCCTATGTATGCCCTGATGGTGCGGCGTCTGCATGATCTGGCTTTGTCGGGGTGGTTGGCGCTCGTCCCCTATGTGCTGGAGGTGGTGGGCGTGGGTCTGATTGTCGGTCCGATGGTGTCGGATACCTTGAAAGGGCTGGATCCGTCCGGCCCTTCGCCCGTGGGGGTCATCATTCTCCTTCTGGCTGTGGTAGTCCGGCTGGCCATCATGTGCGTTCCCTCGCGTCGCCGTCATCCAGTTGTCGATAACGGAAGCCTCGGTGTGAGTCGGACTGGTACGGCGCAGTATCCAGAGGACCCGAACGGACAGTGACCCCTATCCTGTAACAGGAAAGGGTGAACCTCGACGATGCGGGATGGAAAGAGACCTGCATGAACGGCACTGATGCAGGACCGGAATCGACGGTCTGGCGGGCCGAGTGGCGGATTCGATGCTTTGAGCGGGATGGTGGTGAGTGATGGCTGGTGTTTCCGGCTCTTTGCGGCTTCCTGTGGGGAGGTCCTGGCTGCAGAGCGCGTCTTCGGTCATGTCGCGGGTGGCGGGGTGTGCGCGTCATGCGCCTGCGGGTGAGCGTGTCTTTTCGTGTGCCGGTGTGGTGCGCAAGCTGGCGGTGTGCGGTGCGGCCTTCCTCGCGGGGTTTGTGCCGGGCTGGGCGTTCCTTTACGACCAGGAGGAGCAGTGGGTGCGCGGCCGTTGCATCCAGTTTCTTCTGGTGGGCCTGTTCTCGATTTTTGCGATGTGGTGGTTTTTTGAGTCGGTTCGAGAGCCGTGGGGGGCGTCCTGGGTTTTGGTGTCTGGCGCTGACGATGCCGATGATGCCCTGCTGGGGGGTGGCGTTCGGCGCGGCAACTGGTATGCATCCGGGGGTGATGCGCTGGGTGTTCGTGTCGGTGGCCGTGTTGGTGGTGGCCGGGGTGACCTGGCTTCGGTTCGTGTCGGATCTGGTGCGTGTCCGTGTGGCGGCCTGGGCGGCTTCGGCCGCTTCGTGCGTGGTGCCGTCGTGGATGCTGTGCCTGCTGTTCGGGGGCTCCCCCTTGTCGTGCCTGCCCTGGTGCATGGCGGTGGGCGCGACGGGCGCCTTGTGGTTTCTGCAGGACCTGTGGGCGATCGATTATTGTGCGGGCGACAATCGTGACGCCTCCTTCGAGTGGCTGGCGGCCTGGGCGCTGATCTTCGACCTGATGACCCTGGTGGCCGCACTATATCGCGGCGGCACCGCCGCACAAGGGCAATGAGCTTGCCCCGGGGGGATGCTGCTCTCTGCCCGGCTGAGTAGTGCCAGGTGATGGATAGACGCGGATCGAACGCACAGCGTGGGAGGCGGCAGGGTGGCCTGGCTTGCCCTGCCTTCTGGCTTATGCTACTGGGAACCGCCTCTTTCTCCTTCTGTTGATTTGGGCAGGGACCGTGGAGGTTCAGCGCACGTTGCTTGTCCAAGACTGACAGTGTGAGGGGGAGGGTGTCGCGAGGGTGATGAGTCCCCGTCTGCAAGTAGCGTTGAAGTATGTCTGAGCTTCAAACCCATCTGTTGGACAAGGCCCCGTTTGGGCGGGTCGTGCCGGCCATGGTCACCCCCATGAACCATGACGGGTCCGTGGATTTTGAGGCCGCTGGCAAACTGGCCCGCAGGCTTGTCGCTGATGGGGCGGATGGGTTGCTGGTCAACGGCACAACCGGCGAATCTCCGGCCACCCACATGGAAGAAAAAGTCGATTTGGTGCGAGCCGTCAAGGATGCCGTCGATGTGCCTGTCATCTCTGGAGCAGGCTCCAATGATACGGCTCATACGGTACGCATGGCCGAGATGACCCAGGAAGCCGGGGCGGATGCGCTCCTGGTGGTCATGCCTTACTACTCCAGACCCTCCCAGGATGGGGTTGTAGCGCATTTCAGGTCCGTCTGTCAGTCTGCGGATCGTCCCATTGTGCTCTACGATGTACCTGGCCGCACCGGGTTGCACGTGACTGTGGATACCTACCGTCGCCTTGCCGAATTGCCGCATGTCGAGGCAGTCAAGGATGCCACTGGTGACCTGGCCGCAGTTCCCATCAAGCGCAAGGAGACGGGGCTGATCTGGTATTCAGGTGATGACGGGCTGTACCTGCCCTTCCTGGCCTTGGGTGCCGTCGGCATCATATCGGTCATGGCCCATGTGGCCAGCGGTCCTATGCAGGACCTGGCGACTCGGTTCGATCAAGGCGACCTGAAAGGGGCACAGAGGTTGTCGACCGCCTTGGCGCCGCTGGTCCAGGCTCTGAACGGCCAAGGGCAGCAGGCGGTCATGGCCAAGGCCGCTTTGAAAGTGGCCGGCGTCTTGGACAGCACGACGATGAGGCTCCCTAATCTTGGGCCTGGCAAGGACCAGCTGATCCAAGCCGAGAAAGGCATGAAGGCCGCAGGGCTGATGCGTTCCTGACAAGCAACCAAGCGTCGCCCCTGTATCAGACGGGGGTACAGATAATAGAAACACAAGTGAGAATGGCAAGAAAACAAGAAGAATCAAACACGACCGGCAAGAGTAGAAATCGTCGGTCCTCCTCCAAGAACGGCAAGCAGGGGTCAGGCAGGTCCCGGGGCGAGTCCCGCAACCGCCGCAACGGCGCCATCGCCCGCGGCAAGGGCACTCAGGCCGAGCAGCGTCTGGTGGCGCCCCCCAAGTACCGCAAGGGTTCCATGCGCATCGTCCCGCTGGGTGGCCTGGGTGAGATCGGCCGCAACATGAATGTGATCGAGTACAACGGCCACATCCTGCTGATCGACTGCGGCGTGCTCTTCCCCGAGGAGGAGCAGCCGGGCGTGGATTTGATTCTGCCTGACTTCAGCTACATCAAGGACAAGCTGGACCAGGTGGATGCCCTGGTGCTGACCCATGGGCATGAGGACCATATTGGTGGTGTGCCCTACCTGCTCAAGTTGCGTCCGGACATCCCCCTGATTGGTTCCAAACTGACCCTGGGATTCGTCGACGCCAAGTGCGAGGAGCACCATCTCAAGCCCACCGAGGTTGAGGTCAAGGGCCGCGACAAGCTCAAGGTAGGCCCCTTCAACCTGGAGTTTGTGGCGGTCACCCACTCCATCCCCGATGCCCTGGCCGTCTCCGTGCGCACTCCGGCAGGCCATATCATCGACACCGGCGACATGAAGATCGACCCGCTGCCACTGGACCATCGCCTGACCGACCTGCGCGAGTTCGCCAAGCTTGGCGAGTCCGGCGTGGACCTGCTCATGGTGGACTCCACCAACGCCGAAGTCCCCGGCTTCGTCAAGCCCGAAATCTCCATCGCCCCCGCCCTGGACAAGGCCTTCGCCGAGGCCCAGCGCAAGATCATCGTGGCCTCTTTCTCTAGCCATGTCCACCGGGTGCAGCAGGTGGTCGATGCCGCCCACAAGTTCGGCCGCAAGGTGGTCTTCGCCGGCCGGTCCATGGTCCGCAACATGTCCATTGCCTCCGACCTGGGCTACCTGCACCTGCCTGAGGACACCGTGGTCGATCTCAAGGATGCCCACAGCATCCCCGACGAGAAGATCGTCTACATGTGCACCGGATCCCAGGGCGAGCCCATGGCGGCTCTGGGCCGCATCGCCGACGGGACCCACCGCGATATCACCATCAACGAGTTCGACACGGTCATCCTGGCCAGCTCGCTGATCCCCGGCAATGAGCACGAGGTCTACAAGGTCATCAACAAACTGGTGCGCCTGGGGGCCAAGGTGGTCAACCGCGACAACGCAGCCATCCACGTTTCCGGCCACTCCGACGAGGGCGAGCTGTTGCACTTCTACAACATCGTGCAGCCCAAGTGCGCCATGCCCATCCACGGCGAGAACCGGCATTTGGTGGCCAATGGCCTGATTGCCGTAAAGACCGGCGTGGATCCGCAGAACGTGGTCCTGGCCGAGGACGGCGACGTGGTGGACCTCTACCATGGACAGGCCGCCGTGGTTGGATCCGTGCCCTGCGGATACGTCTATGTGGACGGCGATTCAGTGGGCCAGCTGACCGACGACGAGCTGGAGCAACGCCGGATTCTGGGCACCGAGGGCTTCGTCTCCGCCTTTGCCGTGGTCGACACCGAGACCAGTAAGGTCGTCTCCGGCCCCAAGCTCTACCTGAACGCTGTGGCCGAGGACGAGAGCGAATTCAAGTCCATCAACGCCCAGATAGTCGATCAGCTTGAGGATGCTATGGCCAAGGGAACCACAGGCACTTACCAGCTGCAGCAGATGATGCGCCGCACTCTGGGCGGATGGATCTCCCGCAAGCTGCACCGCAGGCCCATGATCGTGCCCGTAGTGGCAGACATCGCCACCGACGTGCAACCGCAGGATTGATCGCCACTGCCTGCATGCTGATTCCAAAGGCTCCGGCCGCCCAGATGGACGGCCGGAGCCTTTGGTGTTATCAGTAGGCAGCAGTGCTTACATGCTCACGATGATCTTGACGTGGTTTTCCGCGTCCTCACGCAGCGGACGGAAGCCCTTGTCCACGATGTCTTCGACTCTGATCCGGTCGGTGATGAAGGTGGACAGGTCGATGTTCCGGTCATGGATCAGCTTGATGGCGTCGGCATGATCGTTGGCGTATCCCATGGACCCCGACATCAGCTTTTCGCCGAAGCCCATCTCCATGGTCACGTTCAAGTTGATGGGCTTGACGTGGATGGCCACGACGACCAGGCTGCCTTGGGCCTTGAGCGCCGACAGAAGCTGATGGACCACCGGTTCCGCGCCGGCTGCGTCGAAGGCCACATCGGCGCCACGGCCGTCAGTCTCGGCATTGACCCGCTCCAGCAGATCCTCCTTGCTGGGGTCGATGACCAGGTCAGCGGCACCGGACTGCAGGGCCTTGTCCTTGCGGGCCTGGGAGAGCTCGGACATGATGACCTTGAGTCCCTTGGCCTTGAGCACGGTTCCAAGCAGCAGGCCGACTGGCCCCGCCCCGCCGACCAGGGCGGTCTGCCCGGGCTCAGTGTGGATCAGACGCACGGCGTGGTAGGCCACTGAGAAGGGTTCGATCAGGGCTGCCTGATCCAGGGGCAGATCGCCCACAGGGAAGACACGCTCGGCGGCCACCACCATGTGTTCGCTCATGCCGCCGCCCCAGCCGTTGATGCCGATGAAGCCCAGCTTGGAGCAGTCGTTGTAGTTGCCGGCCTTGCAGGCCGGGCATTCTCCGCAGGCCATTTCGGCCTCGACTACCACGGAGTCGCCCACCTTCATGTCGGTGTGCACGTCATCGGCGATTGCCTCGATTGTGCCCGAGATTTCATGGCCAAAGACCACCGGCAGGGTCTCCCCGGAAAGAGGGTGCGGGGTGTTTTTGGAGTTGCCGCCGTTTTGTTCGCCGTCGTAGTAGAGGTGAAGGTCGGAACCGCAGATGCCGGTGAAGGCGGGATGGATCTTGATGGTTCCCGGTTTGAGCTCAGGCTCGGGCACGTCCTCCAGACGTACATCTTCCTTGCCGTAGTACATAAGTGCTTTCATGGCGTAAACCCTTTCTGACATGCATGCCGGTACGGTATGGACGGAGTTGACAACCCAGCTTCCCGTCCTCGCGAATGGGTGGCGCCCCTTCTTTGGGGACCATCCCATCTATATACTAACGCGTACATGCAGCTGGCATAAGAGGGCTTTCGGCCAGGACCTCACCGTCCTGGCCGAAGTCGAAGTCGCCCAGCCAGTGTCCGAACCTGCTGGGCCCCTTGCCGCACCAGACCACACAGGCGCTGCGGTCAGCCTGTCCGCTCAGCAGGCGGTTGGCGGTTCCGGTCACCCTGTCGTTGCCCAGGCGGTAATCCAGGAACTTGCCGTCCCCGTAGTGGCTGGTCACCCGCTGACGCTGCTCCTGGTCAAGCACCCGCCAGGGGTCGGCGGCGCAGAAGACCCTGGCGGGCAGGTCCTGCTCCGCCGCCTGGATCAGTGCCAGACCTCCGCCCAAGCTATGTCCGGTAAAGAGGACCCCGCGCACGGCTCCCGCCTTGCGTCGGGCCAGGTCAAGTGCCTGCTGAGCCAGGATGCCTGCCTGCTGCGTCTGTCCTGGCTCCCCGTTCAGCGGCGGCAGGAAGCAGGTCAGCGCGGCATGGATGTCGTGCCGGGGGTCGTCGCGCAGATTGGTGCCTGCATAGACTACGGCCATATGGGCATAGTCCGGACCGCCATCCAGGTCCTGGGCGGCGATCATGCCCTCGAAGCCGTTCTCAGGGCAGTAGCGGGAGCGCAGCACCCAGTAGATGCCCAGAGCTGGATCCTCGAACCAGTGCAGGCCCGGCCGGGTCTTGATGTCCCCTCTGCCGATCCCATAAGAGTATTGGCAGAGCATGTTGAGCTGCTGCGTGGTGAATCCGGTCCGGACCTGCATGGCGCCCCCCTCTCTGCCCGGCTGGTAAGCCATCGGCCTTGATCAACCGCCTGGATGCGCGGTTATTCCCGTCCGGACTGCGCCGTAAGGAAAGAGGCGAATCGTCCTTCTGGCCCGTCGGCGGGTGTCCGCATTAGACTTGGAATGCCATATCCGTACAGGACCTATGCTGATGCCGGTGGGGGCACCGGCATCCATGCGTGAAAGGAAATTATGCCCGGAGCCAATCTGACTCGTGTGGAAGCCGAAGAACGAGCCCTCGTCGTATCCAATGTCAGCTATAAGGTCAATCTGGACCTGACCAAGGGGCCTGCCACTTTCCCCTCCACGGCCTTGATCGATTTTGATGCCCGGCCTGGGGAGTCCACCTTTGTTGATCTGATAGCCGACCAGGTCAGCCTGATCGAGCTGAACGGCCGGCGTCTGGATCCGGCCCTGGCCTTCCGGGACGACCGGATAGAGCTCGACGACCTGCTGGGGCATAACCAGCTTCGGGTGGAGGCCCTATGCCGTTATTCGCGCACTGGGGAGGGGCTGCACCGCAGTGTGGACCCTTCGGATGGCAACGTCTACCTCTACTCCCAGTTCGAGGTGCCCGACGCGCGCAGAGTCTATGCCGTCTTCGACCAGCCGGACATCAAAGCCGTCTTCGACTTCACTGTGGATGCTCCGGCATCCTGGACGGTTCTTTCCAATATGCCTCCCGCCTCCCACCAAGACCTGGACAGCCGAACCGCCGAAGGGACCCTGGAGGGCGGCCGCGCCGAGGACGTGACCCGCTGGACCTTCCAGACGACCCCGGTCATGAGTTCCTATCTGACCGCCTTCGCCGCCGGGCCCTACGCACGATGGACCAGCGAGTATCGGAACGAGGACGGACGAACCATCCCCATGGGCCTGTACTGCCGGCAGGCGCTGAAGGACTCCCTGGCCGGTGATGCCGAATACCTCTTCGACATCACCAAGAAAGGCTTCGCCTTCTATGCCAAGACCTGGGACCTGCCCTTCCCCTGGGCCAAGTACGACCAGATCTTCGTGCCAGAATACAATGCAGGCGCCATGGAGAACATCGGCCTGGTCACTTTCCGCGACTCCTACGTCTTCGAGTCCAAGGCCACTGGGGCGCAGATCAACCGCCGCGTGGAGACTGTCCTGCACGAACTGGCCCACATGTGGTTCGGCGACCTGGTGACCATGAAGTGGTGGAATGATCTGTGGCTGAATGAATCCTTCGCCGAGTTCATGTCGACCCTGGCCACTGCCGAGGCCACCGAGTGGACCGACGACTGGGCTACCTTCTGCTCAGGCGAAAAGAGCTGGGCTCTGACCGAGGATCAGCTGCCCACCACCCATCCGGTGGTGGCCCCCATCCGCGACCTGCACGACACCGAGGTCAACTTCGACGGAATCACCTACGCCAAGGGCGGTTCCGTGTTGAAGCAGCTGGTCGCCTATGTGGGCCGTGAGCGCTTCTTCCAGGGCATTCACAACTATCTGACGGCTCATGCCCATGGCAACGCCACACTGAAGGATCTGCTGACCGAGCTGGAGAAGACCAGCGGCCGCGACCTGGGCAGCTGGTCCCGGCTCTGGCTTGAAGAGGCCGGCATCACCACCCTGACCTGCCAGGTGCAGACCGATGAGCAGGGGGCCATCACCGCCATGAGGATTGATCAGACTGCTCCCGAGGAGCATCCGGTCCTGCGTCCGCACCGACTGGCCGTGGGCTTCTACGACGAAGACAAGTCCGGCAAGGTGGTGCGCACGGACCAGTTCGAGCTGGACCTGGACGGCCAAGGAGCTGAGGTGCCCCAGGTCGTCGGCAGGAAGCGTCCGGCATTGGTCATGATCAACGACGACGATCTTACCTACGCCAAGCTGCGTCTGGACCGGGACTCCCTGGAGTATGCTGCGCAGAACCTGTACCGGATCGAGGACCGTCTGGCCCGGGCCGTGGTCTGGCTCAGCCTATGGGACATGACCCGGGACGCGCAATTCCCTGCCGAACGCTTCATCAGCCTGAGCCTGAAGGCCTTGGCCACTGAGCACCAATCCACCACCTTCCGCTACGCCCTGTCCCAGATCTCCACGGCCGTCCACCATTTCACCGCATCCCGTCGTCGCCAACCCATGCTGCAGCTGGTGGCAGGAACGCTCTGGGACCTTGCCGTGAAGGCCCAGCCCGGTTCGGACGAGCAGTTCCAATTGGTCCGCGCTTACCTGGGCTACGGGGACGATACTGACTTCGAGGAACACGCCCGTGGGCTGCTGAGCGGCGACCTGAAGCTGGAGGGGCTGACCGTCGACAACAACACCCGTTGGCTGATCATCCACGCCCTGTCCGCCCACGATCTGCTGGCTGACGGGGAGATCGACCGGGAGCTGGCCGCGCGAGACACTACTGAAAATCGTGAGTTCGCCATGGGCTCCCGGGCTGCCTGTCCGACGGTCGAGGCCAAGGCCTGGGCCTGGGGTCAGGCCCTGCATAACGAGGATCTGACCAACTCACAGATTGAGGCCCTGGCAGACGGCTTCTCCGGCTCGGGGGACCAGGAGCTCTTTGCGCCTTACGTGGACCGCTTCTTCGCTGCCGTGGACCAGGTCTGGGCCCAGAAAACCTTCCATATCGCGGAGACCCTGCTCAACCCGCTGTCGGCAGGCGGGCTCTACCCGTCCAAGGCCGACCCGGCCGCCCTGGTCAAGGCGGGCGATGCCTGGCTGGCCGACCATGCCGAGGCTCCCAAGGCCTTGCGGGGAATGATCATCCAGAATACGGAGTCATCCAGGCGCATCCTCAAGGTTCGCGAATACAACGAGCGGCTGCGCTAGCACCCTGCCCGCCCCGCCCCGAGTGGCGACGGGTCAGGGGCGGGTCCATAATGAACCTGTCGCCTGCATGCAGGATGGTACGTGAGGATCGGCGGGGCCTTCAGTGGCCTGGCAGCCGGGTTCGGAGGAGAGCAATGCCCAGATTATTCGGTACCGATGGTGTACGTGGTTTGGCCAATAAAGACCTAACTGCACAGCTGGCCCTGGATCTAGGCGATGCCGCGGTCCGGGTCCTGGGTCGTGGCGCGGATCGGTCCGCTGGCCGTCGACGTGCGCTGATCGGCCGCGACACACGGGTCTCCGGCGATTTTCTGGCCTCGGCCCTGGCCGCCGGCATGTCATCGGGCGGCTTCGACGTGATCGACGTGGGCATCATCCCCACTCCAGGCATCGCCTACCTGACCAGCGTGCTCAACGTAGAGATGGGGGCAGTCATCTCCGCCTCCCACAACCCCATGCCCGACAACGGTATCAAGTTCTTCGCCCGGGGCGGGTTCAAGCTCCAGGATTCCAAGGAGGACGACATCGAATCGGTCCTAGGCCAGGACTGGGAGCGTCCAGTGGGCGAGGGCGTGGGCCGCGTCTCCCATGACACGGTCACCGCCACCAACATGTACATCGACCACCTGGTGGAGGCTGTGGCCCCTGTCGCCCCCGACAAGACCCAGCCCAAGCCCTTGGACGGTCTGCGGATCGTGGCCGACTGCGCCAACGGGGCGACTTCGGTGGTAGCTCCCGAGGCTCTGCGCCGGGCTGGGGCGGATGTGGTGGTCATCAACGCCTCTCCCGATGGCTACAACATCAATAAGCATGCCGGATCCACCCATCCCGAGCAGCTGCAGGCCATGGTCAAGGCCTCGGACGCGGTCATGGGCGTGGCTTTTGACGGGGATGCCGATCGTTGCCTGGCTGTGGACGAAGAGGGACACATGGTCAACGGTGACCAGATCATGGGTATTCTGGCCCGCGCTAAGCAGCGTGAGGGCAAGCTGGCCAACGACACCCTGGTGGTCACCGTCATGAGCAACCTGGGACTCAAGCTGGCCCTGAAGCAGATGGGCATCGTCACCGTTCAGACGGCCGTGGGCGACCGTTACGTTCTTGAAGAGATGCTGCGCGGCGGCTACACCCTGGGCGGCGAGCAGTCCGGGCATGTCATCAACAGGGAGTTCGCTACCACGGGCGACGGGACCCTGACAGCCCTGACCTTGGCCAAGGAGGTTGTGCGTTCGGGCAAGAGTCTCAAGGAGCTGGCCGCCGACTTCCCACAGCTGCCCCAGCGGCTGATCAACGTGTCCGGGGTGGACAAGAACGCAGCCCGCACCAATGCCAAGGTCCAGGACGCGGTCGAGGCGGAGGAGCGGATGCTGGGGAGCACTGGCCGGGTCCTGCTGCGGCCTTCGGGAACCGAGCCCCTGGTCAGGGTCATGGTAGAGGCGGCCACCCAGGAGCAGGCCGACCAGGTCTGCCAGCGGCTGGCGGGAGTCGTGGCCGACGAGCTGGCCATCTGATTCGACGACCCAGGAAAGGCGGAATCGTTCATGTTCGGCAGGAAAACGGCCTTCGATGCCGATCTCAATCACCGGGTGGAGTCCATGCTGGGCGAGGCTGGCAGGGAAGAGCTCCTGCCCATCGTGCAGATGGGCGAGCCAGTCCTGCGTCAGCAGGCCCGGCCCTACAAGGGTCAGCTGGCAGCCAAGACGCTGAACAGGCTGCTCAAGGCCATGCGTGCCACCATGCTTGAGGCTCCGGGCGTGGGTCTGGCAGCACCCCAGGTGGGCTTGGGCCTGGCCATCGCAGTCATCGAAGATCATGTCCATGACGATGAGGACGACCCCCGCCAGATTGACGAACTGCCCTTCAGGGTCATTGTCAACCCTTCCTATGAGCCTATCGGGCAGGAGACGGCCGCCTTCTACGAGGGATGCCTGTCCCTGGAAGGATTCCAGGCGGTTCGGCGGCGCTGGCTGGACATCACGGCCAGCTGGGAGGACCGTTCAGGGCGTAAGCACCGCCAGCGCATGCACGGCTGGCCGGCCCGCATCTTCCAGCACGAGACCGACCATCTGTCCGGCGAAGTCTACATCGACAAGGCTGAGATTCGCAGCCTGTCTTCCGATGAGAACCTGAGCGAGTATTGGGCCTACGACCCGGTTCCCACTGATGCGGCACGGGAGTTGGGATTCACCCTCTGAGCCGTTTTGACTCTCTGATCCAGGGCCATGCCCTCAGTCAGCTCCGGCCCGTCCCCTTTCAGGGGCGCCACTGGGTGCATGATCAGCGCCTCGGAGGCATGGCGCCCAGACTCTGCAGCCAGGGGCAGGATCGCTCTGCCATCTACATTTGGGTCCAGCCAGGAGCCCAGGGTCGCATCAGTGATCAGCAGGGGCATCCGATCGTGCACCCGGGATGCCTCTGGCGTGGCTTGTGTCGTCAGGATGGTGGCCGTCAGCAGCCAGGGTTGGCCTGGCTGAGCCCTCCACCAGGAGTAAAGGCCGGCGATGCTCAGGGTATGGCCGTCGGGAGCCTGAAAGTAGTAGGGTCGGTGGTCGGATGTCCACTCGTAGTAGCCACTGGCCGGAATAATGGCCCTGTGGCTCCTGGCAGAGTCCGAGTAGGTCCGTTTGGTCAGGGCGCTCTCCACCCGGGCATTGTGGGTAGGATAGGCCATTTGGCTGCTGTCCGACCAGGAGGGGACCAGATTCCAGCGGGCCGGATGCAGGTGCCGCTGTCCACGCCGGTCCTGGGCCACCAGGGCGATGACCGACCCGGGGCTGATGTTCCAGGAGGGCCTGGGCAGCCCCGGAGCCTGCCGGGCACCATAGATTTCGGCCAGTTTGGAGTAGTCCAGGTCAGCTGCGAATCGTCCGCACATGGACCCCATTCTATGGATGTTCTGAGCCCCAGTCGAGGAAACGCCGCTGGCCTTTCCCCGGACTGGCTTGAATGGCCATTGCCGTCTCCTCCCTGCTATTATGAGAATGGTCTGTGGCAGCGGTGCATGCATTGAGGACCGCCGTGGCCGCAGCAGAGTATCCAACGATGTATTTTTGCCCTGCCTGGCATGAAACCGGCGGCGGCATTGTGATTAGGAGATGGTTTATGCCTCAGAAGATCAAAGCGTCGATTGCCTATGGAATCGGCAAGGGGTTTGCCCAGCCCGAAGAGATTATCATTGACGATCCCATCGGCGCGGAGGTCCTGGTGGATGTGCAGGCCTCCGGCCTATGCCATTCGGATCTGCATCTGGTAGAGGATGATGACAAGTTCTTCCCCTTCCCGGCTGTGATCGGCCACGAGATCGCCGGCATCGTCGAGGCCGTGGGCCCCGAAGTGTCCGGCATCAAGGTGGGTGATCATGTGGTGGCCTCCCTGGAGCAGGTCTGCGGCCATTGCGCCAACTGCCTCAAGGGTCAGCCCCAGTCCTGCACTCAGCAGCAGGAGTGCGTGCGCGGCGAAGGCGAGAAGCCCCGTCTGTCCTTCCCTGACGGCCGGCCCATCACCCAGGCCTTCGGCACCGGCGGTTTCGCCGAGAAGGCCCTGATTCACGAGAACCAGCTGGCTGTGGTCAACAACCAGGTCAAGTGGGATGAGGCCGCCTGCATCGGCTGCGCCACCATCACCGGAGCCGGCGCGGCCATCAACACCGCCCATGTGCGTCCCGGCGACACCGTGGCCGTCATCGGCACCGGCGGCATCGGCCTGAACATCATCTCAGGAGCCCGAATCTGCGGGGCCAAGCGGATCATCGCCATCGACCTGCTGGACAACAAGCTGGAATTCGCCCGCAAGTTCGGTGCGACCGATGTTATCAACTCCAAGAACGAGGATCCTGTGGCCAAGGTGCGCGAGCTGACTGACGGCGGCGTGGATCAGGCCTTTGAGGCCATCGGCCTGCCCGTCACCATGAAGCAGGCTTGGGACATGCTGGGCGTGGGCGGCACCGCCTATCCGATCGGCCTGACCAAGCCGGATGCCACGGTCTCCCTGGAGATCAACCCGGCCGATCTGCTGGTCCACCAGCGCGGTTTCAAGGGCGTGTGGATGGGCTCCACCAACATCAAGCATGACATCCCCATGTATGCGGACTTTGCTGTGGATGGACGGCTGAACATGCATGACATCGTCAGCCAGGACATCAAGCTGAGCCAGATCAATGAGGCCTACAAGCAGCTGGTCAACGGCGAAGTCATCCGTTCGGTCATCACCGAATTCGACTGATCTCCTTCAACTGGCGGCATGGCTGCTGAAGGTCATGCCGAGCAGGGGCCCTGACAGGGGTTCCGACTGCAGGGGTTCCGGGTGCTCAAGGCATCCGGAACCCCCTTTGCTGTTCAGCTGATCCGAACTGGATTAGGACAGGAGCCTACCGATGTTCTCGGCCGCTGCTGATAGGTTGTCGGCGGCCTTGGCCATGGCATCCTCAAGGCTGACGGCCCCGGGGCTGATGCTGAAGATGGCGTCGATGCCCACCTTGTAGAGCTCTTCGGTCCCGGCGCCCACGTTGCCGGCCAGGGCGATGACCTTGCAGCCGGGGGAGGACTCCTTGACGGCTTGGGCTGTGCCCATGGGGGTTTTGCCGAAACCGGTCTGGAAGTCGATGCCGCCCTCGCCGGTGAAGCAGAAGTCGGCGCCGCAGGCCAGCTCCTTAAGACGGGTGGTCTCCACCACGATGTTGACGCCCGAGGCCATGACGGCCGGAGTGAAGGCCAGGAACCCTGCGCCCAGACCACCGGCGGCCCCTGCGCCCGGCTTGGTCTCCACCTCCCGATGCAGGTCCTTGCGAATGACGGCTGCATAGTGGGCCAGCGCTGCATCCAGGGTGGCCACCATGGATGGGTCTGCACCCTTTTGCGGGCCGAATACGGCCGATGCTCCTTCGGAGCCTGTCAGGGGGTTGGTCACATCCGAGGCCAGACGAATGCGGGTGCGGGCCAGCCGGGAATCCAGCCCGGAGACGTCGATTCGGTCCAGCCGGGCCAGCGCCGCTCCACCCTGGGTCAGCTCATGCCCTTGGGCGTCCAGAAGCCGGGCACCCAGGGCCTGGGCCATGCCGGCGCCACCGTCGTTGGTGGCCGATCCGCCCAGGCCGACGATGATTTCCTGTGCTCCCTGGTCCAGGGCCTTGCTGATCAGCTCGCCCGTGCCGTAAGTGGTGGCGGTCAGCGGGTCGCGGGTCTGTTCGTTGACGAACTGGATGCCGCTGGCCGCAGCCATCTCGATGGCGGCTGTCCGTCCGTCGCCCAGAATGCCGTAGCTGGCGTTCACGGTCTGCCCCAAGGGTCCGGTGACCTGGGCCTGGATCATATGGCCTCCGGTGGCATCGACCAGGGACTGGACCGTGCCCTCGCCGCCGTCGGCCATGGGCACCAGGACCATTTCGGCCTTGAGGGGGCTGCGTCGCAATCCGCGTTCGATGGCTTTTGCAGCCTCCTTGGCGGTCAGGCTGCCCTTGAAGGAGTCGGGCGCAATGATGATTTTCATGGTTGTTGCCTTTCCTGACTCGTCATTTCAGAAGACCAGATAGACCAGCATGGCCACCAGGGTCATGGTCAGGCCTACCAGGAACTCAAAGGGGACCACCTTCATCCGCTCGCCCAAGGTCATGTTGATGGACTTGGCGGTGACGTGGAAGTAGTTGCCGTGGGGCAGCTGGTCGATGACCGTGGCGCCTGCCTGCATGGTGACGGCTGCAGCCACCCCCGAGGTGCCGAAGGCCAGGATGGACTTGCCGAAGGAGCTGCTGCCCAGAATGACGCCCGTGGAGGTGGAGGCCGTGGCTGCGGCCATGAGGACGCCGGCGATGGGGGCCAGCATGGATCCGGGCACGCCCATGGCGTGGATGAGGCTGACGATCTGCTTGGGCAGGTCGGAGCTGGTGATCAGTCCGCCCAAGGCCCCGGCTCCGATCAAGATAAGGACCACATCAACCATGCGCTGCAGGCCGGCGCTGGTGTATGTGAGGATTTTGCCGCCCTGTCCCATGGCCAGCAGACCCAGGAGGGATGCCAGGGGCAGGATGTACATGGCATCCACCTGGAACCGCTCCAGCAGGCCGATATGCAGAATAGAGCCCACGGGATTGAGCAGAAGCAGAACCACAGCAGTGATAGGGGCCACCAGGGAGCGTCCCAAGGAGGGCAGATCCTTGTCCTTGGAGGCTTTAGCTGCATCATCGCCCAGGTCGTCCATGGTGACGATACGCCCGCGATGCTGCATGATGGTGGCCAGCAGGACGGCCATGGCCAGTCCGCATAGTGCCGGGATGAAACTGCCGATCATGACTGCCGAGGGCTGTATGTGGAACCCTGAGGCCACCGCGATCGTGTTGGGATTGGGGGAGATGATGTTGCCGGCCTTGCCGCCCCCGGACAGGGCGATCAGCAGGGCCAGCTTGGAGATCCTGAGCCGACTGCCAACCTCGATGGCGATGGGCGCCACGATCAGGACGGCCACGGGGATGAAGACTCCGACGGCGCAGATGATCATGGTGGCCAGGGCCAGGGAGAGGATGGCCATGCGCTCGCCCAAGCCGTCTACTATGGCTCGGGCTATCCGGTTGGCAGCGCCGGACTCCATCATGACTCCCGCCAGCACGCCGGCAGCCAGGACCCGGATAACCGTGCCCATGACGCTCTGGGATCCGGCTACCACGATGTTGACGGTCTGCCCTAGGGAGGCGCCGCCGATCAGGCAGCCCAGGATTGCTCCCAGCATGAGTGCATAGGTGGTGTTGAGCTTCTTGAGAATGAGGATGATGGCCAGGGCCAGGCCCAGCAGGGCGGCCCACCATGACAGGGTAATGTCCATGTCGGTTCCTTTGATCCGTAACCTGTGCCAGGGACCAGGGCCGGCACCGTCGTAGCTGCCGGGCCAGTCCAGTAACGATCCCATTCTTTTCTCGCTTTTAGTGTGGCTCTGTTATGGACTTTTTGCCAGGGCACCCATACTCGAAAAGCGATGGGTGACGATGGCAAAAATGGTTCATGTACCATGTCCGTAAGGAGGCGCCATGACCATAGACCCTGCGACGGCGCAGACAATCGTCGATAATCTCAAGGATGTAACCGAGTACAATATCAACTTTTTCGACACCGAGGGAGCCATGGTGGCCAGCACTGATGCTTCGCGCATAGGCAGCTTCCATGACGCGGCCCGTCAGGCGGCCGTTGACTGCCAAACCGTTGCCGTGGATCGTCGCCATCCTTATCAGGGCGCCCGTGACGGGGTCAACGTGCCGGTGGTGCTCAATGACGCTGTGGTGGCGGTCATCGGCATCACCGGCCCAGTGAACAAGGTTGGCGCTCTGGGCGGGATCATCGAGCGCATGACCGAGCTCATGCTCTGCGCCAACATGGAGCAGATTGACAGATTCAACCGGCGGATCATGACCAGCAACTTGGTCAACCTACTGACTCTGGAGCACAAGGACGACGAATTGATGAACGCCCTGGCCCTGGCCCTCGACCTGGATCTGTCGGGTCCACGACGGGCTCTGGTCGGCCGGACGCCAGGTATCCGGCTGGAAAGGCTCAACCAGGATAGGCTCTACGAGAGGCTCTGCAAGACCTGTCTGTCCTTCGGGGTTCCCCTTTTCGCTGTGAGCCCAAAGGTCTTTCGCATCTATGCGCCGCAGATGGGGGATGCTGAGCTTGATGAGTTCGTGGCTGCGCTGCGTCAGGCTCTCGGTCGGGCAGTCGGCTCCAAGGTGGTGCTAGGCGCGGGGATGATCCAAGCGGATCCGGGCCAGTACTGGCACAGCTACCGGCAGGCCTGCATCGCCGCGCGCTGGGCCGGATTCACCGACGATGACCAGCGGTATCGGTACGAGCAGATGGGCGCGGGTCTGCTCATCACCTCACTGCCCGCCGAGCAGTGTCAGACCTTTGTGGATCAGGTCTTTGCGGGCCTCCCTCCGGATCGTGTCGATTGGTTCGAGAGGGTCTTCAGCGCCTACATCCGGCACAACGGCAGCATCACCCACGCCGCCCAGGAGCTTTTCATCCACAAGAACACCATGCAGAACCGACTGGATGCCCTGGCCAGAGAGACAGGCTACAATCCCCGCCGCCTAAGCGATTATCCCGACCTGGCCATGGCCTTCGAACTGCGCAAATACCTGGCCTACAAGGATATCCCCGATGAACGCGCCGAGTTGGGTGAGCATCCTGAGACCGCCGACCATCCTAGGGAAACGAGCTAGAACAAATAAGGCCGAACCAGGCCGGGCTAGACTCCGTGTCCTAATTTTGCGCCGTCTGACTACCGGCGGAAAGCTGGTTCAGTTCGGCCCGGACCTTCTGAAGCTTGGCAAAGGCTGTGTTGCGGGCCTGGGTGGTCCGGGCCCGGCCATGGTCCCCGGCCAGCTTGGCCTCCTGGGTCTTGAGCAGGTCGATGCGCTCGCGGACGGCGAGTCGGCTGTCCAGATCCGTGCCGTCAGTCTGGTCCAGGGTCACCTGGGCGCACAGGCTGTCCCAGAGCTGATCCATATCGTCGCCCACCAGGGTCAGACTGGTCTGATCGGCAGGGCGGGGCCTGCCTAGGTGGAGCGTATGCCTGGTCTCATGACCGGCCTTGGTAGGCAGGGCCCGGCGGACGGCCGGCGTGCAGACGAGCCCCTCTTCACCTTGGTGAATGGTGATAAAAACCATGCCTGAGGAGCGCATGGCGGCGATGTGTTCCAACACGTCCTCCGGCACATCGGGGGTCTTCAGCCCGACGGCCATGACCAGCACCTCATGGCAGTGTGCGCCATCCGTCACAGGAACAGTCCCGGGCCGCAGCAGGGCCAGCATGACGATCTTGTCGATGCTGGTGGAGAAGTGCTGACGCAGCCGTGAGGAGACGGGAGGTCGCGTGGTGAAGGCCCTTATGGGCAGTTCGCCTTTGGCTGCTGGAATGGCGGTGGCGGGCGGCAGGCCCAGGGATAGCGCAGATACGCCTTCGTAGGTTGCGATTGTCATCCTTGGCCTTTCTGTCGCTGTTTCCATTATTCTACCGGCAGGAGCGCGACCAGTAGCATGAATGTCCGTTTGACGGCATGACATGACTTGTTGTCTATCAGGCAAACGTTTTTATGAGTGTTGCTACTTGTCGCATAGATCGTCGCTGTTCGTCTGTAACGTTGCTTGATCGATCTGGAGATGCCCCCTTCGGTATTGCCGGGGTGTGATCCCGTATTCACGAGTGAAGGCTCGTGTGAAACTGGTCAGATTGGGGAATCCAGCATCGGCGGCAATATTTGTTATGGGGCCACTGGACCGATCCATATTGGCTCTTGCGTCGTCCAGTCTCAATTTGGTCAGATAGGACTTGAAGGTGGAGCCAGTGGTCTTTCGGATAGACGGCTGAAGTGCTCTCTGCTGTAGCCAAAGTAGGCGGCCACAGTCCGCTCGGTCAGATTCTCGGTGTGGTGATTGGCTAGATAGCCGAGAATCTGCCTGGTGACATTGCGCCCTGATCTGATTGATTCCGGCGGCCGCACGCCGATGGTGAATCTGGTGTACAGCAGATGCAGCAATTGATAAAGCGTTGCATTCAGCAGAAATGCCGAAGCCGTGTTCTGATATTCATACAGGCTGCCGATGCCGATCATCAGCTGGTCCAGATTCTTTCGGTCTTGCATGTTGGCATGGGGACTGGAGAGCGAGAAAAGAAACCTGTCGGCAAAGGGGTAAATCCGACCTACGACTTCATTGTTGAAGGTGACTGAGATGATCTTAACCAAACCTTTGCTGTGGCTGACGGTGCGGCCCTGGTGCATCTTATACGGGCTGATCAGCAGGTTATCGTTGTCCCTGAGCATATAGTGCTGGTCTTCGACCTGGAAGGAGCCGCCACCATGGATGGTGTGAATCACTTCCAGACCCTGGTGCCAATGAGCGCTAACCAATTCGTCGTTGTCATAATGAACGATGACCAGGCCTGGATAGCCCTCGGGATAAATGTCCTCTTCCAAGAAGTCGGGGCTGATCACTGTGTTGTATTGATGGGCTTCCTTTGGATTTTGCAGCATTGAACATCTCCTTTCCGAGGAAAGCAGTCTGTACATTATTTCATTTCACCTGGCAGACAGGTCACAAAATGTCGTATCCGGGTCACCGATTGACATTCTCAGACCCTCGGGTATGTATAGCTTTGTGGTAACGATGTGTCATGCTACAAAGGAGTGACCGTGTCACAAAATAACAATCAGTCGTCATCGTCTGGTGATGTGACGGAAGTTCTTGATCCGTCTGTGCGACGCCGCATCATCCTGGTCTGTCTGGCAGGGGCAACAGGAGGATTGCTGTTCGGCTACGACACCTCAGTGATCAACGGGGCCGTGGATTCCATTGCCGGCACAAAAGCAGGTTTTGGCCTTAACAGCTTCATGAGCGGCATTTCGGTATCGGCTGCCCTGTTGGGCTGCGTGATCGGTGCCTGGTTCGCTGGCAAACTGGCTGACCGATTTGGGCGAGTAAAGATCATGCTTTCGGCGGCTTTACTCTTTGTGGTCAGTTCAATAGGGTCGGCCTTCGCTCCGGAAATATGGAGTTTCCTACTCTTCCGCATCATCGGCGGCATTGGCGTGGGCTTTGCTTCTGTGGTCGGACCGGCCTATATTGCCGAGGTTTCGCCCACGAAAATGCGTGGATTCCTGACCAGTTTCCAGCAGTTTGCGGTGGGCATCGGCATGCTGGCCTCCGTTATAGTCAACAATGTGCTGGCCAAAAGTTCAGGTGGAGCTGACCAGGCTTTGTGGTTTTCCTTGCCCACCTGGCGGTGGATGCTGTTGATGATGTTGGTCCCTGCTCTGATCATGCTGATTGTCTGCTTTAAGTTGCCCGAGTCGCCCAGGTACTTGGTCATGAAAGGACGTGACCAGGAGGCTGCCACCCTGCTCAGGCAACTCAATGGCACCCGGGATCCACAGGCAAAAGTGGCTCAGATAAGGCTTTCGGTTGGCAATGAGACCAGTCCACGGCTGTCTGATCTGCGCGGACGCACCTTCGGCCTGAAAAAGGTGGTCTGGATAGCTATTGCTGTGGCGCTGTTCCAACAGTTCAACGGGGTCAACATCATTCTTTACTATGATTCCAGCCTTTGGCGATCGCTCGGTTTTTCTGAGCAGCAAGCGTTGAACATTTCGGTTATTCGTGCGGTGGTCGCTTTCGTCCCCATGATCATTTCCATGGCGTTGATTGACAGGATCGGCCGGAAAAAGCTTCTGGCCTTCGGTTCTGCTGGCATGGCCGTCTTCCTTCTTCTCGCTACCTTCGGCTTCTACCATGCCCAGGTCACCGCCACGGGGTTGTCCTTGAAGGGTGTGTGGGCGCCGCTCACTCTGGTAGCGGTCTACCTCTTCTACTTCACATTCTGCGGCACATGGGGGCCGGCCATGTGGGTGGTCATTGGTGAGATCTTCCCCAACAATATCCGTGCCATGGGCGCGGCCGTAGCAACCGCTTTCAACTGGATCGGGAATTTTTTGGTGTCCACCTCCTTCCCTTGGCTGCGGGATGGGATCGGCACCGGCAACGTATATTTGCTGTATACCGTCTTCGCGGCGCTGAGCCTCCTGTTCGTTCTGAAGGTTCTGCCAGAGACCAACGGCGTAGAGCTGGAAGATATGAGGGCTGAATGATGAGCAACGATTCAGAGATGACTGTAACCGACGAGGAACGTGAACTCCTGGAGGGTTGGACCGAAGTTGACGGGGACCTGGATGGCTGCAGTGCCGATATAGTCCAGGCCGTTCTGGGCTCCCGGCTGACTTTCGGGCGCATGGATGCTCTCCGCTCCCGTCACTGGCAGGTGCCCGAGGGAGTGGACTGCCTCAACGACATCGCTTATGTGGACGATGGTCTGCGGGCCCACAAGCTGGATCTTTACCTTCCTCATGATGCCCTGCTGCGCAACGGCAAGGTGACCCCGGTCTACATCGACATCCACGGCGGCGGGTTCATGTACGGCTACAAGGAGCTCAACCGGAACTTCTGCACCCACCTGGCCCAGCGCGGCTTTGCGGTTTTCTCAGTCAACTACCGACTGGTCCCGAGCACGGACTTCATGGGCCAGCTGGGTGATATGCTGACGGCTCTGACCTGGATAAAGAACCACCTGGACGCGTATCCGGTTTCGCCTGATCGGATCTTTCTGACGGGAGATTCGGCCGGAGGCACGCTGGCCCTCTATACGCTGGCAGTGGAGTCCGATGACCAATTCGCGCAGAGGCTGGGGCTGAAACCTGCCGGTCTGCGGCCTCGGGGCGCTGCCTTCGTCTCAGGGCTTTTCGATCTGACTCCTTACTTATCGGCGGACCTGGAAGACTTCCATCCAACTGGTTCGCCCACCGATGACCTGGCAATCGTTGCTCCATCCTTCTTTAGAAGCTTCATGCATGCTGGGGGCGACCAGGTGGCCGACCTGACGACCTTGGTCGACATGGTTCACCTGCCGCCGGTCTTCCTGAACACTAGCGCCGACGATTTTCTGCAGGGTGACGCTCTGAAGCTGGCCGAGATTCTGTGCAGGAAGGGCCGCGACTTCGAGCTGCAGGACCCGAGACCCAACCGCCTGCAGACCCTGGGACACGTCTATCCAGTGGCCATGACCTGGCTGGTGGAGAGCCGGCAGGCCCTGGACCAGATCCACGATTTTTCTTACGACCTGATTTGAGCCCTTTGCGCGCCCGGTTCATCCGGTCGTTGACTATGATGGGAGGGGAAAAGATGGGCATCGATGGCGTAAGGCCCCCGGTACCTGCACCGCCGCTTACAGAGGAGTGATTCATGGACGAGAAGACCTTGGTAGAGAAGCTGAGCAACCTGGAGACCATCGACCAGCTAGTGGACCTGGCCAAGCAGATCGGCAAGCCCCTGTCCTACAACGATGCGGACCAGCTCTTTGGCAAGATAAACCAGTGCAAGAACGATGTCGCGGAGCTGGGTGGCGACACTATTGCCAAGCTGGCCAAGCAGGTCTTCGGCATCTGAAGCATCAGGCCCATTGAGGGCGGGCCGGCATCCGGCTTCGCCCTCTTTTCATGCACGGGCTCGGGCCTCCTGCTCGATTTGGGCTAGGCTTTTGCCCCTGGTCTCGGGCACCATGACCCAGGCGAAAACCAAGGCGCATACATTGATGAGGGCGAAGAGCAGGTAGGCGCCGGTGCCGCCCAGCCGGGCCAGCAGAGTGGGGAAGACCAGGGAGAGTCCGAAGTTGGTCAGGTTCATGGCCACGTTGGCGTAGCCCATGCCGCGGCTCTTGACCTCCTGAGGGAAGATCTCGGACAGGAGCAGCCAGGTGACCGGGGCTACCAGGCCCTGGACGAAAACCACGTAGATCATCATCATGCCGATCATGATCCAGGCGGCCGTTCGTGATTCGGAGCCGGGGGCGCCGACGAACCGGTAGCAGACCCCGATGGCGGCGAGAAAGACGATGGTGCCTGCAAGTCCCGCGGCCAGTATGGCGCGGCGGTCGAATCGGTCAATCAGCCCCAGTCCTCCGATGGTGGCCGCTATGGCGGAGACCAGGATGACGGGCACAGTGGCGACCATGGACAGGGAGGGGTCGAAGCCAAGGGTATCGGTGAAGATGGTCGGCGCGTAGTAGTTGACTATATTCAGCCCGGTCAGCTGATTGATCATAGCCACGCCGATGCCCACGATCAGCACCCGCCGGAGCCAGGGGGCCTTGAAGCTGGCGGTTGTCGCACTCTTGGGCTGTGAAAGCTCCTGCATGGTCTCCCGGGCCTCTTTTTCGTCGCGTGTAGCCTCAAGGAAGGCCGCCGCCTGGTCCTGTTCGCCTCGGCGGATCAGGTGGGCCGGACTGTCATGAAGGAAGCATGCCAGCAAAGCCAGCAGGACGGCTGGTGGCACTACTGCCCAGAGCATGGTCCGCCAGTCGGCGCCCATCCGGTTCATGATGGCGTTGACGCTGACCGCCAGCAGCTGCCAAACCACGATCATGACCGAGTTGACCGAAACCACCCGTCCGCGTTCAACCGTGCCGACCATATCGGCCAGGTAGATGGGCACAATGGTCGAAGTCATGCCTATGCCGACCCCGATGACCAACCTCCCCAGTTCCAGCAGGGGCAGGCTCGGGGCCAGGGCGCTCAGCAGAGCTCCGGGGATGGCCAGCAGGGCGCCGGTCAGGATGATGAGTCTGGGGCCCAAGCGGTCGTTGAGCCTGCCTGCCAGGTAGGATCCCAGCGCCGCCCCTATCAATAAAGCGGAGGTGACCATGCCCTGCTCGCCGGCCGTCAGGTGCCCGTCCGGCCCCGAGCCTAGGTTCATGCCAACCAGCGTTCCGGAGATGACGGTCAGGGTGTAGCCGTAGAGGCCTCCGGCCAGCACGCCTAGCGAGACCATCAGCTGCAGGTTGCGTCGACGTTCTTGGAGCGTGGTTGTGGATGCCTTCGTTTCCCTTGGAGCCATGGGTACCCCTTTCGCCAGCTCATCCGGGCAGAATCAGAGTCATCATAGGCACCTGGGAGAGCGGCTTGTGCGTCCGGCTTGTCATTATGGACAGTGCAATCAGCCAGAAGGCAGATGCCGGACTCGTCACCTGAGTTCTGGTTGCCGAAGCCATGAGCATCTGAGGATATTGTCCACGGCTAGTTCCTGTCATGAGCGGCGAAACAGCCCGGTCCAACCTATGGTAAACTCGTATGCGCGCCAAGAACGCCGTGGGTGCTTACGGCCATGGTTCTATACAGCCATGGCGACGAAAGGAAGCATTGCATGCGCAAGCTGATTCTCGATCTGGACACTGGTGTCGACGACACTCTGGCTATTTCCTACGCCCTGGGCAGCCCCGAAGTTGAGCTGATCGGCATAACGGGTACCTATGGCAACGTTCTGCTGGAGCAGGGCATCCGGAATGATCTGGCCATCACCGACTTGCTGGGACACCCGGAGGTCAAGGTCTATCCGGGTCTGCCCCACGCCTCCAAAGCCGACTCCTTCAAGGTGCTGCCTGTCTCCGTCTTCATTCACGGCGAGAACGGCATCGGCGACGCGGCCATCCCGGACTCGCACCGCAAGGCGGAGACGCAGTCGGCTGTAGACTTTATCATCGATTCAGTCAACACCTACGGCAAGGACCTAATATACGTGCCCACAGGCCCCATGACCAACATCGCCGCCGCCCTGGCGAAGGAGCCCGATATAGCCCAGCGCATTGGCTCCATTGTGCTTATGGGCGGTGCTCTGACCGTGCCGGGGAATGTGGATGCCTGGCAGGAGGCCAACATCTCCCAGGATCCGGACGCGGCAGATGCGCTCTTCCGCTCCGGCGCGCCCGTGACCATGGTCGGTCTGGACGTGACCCTGCAGACTCTGCTCACCTACAAGGAGACCGCCCGCTGGCGGCAACTGGGCACTGCGGCAGGCACCTTCCTGGCGGATATGACCGACTTCTATATCAAGGCCTATGAGACCACCTCGCCCCACCTGGGAGGCTGTGGCCTGCACGATCCGCTGGCCGTGGGCGTGGCCGTGGATCCGACCCTGGTCACCACCCTGCCTATGAATATGAAGGTCGAGACCGAAGGGGCCACGCGCGGGCGCACCATCGGGGACGAGCAGCGGCTCAATGATCCGCACAAGACCATGCGTGTGGCCGTCGACGTAGATGTGCCCCGCTTCCTGAACGAGTTCATGACCCGCATCACCAGTCTGGCCTCCCAGACCGAGTGATGTCCGCCATCCCCGGCAAGTTCACGCAAGAGAAAGAGTATTGAAGACATTATGTCCGAAGAACAACCCACCGAGGATTCGACAGCCGTACGATCATTGATCCTGCTGCTGATCACCTTTGTCCTGGGCACCTTGTGCCTGCAGGGCTTCAACCTGGTATTCCAGCAAGTCGGCAAGGATGCGGGCGCACCTGATCAGGCCTCGCTGATCACGGCCCTGCCCAGCATCGTCCTGGGCATCGTCTGCTTCATCTACGGTTCCTTGGGCGACTTCGTCTCCCTGCGCAAGCTGGTCACCTTTGGCTTGTGCATATTGTTCGTGGGGTCCGTGTACGGGTATGTGGCCAACACGATTATGGCCCCCAACATCTGGAATGTGATTGCGGCCCGGCTGCTGCAGACCGCCGGGGAGCAGGTGGCCGGCTCGGCCTACCTGGTCGTGGCGACCAAATATCTCAAGCCCTCGCTGAAAGTGATCTTCTTTGGCATCTTCACGGCAGGCTACCAGGTGTCTGCAGCCATCGGCATCTTCGCTGCTGGTCTGCTCAGCTCGCTGGCCTGGCAGTACCTGTTCCTTATTCCTGCGGTCACGATCTTCTTCCTGCCCGTTCTGCTCAAGAGCCTGCCCACCGGCGGTGGCAATGGCGAGAAGGTGGACTGGCTGGGCTTTGTCATTTTCGGCCTGGCAACGGCCTTGTTGACTCTTTTCTTCTCATATGCCGCCTGGTGGCTGCTGGTGGCCTCCGCGGTCTGCTACCTGATCTTCGGGCTGTATATCAGCCGGGCCCGCAGCCCTTTCATCACCCCGGCCTTCTTCCGCAACAAGCGCTGGTTGATGGGCATCGCCCTGATCCTGATCTTCTACTTCATGAACTACTGCATGTCGCCCATCTTCAACGCCATCGGGCGTGACGTCTACCGGGTGCCGACCTCCACGGTCTCCCTGCACGTGGTCTGGGCATTCCTGGTAGCCGCCGTGCTGGGCACCACCTCGGGTGCCATCGTGGACAAAATCGGTCGCAAAACAGCGATCATCATCGCTGCCTGCTTGATGATACTAGGCTTCGCCGGATCAGCCCTAGTGGTCAATTCCGGCCTTCTGGCTCTGACTCTGACTGCCTGCGTCTACTACGCCGGCGTCGGCCTCATGTACTCGCCTATTGTCTCCACCGTGCTTGACACCCTGCCACAGGAGCAGTCAGGCCGCGGCGTGGGCATGAACGACCTGGTCATGAATG
Organism: Bifidobacterium sp. B4111; assembly: GCF_026537235.1. Lineage (NCBI taxonomy): Bacteria > Bacillati > Actinomycetota > Actinomycetes > Bifidobacteriales > Bifidobacteriaceae > Bifidobacterium > Bifidobacterium sp. B4111. Next base: position 4,191 of record NZ_JAFNMO010000002.1, on the reverse strand, counting down.
TCACCGGCTCCATCGGCATCGCCATCATCGGCGGCCTGATGGGCAAGACCAGCCTGGAAGGCTTCAGCATCATGGGCGCCACCGGCCTGGCGGCCAACTACAGCAACCTGCTCCTGATCGGCGCTGCCGTAGCATTGCTTGGCCTGATCGTGTACTTGATCTGCAACAAGTTCATCTACGCCAAGCCTGACGACCAGCACTAGGTTCCCGAGAAAAGCATCGACCGCCTGACCGCGATAAAAGGAATCGCCTTTCGCCCGGTCAGGCGGTCGACCCATATATATGGTGGGTATGCAGTGGGCAGTGCGCAACGGGGGAATTGCCGATGCCACCCTCAGCCTTGCTTTGAAGCCCTGTCAGTTCTGCATGGGGAAGGGCCTGCGATTCAGCCGCGGATCAGGGCCAGGGTCAGCATGTCAGGGGTGGGGCACTCATTGCCAGCCTGAATCCTCACCCTGACAGACCGGTCGGGCAGGGCATTCAAGCCTTGCCCATTCAGGGGGTACCGGTCGAGGACCGTGCCGTGCTCATGGCTCCTGACTGGTTGCCCCAGCTCCAAGCCTTCCGCTCGCAGAGAATAATGAGCTGTGCTGTTCTGGCTGCGCATGGCCACCTCCAGCATCCTTGCTTTCCCAGTGGCATCATGGAGCCGGTAGGAGAAGCAGCCGCCAGTCAGTGCGCGACGGGTGTTCGCTCCTTCGATCAGCTCCTGCCGGTCATTCCGACCCTGATATTCATGGTCGATCTCGGACTGCTGGGATCCGCAGTTCACCTGATCGCAAATCTGACGCTCATGGGCCTGTTCCTGAACATCAATGTTTTTCAAGGTGCGATGAACGCGGTCTTTATCCCAATCCTGTGCCCAAGGCAGATAAACCGAGTACCTGGAGGCCTCTATAGAGGTGAAGGGGACCAGCAACAGGCGCGACTCGGTCCACTCGGGGTCCCCTTCCGCCTTCCGGGCTGGTGCGTGCGGTCTGGCGACGGCCACCTCGATGGCGCCGTCGTCCTGGGGGTGGGGCAGAAGGAAGTCCTTGGGCTCTCCCAGGAGCAGGGGCAGGTCGCCAAGCGGGCGCAGAGGACCGGCGGCGATATGACCGGCTCGGGAGTCGTCTGCCTTCAGGCCCTCCAGATCAGCGTCATCGCTGCGGGCAGCCATGACCTTGACACCGCGCAGCAGGCTGATCCAGTCCGAACCGTCAGGCAGGGGCTCGGCAGTCACCCGGACCCGGTGGGCCACCTCCAAAGTTGCTTGTCCAGTCCAGGTCAGGCGCAAATGGTCGAAGCATGGGCTGCTGTTTGAATCGGACCTCGTTGGCTCGACGGTCAGCTGGGCCTGCTGTCCTTGCATGACCCGGTACCTGGCATCCTCAAGCCACCAGGGATGACGCAGATAAAGGTCCAGGATCTGTTGCTCCTCCGGCGGGCCTTCCAGGTCCAGACGGCCCAGGTTGGTTGTTCCGGGGCCGGGAGCATAGGATAGTCCGACGCACAGTCCGCGGGCGGACCAGTCCAGGACGGCAGGAATGAAGAGGTTGACCACCAGGGACTCGGATTTGCTGCCGGGCTCATTTCCTGGTTGGCGTTCGAAGATCATGCTGTTGTAGCGTGCGTGATTCTCCAGGCCTGTGCCAACGCAGCACCAGAAGGAGCGCTGGGCGCTGGAGTAGACCCGGTAATGCCGTGGACGCATAGGGGTGAAATAGACGAAGCCGTGCTCGTGGATGCCTACTGTGGAGACCAGATGATTGACCAGCACCCGCTCGTAGAAATCCAGGTATCGGGCCTGCCCTGTGCGCCTATAGAGGCTCAGGGCCAGCTTGGCCATGTTGCAGCTGTTGCAGGTCTCCAGGCCTTCCCGGGAGGTGACCACGGCGGAGAAGTCGTCCGGCGGGTTGAAATGCTCCGAGACGGAGTGGGCACCGATGGAGACCGTGCGCCGGTCCACCACCCCATGCCAGAAGGTGTCTACGGCCCTGCGATAGGTTTTCTCGCGGGTGATCTCAAACAGACGCTCGTAACCCAGGACCTTGGGGATCTGCGTGTTGGCATGCAGGCCTGTAAGCCGATCCTTGCCGCCGGCCAGCGGTTCGAAGAAGGCCTGGTCGGTCAGGCGGCGGGCCTGGCGCAGATAGCGTTCTCTCCCGGTCAGCTGGTATAGACGGGCAAAGACATCGTTCAATCCTCCGTATTCACAAGACAGCATGGTTTGGAAATCCTGCTCGGCAATGGCGTCCGCTAGATTGCACCACCAGTCAGCCAGCTGCAGAACCATGTCGTGGGCCATGGCGGAGGCATCTGCTGCTTGGCTGTTGTTTTCAGGGATTTGGAAGGCCTGCCAGCAATCCAATAGACCCGCCATGAGCTTGTGGAGGTTGTAGAGGGGAACCCATGCGCCTTGCAGATCGAATGACTGTGCCTGGATATGGCCTTTTCGCAGGCTTCGGAAGAGCTCGGCGCTGTGGGGCATGCCGCCTAGGAAGCCGTCGCCGGAGGCTCGTTGACATTCACGCAGGACAGTCAACATATAGGTTGCCCTTGCCAGGAAGCGGTGATCGAGCAGAGTCTGCCAGTATGCCGCCAGGCCGGATAGGTAGTGGCCGCCCATATGGCCATCCAGGCCCATGGATTCCCAGTTAGGGTAAGGGCTGTCCTGGTGGGGCAGGCCGACCTCGCGCCGGTATGGGGCCAGCAGACGGTCAGGATCCAGGCTGAGCAGGTAGTCCGCACCGGCCTGCTGGGCATCAGCATAGGTACTGCCCGGGGTCAGGCAGATCTGGGACGGGGCAAAGGTGAAGCACTCATGCTCCTGCCCATGTTTCCGTCGGAGCTGGTTTGTGGGTGATGCGGATCGTACGTGTGTATCGGTCATGACCCCCTCCTTGCGGCAAATATCTAGTGGCCGCGCACGACGACCAGCGAAGCAGGGGCCGACTATGCTGCTGGAAGTAATTATAGCGCTTAGCGGGTTGCTACAGTCATGAGGGCACCAGGGACCGTGTCCAGGATCCGCGTAGTTCCTATGAGGACATGAGCGGTTGACCATCAAAGCAGTGGCTGAGACGCTTATTGGAGAATCGGGATGTGCTGGTGGCGGTCGTTGCGGATTGTTGTGGTTGCGGCAGCCATCAGATCCGACGGCCAGAGCGGTTGTCTTTCTTGCGTGGTTCTTATTTCATCAATCCATTCAGGTTGAGGCATTGGTCGAGTTAGAGCAATACAGCCGAACCAGGACGATGGGTCTTGTACGCTTCAGACTGATCTGCATGGATCAAGCCATTTAATGGCTGATGGCCCCTTCTCGCGGAATGGTTGGCGCCAAGACAGCGGCAGAGTCGCATACCCAGCGCAGTGACTGCTTTTCCAGTGAATGGACCATCTTGCCAGAATGCCTCTCATGGGCCAAAGCAGGGATGGTATACGGCGCGAAAGCACTCATACGCGACCGATCTGCCTGGTTCTTGCATGCGGGGCTCCTGATCCGCCTCGACTTCTCTATCGTGCATTGTCTCTGCAGATCCTATACTTGGACGGCTTCGGCCTTCCGTGGCTGAATTGATGGGCTGATGAGCGATTCCTGGTTTGTCATCAGTTTTTGCGTCTTTGGCGGGTGAGGCGAAGATTAGGACAGATGCAATGCATAAAACAGCAAATGCGAGTTGCTTGAATGTGGAAAAACGGCCAGAGACGAACTCTATCGTTGGCTTTGCCGGGTTGATCAGAGCCTGGACACATCTATCGAGGTTGATGCAGACTTAGGGATCGATGCTGATGGGATAAGATGACACTCTTGCTTTAGGTTGTGATTGGAAGATGGTAGTCGGTGGCTGCGCTTACCTGGTGTGCCTTTTGTTCGTGTTGGAGCTTTGTGTTTGGGTTTTGTGGTCTGTTTTGCCGAAAGCGGGTTGCCTATGCCCGCGCTTTTGGCTTTTAGACTTGGCGATTGTGGATGCCTGACGCGGCAGCGACCGTCAAGGCCGATCGCAATCCCGTTCTCGGCTTTCTCTGCATTAAAGTCGGGCTGGGTTGCTGTTTGCTGGCGGTGTGTGGTTGGTCCGGCTGGGGTTTGGTTGTGGTTTGTAGGGTTGTTGGGTGTGGTGGCGGCTCCGTCGTGTTGGGGGTGGCGGGGCCGCCTGTTGGCCTGGGTCCTGTTGGGGGTGTGGCCCGGGCTGCTTACTCGTGTGAAGTGTG